>NZ_VRYE01000001.1 GCF_008041835.1 Ectopseudomonas mendocina
AATGGACCCTGGTGTGCCTGGCGTTGAACTTGAAACGCATGGCCACGTTGCGCCCGCATTCCGTTCAAAATGCGTGAACAGAGGCTGAATCCGCTCGAATTCAGGAAATTCAGGGCAACAACCGGTTAAAAACGCTCAAATAGTGGGCAATTCGCTTTGTCTTTGTCGCGCTCTGTCCATTTATGAATTCAAGTCCGACAGGCTGCTAGAGCCGCTAGAGATGCTTCCCTTACTTGGGAAGATCGTCAGTGCGGGAGTGGGGATTGTTACGCTGGATGACGGGTTAACCTACGACCAAAAGTCAGTAAACAATAACCACTTGTTCCTACTCGTGGCGAAGGTTCAGCAGTCATACAACTATAGCGAGACTTTGTCTCGTCGGATAAACGCAGCATATGACCGACGTAGGAGGGACGCCAAAGAAGGTAAGGGAGTAAGGCGTCATACTCCGCTTTGGCTTGGCAAGGATGGAAAGCTGATCGAATCATTGGTGCCACTCGTTAGGCAAGCTTTCGAAGATTATGCCGCTGGCTTAGGGGAGCGGCGTATCTGCCGACGCCTTCGGGAATCAGGTCATGAACTGCTACAGACGGTTAACGGCACAACAGTGAAACGATGGCTCACCAATCCCACCGCGATTGGCTACTGGAACGATATACCGAACGTTTACGACCCCGTTGTTCCGAAGGAGCTTTTCTATCGTGTACAGCGGCAACTTGAGAACAATAAGAGTCAAAAACGAAGTGCCCCGACTACGTATATGCTAACGGGCTTAGTAAAATGCGGGATGTGCGGACGAAATTTTAACGTCAAAAAACACGCTAAAACGGGTTCGACGATGCAATGTACCAGCCGAGCCCGCCTAACTCTTGATGGCTGTAGCAATTCGAAGTCAATTCCAAAACAAGTTCTTGAACGAGTACGTACCGATACATCGCTACCTTTTATTCAGCGTGCTTTGGCGGGGCAAATGCTCACGAAACAGCAAAAAAGGCGAATTGAAATTGAAGGCGAACTTGAGGAGATATCAAAGAGTATCGGGAATTTGGCAAGCACCATCGCAGCAGTAGGACTCGTTCCGGAAGTACAAGAGAAACTTACTGCTATGCAGGCAGCACGAACTAAGCTTGAGGAAGAAAGGTTGATTCTTGACCGTTCGACTGAAGCAGAGGTGCCACTGGAAAAAATTGTTGAGGTGGAGTGGGACTATCTCCAAAATGACCCAATAAAGCTTAATGCGCTGCTGCAACAATCAGACTATGCGATCTGGTGTTATCCGGACGGTTCAATTAAAGTTAACAATAACTTATGTTTGTGGCATTACAAAGGGTTTGATCGTTTAAAAGAATCATATGTCTATGAAGTATTTGGCGTGGAAGAATATCTACGAATGTTTAGGCCTGAGCATCAAGAATTTCTTGATGAAATAAATAGCAGGCCTTGCCCGCCACTGCCACCTAATACACTATTGGCATATTTGTTCAGAGAGCGCTACAGGCGTGGGGATAATGCTTAGCCGAGTTTTTTGGATGATACGACCTGTTCTGCATCAGGAGATTTTTAGGTTTTTAACGAAATAACTAAATACAACTTCCCGCCAGCCCTTTGAAAATCAGAATCGCAGCAGAAAAGCTTGAGAAAAGCAAGAAATAGTTACTGCAACTATTGACAAAATCGCAATTGAATGAGACAATTAAAGAGTAGGGAAAGTAATTTTCTATTCCTTGCTCTTTTCGCTTCACCCTCTCGATTTTCTTCTTATCTTGCTTTAAAGCCAGCTCTCAGGTTTATCCTCCTTTGCCTGAGTTTTGGCTATTTCGAGCTAGCAATCTGACTTTCTAGTTTGTCCTCTTGAGTTCAAATGTTAGCTCACACCTGGGGCTGTGGTTCCTCTAAGTTAGCAGCCCTTTCTATTGCACTTAATTATTTATTTATCACAATCCTATTTTTGGAGGAGCACCTACGCTTGTCTATTGTATCTATCAGTATTAAAAGAAAATCTGCTTCTCATATCGTACAGCGCTCATGCTGTTGGTGTGGGAGTCCTATGGACACACAGCGCTCATCCCGAGTTTGCTGTTCATCTTTCTGTAACAACAAGCTTAGTTACACATTTAGAAGCCAATTCAAACACCGCTTTGCCACTCGTGGCGCTTTCATTGAGTGGATCGGACATTGTATCAAAGTCGAAGGTTTTCACCCACTCAACGAAAAGCACCCACTATACAACCCACAACAAGAAGAAGGAGGAGAAAAGCTATGTGCCGATGCTGCGTAGTATGCAACAAACCAATTGAAGGTCGAAGCAACAGAATTTTATGTTCTAACGCCTGTACCATCCGCCTACACAGGCAACGCAAGAAAGTTTTGCAGGAAATTAAATCGATCCTACTGTCACTGACAGACACAAACGCTATCAGGGCAGTGGAAACAGCAATTGTCGAGCTGTTGCAGCCTCTTCAGCTAACCAAGCAATAAATCCCGCCGTAACCTGTGTATTTGCAGGTAAAAATCAGCATAGAAACCACAACAAGCTACAAGGCAGTTATTTTCCTTGGGTGGAGTTCTATTGCTTTTTAAACGGTAAAAATACCAATAAACACAAGGGAGCTACAAATGCGCCTCAGACTCAACGAACGAAGTCAGACCGAATTATTGAAGCTTATGGAGCTGATGGGATTCGCCAGTACCAGCCCGAGCTATGTAATTCAAAAGCTTATTAGCCAGCAATACGCACTATTAAAGACCCCAGAACGAGAGGTTTATAATGACAATCAAGAGGAAACGAATCTGCGAACACTGTAATACTGAGTTCCAAACCTCGCAACACAAAGCTAAATTCTGCTCAAAAAGCTGTAAAGACAAATTTCGCTCCAACAAAACAGCCAGCAATAGAATAAAAAAACTACCCTGCTCTGATGCATGGCTCTGGATTGCAAGAGAATGCCAGCGAGCTGGTACAGTAGAAATCCTGCAAGATGTAGATTTAGAAAAACTCTTTGAAGTTTATAACTATCGTTACAAGTGCTACGGATACGATAGCGAAAAAAATAACTCTAAATTTCACATATGCCACATTAGTCCTACAGCAGGAAAAGACACTGTAGGGCTACTGAACCATCAGAACCTTTTCATTGGTAGTAGCCTAGCTAATCAAGTGCAAGGCTCAAAATGCTATCAAGGTCAGGGTTTAAGCATCCGTCGATCTGCCTTGTCTAAGCGCTGGCTGACCAGTAAGGAAGAAACACACGCTAAGACGCTTGAGAAGGTGAAGAAGTATCTCGGTCAGAAGCTAATCGACTACGCACGAAAGCACCCGATTAAAAAGGCTCAGCGCTTTGTCTTAGCAGAGCGTATCAGCAAGCTACCTGAGAATACGCTCTCCCTTGCTGACCTTCAGAAAATGGGCACACAGGCTCTCAGGAAGCTTGAGGCTGAGCTACTGGGCAAAAGCCTATTCACCATCAGCTTGATGGCAAAGCGTAGTCTTGTAGTGTACTTGGAAGAATTAGAGCGGTTTGCATCCTATGGTACAGAGAGGCAAGGCGACCTGTTGTTTGTAGCGGCTGCTGTGAGGGCAGTGGCTCAGATGCTGGCACAGAACCCAGGTGAACACGGATTAAGTAGCATCACAGCGACCAACTGTCGCTGGTATTACGAATACAAGCCTTTATCACTCAAATCTGAAAAAGAACTCTCCAAGCTTCGAGACTTTATTAGCTTTACCGCATTCAACACTCTGCAAGGCGCAGAAATAGATCGAGGCTTGATCACAAACACGCTTCGTAGCTATTTGCAAGTAGATTCATTAACTGTTGTAGAGAATGGAGAACCTGACTTCAGCCCTTCATTTGATCTGCCTTATCTCACAGATGAGATTAATGAGTACAGCGAAAACGTCAAAAAGCTAAAGGCCGCTTTTGTTCTTGTGGGGCTGGTGCAGAATGCTGACCTACACCGCATCAGCGAGAATGACAAATCTAACTCATTCCTGGCTGTTTTTAATGCTGATGTGCATTGCCGAGAGTATTACGACTACCCTGATGACTACTATCAAGTCGAAGATCCAATAATCCCCAGTCAAAGACCATCGCCAGATACTACTTGGATACCATTTTAAATCAACAGGCTTAGTAGTAATAAATATTGCACCACATATCACTCAAGCCTTACTGCCACTAAGCCCTCACCAATCCAAACAACAAAAGAGGATAAAACAAATAATGACCAAAGAAAAGAAACATGAGCTTCTATTGCTGGTACAGCAGAGACATCAAGAGGCTTTAATAGAAGAGCAAGAAGAGCTATCAGAGCAAACTAAATCTTCAGTTAAAGCTAAGTCTAACGCTACTCCCAAGCCAGCAAGTACAGAGGTACGGGCAGCTATCAAAGCACTTATCAAGCAATCCAAGCGTTCTATTTAAATCCACCCAACAAAAGGAATCAATCCATGACTACAAAAACCACCATAAAAGGCTCACCAGCCGAGTACAGCCAAGCAGAGCTAACCCGCCTTCAAGAACAACGCGCGAACCTATATCTCCATGCTGAAAATTATGAATACGTCAAAGGTGACATTGCATATAACTTCCTAATGGCTGTGATTGAGAAAGAAAAGGAAGGCTACACACTATGCTCAAAGACACCAATCAATATGATGCCTCTGGCATTCAGAGCACGGATGATTAAGCCACAAGAGATACAGGAAGCTGAGTTAACTGTAATTTATGAACAGACTAAAACAGATTATTTCGAAGCCCTTAAAAAAGAACGTGAAGACTACAAAAAGCTTCTTGTGCAGCAGCTAATGGAAGCTGAAGAAGAAAAAGAGCGGAAGCGTCAGGAACAAGCCAAGGCTAAGAAGCTTGCAGACTTTGAAAAACAGGCAGACGAATGCTATGGCGAAATGCAGTTGCCGGAAAAACACAGCGTATAAACAGAAGAAAGGGGCTATAGCAGACTACTCACGCCAAGCCCCTTACACTCTCAAACACTGATTCTATCTAGCTTCATGACTAAGAGTGGTTAAGCGCCACTACTCACGCATGATAATTTTCTTTCGCCGCAAGTATTCGTCGTAAGAAATACTATCATCTTGGGAAAGCTCGTCTAACAACTGCTCTTTAGACTTACTTATCTCAGTTTTCTTATCACTAACGCTAAGAGCCGCAACGAAATCATTATCAGAGAATAGCTGAGACATGCCATCAGACAATGCTTTGCTAAGCGCCAGCGCTGCATTATTACCTGTCGCCAACTGAGTATTTTCTTCTTTACCCTGAGCAACTATCCCACGACTGTATATCTCACGACCATCTGGAGTAACAACATCAACAGAGAACTCGAAGTCAGCAACAGCATCTCCAGAGAAAAAACCGAGCTTGTGGTCATTATAGAAGCGCCTTACTTCAGCTCTAAGCAGTATCGAAGGACTGTTTTGACTCACCCGAAAACCTCGATTAGTAAGCTCATCCCTAATGGCACTTGACACGATTGTCGGGATATCCTGCCTAGATAAAATTGGAGCAGTCTCCATACCGTAGCCATTCTTTTTACTACTTACTCGCTGCTTGTCAGCACGGCTATCGGTAGTACTTACACCCACTATAATTTCTTGGTATTCCTGACTGCTTTTTACTCCAGCCTGTGGATTGTAAGTGATATCAATTACTTCACTTGTAAATGCACAACCATGAAGCATCATTGCCGCGATTAAAATGAAATAAAATTTCATACTCATCTTCCTTGTTTACTTCTGTTAATAATCTCATAGCGTCGACGATATTCATCATACGAAATTGATGGATCATTAGCTATTTCATCCAGCACAGCCTGATTGCTATTACTTTCTGAACTTTCGGAGCTTTCAGTCAAGGCCCGAGTTGAGTTTTCCTCAGGCAGGAGACTCACACTAACATGTTTGGGAAGCTTATACATTGCACCGGTTACCGGATCAACAAAAAGCATTCCAACTAGCCCACCAATAGCAATATTCCCCCAATACCATCCATCAATTTCGCTATCAATTATAGCTGTTTGTGCTGTATAGCCTTCTTTTGTGTAGATTACTTTATATGTTTCTCCATCAAAGTAACCAGAGCCAGCCTCAAGACTTACCTGACTAGGAGTATGGCCTTTGGAAACCGATAAGCCATCTTCATTACGAATTTCAAAGCTTGCTCCTGACGGGTAGGAGTCAACAGAGACTGGGTAGCGAGAGTCGCTAACAATGCTTGCGCACCCAGTTAGGCTAATTAGTACCGGTAGAGCTAGGAGAATTGACTTCATAGTGCATCCATTCGTCACGGCGAATTGCCATCATAGCAAGATAAAAACCATCTGGTAACTAACTCCCCCCAACTTAAGCCTGGTATCAAAAACGGTCGATTCTGACACCTAATCACATCAATCCGTTCTTTGGTGTCAAAAAATAGTGTTTTACATTTTGAACCCAGTAGATATAATGACACCGCGTTATTGATACCTTGAGGTTTCCGCTATGTCCCGCACTTTCCTTTACTGCCGCGTCAGCACCGCCGACCAAACCACTGCCAACCAAGTGCAGGAAGTAAAAGCAGCAGGCTTTGATATTCAGCAGCAGCGCATAGTGGAGGAAATAATCTCAGGCAGCACCAGCGCAAGCGAGCGCAAGGGCTTTCAGAAGCTAATGGATCGAATGGAAGCCACTGACGTACTGGTAGTGACCAAGCTTGACCGCTTGGGCCGTAACGCCATCGACGTGCAGCAGACAGTGCAGATGCTTGAGGGTAAGGGTATCCGGGTTCACTGCCTCGCCCTTGGTGGTGTAGACCTCACCAGTGCAGCGGGAAAGATGACAATGGGCGTTCTGGCTGCTGTAGCCGAGTTTGAGCGTGACCTACTGATAGAACGCACTCAGGCAGGCTTAGAGCGTGCAAAGAAAGATGGCAAAACGCTGGGCCGCCCTGCTGCCGCAAGCCGTGAAGACGTTCAAAAACTGAAAGCTGAAGGTGTGAGTCAGAGCCAAGCAGCCAAGCATCTAGAGGTCAGCTTATCGACCATCAAACGCCTATGGGCCTAACGAACAGCAGCCCCAGCCTAACAAGCCGGGGCTTTTCTTTTGTCGGATTTTAACGAATCCAAACCGCTTTACAGCCCTTAACCGCTGGGGTGGTTCGGCAGTTGAGCTATCCCGCTGGGGATTTATGGGCGGATTTTTCCTGTTGTGCTTTTGCACCTATGTTCGAGCATGTAGGTGATGGTCTCGAAACCGCGATGCGGGTGCGGCGGGAAACCGGCGATGTAGTCGTCGGGGTTGTCGGTGGGAAACTCGTCGAGCATCAGGAAGGGATCGAAGCGCTCCAGGCCCGGTCCGCCGATCACGCGGTTGAGGCGCACCCCCGCGCCGTCCGAGGCGGGTTGGCCAGGCTGGATGCTGATGACGCGGCGTGGCGAAGTCATGGCGAGCTCCTTGTGGGTAGGAATGGCGCCATGCTAGTCGCATCGAATCGATATTTGGGTGGAAAATTTGCCGGCCATGCATCGATTAATTCGATGCATGGCCCAGGCTTCAGTCGGCAATCTTCAGCTTGCGCGACTCGTGGTAGAAGTAACGAATTTTCTCGTACTCGAATGGCGAATTCAGTTGGCCATAGCGGAAGCCGGTATTGGCACGGGTGTCGACGATACGCAGCGCCGTGATGCCGGGATTGTCGGCGCTGGCATCGGCCACATCGAGGTAGTTGACCGCGCTCTCCAGGCTGTAATCCGCCACCAGACCGCCGGTGTCGCGCAGGTTCGACGGGCCGAGCAGCGGCAGCATCAGGTAAGGGCCGGCCGGTACGCCGTAGTACCCCAGGGTCTGGCCGAAGTCCTCGCTCAAGCGTGGCAGGCCCATCTTGGTGGCCGGGTCCCACAGGCCACCGACCCCGATGATGGTATTGAAGAGCAGCCGTGCAGTGCTGTTCATCGCCCGTTGGCCCTTGAGTTGCAACAGGCTGTTGGCCAGCGTGGGAATTTCCCCCAGATTGTTGAAGAAGTTGTGCACGCCACTCTGTACCAGGCTCGGCGTGACGTAGCGGTAACCGTCGACCACGGGCAGGAAGACCCACTGATCGAAACGGTAGTTGAAGTGGTAGACGCGGCGGTTCCATGACTCCAGGGGGTCATAGACCTGCAGGGCGTCACTGGAGGCGCGCTCGAATTCCTGCTGGTCCAGCCCCGGGTTGAACTGCAGGTGCTGCAGCGGATTGGTGAAACCGTCAGGGTCGACCTGGTTGGCGGCCAGGGCCTGCCCGCCGGCCAGCAGCAGGGCGATGGTCAGGGTGCTGTGCTTAACCACGGAAGAACTCCAGCATGGCGTCGGCATTGACGCGATAGTTGAGGTTGCCGCAGTGCCCGCCACGCGGGTAAAGGGTCAGGCGGTCGCCGAAGGTGCGGCGCAGGAAACCGATATCGCCCTGGCCGAGGATCAGGTCATCGGCGTTGTGCATCACGGCGATCTTGTCGCTGCCTTTGAGGTAGTCCTCGAGGGCATACAGGCTGGTCTTGTTGATCAACTGATTGAGGCTGCCGCCGTCATAGCGGGCGCGCCACATGGGTATCAGTTGCTCGGCGATATAGCAGTCGAAGTCACAGCGCAGGGCCATCTGGAAGAAGGGCGTGAGGCTGGTGCCCTCGGTGATGCGGTAGTCACGTGGGGTGATCAGGCCGCGGCGATTGAGCAGGTCCGAGGTGAAGACGATATCGGCAGAAGAAAAACGGAACGCGGTGCCGATGAGCATGGCCATCTGCTCGTCCGAGAGCCGCTCTTTTGACTGCTGGAAGTCATAGAGCATGGCCTCGTTGATATCCAGGTAGCCCTTGTCGTTGAAGTAACGGGTCAGCTTGCCCAGCACCAGATCATAGAAGTTGGTGCTGTTGTCGATGCCCTGCACCCTGGTCTGTACCAGCTTGTCCAGATTGGTGATGGAGGTGTAGAGGTTGACCGGCGGATTGAGCAGCAGCACCCGCTTGAAGTCGAAGGCGCGACGGGTTTCATCGAGCTGGCTGACGAACGCGGCGTGCAGCGCGCCGAGGCTGTAGCCGGTGAGCATGAACTCACTGACATCGAGCTTCGGGTGCTGGGCGCGCACAGCCTGCATCACGCGGTACAGGTCGTCGGCATCTTCCGGGCTGTAACCGGGTGTGGCAGAGCGTGAGGCGGCAGCCATGAAGTCATAGCTGGTTGGTGACGACAGCTGCACCACATGGAAACCGGCGCCGTAGAAGAGTTTCTTCAGGTATTCGTTGGTGCCGCTGGCGTAGTGTGCGCCGGTGCCGGCGATGATGAAGATCAGCGGCGCGCGGCCTTTCTGCTCGGCCAGGCGATAACGCAGCCGGGTCACTGGCCAGAAGTTCTCCAGCAACTCGAATTGTCGATCCGGGCGCAGGCGTACCGAGTAGTCGCGCTGCCGGATGTCTGCATCGGCCGGCAGCGCCGGGCGCAGCTCGGGCGGCGTGGTGGCGATGGTCGCCTCGAACGGGTTGGCCAGCGGATAACCGTAGCTTTCGGCGTCCACATCGGCGGCCAGCGCCGAGGCACAGAAAACCAGGCCACTGAACAGGGCGGCGAGTCGGGCAAGGCTGAGCATGTACTGAGTCCCTTCGAATAAGAGATCGTCTGGATTGAACTGCCGGCGTATGACAGCAGCATGCGGGGCAAAGTGCCAGTCCATCCTGCCTTATCGCAGGGAAAGATGAGTCGCTGCAAGGCTGACTCACTGCCGGTGCAGGTTTCAGGCCTGGTGATGCAGCCAGGCATGCCTGGGGCGCTGGGCCGCAGGATTGCGCTTACGTTCGAAGCGCTGCCAGATTTTCTCGTGGAAGTAGAAACCCACGGAATTGCACAGCGGTTCGATGGCGGCCACCAGGCCACTGGCGGCAACGCTGCCGGTCAGCGCGTAGGTGACGCCGAAGGCGATGCAGAAGTGCATGATGGTGAAGGTCAGGGTCTTGAGCATGATGCACCTACTTGAGAATCATTTCCTATGTAGGCAAGGCTAGTCGCACGCCCTCGAGTCGGGAAATGCGGCGTTTGCATGGTTGTAATAGTTCTGCTCAATGAGGTTTTGGCTTTGAGGCGATTTTTATCTATTTATCTTCGCCGCTCAAAGGAGGCGCAATGTTTTGGCGTATGGCTGCCGACGCGCTGGTGGTGATCCACCTGGGCTTCATCCTCTTCGTCATGCTCGGCGGCTTGTTGCTGCTGCGCTGGCCAAGCCTGATCTGGCTGCATTTGCCGGCGGTGGCCTGGGGTGTAATCGTCGAATGCCTGCACCTGGGCTGCCCGCTGACGCCCTGGGAAAACCAGTTGCGCCGTATGGCCGGGCAGGCCGGCTACGAGGGCGGCTTCATCGAGCATTATCTGATACCGCTGATCTATCCGGCCGGGCTCACCCCGGCTATTCAGCTGTGGCTGGGGGCCATCGTCGTACTGGTCAACGCTGCCGTATATGCCTGGCTGATCGGGCGCTGGCGCAGGAAAACGTGATCGTGATTTGCTCTGCCTATTCATAAATCTGATGAAGGCATGGTGGCTTTATCGCCTTCGCTACACTGGCAGCCATCGTAACCAATCAATGAAGGCAGGGCTGCTATGCAAAACCGCATGATGATCACGGGCGCCGGTTCCGGTCTGGGCCGCGAAATGGCCCTGCGCTGGGCGCGTGAGGGCTGGCGCCTGGCGCTGGCTGATGTCAACGAGGCCGGGCTGGCGCAAACCCTTAAGCTGGTGCGTGAGGCCGGTGGCGATGGCTTCACTCGCCGTTGCGACGTACGTGACTACAGCCAGCTGACCGCCCTGGCGCAAGCCTGCGAAGAGCAGTTCGGCGGTATCGATGTGATCGTCAACAACGCCGGTGTGGCCTCTGGTGGGTTCTTCAGCGAGCTGTCGCTGGAGGATTGGGACTGGCAGATCGCGATCAACCTGATGGGCGTGGTCAAGGGCTGCAAGGCATTTCTGCCGCTGCTGGAAAAGAGCAAGGGCAAGATCGTCAATATCGCCTCCATGGCCGCCCTGATGCAGGGGCCGGGCATGAGTAACTACAACGTGGCCAAGGCCGGCGTGGTGGCCCTGTCGGAAAGCCTGCTGGCGGAGCTGCGCCAGCTGGAGATCGGCGTGCATGTGGTCTGTCCGTCCTTCTTCCAGACCAATCTGCTGGATTCCTTCCGTGGCCCGACCCCGGCGATGAAGGCGCAGGTTGGCAAGTTGCTGGAAAGCTCACCGATCAGCGCGGCAGATATCGCCAATTACATCCATGATGAGATGGCCAAGGGCAGCTTCATGATCCTGCCGCATGAAATGGGTCGCATGGCCTGGGCGCTGAAGCAGAAGAACCCGCAGGCGCTCTATGACGAGATGGCCAACATGGCCGAGAAAATGCGTGGCAAGGCCAAGTCCGCCAGCTGACCATGAGGTCAGTTATTTCCTTCTGCAGGCTTGCCTGGCGCGGCCTGCAGGGGTAGGGTTGCCGCCCCCGGCCTGCCTGCCGTCATGACCTCGGATAACTCGTGAAACCAGTCCCTCGGGCCCTGTTGCTGGTGGCCCTGGTGTTGGCGGCGATCAATTTGCGCCCCGGCATCACGTCTCTCGCGCCGCTGATCGAGCGCATCGCCATGGAGCTGTCGCTAAGTCGCAGCTTCATCAGCCTGACCACGGCCTTGCCGGTGCTGTGCATGGGCCTGCTCGCGCCCCTGGCGCCGCGCCTGGCCATGCGCTGGGGGCTGGAGCGCACCATCGTGGTCTGTCTCGGAGTAATTGGCCTGGCGCTGTTGTCGCGTCTGGCCGCGCATCAGAGTGCGGTGCTGATCGGCAGTGCCATCGCGCTGGGTGCTGCCATCGCCGTGGCCGGCCCCTTGCTGTCAGGCTTTATCAAGCGCCATTTCGCCAGCCAGATGGGGCGTGTGGTCGGCTGGTATTCGCTGGGCATGGCCATTGGTGGTGCCGGTGGTGCAGTGCTGACTGCGCCGGCCACGGCGCTGTTCGGCGATGCCTGGCACCTGGGCCTGGCGGTGTGGGCTACGCCGGCGTTGCTCGGGGTGATGCTCTGGCTGTGGTTGCCCAACCAGGCCGGCGCAGCCGAAGGCCAGGAGAGCGCTGGATTGCCCTGGCGGCAGCCGCGCGCCTGGCTGATCAGTTGTTTCTTCGCCATTCAGGCCGGACTGTTCTATGCCATCGCCACCTGGGCCGTGGCACGCTACCACGAAGCCGGGCTGAGCATGTTGCGCAGCAACTCGCTGCTCAGCCTGGCCATGCTCATGGGCTTGCCCAGTTCGTTCCTGTTGCCTTGGCTGGCTCAGCGCTACAACGCTCGTTACCCGCTGCTGCTGGCGTGCGGGCTGGTCACCTGTGGCTGCCTGGCGATGGTGACCTTCATGCCGCGTTTCGTTCCCGAATTGTGGGCGGTGGTCATGGGCTTCTCGATGGGCGGCTCCTTCGCCCTGTCACTGGTGCTGCCGCTGTACGAAGCCGGTTCACCCCTGGCCGTCAGCCGCTGGACGGCGATGATGCTGTTCACCGGTTACAGCCTTGGCAGCCTGACGCCCATCCTTACCGGGCTGGCCCGCGACTTGTCCGGCAGTTACCACCTGCCGTTCGCCGTGCTCACCGTGCTGGCCCTGGTGATGACGCTGGTGGCGTGGTTGCTGGGGCGTAATCGCCGGCAGCGGCATTGAGCAATTGGCCGCAGTTCCTTTCCTGCCCAGGCGGGCTGTGTTAGAAGGCGTTCTGCTTTTTCAGGAGTGCCGGTGTGGAGTCCGAATCCATCGTCTATGGCTGCATCCGTGACTGGCCCTCGGATGACCCCGAGCTGCGTCGCCTGCGCCGTGAAACCAACCATGGCGTGCTGGCCGAGTTGCCGGCCGGCGAGCTCTGGCCGTTTCTCGGCCGCGAAATGTTCTCCTTCTGCGACCTGCCCGGTGCCGGGCTCTACCAGACCCAGGTGATCCACTTCGGTGCCAGTTATGGCGCGATCGAGTACGAGTGGAACCTGTGGATCGAGGCTTTCGAGGCGTTGCTCAAGCGGCTGTATTGGGCCAGCGCAGTGGTGCACCTGGATACCGAATTGGGTGGTCTGCACACCTTCCGCTGGGAATCCGACAACGGCTTTCACAGCCCGCAGGAAGGTGCGTTACGCGTGCGCTGTGCCTGGGAGCGTGAAGGCAGCTTACGTGGTTAGGTTAGGTGCATGATCAACTATCTCTGGTTCCTGCTGGCCGCGCTGTTCGAGATTGCCGGTTGCTACGCCTTCTGGATGTGGCTGCGGCTCGATCGCAGTGCCTGGTGGGTGCTGCCTGGGTTGCTCAGCCTGGCGCTGTTCAGCCTGATTCTGACCCGCGTCGAAGCCTCGTTCGCCGGTCGCGCCTATGCCGCCTATGGCGGTGTGTATATCGTCGCTTCGCTGGCCTGGCTGGCGCTGATCGAAAAGACCCGGCCCATGCTCAGCGACTGGCTGGGCGCAGCGCTGTGCCTGGCGGGCGCCACCCTCATTCTGCTGGGCCCGCGGCTGCAGTCTTCCTGAGCTGCTTATAAGTAGCGGATGTAAAAAGTTCCGCTGTCATCAAATCTTTATATATCGGTAACTGAGCTGAAATAACCCCTCGCCAAGATTCCCCCAGCACGAACGAGCCAATAGCTCGGGTGTTTTCAACACTAAAAGTCCAACAGGGGAATTTCTCGATGATCCGTAAGCACTTCGCCGGTTTCGCAGCCAGCGCCCTCGCTCTGGCCGTTTCCGCCCAGGCTTTCGCCGGTACCGTCACCACCGACGGCGCTGATCTCGTTATCAAGACCAAGGGCGGCCTGGAGGTCGGAACCACCGACAAGGAGTTCTCGTTCAAGATCAATGGCCGTCTGCAGGCTGATGCCGACAGCTTCGATGGTTTCTACACCAAGAACGGCGAGCGCGCAGACGAGACCTATTTCCGTCGTGCGCGTCTGGAGATTTCCGGTGTTGCCTTCACCGATTGGGGCTACACCTTCCACCGCAACTTTGGCAACGATTCCAGCGATTGGCAAGAGCTGGCCATCCACTACAACGGCTGGGAGCCGGTCCAGGTTTCGATTGGCCGTATCATTCCGACATTCGGCCTGGAGGAGGCGGTCAGCTCGAAGTGGATCACCGCCATCGAGCGCTCTGCGATCTATGACCTGGCGCCCTGGTTGAACAGCCACGAAGACGGCGAAGGCATCCGCGTGCGTACCACCGTCGGCATGTTCCACGGTGAAGCCGGTGCTTACCGTCAGGATGGTGGCGACGGCGTCGACATGCTCGAGGACGAAGATGGCGCCAACAACACCAGCTTCGTGCTGCGTGGCGTGGTAGCTCCGATCGTCGAGAAGGACCAGGTGCTGCACTTGGGCGCGAGCTTCGGTCAGCGTGACCTGGAAGAAGGTTACCTGGAACGCATTCGTCCGCGCCTGTCCGTGCGTGGCACCACCGAAGACAGTGCCAACGGCAACCGCGCCACCTTCGGCGGCACTCGCACCGACGGCACCGATCAGGCCTGGGGCCTGGAGGCGGCCTACATGATCGGCCCGTTCTCGGTGCAGGGCGAATACCTGACCCGTACCGTCGACGCCATGGAAGGTTTCGAAGACCTCGAAGCCACCGGCTACAACGTCCAGCTGGCGTACACCCTCACCGGTGAGTCGCGCTCCTACAAGCTCGATGGCGGCAAGTTCGACAAGATCACGCCGAACAACAAGCAGGTCGGCGCTTGGGAAGTCTTCTATCGCTTTGAGGACATCACTGTCGATGAAACTGGCGTAGCTCCGAGTGGTTATGTTGGTGCGCTCGATAGCGCTAAAGCCGGCGCCAAGACCCACACTGTTGGTGTGAACTGGTACGCCAACGAAGCAGTAAAGATTTCTGCTAACTATCTCAAGACAAGTGTAGATGACGTGGTAAACGCAAATGGCGACGACGATGGCGATGCCATCAGTCTGCGCGCACAGTACGTTTTCTGATCAATCTCCACTGCTCCTTTGAACCCCGCCTTGTGCGGGGTTTTTTATTGCTTCCAGCCTGGCGCGCCAGGACGCAAGACATCGCCATTTCATTCGCCATGCATTTCACCTGAACAAAAAAAAGCCCCAGACCTGCTGGGGCTCTCTGAGCGCTGCGATCAGTTTTGCGTCTGGAAACGCTCCAGTGCTTCTTCGACAAGCTGTCGCGCCTCGGCTGCATTGCCGTAGCCATTGAGTTCGACTTTCTTGCGACCTTCCGGCAATTGCTTGTAGACGCGAAAGAACGCTTCGATGCGCTGGCGTTCGATCAGCGGCAGGTCATCGACATCGAGGATCTTGTCGTAAGTCGGATCGACATCGCTGCTAGGGACACCGATGATCTTTTCGTCCGCCTCACCACCATCGATCATGCGCAGCACCGCGACCGGGCGGAACTTGATCAGCACACCCGGGTGCAGCGCTTCGCGAGTGAGCACCAGCGCATCGAGTGGATCATTGTCGCCACCCAGGGTGCGTGGCAGCGAGCCATAGTTGGCTGGATAGGCAACCGGCATCGACTGGAAACGGTCGACGAAAACCAGGCCCTCTTCGTTGATCTCGTATTTGGTGATGCTGCCGGCGGGAATTTCCACCGCCATGTGCACGTCATTCGGCGCGTTCTCGGCCTGTGCCGCATGAAAGGGATGGACGATGCTGGGTGCAGCGAACGAGCAGGGGGCCGCGAGGCCGATGGCGATGCCCAGGGCGAGCAGGGATTTACGCATGATGACTCCCGTTAGGGTTGTGGGTGGATAAACCGGCAGTCATCTTGCTGGGGTCTTGTTAGAGATATATTGCAGTCTGGTTTCTGGGATTCAGTTAATGGCCGTCACCATCATCGACTCGCTTCATGCATTGCCGGCAGACGTCTGGGATTCTCTGCTGCCGAATCCACAACCCTTTCTGCGTCACGCCTTCCTCAGTGCACTGGAGGACAGCGGCAGCGTTGGCGGTCGCAGCGGCTGGCAGCCATCGCACCGACTCTGGTGTGATGAGCAAGGCGCGCTGCAGGCGGCCATGCCGGCTTACCTGAAGCTGCACTCCTACGGCGAATACGTGTTCGATCACGCCTGGGCCGATGCCTGCAGGCGTGCGGGTATCGCCTATTACCCCAAGCTACTGGGCGCCGTGCCGTTCTCGCCGGTAACAGGCGCGCGCCTGCTCGGCGATGCCCAGGCAGCCGGGCAGTTGCTGGCGGCACTGACGGCCGGTTTGAGCACCGAGGGGTTGTCGGGCCTGCATGTGAACTTCACCAGCCCGGCCTGCGATGCAGTGATCGGGGCGTGCGAGGGGTGGCTTGAGCGACTGGGTTGTCAGTTCCACTGGCACAACCGGGGCTATCGCGATTTTCAGGATTTTCTCGATACGCTCGCTTCGCGCAAACGCAAGCAGATGCGCAAGGAGCGTGAACAGGTCGTGGGGCAGGGCATCGATTTCGAGCGGCGCGCTGGCCATGAGTTGACTGAGGCCGACTGGGATTTCGTCTACCAGTGCTACGCCAACACCTATCATGTGCGCGGCCAGGCGCCCTATCTGACGCGGGACTTCTTCAGTCTGCTGGCCGAGCGCATGGCGGAGATGATTCGTGTGGTATTCGCTCGGCAGCATGGACGGCCGCTGGCCATGGCCTTCAGCCTGGTCGATGGCGATACCTTTTACGGTCGCTACTGGGGCTGCCTGGCCGAGTTTGACCGCCTGCATTTCGAAACCTGCTTCTATCAGGGCATGGAGTGGGCCATCGCCGAAGGGCTCGAACGCTTCGATGCCGGGGCGCAGGGCGAACACAAGCTGATTCGTGGTTTCGAGCCGGTTATCACTCGCTCCTGGCATTATCTCTGCCATCCTGGGCTGCAAGCTGCGGTTGCCGAGTTTCTCGAACAGGAGCGCTATGGTGTGCGGGTTTACGCTGAACAGGCGCGCAGTTATCTGCCTTTTCGTCAGTCTGGCGAGGTCTGATCGAGCGATCAGGTTATCGCCCAAGACGCGCAACGGCTGTTTGTCATAAGTTCCCCGCGTCGGAGATTTTTGCAAAAATTCCATAGATTTCAGCAAGAAGCCCGCTCACCTCTGCCACTAAATTCCGCCCTTACTTTCGCGACAAGCGTTTTGTCTGCTTGGTCTGCTTGGTCTGGTTGAGCTGTAGCGATGACAACGGTTGCGCAGTCGAAAGGGTGGTAACGCGATTTGCTGGCCGCAGGCGCAAGCCAATGAGGCCAGAGACAGTGCGCAAGCACTTGCCGATGCAGTGCGTGGTGATTGTATTGCGCCGGAATCTACCCTGATCATGCCCTGCGGCCCTCGTCGTGACGAGGAACAGAGACCGGAGCCCCGTATCCGCTCAGGCGGATGCGCTTTGCCAAACCGGGCACGGTGCCCAAGAACAACAAACGAGAGGGGAGCTCCCCAATGACAGCTAGTACTCCAATGCTCGTCACCTTCGTGGTGTACATCGCAGCCATGGTACTGATCGGCCTGATCGCCTATCTGCGTACCAAGAACCTTTCCGACTATATCCTCGGTGGCCGCAGCCTCGGTAGCTTCGTGACCGCGCTGTCCGCTGGTGCCTCCGATATGAGTGGCTGGCTGCTGATGGGCTTGCCGGGTGCGATCTTCGTTGCCGGTCTGTCGGAAAGCTGGATCGCCATCGGCTTGATTGCCGGCGCCTATCTCAACTGGTTGTTCGTCGCCGGCCGTTTGCGCGTGCAGACCGAGCACAACGGCAATGCCCTGACCCTGCCGGATTACTTCACCAACCGTTTCGAGGACAACAGCCGCCTGCTGCGAATCTTCTCGGCGCTGGTGATTCTGGTGTTCTTCACCATCTACTGCGCCTCGGGTGTGGTGGCCGGTGCCCGCCTGTTCGAGAGCACCTTCGGCATGTCTTACGGCACCGCCCTGTGGGCCGGCGCTGCAGCGACCATCGCCTACACCTTCATCGGTGGTTTCCTGGCGGTTAGCTGGACCGATACCGTGCAGGCCACGCTGATGATCTTCGCACTGATCCTCACCCCGATCGTGGTGATGATTGCCACCGGTGGTGTAGAGCCGACCTTCATCGCCATCGAAATGCAGGATGCAACCAACTTCGACATGCTCAAGGGTGCGACCTTCGTTGGCGTGATTTCCCTGCTGGCATGGGGCCTGGGCTACTTTGGCCAGCCGCACATCCTGGCGCGCTTCATGGCGGCCGACTCGGTCAAATCGATCCCGGCTGCCCGCCGCATTTCCATGACCTGGATGCTCCTGACCCTGGCTGGCGCCGTTGCTGTCGGTTTCTTCGGTATCGCCTACTTCGCGGCGCATCCTGAAGTTGCCGGCCCGGTCGCCGAGAACCCGGAGCGCGTGTTCATCGAGTTGGCCAAGCTGCTGTTCAACCCGTGGATCGCCGGCATCCTGCTGTCCGCCATCCTGGCCGCGGTGATGAGCACCCTGAGCTGCCAGTTGCTGGTGTGCTCCAGTGCCCTGACCGAGGACTTCTACAAGGCCTTCCTGCGCAAGGGCGCCTCGCAAACCGAACTGGTCTGGGTCGGCCGTGCCATGGTGCTGCTGGTGGCGCTGATTGCCATCGCCCTGGCTGCCAACCCGGAAAACCGTGTACTGGGCCTGGTGTCCTACGCCTGGGCCGGCTTCGGCGCTGCGTTCGGTCCGGTGGTTATCCTGTCGCTGGTGTGGAAGGGCATGACCCGTAACGGCGCCCTGGCTGGCATGCTGGTCGGCGCGGCCACCGTGATCGTGTGGAAGAACTGGATCGGTCTGGGGCTGTACGAAATCATCCCGGGCTTCATCCTCGCCACCCTGGCCATCGTCATCTTCAGCCGCATCGGTAAGGCGCCGAGCCAGTCGATGCTGAACCGCTTCGACCAGGCCGAGAGCGAGTACAAGTCGGTCTGATCCAGCTGGCTTGAACACAAGGCGATGACTGCCCGGCAGTCATCGCCTTTGTCGTTTATGGCACTAAGATAGGCGCACCTTTTTTGACGGACGCTCTCATGACCAGCAATGACCCGCTCCACGGCCTGACCTTACAAGCGATACTCACCGCTCTGGTGGAGCGCATCGGTTGGGAAGGGCTGGCACGTGAGGTCGATGTGCGCTGTTTCAAGCATGAGCCGAGCATCAAGTCGAGCCTGACCTTTCTGCGCAAGACACCCTGGGCGCGGGCCAAGGTCGAGCAACTTTACCTGCAGCAGTTCAGGCCCTGATGGCGTTCAGCTTCATCAGTTGAGTTCGAGCCCCAGCGTCTGCAAGGCCTGCCGGTAGCTGTTAGCGGCCATGCGCAGGCTGTTGTTGTGGTTGGCGCCGTCGATCAGCAGCAATTGCTTGGGCTCACGTGCCGCATCGAACAGGGCTTCGCTGAAACGGGCGGGCACGTAGCGGTCATTACGCCCGTGGGCGATCAGCACGGGGACGCCGACCGCGCCGATCTTGCTCAGTGAGTCGAACTCCTGCGACAGCAGCCAGCGCACCGGTAGCGAGGTATTGCTCACTGCGGTGGCCACATCGCCCAGGTTGGTGAAGCTGGACTCGACGATCAGGCCCGCCGCTTGCGGCGACTGCTTGTCGTCGGCCAGTTCATGGGCCAGGTTGACGGCCACTGCGCCGCCGAGGGAGTGGCCGTAGATGAACCGCTTGCTCGCATCTGGCTGCAGGCGCGCCAGGTGCTCCCAGGCGATCAGTGCATCCTGATAGACGCTGCGCTCGGAGGGTAGCGGGCCACGGCTCTGGCCGAAGCCCCGGTAGTCCACCGCCAGCACTGAGAAGCCCATGGCGTGCAACTGCTCGATGCGAAACAACTGGCCGGTCAGGTTCCAGCGCGAACCATGCAGGTAGAGCAGCGCCGGGGCATCCTTGCGCGGCGCGGGCCACCACCAGGCGTGCAGGCTTTCATCGGCTGCGAGCGCTGGCGATTGCAGCTGCACGTCCTCGACGCCAGCGGGCAGGCCGCTGAACCAGCGCGCGGTGCCTGGCTCGATACGAAACACCAGTTCGCGCTCGGTCTGCTCCAGCTTGGCGCAGCCGATCGGTAGCAATACCAGTAGGCAGCCCAGAAACATCAGGCTCAGGCGACGGCGGCGCAGCAGAGCTAACCAAGGTGAGGGCATCGGCATACTCATGAACGGCAATGGATAATGCAGCCATGGACTGCACATCCGATGCCGGGTTTCGCCAGGGACTGAGCGCTGTGGTTACCAGGTATTACCGCCGGCTGATCTGCGCTGCGCTCATCGGCGTATCACACAGGGTGGAACTGCCGGGTTCGAGGTAGGGCGCGAGGATCGGCGCCATGCCCTTGAGCACCTGTACCGGCAGCGCCGAGGTGAAGGTGAATCGCTCGGCATCACGGCCCGGTACGAATGCGGTGAGGGTGCCGTAGTGGCGCGGGCCGAGAAAGAACACGAAGGTGGCTGTGCGGTTCATGGCTCGCGAGCTGATCACCCGTCCGCCCGGGCTTACGCTTTCGATGCGGTTGTCACCGGTTCCGGTTTTGCCGCCAAGCGTCAGGCTTTGGCCGTCCTGCAGTTGAAAGGTGCCTTGCAGCCGCCGGGCGGTGCCACCCTCGACGACCTGAGAAAGGGCATTGCGCAGCGCCGCCGCGACCTCGGACTGCATCACCCGCTTGCCGCCATGAATATCGCGCTCGACCCGTGTTTCGTAAGGCGTGCCAGCGGCGAAATGCAGTTCGTCGATGCGCAGCACCGGCTGGCGAATCCCGTCGTTTTGGATGATGCCCATCAGTTCGGCCAGTGCTGCCGGCCGGTCACCGGAGCTGCCCAGGGCGGTAGCCAGTGATGGCACCAGATGCTGGAAGGGGTAGCCGAGGTTCTGCCAGCGCCGGTGAATGTCGGAGAAGGCTTCGACTTCCAGCATGATGCGAATGCGACTGTCACGGGCACTCTTGTGCCGGGTGCGCTGCAGCCAGCCGTAGACCTCCTGGCGCTCGTCGATGCTGGCTGCCACGGCGTCGCTGAAACTCGCCTGCGGGTTGTCGATCAGGTAACCCAGTAGCCATAGCTCCAGCGGATGCACACGGGCGATATAGCCCTGATCCGGCAGGCTGTAGGCGCCGGGGCCGTACTCCTTGTACAGGCGTGCGATGCGTTGGTCGGTGAGCTTTTCCTGCGGCAGTTGCGTCCGCAGAAAGGCGGCGAAGGTGGCTTCATCGGCCTGCGGCAGCAGGTAACGATGTACCGCGCTCAGGCGTACCGAGTTCTGCTGCAGGCCGCTGATGAAGGTTTCCAGGCGCTGCTGCGGCGGCTGGCCCTGGTACTTGCGCCAGAAGCGCAGCAGGAAGGTGCGCCCTTCCTGGTCGGCGAAGCGTTGCAGGTATTGCTGGCGGCGCGGGTCCTTGTCGTCCTTGAGCAATTCGGCGCTGTTCTGGTAGGTGCTGTAGCGCACAAGGTCGCGCATCAGACGCACGAACGGCAGGTTGATCGATTCGCGCAGCGACTCGCGCAGGGTCGGGTTGCGGTCGTTGTCCTCGCGGCGGAAGTTACCAAAGGTGTGTAGCCCGCCGCCGGTGAAGAAGCGTTCATTCGGGCTGGCGGAATAGCGCCGTTCCAGCGCCGCGCCGAGCATGCTGGCCAGCTCTGCACCCGGGTTGGCTTGCAGGTAGCTGACGGCCCAGCGGCTCAGCGCGTCCTGTTCGGCAATGTCCACCTGGCGCAGCTCGGCTGCATGCTTGCCAGCGTAGCGCTGATGCAGCTCGGCGATGATTTCCAGGTAGGTGGCCAGCACCCGCAGTTTGGCCGTCGAGCCCAGCTCCAGCTTGCTGCCTTCGTTGATATCGAAGGGCTGGTCGGTGCTGTCGGTCTGTACCCGAACCCGGCTGCCGTCCGGCGTGCGTTCGAACAGGGTGAAGCTGTAGCGCACCTCGGCGGTTTTCTCCGCTGACAGCAGGCGCTCACCGAACAGGCCGATCTGTCCGGCGAATGCCGGGTCAGCCAGGTTCTGCAGGTAGGCGCTGGCCTGTTGCTGCAGATCGCGCTGCAGTGTGCTGCGTGCAGCCAGATCGAGACGATCGAGGTCGTACAGTGGCATCCCCAGCAGATTGGACAGGCGTGAGCGCGCCACGCTGATGCCCTTGTCGCTTTCCACGGCGCGCAGATTGGGCTCCTGCTGCCAGTCGCGATACTGCAGTTTCTGCGCGAGTGCAGCATCGCGCAGGTCGGCGGCGATCAGCCCGGCGTTGGCGAGCAGGCGGATATGGCTTTCGGTCAGTGCCTCCATGTCGCGGCGCCCTTGTGCGAGGTAGTAGGAGGGCCGGCGTTGGGCGATCATCAATGACAGCACCTGGCGCAGCGCCAGGCCGCGCTCGGCCAGGCTGGCGTCGGGCGAGTGGCGTGGGTCGAGCAGGGCATTGGTGCGCTCGAAGTCGGCGCCGTACCAGATGCGCAGTCCATCAGCCAGGCCGTGTACTTCACCATGGCCGGGTGCTGCCGACAGCGGTACGCTGTTGAGGTAATCGCGGACGATGCGCTGACGTGCCTCGAGCGTCTGTGGTCCGTGCTGATAGGCGCGCACGCTGGCGGAAAACATCTGCCGCAGCTTCTCGCCGGCAGACAGCGTCAAGCCATCGGGAGAGTGACGGTACTTCTCCAACTGCGTGGCCAGGGTACTGCCACCAGCGGACTGGTCCTGCACGTCGAGCATCTTGCCAAGCTGCGACAGTGCGGCCATGGCGAAGCGTGGCCAGTCTACCGCCGGGTTGGCCAGCGGTTGCGACGCGTCGAGCAGGTGTCGGTTCTCGATGAACAGCAGGCTATCGACCACCAGCGGCGCGATACTGGCGAAGTCGGCGTAGCCCTGCTGCGGGTAACGAAACTCGTAGAAGGGCGTACCCCGGCAGTCGCTGATGCTCAGACCGCTCTGGTTTTTCTCGATAAAAGGGGTGAATAACCCCCTGCGTGTATAGGCCATCAGTGCGTCGGAGAAGCGCGACTGCTCGGTGATGTCATAATCGCGTTGGTGCAGGCGTTCCAGCATCAGCGGCAGATGGGCATAACCCTGGCGTTTGTCGAAGGGGCCGTCGCTTGGGTACAGAATCCGTTCGCTGGGGCCAGGCTCGACCTGGTAGGTAAGGCTTGCGGCATAACGGCTCAGCTCGCGTGACTGCAGATGGGCGCTGCGTGATTCGAATACCAGCAGGGCAGTAGTGGCCAGTACCAGAATCGCCAGCACAAGGTAGAACGTCAGGCGCCAGTAACGCCCTGTTTTCGCAACCAGGTCATGCTGCCGTGGTTTGCCTTGCCATGCTGCACCCATAGATCACCGGCGTGGCCTGTCAGCATTGTTGCGAGGCGCCTGGCCGGCTGCTGACCTCAGCTCGCCAGGGCTGCGTCCTTTCTTCTGTCCTGATGACAGCTTAGACGCTGGCGGGCTGCCTGGCCGGCGGTTTTATCGATTGCCTGAGTGGTACGCCGCAGCGGGCAGGCCTGCTAGACTCGCCAGAGCGCATCGATGCAGGGCTGCACCATGCAACGCGATCACCGGGAACAACTTCAGCAAAGCTGGCAGGCCAATGCCGATGCCTGGGCGGCTGCGGTGCGTGAGCAACGCATCGAGAGCCGGCGGCTGGTTACCGATGCCGCCATCATTCAGGCCGTGCTGGCATTACAACCCAGGCGTGTGCTGGATATCGGCTGTGGTGAGGGCTGGTTGTGCCGTGGTCTGGCTGAGCATGGCATCGAAGCGGTCGGGGTCGATGCCTCTGCACCGCTGATCGACGCGGCGCGCGCGGCGTGCGATGGGCGCAGTCAGTATCGCGTCTGTGGCTATGCCGAGCTGGACGCGCATGCCGATCAGCTCGGGCGTTTCGAGGTACTGGTGTGCAATTTCGCCCTGCTCGAAGAACCACTGCAGCCTGTTCTGCGCAGCCTGCACGGCCTCCTTGCCCCAGGTGGCAGCCTGCTGATCCAGACCCTGCATCCGTGGCGTGCCAGCCATGGTGAGCCTTATCAGGATGGCTGGAGGGTCGAGGATTTTGCCGGTTTCGGCGAAGGTTTCCAGGCGCCCATGCCTTGGTTCTTTCGGACGCTGCAATCCTGGCTGGCGCTGATGGGCGAAACCGGCTGGCGCCTGGAGTGGCTGCAGGAGCCGCTTCACCCTGAAAGTGTTCAGCCAGTCTCCCTGCTGTTATTGCTCAAGCCACTGTGAGCTGAAGGCCGGCAGGCGACCTGTTGATCATCAGTTGGCTGCCGGATCCGCCGCCAGGCGCCCGGCGTCCTGAAGCAAGGCCTTGAGGAACGCTTCCTGCAGTTCGGGGTCACTGCGCGTCAGCTCGATCAGACTCTGCTCCAGTTCACTGGCCTCTTCTTCAAGGCCCAGGTCGGACAGGCGTTTGACTCGATGAACCCATTGGTCGACATCATCGCCCTCAAGGTCATCGAAGATCAGATCATGTGCCTCGCGTAGCTTGCCGCGCAGGGTATGACTGACCATGAGCGTTGCTTCTGCGCGTGCGATGTCATCGCCAAGCTGGTCTTCAACGCTCAGTTGCAGCATGTTCAGACGGCCGATGTCCTGTTCGGTGAAGGGGCTGTCCAGCAGGTTGAGGCGCAGCACGCCGCTGTTGTCGGTGAGTAGCTCGAACTGCTGGTCACCCGCCTTGACCTGCACCGGGCGCTCGCTCCAGGGCAGGTTGGTGTATTCCATGCGCCTGTCGCGCTGCACCTCGTTGATGCTCGCCAGGTTCTGCTCAGCGCGCCCATTGGACTCGACGTTCATGAACGGGTTGAGCCCGGCCATGCCGTAACTGATCCAGTCGCGGGTCGCGGTTTCCGGCAGGCTGCCGAGCAATACGACATTGAGGATGTTGGCGCCCACACCGGCTACCACGGCTACTGCGCCCATTGGCACTTCGTAGAGTTCGCGCCAGGGTTGGTAGGGGGTGTAACGGTCGTAGCGACGGGTCACCTCGAAGGTCGTGACCTCGTAGCTCTTCTGGTCATGCACACGCACCCGGCGCTGCGGCAGCTCCAGCACCTTGGGTTCGCCGGCATCAATCTGCAACTGGTGATCCAGCAGTTTGCGTTCGACGCGCTCCTCGTGTTCGCTGCGTTGCGGCAACTGATTGGCGCAGCCGCTGAGGAAGAGGGCGCCGCACAGGGCGGCACCGATGAGGCGAAGGTTGTTGCTCGTGTGCATGATGTCTCGGTAGGGCGTGATCAGCGGCGGATACGGGCTTGCAGGAAAGGCAGGATCTCGGCCAGCGGCACGGCTTGCGGGTCGGTTTCGGCGCGGCTCTTGTACTCGAGGTTGCCCTCGGCCAGGCCACGGTCGCTGACCACGACGCGGTGCGGAATGCCGATTAGCTCCATATCGGCGAACTTGATGCCGGGGCTGGTTTTCTTGTCGCGGTCATCCAGCAGCACTTCATAGCCGGCGGCAGTCAGCTCGGCATACAGTTTGTCGGTGGCTTCGCGCACCTGCTCGGTTTCGTAGCGCAGCGGCACCAGGGCGATCTGGAAGGGCGCCAGTGCGTCGTTCCAGCGAATGCCGCGCTCGTCGAAGTTCTGCTCGATGGCAGCAGCCACCACGCGCGATACACCGATGCCGTAGCAGCCCATGGTCAGGGTCACCGGCTTGCCGTTCTCGCCGAGCACCTGGCAGTTCATGGCCTCGCTGTACTTGGTGCCGAGCTGGAAGATGTGGCCGACTTCGATGCCGCGCTTGATTTCCAGAGTGCCCTGGCCGTCCGGGCTGGGGTCGCCGGCAACGACGTTGCGCAGGTCGGCAACCTCCGGCAGCGGCAGGTCGCGTTCCCAGTTGACGCCAAAGTAGTGCTTGTCTTCGATGTTGGCACCGGCGGCGAAATCGCTCATCAGCGCTACGCTGCGGTCGATGATGCAGGGGATCGGCAGGTTGACCGGGCCCAGCGAGCCGGGGCCGGCGCCGATGGCTGCGCGAATCTCGGCTTCGCTGGCCATCTGTAGCGGGCTGGCCACCTGCTCCAGGTTGGCGGCCTTGATCTCGTTGAGTTCGTGGTCGCCACGCACGATCAGGGCGATCAGCTTGCCTTCCTCGGCGGCGTGCACCACTAGGGTCTTGATGGTCTTCTCGATGGCCAGGCCAAAACCTTGAACCAGTGCATCGATGGTCTTGGTATCGGGGGTATCGACCAGGCGCATCGCTTCGGTCGCAGCACCGCGCGTTTTCTCGCGCGGGATGGCTTCGGCTTTCTCGATGTTGGCGGCGTAGTCGGAGACATTGCTGAAAGCGATATCGTCTTCACCCGAGTCGGCCAGCACATGGAATTCGTGCGAGCCGGTGCCGCCGATGGAGCCGGTATCGGCCTGTACCGGGCGGAAGTTCAGGCCCAGGCGGCTGAATACATTGCAGTAGGCCTGGTGCATGCGGTCGTAGGTTTCCTGCAGGGAAGCCTGGTCGGCATGGAAGGAGTAGGCGTCCTTCATGATGAACTCACGGCCGCGCATCAGACCGAAGCGCGGACGGATCTCGTCACGGAACTTGGTCTGGATCTGGTACATGTTGATCGGCAACTGCTTGTAGCTGTTCAGCTCGTTGCGGGCCAGATCGGTGATCACTTCTTCATGAGTCGGGCCGACGCAGAATTCGCGATCATGACGGTCCTTGACGCGCAGCAGCTCGGGGCCGTATTGCACCCAGCGACCGGACTCCTGCCACAGTTCGGCCGGCTGAATGGCTGGCATCAGCACTTCCAGTGCGCCGGCTGCGTTCATTTCTTCGCGCACCACGGTCTCGACCTTGCGCAGCACGCGCAGGCCCATCGGCAGCCAGGTGTACAGGCCGGAGGCCAGCTTGCGGATCATGCCGGCACGCAGCATCAGCTGGTGGCTGATCACCACGGCATCGGAGGGGGTTTCTTTCAGGGTCGAGAGCAGGAACTGACTGGTACGCATGTTTGGCCGTTCTGTCGGTTGCGAGGGCTTGGAATAGGCCGGCATTGTACGGTGCCTATACAGTGGCGTACAGGACGGGTGCAGGCGCGAAAGAGCGACTGCGCATGCCGGGAGGATTAAAAAGTGGGATTGACTGCCCTTGAGGTTCAGAACCTGATTCGCGCAGGGCTGCCGATGGCCGAGGATCTCGATCTGCGGATTGATCGCCTGGACGAGGATGGGGTGCTGGCTCGTGTGCCTTTTCACGCCAAATTGGTGCGTCCGGGTGGCACTCTCTCCGGCCCAACCATCATGGCGCTGGCGGATGCGGCGATGTATGCCGTGGTGCTGGGGCGTCTCGGTCGAGTGGAAATGGCGGTGACGTCCAACCTGAATATCAACTTTCTGGTCAAACCCAAACCGGTGGACTTGTTGGCCGAGGCGCGCATATTGCGTTTGAGTTGGCGTCAGGCAGTTTGTGAAGTGTCGTTATATTCGCTTGGTAATGAGAATGAATTGGTGGCGCATGTAACGGGGACTTATGCTTTGCCCCTTTAGAGCACTGAGCCAGAAATAGAGAAACCCGGCTAAGGCCGGGTTTCGTTTATTCCGCTATCGAGTAGCGCTGAAGTTACAGAACGCTCAGCGGGTATTCGATGATCACGCGGAAGTCATTGTTGTCGGAGCCGTAGTTGGCATTTTGTACGCTGTTAGCGCGATAGATGGCGCTACGAAGACGGAAGGAAAGGTCTTTAGCGGCGCCTTCCTGAATGACGTACTTGGTTTCGAAGTTGAACTCGTTTTCTTCACCTTCTTCGGTGCCTGGACCGTAGTCGATGTTATCGCCGGTGATGTAGCGAGCCATGAAGCTGAGGCCAGGAATACCATACTCAGCCATGTTCACGTCGTAACGAACCTGCCAGGAGCGCTCGTCTTTGCGGTCAAAGTCAGAGTACTGGACCGAGTTAGCCAGCCAAATGGTACCGCCGCCGTCAATGCCGTAGTTGTAGGCAGTGTCGCCGGAGGAGCGCTGGTGGGCGATTGTGAAGGTGTGGGCACCCAGAGAATAGGCTGCTGCCAGGCTCCAGATCTTATTGTCCACATCGCCAGACAGCTTGCGACCATCGTCGTCGGTTTTGTAGGCATTCAAATCGAAGTTCAGAGCCTGATTTTCCGCCAGCGGCAGGTTGTAGTTCAGGTTGATGTACTTCTTCTTGAAGTGGTCTTCGACGTCGGATGCGTGAATTGCACCGCTGAAGTTGTCAGTAAAGCTGTAGCTGGCGCCAACAATGTTGGCTTCGGTCAGCGCGCGACCGTCACGGCCAGTGCCCGTTTGACGGCTGATGGCAGTGAAGCGGCCTGCGGTCAGCTCAAGGCCTTCGATCTCATTACTGGTCAGAAGGGTGCCGGTTGCGACTTCAGGCAGGATACGTGCGTCATCGGTAGAGAAGACCGGGCTAGCGACGATCTGGTTGCCGTACTTCAATACGGTGTCGGAGATGCGGAATTTCACAGCACCGCCAACTTCACTCTGGGTATCTTCAGCTTCACCTTCACCGTTTTTGGAGAACTGGCCAATGCCAGCACGACCTTTACCAGTATCCAGCTTGATGCTGCTCAGGGAGTGAGCGTCGACGCCTACACCAACGGTGCCTTGGGTGAAGCCGGACTCGTACATCAGGCGAATGCCCAGGCCGAATTCTTCGCTGTAGCCGTTGCGCTTAGCGGAAGCCCCATCGGTAGTGGTGTCTGCGCCGTTTTTGTAGTCACGATTGTGATACAGGGCACGGTTAAAGATGTTGAAGCTGCTGTCTTCGATAAAGCCGTTCGACTCGGACTGGCTAGCAGCCACGGCCATTTGGCTGGTGCCCGCGGCGACTGCCAGGGCGATTACGCTCCACTTCATCACTTGCATCGTGATTGCTCCTTTGGTTTGGAAGAGTTGCGCTGCCCACTGTTTTTTTATATGGGCGGCTCTTTCTTTTTGTGTCGGCGGTAACTTATAGCACGCAGCCAAGGTTGGCGATAGTTACAGTCTATTCGTTGCGACTTCTGCGGCTCCGTGTCGCATGGAGTTGAGGGAATGTCGCAAATGTGTAGCTCTGCAGCGCGTGCTACGGCTGGCCGACGTTTTCGCGTTTCTGCTGTGCCGGGTATCGCTGTTATTGATCGACTGCACGGCTTGCCGGGCATTGTGCTGGACATTAGCAAGAGTCGTGCTCAAAACCGGATGTGCTCTGTAAAACCTTGTTTTTACGCTGTGTGGGGCCTTATGTCAGGTCAGCGGACTCAAGGGTGGCGCGGGTTTGTCGCGACTGGGTGTGCTGTCGGCAGTTCGCAGTCAGGGGCCTGTTTGGGCCTGGCCAGGGCTTGCATGGGGTAACGCCTGGGGGCATGCATTACGAGAAGAAGCATCATGTTGCACGGCTGCGGTGCGTCTCAGTATCGAGTGCCTTGCGCTGGTGCAGGGGCTGCGGATGAATTGTCCGATGGGCCCGCGTATGCTGCGCGCCATCGCGTGGCTCAGGCGCTACGCTTGAGTGATCTGTTCAAAGGAGAAGAATCGCCATGTTCGCTCTGGATTCACGTCTTCAGCAGGATTGCCTGCTGGTCGGGGACTTTGCATTGAGTCGTCTGCTGTTGATGAACGATGCCCACTACCCCTGGTTTATCCTCGTTCCGCGTCGAGAGGAAGTGAGCGAGCTGTTCCAGCTCGATGCGGCCGATCAGCGTCAGCTGTGGCAGGAAACCACGCTGCTGGCCGAAACCCTCAAGGATACTTTTGCCGCCGACAAGATGAATGTCGCCACGCTTGGCAATGTGGTGAGTCAGCTGCATATGCATGTGATCGTGCGTCGGCGCGATGACATTGCCTGGCCCGCGCCGGTCTGGGGGCGGCATCCGGCGCAGCCTTACGAGGCGAGTCAGGTCGAGCAGATCATCGCCAGGTTGCGGCTGGTGCTGACCAGGGATTTTCAGTTTGCCGGAGAGCCTGCATGAGCCTTGAGTCGCGGATCATGGAGCTGGAAAGCCGCCTGGCTTTTCAGGATGACACCATTCAGGCATTGAGTGATGAGCTGGTCGAGCAGGGCAAGCGTATCGAGCGCATGCAGTTGCAGCTAAAGGTTCTGGCGCGTCGCCAGGAAGATCTGAGTGGGCAGGCGGGGATTGCCGAAGACCAAGCGCCGCCTCCGCACTATTGATGTGAAAAAGCCCGGTTTCCCGGGCTTTGCTTTGGCTGCCGCTCAGCGCCGCGCAGGGGGCGCTGCGATCACGTCTTCGGCCTGCAGGCCCTTGTCACGCTGCATGACCGAGAACTCCACACGTTGGCCTTCGACCAGTACGCGGTGGCCTTCGCCGCGAATGGCGCGAAAGTGCACGAAGATATCCTCGCCCGAGTCGCGGGAAATGAAGCCAAAGCCTTTGGATGTATTGAACCACTTGACCGTGCCAGTCTCGCGATCGTCATCGCCGAAGCTGCTGCTGACGCTGGTAGGCTGCGAGGGTGCGCGTTGTTCTGGGCTGCGAGGGGCGGTCTTCAGGTGTGCGGCAAGGTTCAGCGCCACGGCGACGAGCAGGGTCAGCAGTGGCAGCCAGATGGCTGGTTGACCGCCAATGTTGGGCAGTGGGGCAAGCAGGATCAGACTTTGTATCACCGTGGCCAGTATCAGCAGTGCAGAAGACAGGCCGAGCAGTTGCTGCCGTGCAGCCGGAGCGCTCTGTTGTTGCGAGGCGGCCAGCAGGTTGAGCAGGCCAGTCAGTGCCAGGTAGACGGCATCAGGGGTGGTCAGCAATGAAGTGGAAAAACCGGGTACGGCGCAAAGCAGCAGGGCAGCAAACCCTGTAACGAGATGGGCAATCTTCAACATCTTCGATGAACTCACTAATTGATGATGACTCAAGGTGTTGCGGAGGGAGCGCGCTTCGCTAGTGGCCAACTGAACGGCCATGGCGCGCGCCGGTATACAAGGTTGGCCATGCCACAGGAAGGTGATATGGCAGGCCGGCCTATTTAACAGCAAAGAAGATGGCTTCTCAAATCAAGCGCTTACTATCGCTTCGCTGATCGCGGGGTGTACCTGATTGCGTCCTGCACGCTTGGCTTGATAGAGCGCATCATCGGCACGGGTCAGGAGGGATTCGTACGTGTCACTGTTTTCGGCCATGGCGCAGCCGAAGGACGCGGTGATGCTGTCGAGAACCTGGTCGGTGCGTCTGACCTTGACCCGCAGGGACTGAATCTTGTTGCGCAATTGTTCGGCGAAGGTCAGTACCTCGTCCAGGCTGGCGCAATTGCGCAGCACGACGCAGAACTCCTCGCCCCCATAGCGCGCTGCGAAAGCCTCGGGTGGCAACAGGTCGCGCAGCAGTTGGCCGACATGCTGGAGTACGCGGTCGCCCAGTGGATGGCCGTACTGGTCGTTGAACTGCTTGAAATGATCGATATCCAGCATCAGCAACGCCAGCCCGTCTGTTGACTCGCTCAGGGCGCGTTCCAGCAGGCGGGTAAAGGCGTGGCGATTGAATACGCGGGTCAGGCTGTCGAGCGTTGCAGCCAGGTGGGCGCGCTCCAGTTGGCTACGCAGATGGGTTATTTCCTGCTGTGCGGCGCGCAGGCGATAGAGGAATTTTTCCTGCTGGTCGTGCATCAGTTGCGTGCTTTCCTGCAGCTCGCTGAGCACGCCCGGCAGATCGTCGATGATCGGCTCCTGCAGGGCGCTGAGACCCTGGCTCAGGCTCTGCTGGTAGTGCTGGCTACCGATCACGCTGCTGGAGACGTCGCCTTCGATATCGTCGACCGGCTCGATGACTTGTTGCTGGCCGGAGCGTGCTTCTTCCAGTTCGCCGCGGATGATGTAGTCGCGAAACAGGCGGCTGGCGGTTTCCGGGGGGAATAAGTCGAAGTCCTCGACCACCTTGTCCAGGCGTCGGTTGAGTTCGGGTTCGCTGCCTCTGCTGTAGGTGTACCACAGTGCATAGTGCACCGGGTTAGGCGGTATGGCGTGGCGCATCATCAGCGGCACCGCTTGTTTCAGTAGTTCCGCCGCCTCGCGGGTTTCTTCCGGGTAGAGGTTGATGATGCTGGGCGGTTTGTTCGCTTGACTCATTGCGGCAGGAACTCGCTGGCTAACAGGCCAGAGCATAGATCAGGGGATAACTATGTGCCTAATGAAAAGGCCCGGATGACCGTAATGCTGTTCACATAAGAAATGGTCGGACGCGATGAGTCCCCTCGCCCCTTTGGGGAGAGGGTTAGCAGGCTGTTGAAAAACTATCTGCGTTGCCACTGCTGCGTTAAAAACAGGCTCGTGCGCGAGTCCGATCAAAATGCTCATTTACAGCTCGTAAACTCCGCTTTTTCGCCTATTTTTGCCTTGCATTGGCTGCCTCGCCTACGTTTTTCAACGGCCTGTTAGGGCGGGCCGCGTTCGGAGAGGGGAAAACTGGCAGGTTTGCGGTGTTTTCAGCCCTCTCCCCCAGCCCCTCTCCACTAGGCGTGCCCCCAATAAATGGGAGAGGGGAGCCAAGCGTGTGCAACCTTAAGTGAACAGCATTCCCGGATAACCGGGCCTTGGGGGTCAGGCTGCGAGCAGACTGCGCAGCATCCAGGCGGTTTTCTCGTGTACCTGCATGCGTTGGGTCAGCAGATCAGCCGTCGGTTCGTCACTGACCTTGTCGAGCAGCGGGAAGATATCGCGAGCAGTGCGCACCACGGCTTCCTGGCCCTGAACCAGCTGTTTGATCATCTCTTCTGCCGTGGGCACGCCTTCTTCTTCCTTGATCGACGACAGGCGAGCGTACGCGGCGTAGGTGCCCGGTGCCGGGAAGCCCAGAGCGCGAATACGTTCGGCAATGGCGTCGACGGCCAGGGCCAGTTCGGTGTACTGCCCTTCGAACATCAGGTGCAGGGTGTTGAACATCGGGCCGGTGACGTTCCAGTGGAAGTTGTGGGTCTTCAGATACAGCGTGTAGGTGTCGGCAAGCAGGCGCGAAAGGCCTTCGGCAATGGCGGCGCGATCCTGTTCGGCGATTCCGATATTGATTTCCATGATTTCTCCTTTCAGTTGGTCCGGGCGTGGCCCGCATGATGAGTGAAGGCTAACACGCGGGCTGCCAGGATGAACCTGGCTTATATCAATGAATACGATGTTTGGATGTTGTCGATAACGAACGGTTCATTTTCAATGGGTCGCATCCGCTCGTCCTGTTGCTCGGCTGGGGCTGTGGCCAATGCGTGCAGGGCGCTGCACAGTTGCCGGATCTGTCCGCTGTCAGGCTTATGATCGCTGCCCTCCGGGGCCTGATCCAGCAAGGTGCGTAACCGGTCGAGGCTAAGCAGCAGGATATCGCCCAGCAGGCTGTCGAAGGTCATGGCGCCGCAACGCAGGGCGTCGAGTACGTCCTCGATGGCTTGTGGTAACGGCATCAGTGCGTTGAGCTCGACGTAACCCAGGTTGCCCTTGAACGTATGGATCAGGCGAAACAGCTCGCGCAGTCTTTCCGCGCTTTTGGGCGCTCGTTCAAGCTCGATCAGCAGTAGTTCGCAGCGTGGTAGCTGCTCGGCGGCTTCGAGGCGAAAGTCTTCCGGCAGGTCGCTGGGCAGGTCGCAGTGCATGGTCGTTCTCCTGGCGGGAGGCTTTATCGATTATAGAAGCCATCTGCCGGGCGGCTGCGTCATGGCGATTTACGCTATATAATCCCGCTCTTTATCGGCGTGCGACGTACAGTTGGACGTTTGCTGCGGTGTGGCTCCTGCCCAGGGCGCTGGGGGCTGCCTGACCTATCCAAGACCTTAGAGAAGCGAAACACGATCATGATGCGCAGCCACTATTGCGGCCAGTTGAACGAGAGCCTGGATGGCCAGGAAATCACCCTTTGCGGCTGGGTACACCGTCGCCGTGACCATGGCGGGGTGATCTTCCTCGATATCCGTGATCGTGAAGGCCTGGCTCAGGTGGTGTTCGATCCTGATCGTGCCGAGAGCTTCGCCAAGGCCGACCGCGTGCGCAGCGAGTATGTGGTCAAGATCACCGGCAAGGTGCGTCTGCGTCCAGCCGGTGCGATCAACCCGAACATGGCCAGCGGCGCCATCGAGGTGCTGGGGTACGAGCTGGAAATTTTGAACGAGGCGGAAACCCCACCGTTCCCGCTCAACGAATACAGTGACGTTGGCGAGGAAACCCGCCTGCGCTACCGCTTCATCGACCTGCGTCGCCCTGAGATGGCCGAGAAGCTCAAGCTGCGCTCGCGCATCACCTCAAGCATCCGTCGCTACCTGGACGACAACGGTTTCCTCGATGTCGAGACGCCGATCCTGACCCGCGCCACGCCGGAAGGCGCGCGCGACTACCTGGTGCCGAGCCGCACCCACGCCGGCAGCTTCTTCGCTCTGCCGCAGTCGCCGCAGCTGTTCAAGCAACTGCTGATGGTCGCCGGCTTCGACCGCTACTATCAGATCGCCAAGTGCTTCCGCGACGAAGACCTGCGCGCCGACCGTCAGCCGGAATTTACCCAGATCGACATCGAGACCAGCTTCCTCGATGAAAAAGACATCATGGGCATCACCGAGACCATGGTGCGCAACCTGTTCAAGGAGGTGCTGGACGTCGAGTTCGGTGAGCTGCCGCACATGACCCTGGCCGAAGCCATGCGCCGCTTCGGCTCGGACAAGCCGGACCTGCGTATCCCGCTGGAGCTGGTGGACGTCGAGGATCAGCTCAAGGACGTCGAATTCAAGGTTTTCGCCGGCCCGGCCAACGACCCGAAATGTCGCGTGACCGCGCTGCGCGTACCGGGTGGGGCGAGCATGCCGCGCAAGCAGATCGACGATTACACCAAGTTCGTCGGCATCTACGGCGCCAAGGGCCTGGCCTATATCAAGGTCAACGAGCGTGCGGCCGGCGTTGACGGTCTGCAGTCGCCGATCGTCAAGAACATCCCGCTGGATAACATCAACGTCATCCTCGACCGCGTTGGCGCTGTCGACGGCGATATCGTGTTCTTCGGTGCCGACAAGGCCAAGATCGTCAGCGAAGCCCTGGGCGCGCTGCGCATCAAGCTGGGTCATGACCTCAATCTGTTCACCTGCGAGTGGGCGCCGCTGTGGGTTGTCGATTTCCCGATGTTCGAGGAAAACGACGACGGCAGCCTGACCGCCATGCACCACCCGTTCACCGCGCCGAGCTGCAGCCCTGAAGAGCTGGAGGCCAATCCGGCTGCCGCGCTGTCGCGTGCCTACGACATGGTGCTCAACGGTACCGAGCTGGGTGGCGGTTCGATCCGTATCCACGACAAGGCTATGCAGCAGACTGTGTTCCGTGTGCTCGGCATCAGTGAGGAAGAGCAGGAAGAGAAGTTCGGCTTCCTCCTCGATGCCCTCAAGTATGGCGCGCCACCCCATGGTGGTCTGGCCTTCGGCCTGGATCGCCTGGTGATGCTGATGACCGGCGCACAGTCGATCCGCGAAGTGATTGCCTTCCCGAAAACCCAGAGTGCGGCCTGCGTCATGACTCAGGCGCCGGGTATTGTCGACAACAAGTCGCTGCGCGAGCTGCACATTCGCCTGCGCGAGCAACCCAAGGCTGAATAAGCCTGTCAAAGAAGCCTGGAGATTCCAGGCTTCTTCGTTATGGGTGGAGAGACTCAAACTCTTACGCCCCGGTAATCGTGAAACCTTATAGATGGAGTGAGTTATGGCTGGTCATTCCAAATGGGCCAACATCAAGCACCGCAAGGGGCGTCAGGACGCCAAGCGCGGCAAGATCTTCACCAAGCTGATTCGTGAGCTGACGGTCGCTGCCAAGCACGGCGGCCCGATTCCGGCGGATAACCCGCGTCTGCGCCTGGCCGTGGACAAGGCGCTGACCAATAACATGTCGCGCGAGGTGATCGATCGCGCCATCGCCCGTGGTGCCGGCAACAACGAAGCCGATAACGTCGTCGAGTTCAGCTATGAAGGCTACGCGCCCAGCGGTGTGGCGATCATCGTCGAGGTGATGACCGATAACCGCAACCGCACCGCAGCCGAAGTGCGGCATGCCTTCACCAAATGCGGCGGCAACCTCGGCACCGATGGTTCGGTTGCCTATATGTTCGAGCGCAAGGGGCAGATCAGCTTCGCGCCGGGTGTCGATGAAGATGCCCTGATGGAGGCAGCGCTGGAAGCCGGTGCCGACGATGTGGAAATGGGAGAGGACGGTTCGGCCCTGGTGTCGACCAGCTTCACCGAGTTCCATGCCGTCAACGAAGCACTGAGCGCTGCTGGTTTCAAGGCCGAGGAAGCGGAAATCGCCATGATCCCCTCGATCAGCGCGCCGATCACTGATCTGGAAACGGCGCAGAAGGTCTTCAAGCTGATCGACATGCTCGAAGATCTGGATGACGTGCAGAACGTCTATCACAACGCCGAAGTCGCTGAAGAGATCATGGAGCAGCTTGGCTGAAGGGATGCGTGGGATGGGGCGGGCTGCGATCCGTGTGTGCCTGCCATGGGTAAGCAGCCCTGGTGGGCTGAAGCCCACCCTACGCCCACCCTTCGTCCACCTTGCGGCCACCCGGCGCTCCTTCTGCGGTTTTCTCTGGTTCCTCGGGTGCGTCACGAGTGACGGCGCATGAGGACGCCCGTATACTCGCCAACTGGATAAATAGACAGTTGCCGACATGACCCTCATCCTAGGAATCGATCCCGGTTCGCGCATTACCGGCTATGGCGTGGTTCGCGATACCGGGCGCGGTTGCGAGTATGTGGCCTCGGGCTGCATTCGCACGGGTAATGGGCCTTTGGCCGAGCGCCTGCAGATCGTCTTTCGCGGCGTCAGCGAGGTGATTCGCACCCATGGCCCGGTGACCATGGGCATCGAGCAGGTGTTCATGGCGCGTAATGCCGACTCGGCGCTCAAGTTGGGGCAGGCGCGCGGTGCGGCCATCGTCGCAGCGGTGGAGGCGGGGCTGGAAGTCAGCGAATACACCGCCACCCAGGTCAAGCAGACGGTAGTCGGCACCGGCGCGGCGGACAAGCAACAGGTGCAGATGATGGTCATGCACCTGCTCAAGCTGGTGCAAAAGCCGCAGATCGACGCCTCCGATGCCCTGGGCATCGCCCTGTGCCATGCCCACCATCGACAAAGTCTCATTCCCCATGGGCTGGCCGGCGCCAAGCGGCGTGGCGGCCGTCTTCGTTTGTAATCGGATCAAAGGAATACAGTGGTGATCGGACGTTTGCGCGGCACCCTGGCGGAAAAGCAGCCGCCACATTTGCTTCTGGATGTGAATGGCGTCGGTTATGAGCTGGAAGTGCCGATGACGACCCTTTATCGTCTGCCTGCAGTGGGTGAGCCGCTGACCCTGCACACTCATCTGGTCGTGCGTGAGGATGCGCACCTGCTCTATGGCTTTTTCGAGAAGCGTGAGCGTGAGCTGTTCCGTGAGCTGATTCGTCTCAATGGCGTCGGCCCCAAGCTGGCGCTGGCGTTGATGTCGGGGCTCGAAGTCGATGAACTGGTGCGCTGCGTGCAGGCACAGGACACCGCAGCGCTGGTCAAGGTGCCAGGAGTCGGCAAGAAAACCGCCGAGCGACTGCTAGTAGAGCTCAAGGATCGCTTCAAGGCCTGGGAGTCGATACCGTCCATCGCGCCTCTGGTGGCTGAACCTCAACTGGCTCAGGCAGTCTCAAGTGCGGAGAACGACGCGGTCAGCGCGCTGATCTCTCTTGGCTACAAACCGCAGGAAGCCAGTCGGGCTGTGGCTGCTGTCAAGGAGGATGGCATGAGCAGTGAGGATTTGATCCGGCGCGCGCTGCGCGGCATGGCGTAGGGTGGATGACGCCTGTTTCATCCACCGGCCTTCTGCTGGGAAACGCTGCATGGTTTGCCGCATGGCAGTGCAATTCAATGGACTTTTAGTGGAATGCCTCGATGATCGAAGCCGATCGCCTGATTACCGCCGGCCCCCGCGAGCGCGACGAGCAGCAGGATAGGGCCATTCGTCCGCTGCGCCTGGCCGACTACATCGGCCAGCCCGTGGTGCGCGAGCAGATGGCGCTGTTCATCCAGGCGGCGCGGGGCAGGGCGGAAGCGCTCGACCATACGCTGATCTTCGGCCCGCCAGGCCTGGGCAAGACCACCCTGGCCAATATCATTGCCGAGGAAATGGGCAGCTCGATGAAGAGCACGTCCGGCCCGGTGCTCGAGCGTCCGGGGGATCTGGCTGCGCTGCTGACCAACCTGGAAAGTGGCGATGTATTGTTCATCGACGAAATTCATCGCCTGTCGCCGGTGGTCGAGGAAGTGCTGTATCCGGCCATGGAAGACTTCCAGCTCGATATCATGATCGGCGAAGGCCCGGCGGCGCGGTCGATCAAGCTCGACCTGCCGCCCTTCACCCTGGTCGGTGCCACCACCCGTGCCGGCATGCTGACCAATCCGCTGCGTGACCGTTTCGGTATCGTTCAGCGCCTGGAGTTCTATGGCGTTGATGACCTGGCCACCATCGTTGCGCGCTCGGCCGGGATTCTCGGCTTGCCCATCGAGGCCAAGGGCGCCTTCGAGATTGCCCGTCGCGCGCGCGGCACGCCGCGTATCGCCAATCGTCTGCTGCGCCGGGTGCGCGATTTTGCCGAGGTACGTGGCACTGGCCACATCACCCCATCGATTGCCGACCAGGCACTGAATCTGCTGGATGTCGACGAACGCGGTTTCGATCATTCCGACCGCCGCTTGCTGCTGGCCATGATCGAGAAGTTCGACGGCGGGCCGGTAGGGCTGGACAGCCTGGCGGCGGCGATAGGTGAGGAGCGCCATACCATCGAGGATGTGCTCGAGCCGTATCTGATTCAGCAGGGTTACATGATGCGCACGCCGCGCGGGCGTGTGGTCACGCGTCATGCCTATCTGCACTTCGGCCTCAACATTCCCAGGCGCGTCGGCGAGCAGGTCGCCGACGATCTGTTCAGTGCAGGTGACGAATGACGAAAAAATTGTTACCAGGCCGGATTGGCAAGCCGCAGGCCGAGGACTAGAGTATGCGCGCGCAAAACGGAGTCCAGCCGTTCAGCCACCATTGCCGGGTCTATTACGAAGACACCGACGCGGGCGGCATCGTCTACTACGTCAACTACCTCAAATTCATGGAGCGGGCTCGTACCGAGCGCCTGCGTGAGCTGGGTTATGCCCAGTCGACGCTTTCCGGTGAGGGCCTGTTGTTCGTCGTGCATTCGGCCGAGGCGCGTTATCACGCGCCGGCACGTCTGGATGACCAGCTGGTGATCAGCGCCGATGTAATCGAATTGAACCGTGCCAGCCTGCGCTTTCGTCAACAGGTCAGGCGGGCTGCGGATGATGTGCTGCTCTGCGAAGGGCAGTTTCTGGTGGCCTGTGTGCGCGCCGACAACTTGAAACCCCGGGCCATTCCCGAGCCTCTGCGACATGCGTTCGCCGGGACGCAGGCGCCGGGTCCAATTGCAGCAGGAGAGTAAGCGTGGAAGCCAACGTAGACAATATGTCGGTCTGGAGCCTGATCAGTCATGCCAGCCTGGTGGTGCAGCTGGTCATGCTCACCCTGGTGGCGGCGTCCGTCATATCCTGGGTGATGATCTTCCAGCGCAGCACCGCTATTCGTGCCGCCAAGCGCGCGCTGGATAACTTCGAGGACCGTTTCTGGTCTGGCATCGACCTGTCCAAACTGTATCGCCAGGCCGGCAGCAACCCGGATCCGGACTCTGGCCTGGAGCAGATTTTCCGCGCCGGCTTCAAGGAGTTTTCGCGCCTGCGTCAGCAGCCTGGCGTTGACCCGGATGCTGTGATGGATGGTGTGTCGCGTGCCATGCGCGTGGCCATCTCCCGTGAAGAGGAAAAATTGGAGACCGCTCTGCCGTTCCTGGCAACCGTCGGTTCCACCAGCCCGTATATCGGTCTGTTCGGCACCGTATGGGGCATCATGAATTCCTTCCTGGGCCTGTCCCAGGTGCAGCAAGCCACGCTGGCTACCGTTGCCCCGGGCATTGCCGAGGCGCTGATCGCGACCGCCATCGGCCTTTTCGCGGCGATTCCGGCAGTCATCGCCTACAACCGCTTCTCTGCCCGTGGCGAGATGCTGATCGGTCGTTATTACACCTTCGCTGACGAGTTCCAGGCCATCCTGCACCGCAAAGTGCATACCTCGGAAGAATAAGGCGAGCGAAGAGGACAGGTTTTTACCATGGCGAGAATTCGCAACAGACGCAAGCCGGTCGCCGAGATGAACGTGGTGCCCTACATCGACGTGATGCTGGTGCTGCTGGTCATCTTCATGGTCACCGCGCCGATGCTCAATCAGGGGGTCAAGGTCGACTTGCCCAAAGTCAGCAGCGAGGTGTTGCCGCAGGATAACGACGCCCTGGTGCTGACCATTTCCATCAAGGCCGACAAGACCTACTACTGGAACATGGGCAGCGAGGTCGATGTCGATACCGAGCAGGAACGTGCCGTCAATCTCGAACAGATGACCCAGGCCGTGTCGGCCATCATCAGTGAGAATCGCCGTCAGGGTAAGCAGGTGCAGGTGTTCGTGCGCGGTGATAAGTCGGTTGATTACGGCACGGTCATGGCGGCCATGGGCGGCTTGCAGCAGGCCGGTGTCGGCAATGTCGGACTGATAACCGAGGCGCCTTGATGCAGCACGAGCGCACGCAGTCGGAAAGCTACTTCTGGCCTGTAGTCTGGGCAGTGGGTCTGCACGTACTCATCTTTGCCATGCTGTTCGTCAGTGTCGCCTTCACCCCGGAGCTGCCACCGGCGCGCCCGGTGGTTCAGGCTACGCTGTACCAGTTGCAGTCGCAGAGTCAGGCCACTACACAGACCACGCAAAAGGTCGCCGGCGAAGCACAGAAAACCTCCGCGCCGCAGTTCGAGGCCGAAAGGCTGGAGCAGAAGAAGGCCGAGGAGCAGAAGGTCGCAGCCGCCAAACGTGCCGAGGAACAAAAACAGGCTGAGCAGGCCAAAGCCGAAGCTGCCAAGGCTGAGGCAGCGAAGAAGGCTGAGGCAGCGAAGAAGGCCGAGGCCGAGAAAGCCGCCGAACAGAAGCGCCAGGCCGATATCGCCAAGAAACGCGCTGAGGAAGAAGCGAAGAAAAAAGCCGCTGAAGAGGCCAAGAAAAAGGCCGCTGCAGAAGAGGCCAAGAAAAAGGCCGCTGCAGAAGAGGCGAAGAAAAAGGCAGCCGCCGAAGCCGCGAAAAAGAAAGCGGCCGAGGATGCCAAACGCAAGGCTGAAGATGCACGGCGCAAGGCCGCCGAGGAGCAGAAGGCTGCAGCGCTGGCTGAGTTGCTCTCGGATAATGTGCAGAACCAGCAGGCGCTGGCCGAAACCCATGGCGATCAGGTGGCCGGCAACCTCGATGATCTGATCATCAAGCTGATCACCGAGAACTGGCAGCGGCCGATGTCGGCCCGTCGTGGCATGAGTGTCGAGCTGGTGATCCAGATGTTGCCCGATGGCACCATCACCAACGCCAGCGTATCGCGCTCCAGTGGTGATGCGCCGTTCGATAGTTCGGCCGTGGCAGCTGTACGTAACGTCGGGCGTATTCCCGAGATGCAACAATTGGATCGCGCTACCTTCGACAGTCGGTACAGGCAGCGTCGCGTCATTTTCAAACCGGAGGATTGAGCTCTGTGAACAACCTGATTCGTATTGCCCTGCTGGGGCTGGTCATGCTGGTCGGTAGCGTCCAGGCGGCCGACCCGCTGGTGATCTCCCAGGGCGCAGACCGCGCCACGCCCATCGCCGTCGTGCCCTTTGGCTGGCAGGGCGGTTCGGTATTGCCCGAAGACATGTCGCAGATCATCGGCAACGACCTGCGCAACTCCGGCTATTTCGAGCCGATCCCTCGGCAGAATATGATCAGTCTGCCGACCCAGGCCAGCGAGGTCATCTACCGCGACTGGAAGGCACTGGGCGCCCAGTACTTGCTGGTCGGCAACATCGTGCCCAATGGTGGTCGGCTGCAGGTGCAGTACGCGCTGTTCAACGTCAACACCGAACAGCAGGTCATGACCGGCAATGTCGGTGGCGGCACCGAGCAGTTGCGCGACATGGCGCACCATATCGCCGACCAGTCGTTCGAGAAGCTCACCGGCGTCAAGGGCGCGTTCTCCACGCGTCTGCTCTACGTCACGGCCGAGCGCATGGGGGCCAACAACACCCGTTATACCCTGCAGCGCTCCGATTACGACGGTGCCCGCGCGGTGACCCTGCTGCAGTCGCGCGAGCCGATCCTGTCGCCTTCGTTCGCGCCGGATGGCCGTCGTATTGCCTATGTTTCGTTCGAGCAGCGTCGTCCGCGCATCTTCGTACAGCACATCGATACCGGTCGCCGCGAGCAGATCACCAACTTCGAAGGCCTCAACGGCGCGCCGGCCTGGTCGCCGGACGGCAATCGCCTGGCGTTCGTGCTGTCGAAGGACGGCAACCCGGAAATCTACGTGATGGACATGGGTAGCCGGCAGATGCGCCGCATTACCAACCACTACGCCATCGATACCGAACCCTTCTGGGGCAAGGATGGTCAGACTCTTTACTTCACCTCGGATCGTGCGGGGCGTCCGCAGATCTACAAGACCAACATCAATAGCGGGGCAGTGGAGCGAGTGACCTTCGTCGGGAACTACAACGCCAACCCGAAATTGTCGGCTGATGAAAAGACCCTGGTGATGATCCATCGCCAGGACGGTTTCACCGTGTTCAAGGTGGCTGCGCAGGACCTGGAAACCAACCGTCTGCGCATACTTTCAGACACAAGTTTGGATGAGTCGCCCACTGTTGCGCCCAATGGCACCATGCTAATCTACGCCACCCGCCAGCAGGGCCGGGGAGTCTTGATGTTGGCGTCCACCAACGGTCGCGTGAGGCTCCCTCTTCCTACCGCTCAAGGCGAAGTTCGAGAGCCTTCTTGGTCGCCTTACCTGAACTGATGCGGTGCTACACCTTTTTGCTCAACACAACTGGGGTTCATTAGGAGTTACATGATGGAAATGCTGAAATTTGGTAAGTTCGCTGCACTGTCCCTGGCTCTCGCCGTTGCCGTAGGTTGCTCCTCCAAAGGCGGCGACGCTGCTGGCGAAGGCGCGGTAGACCCGAACGCTGGCTACGGTGCCAACACTGGCGCTGTCGATGGCAGCCTGAGCGAAGAAGCGGCTCTGCGCGCTATCACCACTTTCTACTTCGAGTTCGACAGCTCCGACCTGAAAGCCGAAGCCATGCGCGCTCTGGACGTACACGCCAAGGACCTGAAAGGCAACGGCGCTCGCGTCGTTCTGGAAGGCCACGCTGACGAGCGCGGTACCCGTGAGTACAACATGGCTCTGGGCGAGCGTCGTGCCAAGGCCGTTCAGCGTTACCTGGTTCTGCAGGGCGTCTCCCCGGCTCAGCTGGAAGTCGTTTCCTACGGCGAAGAGCGTCCGGTTGCCACTGGCAACGACGAGCAGTCCTGGGCTCAGAACCGTCGCGTAGAGCTGCGTAAGTAAGCTGCCATGCGTGATTGCCGCCGTATTCTGACCCTTCTGACGCTCGCCTTGCCGCTCGCGGCGATGGCGGAAGTTCCCGTACTGGAAAGCAGCTCCATGCAACAGGGCAGCAGCTATCCACCGGCGGGTTATGGTACGGCCGGCGCCTCTGTCGGAGCGGGTGCGCAAGCGCCCGCTTCTGCACAGGGTATGTTGTTCAACCAGCTTGAGCAGATGCAGCAGGAAATCGCCCAGCTGCGCGGCATGGTCGAAGAGCAGCAGAATGAAATCCAGCGCCTCAAGCAGGAAGGCCTGGAGCGTTATCAGGATCTGGATCAACGCATTTCTTCCGGCGCAGCTGCCGGTGGAGCTCCTGTACAAAATTCAGTCACTGGCGCGATCAACGCCACTGGCACCCCGACGCCACCTGCCGCACAGCAGCAGGCCAGCGCCGAGCCGGGTGACCCGGCCAAGGAAAAGCTCTATTACGATGCCGCCTTCGACCTGATCAAGGCCAAGGACTTCGACAAGGCATCACAGGCATTCGCTGCCTTTCTCAATCGTTATCCCAACAGTCAGTACGCCGGTAACGCCCAGTACTGGCTGGGCGAAGTGAATCTGGCCAAGGGTGATCTGCAGGCTGCCGGTCAGGCCTTTGCCAAGGTCACTCAGGCCTACCCGAGTCATGCCAAGGTGCCGGATTCGCTGTTCAAGCTGGCCGATGTCGAGCGTCGTCTGGGTAACAATGACAAGGCACGCGGCATTCTGCAGCAGGTCATTGCGCAGTACCCGGGCAGCTCAGCAGCGCAGTTGGCGCAGCGTGATCTGCAGCGACTGTAGGTTCGAGATTCGATAAACAAACCCGCGCCAGTCGCGGGTTTTTCTTATCCGTATTTTGCCGGCTTCCATTAGAATGCCCCCTCGCCTGATGACAGGGTTTCAGCTCGGCTGATGTCCTTGTCACCAGGCATCGTCGAATGGCGGCTGCTGTCGGCATTCCTGTCTTTTCACGCAACGGAGGCGGATGGCCTGTTTCGTCATCACGCCCGTGGCTACCATGCAAGAAACCCTGCGTATTACCGAGATTTTCCATTCGTTGCAGGGGGAGACTCGTACTGCCGGCTTGCCGACGGTATTCGTGCGCCTTACCGGCTGCCCCCTGCGCTGTCAGTACTGTGATACCGCCTATGCCTTCAGCGGCGGCGAGATCGTCACCCTGGACAGTATCCTCGATCAGGTGGCCGCCTATCGGCCGCGCTACGTCTGCGTCACCGGCGGCGAGCCGCTGGCCCAGCCCAACTGCATCCCCTTGCTCACGCGTCTGTGCGACGCCGGTTACGAGGTGTCGCTGGAGACCAGCGGTGCGCTCGACGTCTTGGCCGTCGACCCGCGGGTCAGCAAGGTGCTGGATCTGAAGACGCCCGGTTCGGCTGAAGTACAGCGCAACCGTTACGAGAACATCGAGTGGCTTACCGCCAATGACCAGGTCAAGTTCGTCATCTGTTCCCGCGAGGACTACGATTGGGCAGTGTCCAAGCTGATCCAGTACGACCTGGCGGCCCGAGCCGGCGAGGTGCTGTTCTCGCCCAGCCACAAGCAGGTCGATTCGCGGGCGCTGGCCGACTGGATAGTGGCGGACAACCTGCCGGTACGCCTGCAACTGCAGCTACACAAGATTCTCTGGAACGACGAGCCGGGACACTGAACATGAACGACAAGAAAGCGGTCATCCTCCTTTCCGGTGGCCTGGATTCGGCCACGGTCATCGCCATGGCCAAGGCCGAGGGGTACGCCTGTTACAGCATGAGTTTCGACTATGGCCAGCGCCATCGTGCCGAGTTGCAGGCAGCCGAGCGGGTGGCGCGGCAACTGGGTGTGGTCGAGCACAAGGTGATCGGCCTGAACCTCAACGGCATCGGTGGTTCCGCGCTCACCGACAGCAGCATCGCCGTGCCTGAATCGCCCACTGAAGGGATTCCCGCCACCTACGTGCCGGCGCGTAATACGGTATTTCTGGCGCTTGCCTTGGGCTGGGCCGAGGTGCTCGAGGCGCGCGATATCTTCATTGGCGTCAACGCGGTGGATTACTCGGGCTATCCCGATTGCCGCCCGGAATTCGTCGAGGCTTTCGAGTGCATGGCCAACCTGGCGACCAAAGCCGGTGTGGAGGGTGAGGGTTTTGCCATCCGTGCGCCGCTGCAGCAGATGAGCAAGGGCGAAATCATCCAGACGGGCATGCGCCTGGGCGTGGACTATGCGCTGACGGTCTCCTGCTACCAGGCCGATGACGAGGGCCGCGCCTGTGGCAAATGCGACAGCTGCCGCCTGCGCGCCGCCGGTTTCGCTGCTGCCGGCGTACCCGATGTCACGCGCTACTATTGAAAATAATTTCGTGAAGTGTTGATTTCCTGAATCAAATCAGTATCATGCGCCTCGCGTTGGGTCGTTAGCTCAGTTGGTAGAGCAGTTGGCTTTTAACCAATTGGTCGTAGGTTCGAATCCTACACGACCCACCAGATCGCAAAAGCCAGTCGTCAGACTGGCTTTTTTTTGCTCTCGGAAAAGTCCTCTGGCTGATGCTGCATCGCCTGTGGTGATGTGGAGTCAGGGGCTATACTCGCAGCTCGCTAAAGAGCGCCGCAGGTTCGATGACATGACGCAGATTTCCGAACGCCTTCTGGTTCAGGCCCACCTCGATGCCAAACAGCCCAAACCGCTGACAGCCGAGGAGGAGGCCTTCTATCGCCGCGAAATCGCCGCTGAGCTGAAGAAGCAGAACGCGGTGCTGGTGGCGCACTACTACTGCGATCCGGTGATCCAGGCGCTGGCCGAGGAAACCGGCGGCTGCGTTTCCGACTCCCTGGAAATGGCCCGCTTCGGCAATCAGCACCCAGCGCAGACCGTGGTGGTGGCCGGGGTCAAGTTCATGGGCGAGACGGCGAAGATCCTCAACCCGGAAAAGCGCGTGCTGATGCCGACCCTGGAGGCGACCTGTTCGCTCGATCTGGGTTGCCCGGTGGACGAGTTCTCGGCCTTCTGCGATCAGCATCCGGAGCGTACCGTGGTGGTGTATGCCAACACCTCGGCGGCGGTGAAGGCGCGTGCCGACTGGGTGGTGACCTCCAGTTGCGCGCTGGAGATCGTCGAGAGCCTGATGGACAACGGCGAGACCATCATCTGGGCGCCGGACAAGCATCTGGGCAACTACATCCAGCGCGAGACCGGTGCCGACATGCTTCTGTGGGACGGCGCCTGTATCGTCCATGAAGAGTTCAAATCCAAGCAGTTGCTGGATATGAAGGCGCTGTACCCAGATGCCGCCATTCTGGTACACCCGGAGTCGCCGCAGAACGTGGTGGAGCTGGCCGATGCTGTGGGTTCCACCAGTCAGCTGATCAAGGCCGCGCAGACCCTGCCCAACTCGACATTTATCGTCGCCACCGACCGCGGCATCTTCTACAAGATGCAGCAGCTGTGCCCGGAAAAGACCTTTATCGAGGCGCCGACGGCCGGCAACGGCGCGGCATGCCGCAGCTGTGCGCACTGTCCGTGGATGGCGATGAATACGCTGGAACGTGTGCTCACCGGTCTGCGTCAGGGCTCCGGCGAGATTCATGTCGAGCCGGCGCTGATTCCCAGGGCGATCAAACCGCTCAAGCGTATGCTGGATTTCACCCAGGCGGCGCGAATGAAGGTCGCCGGTAACGCCTGATAGGCATGCAGTAAAAGGAAGCCCAGCCAATGCTGGGCTTCTTGCTTTACGTAGCCCGGATGCAATCCGGGAATGGTGAGAGGCCAATATCCCCGGATTGCATCCGGGCTACGGCAACTGATCAGCTTAGGTTGCCCAATTCTCCGGTTCGTTGAGCACATTGAGCAGCGCGCGCAGGCGGCCATAGTCGCGACCGTTGAAGGCGAAGGCCAGACGGGTCAGGTGACACAGTTCCGGTTCGTCGCGCTCCTGCTCGCAGTAGGGTTGCTGGGTGAAGCCACCTTCCTTGCACAGGCTGGCGAAGTCGCTGTCCAGCTTGGCCAAAGCCACCTCGTTGAGCGGGTGCTTGAGACGAATCACGAAGCGATCCTTGAGCCAGCGGCTGGAGTGGAAGTTGCGATAGAAGTTGACGATTTCATCCACCGCTTCTTCGGCGCTGTACACCAGGTGCATCAGGTTCAGATCGCTGGGCAGGATGTAGCCATTGTCTTCAAGCTGACGGCGCATGAAGCCCAGGGCGTCCTTCCAGTAGCTGCCACCCGGCTGATCAAGCAATACCACCGGTACCAGCGGGCTTTTGCCGGTCTGGATCAGGGTCAGCACTTCCAGCGCCTCGTCGAGCGTGCCGAAACCGCCGGGGCAAAGCACCAGACCGTCGGCCTCCTTGACGAAGAACAGCTTGCGCAGGAAGAAGAAATGGAATGACAGCAGGTGGTTGCTGCCGCGTATCGTCGAGTTGGCCGTTTGTTCGAAGGGCAGGGTGATGTTGAACCCCAGGCTGTTCTCCACGCCGGCGCCTTCATGGGCGGCGGCCATGATGCCGCCGCCTGCGCCGGTGATCACCATCAGGTCACGCTGCGCCAACCGTGCGCCCAGTTCTCGAGCCTGCAGGTACAGCGGATGATCGGCTGGCGTGCGGGCCGAGCCGAAGACGGTGACCTTGCGCCGACGCTTGAGCTGTTCCAGTACACCGAAGGCATTTTCCATCTCGCGCAGGGTCTGCAGCATGATTTTGGCGTCCCAGCGGTTGCGGTCCGCCTGGGCCATATGGATCACCGTGGTGAGCATTTCCCGGTACAGCTGCAGGTTCGGGCTGTTACCGGGGGCTGCCAGTGCCACCAGTTCGTCGACCTTGCGGGTCAGGTCGACTTCGCTGGTATGCACGTGGCGTGACAGATAGTCGTCCGCTTCGTAAGGCATGAAGGCTCTCCTGTTCTGAGCCGGGCGAGAGGCTGATGCGCCTCGCGCCCGTACTGGCTCCGTGATTATGGCGTTTCATGACGCTTGCCACAGCCAGGTTGCCGTTTCGCTGCCTGCTTTTCGTAAGCGCCGGTTACAGGGCGATCTGCTCACCCGGTTCGGGGATGTTGGCGATCCAGTTCAGGCGCTGGCGCAGCGCTTGTTGCAGGGTTTGCATCTTCTCCAGTTCGCCGTGCACCAGGTACAGCTCGGGGTGATGCTCGAACTGGCTGGCCCAGTCGATCAGCTGTGACTGGCCGGCGTGTGCAGAAAAACCGCCCAGCGTATGCACCCTGGCCTTCACGGCAATGCGCTGGTGCAGCACCTTGACCGTTTCTGCGCCGTCGACGATCAGGCGGCCGAGCGTGCCCTTGGCCTGGAAACCGGGGAACACCAGATGGCAGTTTTCGCGCCACAGATTGTGCTTGAAGTGGTGGACGATACGCCCGCCGTTGCACATCCCGGCGCCGGCAATGATGATCGCACCGCTCTTGATCCGGTTGATCGCCATCGACTCTTCTGCCGTTGGCGTGCAGCGCAGGATCGGTAGCCAGTCCTCTACCCGGGTGACACCCTTGGCGGCCAGTGCAGCGCGGTCTTCGGCGGCGAACTGATCATGGAAGCGGCTGTAGATGGCATTGGCGCGGATGGCCATGGGGCTGTCGAGAAACACCGCCTGCTGCGGCAGGCGGCCTTCCTGATAGAAGCGGCCGAGGTAGTAGATCAGATCCTGAGTGCGGCCGACGGCGAAGGAGGGAATCAGCACGTTGCCACCTTCCTTGTGCGCCTGCTGCAGAATCTCGGCCAGCTCCTCCAGGGTTTCGTCACTGGGGCGATGATCACGGTCGCCGTAGGTCGACTCCATCAGCAGTACGTCGGCCTTGTTCAGTTGCGTCGGTGCCTGCATCAGTGGCGAGCAGGTATTGCCCAGGTCGCCGGAGAACACCAGATGACGCTGCAGGTGGTGATCCTGCACCTGCATTTCAACGATGGCCGAGCCGAGAATGTGGCCGGCATTGTGGAAGGTGACCTGCACGCCCTTGGCAACCTCGACCGCTGTGCCGTAGGCATGCGCGCGGCGCTGGCTGAGCGCCTGCTCGGCATGGGCGATGGTGTAGAGCGGCGTGATCGCCGGCTTGCCCTGGCGCGCACGCCAGCGGTTTTCCCATTCGGCGTCCTTCTCCTGCAGGAAGGCCGAATCCAGCAGCATCAGCTCGAGCAGTTCGCAGCTGGCCTCGGTGGCGTGGATCGGGCCGCGATAACCCTCGGCGACCAGGCGCGGCAGCAGCCCGCTGTGATCGAGGTGGGCGTGGGAGATCACCACCGCATCCAGCTCCCGCGGGTCGAAGGGGAAGGCGCTGCGGTTCTGATCCTCTTCCTGGCGGCGCCCCTGGTGCATGCCGCATTCGAGCAGGACCTTGGCGCCGTCGCGACTCTCAACCAGGTAGCAGGAGCCGGTAACTTGTTGGATTGCACCGAGAAAAGTGAGCAGGGCCATGGTTCTTTCCTTGTTGTGATGATGTGGCGAGTCTGCCGGTTTGAAACGCCGCGTGGTTTGATGCAGGTCACTCGATGTAGTGCTCCGGGTGCCTAAACTGCAAGTGAATTTTCAGGAGATGACCCATGCCTCAGCTATTGCCCGATGCCGCGACTCTGGCTCAACACGCCCAGCAATACCCCGACTTCACCCATTGGCAGGCGGGCCACGGACCTGTTCAGCATAGCCCGCAGACCAGCGCTGCGGTCTTTCGTCTTGCCCATCAGCTGGTGCAAAGCGGTTTGCAGCCCGATCTGCCAAGCGTCTACCGCCTGTTTCGCGCGCTGGATGCGCTGACCGCAGCCGGCCTCTGGCTGGTGGTGCACATGACCTACGCCCGGCGTGTTCGGCTCGATGGTCAGCCGCTGCAGGCCGATGACTTCAAGCCGGTGCCGGAAGGCCATACCGGTGGCGCGCTGAATATGGTGCCGGCCTACGCCGGTTACCTGGCCCTCAACGCGCTGACCGGTGAGACGCGTGGCTGGCTGATGGGGCAGGGGCATTGCGTGGCAGCCATCGAGGCGCTGAACCTGCTGACCGGCAACCAGCATCCCGAGCAGGCTAAGCGCTATGCCTGTGATGAAACGGGCATGAGCCGCCTGGTGGCAGACTTCTACAGCTATGCGCAGGCAGCGGACGGCCGCCCTGGCGTGCCGCTGGGCAGCCATGTCAATCCGCATACCGCTGGCGGTATCGCCGAAGGCGGTTACCTGGGCTTTGCCGAGTTGCAGTACGCGCATCTGCCATTGCCGGGCGAAAAACTGGTGGCCTTCCTCTCCGACGGTGCTGCCGAGGAGCAGCGCGGCAGTGACTGGATGCCGCGCTGGTGGCGTGCCGAGGATTGTGGTGTGGCGCTGCCGGTGATGATCGCCAACGGTCGGCGTATCGAGCAGCGTACCGAACTCGGCACGCGGGAGGGGCTGGAGGGCTTTCGCCGGCACCTGCGCGGCTGTGGTTTCGATCCGCTGAGCTTCGATGGGCGTGACCCGGCAGCTTTCGTCTGTGCGCTGTGGGAAATGGAGCAGCGCCTGGCGCACCGTGTCGATGAGCGCAATCGCAAACTGATCGACTATCCCCTGCCCATGCCCTATGGCATTGCCGAAACCACCAAGGGCTATGGCTTCTATGGCGCTGGCAGCAATGCCGCGCACAACCTGCCGCTACCGGCCAGTCCGGCGCTCGATGCGCATGCACGCGAACTGTTCAACCAGCATGCGGCGGTGTTGTGGGTGCAGCCGCAGGCATTGGCTGAGGCCTGCAGCCTGTTCGCTGCCGGCAATGGGCGTGAGCCTGAACGAGACAATCCACTGGCCCGTCGGCAACCCGCGCTGCCGGCACAGCCAGCGCTGCATTTTCACGACGCCGCCTGTTCGCCCATGAGCGCGCTGGATCGCTACTTTGTCGATCTGGTACGGGCCAATCCGCAGTTACGCGCCCGTGTTGGCAACCCGGACGAACTGGCCAGCAACCGCCTGGGTGGCGTGCTGAAGGCGCTCAAGCACCGTGTCAGCCAGCCGGAAAGCGAGCTGGAATCAGTGCATGGCGCGGTGATCACGGCGCTCAACGAGGAGGCCGTGGTTTCCGCCTGCCTGGCCAACCAGGGCGGTCTGAACCTGGTGGCCAGTTACGAGGCGTTCTGCGTGAAGATGCTCGGCGCGGTGCGTCAGAGCCTGATCTTCGCCCGCCAGCAGAAAGAGGCCGGGCGCCCGGCTGGCTGGCTGGGTTGGCCGCTGGTGGCGACTTCGCACACCTGGGAGAACGGCAAGAACCAGCAATCGCACCAGGACACCACCTTTTGTGAGGCGCTGCTGGGCGAGATGCACGATGTCGTGCGCGTGCTGCTGCCGGCCGACCACAATTCGCTGCTGGCGCTGCTGCCAGGGATCTATCAGGCGCGCGGCAGGTTGGCTTGCCTGGTGGTGGCCAAGCGCGAGCAGCCCTGTAGCTTCACGGCCGCGCAGGCACAACAACTGGCCCGTGATGGCGCCTTGCTGGTGGCTGCCGAGGGCGAGGGCGAGCCGGTGCTGCTGATTGCCAGCGGCAGTTACCAGTTGCACGCGATGCGCCGTGCTGCCGTTCGTCTGAGTCAGCATGCGGTGGCCTGGCGTCTGATTTACTTGCAGGAGCCAGGACGTTTTCGGGCGCCGCGTGATGCCTGGGAAGTACCGGCGCTGGCTACGCCTGCAGAGCATGAAGCGTTGTTCCCCGCTGCGTACCGGCGGCGCGTATTGCTCAGCCATATGCGCCCGGAGGTGGCACGGGGGCATTTGTCCACGGTGCTGGGCGAGGGCGCGTTCTGTCGGGCACTGGGTTATCGCAACCGTGGCGGCACCTTCGACGAAGCCGGCATGCTGTTCGCCAACGGCTGTACCTGGGCGCATGTGTTGCAGAGTGTCGCCGAGGTGCTGGGCACAGCGGTCGATGCCTGGCTGACGGCCGAGGAACGGGCCGCACTGGCCGGCACGGGAGATCCCAACGTCCTGCGCTGAATCACCGGGTTGGGGCAATTGCAAGGGAGGGGCAGGTATGCCCAGGCTGATTGTAGAACTCGACACCGACCTCTATCGCATGCTGCAGGAGGCGGCACGGATCAACCAGTTGAGTCTGCAGGAGGAGTGCGTGCGTCGCCTCGAAGGGGGGGCGACGCTCACGCTACATGGAGGCCCTGCTCGCCGAGTTGCGCGCCGATGACGCCCAGCGCCGGGCACAGCGAGGCTAAACCTGGCCAGCACTTACAGGCCGCAATCACCCTTGTCGAAGGTTTCGACGGTGACCGGGCGGTTGCTGCGGTATTCGCTGAACTGGTAGCGCAACTGCGCGCCCTGGGCCAGCAGGCTGCGATAGCCCGGATTGCGGCAGACGCTGGCTGCCAGTTGGCTGCGCACGATGTCCGGGTTGCCGCGCATGTTTGCCGCATGTGCCGGACGCACGCTGAGGTGGTTGATCAGCGTGTGGCCATCCACGGTGTAACCCTGATCGAGAATGTCCTCGTTGATCGCCCGTGGCGTGCCCTCGCTGCTCTGTCGGGCGACCTGCTCCAGGGTGCGAGTCAGCTCCATTTCCTTCAGCGAGGCGGCCTGGGCGGTGGCAAGCATCAGGCTGAGTGCGAGGGCAGGAAGGATGTAACGCAGCATGTGATGTAACTCCTGAAGGCGTGGACAGCCTTGGACAGACCACGGTCGTGAATGTTCGCGGCGCTGGCCATTGGCCTGTGACGGCTGCAGTTTACTGGTTCTGGCCCGCCAGCGGTGCGGGCGAGGTGTTAGAATCGCGCGCCCAATCGCCGTTGCGCCTTCCATGACTGATCCAGCCCCACATGCCGTCGCCCGCCTGCGCGCAGAGCGCCTGGCGCGCAGTATCAAGCCTTTCGTCGCCCGTGGTTCACGCGCCGAGCGCTGCCCGCACTGCCGGGTGCAGCCGACCCATTGCCTATGCGCCTGGCGCCCGCAGGTCGAGTCCAATGCCGCCATGTGCCTGGTGATGCATGACATTGAGGCGTTGAAGCCGAGCAATACCGGCTGGCTGATCGCTGATGTGGTGCCTGAAACCCACGCCTTCGGATGGACGCGCACTGCCGTCGACCCCGCGCTGCTGGAGTTGTTGGCCGATCCACAGTGGCAGCCCTATCTGGTCTTTCCCGGTGAGTACGTGGCGCCGTCGCGCGTGGTCGAGGAGGTGACATTGGCGCCCGGCAAGCGGCCGCTGTTCGTGCTGCTCGATGCCACCTGGACCGAGGCGCGCAAGATGTTTCGCAAGAGCCCGTATCTGGATGCGCTGCCAGTGCTGAGCCTGACGCCGGCGCAACTATCGCGCTATCGCCTGCGTCGCTCCACACGTGGCGAGCACCTGTGCACCGCCGAGGTAGCTGCCATGTGCCTGGAGCTGGCTGGCGACCTGCGTGCCGGCGAGGCGCTGGACGATTATCTCGATGTGTTCAGCCAGCACTACCTGGCTGCCAAACGGCGTCTGCCGCTGGATCTCAACGACGCTCTGCACCAGCGTTTGCAGACGTACCCCTGAGTTCGCTGGGCAGTGGCTTGGGCCACAGCTGCGCCAGCAGCATGCCGCCAAACATCAGCGCACAACCCAGATAGCCGCGCGGCGCCAGCACTTCGCTCAACAACAGGGCGCCGGCGATGGCGGCGAACACGGCTTCCAGCGAGAGGATGATCGCCGCATGCGAGGCGATGGCATGCTGCTGCGCCACCACCTGCAGGGTGAAACCGATCGCCACGCCGAACACGCCGCCGTAGAGAATGGCCGGCCCGGCGGCAATGATGCCGTCCAGTGTCGCGCTCTCGAACACCAGCGCCAGGGCCAGACTGATCACCGCGCAGGTGGCGAACTGGATGAAGGCCAGGCGCAGCGGGTCGTGACGGCTGGCGAAGAATCCCACCAGCAACACATGCACGCCCCAGACGAAGGCACCAGCCAACTGCAGCCAGTCGCCGGAGGCTACGGTGAATCCTTCGCCGACGCTGAGCAGGAACATGCCGACCACTGCCAGGCTGGCGCCCAACCAGATGCCGGCGCTGCTGCGCTGGCCGATCAGCAAGCCGAGAATCGGTACCACGATCACGTACAACCCGGTGATGAAGCCTGAGTTGGTCACCGTGGTGAACAGCAGGCCGACCTGCTGCAGATTGATCCCTAGCGATAGCGCCAGGCCCATGATCACGCCACCCACCAGCAGGTTGCGATTCAGCGGTGCAGCGGGGCGCTGCTGGCGACGTTGCAGCAAAGCCAGCACCGGCAACAGGACCAGGCAGGCGAGGGCGAAGCGCAGGCCGGTATAAAGGAAGGGGCCGATGTTATCCATGCCCAGACGCTGGGCGACGAAGGCGCTGCCCCAGATCATCGCGGTAATCAGCATCAACAGGTCAGCGCGCAGGGCTTGGCTTCGCATCAGGGCTTCTCGGCAGGAAAGCTGCGCATCGTGCCGCAAAGCATTGAGCTTGACCACCCCGCCACAGCTCGGCATGCTGAGCGCCGCCGTCGGTCCGAGTGGGGAGTCTGTGATGCTCAATGAGCAGGCTTGAGCGGGTCTTCAGGCGAAAAGCACTGCCATACTCACCTCAGTGCCACTTATAACAAGAACAGGATCTGCCAATGGCCGCCTACGAAATCCTGATTGCCGACGACCACCCGCTGTTTCGCAGCGCGCTACAACAAGCATTGACCCTGGGCCTGGGACCTGAAGTGCGTCTGGTAGAAGCTGCCAGCATCGCCGAGCTTGAAGGCCACCTGGCTGAAAAAAGTGATTGGGACCTGGTCCTGCTCGACCTCAATATGCCCGGTGCCTACGGCTTTTCCGGTCTGGTACTGCTGCGTGGGCAGTACCCGCAGATCCCTGTGGTGATGATCTCCGCTCAGGAAGAGGCGTCCGTGGTCAACCGCTCCCGCGAGTTCGGCGCCAGTGGCTTCATCCCCAAATCCAGCCCGCTGGAAACCTTGCAGCAAGCGGTGCGACACGTACTCGATGGTGACACCTGGTGGCCACCGCTGGCCGAGGAGGGCGCGCCGGTTTCCGCCGAGGCCAAGGCCGCGAGTGCCGGCCTGGCGAGCCTCACGCCACAGCAGTTCCGGGTGCTGACCATGGTCTGCGAAGGGTTGCTGAACAAGCAGATCGCCTACGAGCTGGGCGTATCCGAAGCCACCGTCAAGGCGCATGTGACGGCGATCTTCCGTAAGCTGGGCGTGCGCACTCGCACTCAGGCGGCGTTGCTGTTGCAGCAGATGGAATCGATCCCCGCGCAGTGAGCTGCGCTGCGTTGAAAGCAAGCTCGGCTTGCTCATTTACAGCCAGTAAATTGCGCAGTCTCACTTGCTTTCGCCTTGCATCCCTCTAGCTCGCGATCTCGTAGATAGGTTCTCGCGCTGTGGATGCAGTAAGCTGCGCGCCTCTTCCGGAAGGGGTGAGGCGCATGTCGCCATTCAAGGGCCAGACCGGCCTGAAACGTATCCTCAATGCCGCCAGCTATTCGCTCGATGGCCTGCGCGCCGCGTTCTTCGGCGAGGCAGCCTTTCGCCAGCTGGTGTTGCTCAATCTGGTGCTGATTCCATCGGCTTTCCTGCTCGACGTCAGTCGAGGCGAGCGCGCGTTGATGGTGGCCGTGTGTCTGCTGGCGCTGATCGTCGAGTTACTCAATTCGGCCATCGAGGCAGCCATCGATCGCATTTCCCTGGAGCGCCACCCGCTGTCGAAGAACGCCAAGGACATGGGCAGCGCCGCGCAGTTCGTCGCGCTGGGCATGATCGCCTCGGTCTGGGCGGTCATCCTGCTTGGCTGAAACTCAGATGATCGGCGGCAGGACGATCTGGTCGCTACGGCTGACGCCTGCGGTCAGCGAGCGACATTGCTCGAGAAACTCGCGCATCGCTGCCGTGCGGTACTTCTGCTTGTGCCAGATGAAGTAGAACTGCCGGCGCAGATCCAGTTGCGGGGTTTCCACCGGCATCAGGCTGCCCCGGCGGAAGGCGTCGCGCAGCGCCAGACGCGAGATGCAGCCGATGCCCAGGCCGGATTCCACCGCACGCTTGATCGCCTCGGTGTGTTCCAGCTCCAGGCGGATGTTGAGGTTGCGCGGGTGATGGCGCATGGCCTGGTCGAAGGTCAGCCGCGTGCCCGAGCCCTGTTCACGCAGAATCCAGGCTTCGTGCGTCAGTTCTTCCAGGCTGGCGCTGCCACGCCCAGCCAGTGGGTGCTGTGGCGCACAGAACACCACCAGTTCGTCCTCGACCCAGGGCTGCACCTCGATATCCGGGTGCTGGCAGTCGCCTTCGATCAAGCCCAGGTCCAGCTCGTAGTGAGCGATCTGTTGCACCACATGAGCGGTGTTATGCACCTGCAGCTTCACCCGGCATTCAGGGTGGCGCTGCATGAAGCTGCCAATCAGCAGGGTGGCCAGATAGTTGCCCACGGTCAGGGTGGCGCCGACGTTCAGCGAGCCATAACCGCTCTTGCCCCCCAGCAGGCGTTCGATTTCGCGCGCCTGGTCGATCAGGGCTACGGCCTCGGGCAGGAGCTGCCGGCCCAGGGCGTTGAGCGCCAGGCGCTTGCCGGCGCGATCGAACAGCTGGCAGTCGGATTGGCGTTCCAGTTCGGTCAGCGAAGTGCTGGTCGCAGACTGCGACAATGCGAGCGATTGCGCGGCGCGGGAAACGCTCTCATGCTGCGCCACGGCGACGAACACCTGAAGTTGTCTGAGAGTAAATCGCATATCGATATAACCGATAACCTATATCTTGATAATCCACTTAACAGATATTGTTGCCGCGAATAGAATGCCGCGCAATCGCGCCTTTGGCGCTGTCGTTTTTCGAGGAAATCATCATGAGCAATATGAACGTCGAGCGTGTGCTCAGCGTCCACCACTGGAACGATACGCTGTTCAGCTTCAAGTGCACCCGTGATCCGGGCCTGCGCTTCGAGAATGGCCAGTTCGTGATGATCGGCCTGCAGCAGGAAAACGGCCGCCCGCTGATGCGCGCCTACTCTATCGCCAGCCCGAACTGGGAAGAGCATCTGGAGTTCTTCAGCATCAAGGTGCCGGACGGCCCGCTGACCTCGCAGCTGCAGCACCTCAAGGAAGGCGACGAGATCATCATCAGCAAGAAGCCCACCGGCACCCTGGTGCTCGATGACCTCAATCCGGGCAAGCACCTCTATCTGCTGTCCACTGGTACCGGCCTGGCGCCGTTCATGAGCGTGATTCAGGACCCGGAAACCTACGAGCGTTTCGAGAAGGTGATTCTGGTTCACGGCGTGCGTTATGTGAACGAAGTGGCCTATCGCGAGTTCATCACCGAGCACCTGCCGCGCAACGAGTTCTTTGGCGATGCGCTGAAAGAGAAGCTGATCTACTACCCCACCGTGACCCGTGAGCCGTTCGAGAACCAGGGCCGCCTGACCGACCTGATGCGCAGCGGCAAGCTGTTCGCCGACATCGGCCTGCCGCCGATCAATCCGCAGAACGACCGCGCCATGATCTGCGGTAGCCCGAGCATGCTCGACGAGACCAGCGCAGTGCTTGACAGCTTCGGTCTGAAGATCTCCCCGCGCATGCGTGAGCCGGGGGACTACCTGATCGAGCGCGCCTTCGTGGAAAAATAAGCGCCACCGTTCAACGACAAAGCCGCCCGATGGGTAATGCCAGTCAGTTAAGCCGTTGCACTCGATCTTTGTAATTACATGGACTCGCCCA
>NZ_VRYE01000010.1 GCF_008041835.1 Ectopseudomonas mendocina
AGCCGTAGATCAGCAACGACAGCAACATAGCCGGATGGTAGGCAGCGCTGCCACGGCCCGCATAGACGCTCTCCAGCTTCGACAGATCCAGGCCCTCTACGACCTCCACCACGTAGCGCGCCAAATGTGACTCGGGCAGCCAGTCCTGCACCGACGGCGGGAGCAAGTAGTCGATTTCGCGGTTTATCGGTCGAAAGCGGCTCATACAGTCAGGTTCCAGGAGCGATGCGCAATTCTACCGGCGAGGGGAAAAGTCCGACAGGCTGCTAGGCAGTCAGCCGCATGAAGAAAGGGCGTCTGCAGGACGCCCTTCGTATTGCATCACGCGCCAGAATTGTCCCGCTGCTCCTGCAACTGTCGCCAGAGCTCGGCCGCCTCGGCGAAATCGGTGCCATCCTCCTCGCTGAGGGCTTCGGGATCGTAGCGCCGCACGCAACCTTCGCCCAATGTCGGAGGCGCCTTGGCGGTGGCCTTGTCCAACGGATCGCTCATCGTCAACACCCTCAACCAATGTTCAGCTCGCCCTGCTCATGCTGGGCGAACTCCTTGACTGCGCGCAGCACATCATGGCGACTGATCTGCCCGACCAGGCGCCCATGCTCGATTACCGGCAGACGCCGCCGCTGGCCACGGAGGAAGCGCTCCGACAGCTCGATGATGTCAGCCTCGGGCGTGACCGTCTCCACCTCGGTGGTCATGTAGGTACTGACGGTGCCACCGACTGCTTCGTAGTAGGCGCCGGAGAGAATGCCGCGCAGGCAGTCGCCCTCGGACAACAGGCCAATCAGGTGCCCCTGGGAGTCGACCACCGGAGCACCGGAAATACGGTGCTCCAGCAGTCGATTGATGGCAGTGAACAGGTCGGTATCCGACCTGAAGGTCACCAGATGGCGAGTCATGTAGTCGCGCACCTTGATGGACTTTAGCATGGGCGTTCTCCTCTTTCGTGCAGTGGCCGGCCCATGCAGCAAGTCAGTCGAATACCACCGTCTTGTTGTCGTGCACCAGCACTCGGTCTTCCAAGTGATAGCGTAGCCCACGCGCCAGCACCATTTTCTCCACGTCCTTGCCCAGGCGCACCATTTCCTCGATATCGTCGCGATGGGTCACCCGCACCACGTCCTGCTCGATGATCGGGCCGGCGTCCAGCTCTTCGGTGACATAGTGCGAGGTCGCGCCAATCAGCTTGACGCCACGCAGCGAGGCCTGGTGATAGGGTTTGGCGCCCACGAAGGACGGCAGGAAGCTGTGATGAATGTTGATCACCCGCTGAGCGAACTCGGCGCATAGTGCCGGCGGCAGAATCTGCATGTAGCGCGCCAGGACGATGACATCAGCCTGGTGCGCCTTGACCAGACGCTCCACTTCGGCGAAGGCCGGAGCCTTGTCCTTGGGGTCGACCGGCACATGGAAGTACGGAATGCCATGCCACTCGACCATGCTGCGCAGATCGTCGTGGTTGGCGATCACGCAGGGGATCTCGCAATCGAGCTCGTTGCTGTGCCAACGGTGCAGCAGATCGGCCAGGCAGTGCGACTCGCGGCTGGCCATCAGCACCACGCGCTTCTTCTGCGCCGAATCGGTAATGCGCCACTCCATCGAGAATTCGCGGGCAATCGGCGCGAAGGCCTGCTTGAAGCCATCGAGATCGAACGGCAGTGAGTCGGCACGGATTTCGTGACGCATGAAAAACCAGCCACTCTGCGTGTCGGAATGGTGACTGGCTTCGGTAATCCAACCGTTGTAGGTGGCGAGAAAATTACTGACTTTGGCAACGATGCCGACGCGGTCAGGGCAAGAGATGACCAATCTGAACGTACGCATAATTAAAACCCCAAGGGCGACGCATAAAGCCGGGCATTCTAACGGCATGCGCGCAAAACTGCAGCAGGGCGCCAGCCTATCGACGTCACCCCAGTGGAATAATGTGCGGTTACGCAGCACTGAAACTTCCACAAGCGCTCGCCATTACCGTTTTAATTCACCGTTGAATGACACAAAGGGTTGCACTGCGGCACAGTCATTTTATCTCGCACTGTTTACTTGCTATTAGTGCCTGATTATTATTGGCCCACTGTTGACTACCACAGACTTATTCACGCCAAGGTAAATATCCATGTCGCTGATCAATGAATACCGCGCCACAGAAGAAGCCATCAAAGAACTGCAAGAGCGTCTGAAGAACCTGTCGCAAGACGACAAGCTGAAGAAAGAACTGGAATTCGAAGGCAAACTGCGCACCCTGATGGGCGAATATCAGAAGTCGCTGCGCGATATCATCGCCCTGCTCGACCCTGAAGCCAAGACTGCCAAAGGCGTTCGTGCAGCCAAGCCTGCCGTCGTCAAGCGTGCACGTAAGGTCAAGCAGTACAAGAACCCGCACAGCGGCGAAGTGATCGAAACCAAAGGCGGCAACCACAAGATCCTGAAAGAGTGGAAAGCCAAGTGGGGTGCCGACGTCGTTGAAGGCTGGGCCACACAGCTGGGCTAACACCTGCGCAACACCCAAAACGCCAGCCATGCTGGCGTTTTTTTATTGTCGCGGTGTTTTTCAGCCCCCAATTATTCAAGGGCGATTTCCGGCAGGCGCAATATCCGCATCAAGCGAACAGTTTCCGCACCGGCCTTTTTCTGGCACACCATGATGTGCGCCTCATACGCTGCACATTGCCCTGAGCACCTGGCCGTTTAAATCCCTACGGAACTTATGGCCAAACGCTCCTGCAACGCCTGCGCATGGGCCTGCCATTGCTGCAACACTTGCAATTGCTCGGGGCTGCAGTTAGCCCGCAGCGACTCCATTGCCGCATAAAATTGCGCCAGGGTATTGGGTGCACCGAACTCTGGATCACTCAAACGCTGCCGACAGAATGCCTCCCAGCGCTGAGACTCAGCGACGGACAGACTGGCCGGAAAATTGCGCGCCCGATAACGAAACAACAACTCGGGCAGTCGTGCATCATCGAACGGCCATTTTTTATTGTTGGCCAATGCGTCAGGTTGAGCGGCACGTACCTGCTCACACAAACGACGATCACGATCACCGATAAAACCATCGTACAGCTGTTGCTCGGGATCGTTACTGCCTGCAAAGGCCTCTTCTCGGTAAACACTCGCCAACTTGTCCTGCCACAGTGGCTGTTCATTCTTCAACACGTCGATATGGCGCTGACAAACCGACCAGTCCAACTGCAAACGCTGCCGATCCGCCTCACGCAACACCGACAGCGGCGCCACCACCGGACAGCGGTTGATATGCAGCAGTTTCAGCGGTACCGGCAACTCGCCTTCGGCAAGCGCCTCACGCCGCGTGTAGAGGCGACTGCGCAGCGTGTCGGCATCCAGATTCAGCAGAGGCGATGGATCGGCCTGCAGATCACAGACGATCAGTGCATTGCGATTGCGCGGATGCCAGGCCAGCGGCAGGACCGGCGCCAGATAATGACGTGCCGCCGAGAAACGCCCGGAAACGTGCAGCACTGGCTGCAGCAGGCGAACCTGATCCATGACCCGCTGCTTGCTGCGCAGTTGATAGAGGAAGTCGTACAGTTTTGTTTGCCGCTCGCGCAGCAGCCGTGCCAGGCCAATGGTGGCGCGTACGTCGGACAGCGCATCGTGCGCCTGGCCGTGATCGATGCCGTTGGCCTGGGTCAGCCGCTCCAGCTTGAGCGATACGCGCCCCTCCTCCTCAGGCCATTCGATGCCTTCGGGCCGCAGTGCGTAAGCAGTGCGTACCAGATCGATCAGATCCCAGCGGCTGTTGCCGCCCTGCCATTCGCGCGCGTAAGGGTCGAAGAAGTTGCGATACAGACTGTAACGCGTCACCTCATCATCGAAGCGCAGGCTGTTGTATCCCGCACCACAGGTGCCGGGCGCCGATAACGCGGCATGCACACGGGTCATGAACTCCCCCTCGTCCAGCCCCTGTTGTTGCAGACGCTGCGGGTCGATACCAGTGACCAGGCAGGCGGCCGGGTGCGGCAGGATGTCATCGCTGGGCCGGCAATAGATGTTCAGCGGCTCGCCGATCTCGTTCAGCGCCTCGTCGGTACGAATGCCCGCCACCTGCAGCGGACGATCACAACGCGGATTGATACCGGTGGTCTCGTAGTCGTACCAGAAAATGCTGGAAGTCATTGGCGGCTCCATACCCTGGACAAAATGGCCGCCAGTTTATCATTCACCTGCGGCCTCGCTGCCGCCGGCAAAAGCATGCACCAGCGCACAGGTGCCGCACGAGCAGGTGCACTGCACTTGAGAAAAATGCTGTAACCATTAGCATTGGCGCTCCTCTAACACTCTGTACAAGGACGCAACCATGAGTGACGCGATTACCCCCAATCCCTATGCCGCCCCCTCCAGCGATCTGCAACAGTCGCCCCAAGGTCATGCACCGAGTATCGAAGAAGCCCTGGCACGTGGTTATGACTTCAGTATCGGTGAGCTGCTGAGCGAGTCCTGGAGCAAGGTCAAGGGCACCAAAGGCATCATCATCGGTGGCTTTCTGGTGTTCTACGTGGTGCTGCTGGCTGCCACCTTCATCCTCGGCGGCGTTGTCGGCATCTTCGGCGCGCTGAGCGATAGCATCGCCCTGATGATCATCGGCGAGATTCTGATTTCGCTGCTGGCCTCGGCGCTGGCCTATCCCTTCATGGCCGGGATCAACATGGTCGGCATTCGCCGTGCCGCCGACCAGCCACTGAGCTTCAACGAAATCTTCAGCCACTTCGGGCGCACCGTGCCGCTGATCATCACCGCCGTGGTGATGATGCTGCTGATCTACCTCGGCATGATCCTGCTGCTGATCCCGGGCATCTACCTGGGCGTCGCCTACCTGCTGGCCATCCCCTTGGTGGTCGAACGCGGCCTGTCGCCCTGGCAGGCGCTAGAAGCCTCGCGCAAGGCCATTACCCAGCACTGGTTCAAGGTCTTCGGCCTGTTCATCGTGCTCGGTCTGATTATCATCGTCAGTGCCATCCCGCTTGGCATCGGCCTGGTATGGAGCATTCCGCTGATGGTCGTGGCCATGGGCGAGCTCTATCGCACCATTTTTGGCGTACTGCCTGCCGCTCGCTAACCGACGCCACTCGGGCCAGTTCACTGGCCCGGTTGCGTTCGTGGCCCGCTGCTCGCTAGCATCGGGCTTTCCTTGATGCAGTCCGCCGATGTACTCACGCTCAAGCGCAAGCCTTCCGCTCAACCAGCCTCCCCTGGATACTCGCTACCAGGTCGAAACGCCGGAAGGTATCGATCTGCATCTGCGACCGGCCGGACTGGTGCCGCGCGCCCTGGCATTCGCCATCGACCTGGCCATTCGTGGCCTGATCCTCGCCGTGACCTTCATCGTACTGGGCCTGCTCGGGCAGTTCGGCATGGGCCTGGGCACCATCCTGCTGTTTCTCGTGACCTGGTGGTACATGGTGTTGTTCGAAGTGCTCAACCAGGGCCGTTCCCCCGGCAAGCAGATGCTCGGCCTGCGCGTGGTACACGATGACGGCACGCCCATCGGCTGGGCCGCGTCGCTGACCCGCAACCTGCTGCGCTTCGTCGATATCCTGCCGTTCGGCTACACCCTGGGCATCATCAGTTGCCTGAACCATCCGGCGTTCAAGCGCCTCGGCGATATTGCCGCCGGCACCCTGGTGGCCTATCGCGATGCGCCGTTGAGCAAACCGCAGTTGGCCGATGCCGAACCGCTGCCAGCACCCTTCCCGCTCAGCCTTGACGAACAACGCGCCATTCTCGGTTTTGCCGAACGTGGCAGCCAACTGTCCGCCGCCCGCAGAGCGGAGCTGGCGGCGCTGCTGGCCGAACCGCTACAAGTGCCTGCCGAACAGGCCGAGCCGCGCCTCAACGGCATCGCCCGTGGCCTGCTAGGTAGTGCACCGTGAAACAGAGCCTGTTCGAAAGTCGCCATCAGCCAGACTGGGATGCGTTCAACAGTCAGCTCGAGGCGCTCGAGCGCGGCAAGGCCGAAGCGCAAACCTGTCAGAGCTTCGCCGCCCGCTACCGCCAGCTCTGCCAGCATCTGGCTTTGGCCCAAGCGCGCGGCTACAGCAGCCACCTGATTGATCAACTGCAGCAGTTGGCCATGCGCGGCCACCAGCAGTTCTATCGCCATCGCAGCCACCTCGGCGCACAGACGATCCGCTTCCTGTTCGGCGGTTTTCCGCGCCTGGTACGTAGCGAATGGCGCAGCGTCTGCGTCGCCAGCCTGCTGTTCTTCGGCAGCCTGGCCCTGATGGGGCTGCTGACCTACCTCTATCCCGAGCCGATCTTCAGCCTGGTCAGCGCCGATCAGGTCAGCGAAATGGAGCGCATGTACGACCCTGACGCGCGCCGCCTCGGCCGCTTCAGCGAGCGCGGCTCCGGTGAAGACTGGGTGATGTTCGGTTTCTACATCATGAACAACATCGGCATCGCCTTTCAGACCTTCGCCAGCGGCCTGCTGCTGGGCCTGGGCAGCCTGTTCTTCCTGCTGTTCAACGGCCTGATGATCGGCGCGGTGGCGGGCCATCTGACGCGCATCGGCTACGGCGAGCCGTTCTGGTCCTTCGTCATCGGCCATGGTGCCTTCGAGCTGACCGCCATCGCCCTGGCCGGCGCGGCAGGCTTCAAGCTCGGCTGGGCGCTGCTCGCCCCGGGGCGCCTGACTCGCAGCGAAGCCTTGCGCCTGGCCGCTGGCAAAGCGATTCAACTGGTGGCCGGGGTGATCCTGTTCCTGCTACTGGCGGCCTTCATCGAGGCGTTCTGGTCATCCACCACATTCGCCAGCCCGAATATCAAGTACGCCGTCGGTGCCGGGCTCTGGGCACTGGTACTCAGTTATCTGCTGCTGGCCGGGCGGAGGCAGCATGCGCCTGACTGAAGCCAGCGTGGCCATCCGCCCGCGCAGCGCCTGGGAGGCCATCGACCTCGGCGTGCTGCTGGCCCGTCGTCATGCCGGCCTGCTGATGGCCAGCTGGGCGCTGGTCACCCTGCCACTGTTTGCCCTGCTCTGCGCCTTGCTCTGGCAGTATCCGGGCTGGGCCATCTTTCTGTTCTGGTGGCTCAAGCCCGCCTATGAGCGGTTACCGCTGTACATTCTTTCGCAGGCACTGTTCGGCAATACGCCCTCGCTTAAGCAATCCCTGCGTGCGCTGCCGAAACTGTTGCGACCACAACTGCTGGCCAGCCTGACCTGGCGCCGCCTCAGCCCGACGCGCAGTTTCGACCTGCCCGTACAGCAGCTCGAAGGCCTGTCCGGCCAGGCGCGCAGCCAGCGCCTGGTGGTGCTTGGTCAGCGTGACAGCGCCGCCGCTACCTGGCTGACCCTGGTCGGCGTGCATGTGGAAATCGCCCTGTGGATGGGCTTGGTCGCGCTGTTCTACATGATGCTGCCGCAACAGGTGGAACTGAACTGGAGCTGGGAAAGCCTGATCGCCGCCAGCAGTGGCCAGTGGCTGTGGCTGGAACACCTGTCCAACCTGCTTTACGTGCTGCTACTGATTCTCTGGGAGCCGGTCTATGTGGCCTGCGGATTCACCCTCTATCTCAATCGCCGTACCGCCCTGGAAGCCTGGGATATCGAACTGACCTTCCGCCGCCTGCGCCAGCGCCTGACCGGCAGCGCCTACGCCCTGCTGCTCGGTTGTGCCCTGCTGCTGACGCAGCTACCTGACAATGCCCTGGCCGATACGCCTGTGGCAGCCAGCGAAGCAACCGAACCGGCTGACCCACAAGGCCCCGACGCCCCACGCCTGCTCAAACAGCCGCTGACCAGCCAGGCTGCGCGCGCGAGCATCGAAACCCTGCTCGACGCACCGCCCTTCCAGCACCGCGAAACCGTCACGCGCTGGCGCCTGGGCGAAGAAAAACCTGCCGAGGAGCCCAACCCGGAAGATGTCGAAGCCTTCCTCGACATGCTCAGGAAGCTGCTCAAACTGGGCGAATGGTGGAAAAGCCTGGATGTCGTCGCGCAAATCTTCGAAGTGCTGCTGTGGGCCGCGCTGGCCGCGCTGCTGGTATTCATCCTCTGGCGCTATCGCCAGTGGTTGCAGACCTTTGGCGAACGCATCGGCCTGCCGGCACGGCGCCGACCGGTGGCACCGCAACAGCTCTTTGGCCTGGAACTGGCCCCGGAGAGCCTGCCCGATGATGTCGCCAGCGCAGCCGAACGGCTCTGGGCCGAACAACCGCGCGCAGCGCTGGGCTTGCTCTACCGTGCCCTGCTCAGCCGTTTGCTGCACCAACACCGTCTGCCGTTGAAGCAATCGCATACCGAAGGCGAGGTGCTCGCGCTGGTCGCGGGCCTCGGGCAGCAGAACCTGGAAGACTACAGTCGCCAGCTCACCCAGCACTGGCAGGCGCTGGCCTATGGTCACCGCGCGCCGGCCGAATCACTGCGCGAGGGTCTGTGCCAGGGTTGGCGCAGCCTGTTCGGCCAGGAGCAGGCGACATGAGCCGGCGCACCGGATTCGCCCTGGCCATGGCTCTGCTGCTGGGCCTGGGGCTGATCGCCAGTTATCTACTGGGCAAACTCGAACCCTATGAAGAAGTGGTCGAGCATGGCCCAGCCCCCGAGGTTGCCAGCAGCCCTTACCTGGCCGCCGAACACTTCCTGCGCCAGCAGGGTATCGTCGCCCGTCGCGCCGAAAGCCTGGCTGTACTGGACGGCCTGCCCAGCGCGGGCCAGACCCTGATGCTGCTGGCCGACCGTGGCAACATGACGCCGCGCCAGGTCGAGCGCGTGCTGCAATGGACGGCCAATGGCGGTCATCTGCTGTTCATCGCCGAACGCCTGTGGGACGAAGAGCAAGGCCAGAGCGGCGACCTGTTGCTCGACCTGCTCGGCATCCAGCAGTACATGAGCGACGAGCTGGATGAGGAAGAAAGCAGCGAGGCAGAAATCGAGCAGGATGAAAACGCAGCTTATCCACAGCTGACCAAGCTCTACCTGGAGAACGAGCAAGCCCCGGCCTACATCGCCTTCGACACCGATTTTCACCTGTACGACGCGCAGAACCGCGCGCACGCCTGGGCCAATAGCGAGGCCGCCACGCACCTGCTGCAGCTGTACCATGGCGATGGCCTGATCACCGTGCTGAGCGATCCGTGGATCTGGCAGAACCGCACCATCAATGAATACGACCATGCCTGGCTGCTCTGGTACCTGAGCCAGGACAGCGCCGTGACCCTGCTCTACCACGCCGACAGCGACGGCCTGGCGCGCCTGCTGCTGCGCCATTTCCCGCTGGCCTTGCTGGTGCTGGGCCTGCTGATCATCGCCAGCCTGTGGCACGTCGGCATGCGTCACGGCCCGTTGCAGGCACCGGCCAGCCGCGCCCGTCGTCAGCTCGAAGAGCACCTGCGCGGCAGCGCCGATTTCCTCCTGCGCCACAGCGGCCAGCACAGCCTGCTCAGAGGCCTGCAACAGGACATCAATCGCCGTGCGCGGCGCCGCCACCCCGGTTTCGAGAAGCTCGCCGTCGCCGAACAGTGGCAGGTGCTCGGTCGCCTGACCCGCCTGCCCGCCAAGGACATCAGCCAGGCCATGCGCCCATTGCCGCCGCAACGCCTGTCCGCCAGTGACTTCACCCGCCAGGTCGCCCACCTGCAAACCCTCAGGAATGCCCTATGAGCGAAATCCCCGAGAACGACAACCTGCCGCAGCAGGAAGCCCCGGCTGCCATGCCGAGCAACCCGCAAGCACAACAGCGCCAACGCGCCAGCCAACTGGCCCAGGCCCTGCGCGCCGAACTGCGCAAGGCTGTGATTGGCCAGAACGCGGTGATCGACGACGTGCTCACCGCGCTGATCGCCGGTGGACACGTGCTGGTCGAAGGTGTGCCGGGGCTGGGCAAGACCCTGCTGGTGCGCGCCCTGGCGCGCTGCTTCGGTGGCGAGTTCGCACGTATCCAGTTCACCCCGGACCTGATGCCCAGCGATGTCACTGGCCATGCCGTGTACGACATGCAGAGCGAGCAGTTCAAGCTGCGCAAGGGCCCGGTGTTCACCAACCTGCTGCTGGCCGATGAAATCAACCGCGCACCGGCCAAGACCCAGGCCGCCCTGCTGGAAGTGATGCAGGAGCGCCAGGTGACCCTGGAAGGCCGCGCCCTGCCGGTGCAACTACCGTTCATGGTGCTGGCGACCATGAACCCGATCGAGCAGGAAGGCACCTACCCGCTGCCGGAAGCCGAGCTGGACCGTTTCATGCTCAAGCTGCGCATGGATTATCCGCAGCAGGACGAAGAATTGAACATGGTGCGCCAGGTAACCCGTTCGGCCAAGGCCGACATGCTCGAAGTCAGCCCGCTGCGCACCCTGTTGCAGGCCAAGGACGTGCTGGCCCTGCAGAAGATCGCCAGCGACCTGCCCCTGGACGACCAGGTGCTCGATTACGCCGTACGCCTGGCCCGTGCTACCCGCAGCTGGCCGGGTCTGGCCATGGGCGCCGGGCCGCGCGCCTCCATCGCCCTGGTGCGCGGCGCCCGTGCTCGTGCGCTACTGCGCGGTGGCGACTTCGTCCTGCCGGATGACATCAAGAGCTGCGCCCTGGCCGTGCTGCGTCACCGTGTGCGTCTGGCTCCGGAGCTGGACATCGAAGGTCTGTCGGTGGATCAGGTTCTGCAACAGTTGCTCGATCAGGTGCCGGCGCCACGCCTATGAAACCTTCGCGCCTGCTCCTCGGGCTGCTCGGCGGCCTGTTCGCCGCTGCCGTGCTGCTTGGCGCCCTGCCCCTGCTCGGCATTCGTCTGGCAGACAGCCTGATGCCGCTGGCCTGGGGGCTGTTGCTGGCCCTGCTGCTGATCGCCGTCGTCGATGCCTTGTGGCTGCGCCGCCAGAGCTCGCCGCGTCTGGAGCGCGTACTGCCCGGCAATCTGCCGCTGGGACGCTGGAGCGAAGTGCAACTGATCGCCCATCACGACTTCGCTCAGACACAGGAAATCGAGGTCTTCGATCATGTGCCTGAAGGCATGGCCTTCGACTTCCTGCCGCAACGCATCACCTTGCACCCCGGCCAGCAGACGCGCCTCAGCTATCGCCTCAAGCCTCTGATCCGCGGGCACTTCCATTTCGCCCGGTGCGAGCTGAAGCTGCCCAGCCCACTGCGCCTGTGGCAGGCCAAGCGCCTGCTGCCGCTGGAAGGTGAAAGCCGCGTTTACCCGGATTTCGCTCGCCTCTATGGCGCGCAGCTCAAGGCCGTGGACGACTGGCTGAGCCAGTTGGGCGTGCGCCAGCGCCCGCGTCGCGGCCTGGGCCTGGAATTTCACCAGCTGCGCGAGTTTCGTGATGGCGACACCCTGCGCCAGATCGACTGGAAGGCCACTGCCCGCAAGCGCACACCCATCGCCCGCGAATACCAGGACGAACGCGACCAGCAGATCGTCTTTTTGCTCGACTGCGGCCGCCGTATGCGCAGCCAGGACGATGAGCTGTCGCACTTCGACCACGCGCTCAATGCCTGCCTGCTGCTCAGCTACGTCGCGCTGCGCCAGGGCGATGCCGTCGGCCTGGCGACCTTCGCCGGCAACCAGTCGCGTTACCTCGCGCCGGTCAAGGGCCCTGCACAATTGAACGTGCTGCTCAACGCCGTCTATGACCTCGACACCAGCCAGCAACCGGCCGACTTCAGCGCCGCTGCCGACTTGCTGCTGGCGCGTCAGCGCCGCCGCTCGCTGGTGGTATTGGTGACCAACCTGCGCGACGAGGACGATCAGGACCTGCTCGCTGCCGTGCGTCGCCTCTCGCGCCAGCATCGCGTGCTGATCGCCAGCCTGCGCGAGGAAGCGCTGGATCGTCTGCGCCAGACGCCGGTGGAGCAATTCGATCAGGCCCTGGCCTACTGCGGCACGCTGGACTACCTCAATGCCCGCGCCGACCTGCACGAACGTCTGGCCGCCCATGAAGTACCGGTGCTCGACGCCCGCCCTGGCGAACTGGGCCCGGAACTGGTGAGCAGTTATCTGGCCTGGAAGAAAGCTGGCGCGCTTTAAAGTCTGTTGACGTTTCGGCGCGACCGCGCCGAAAGAGGCAACTGCTGGCGTCTGAGCTTGTCGAACCCAATGCTGCAAAGGCCCTGGCACCGGCTTTTCCACACAGATGTTGCGTGGTTATGGTCGTGACCGGGTGCTATGATCCCGGGTCTGCGGCGCAAAGAGTACAAACTCGACGCCGCCTGTGGGCCGCCCGTGATCGGCCTTGCGCATACCGCACACGACCTGAGTAGGAGATAGACCATGGCTTTTGAATTGCCGCCGCTGCCTTACGAAAAGAACGCCCTCGAGCCGCACATTTCTGCCGAGACTCTTGAGTTCCACCACGACAAGCACCACAACACCTACGTCGTGAACCTGAACAACCTGGTGCCGGGCACCGAGTTCGAAGGCAAGAGCCTGGAAGAAATCGTCAAGACCTCCTCGGGCGGTATCTTCAACAACGCCGCCCAGGTGTGGAACCACACCTTCTACTGGAACTGCCTGTCGCCGAACGGCGGTGGCCAGCCCACTGGTGCCCTGGCTGACGCCATCAACGCGGCCTTCGGTTCCTTCGACAAGTTCAAGGAAGAGTTCAGCAAGGTCTCCATCGGCACCTTCGGTTCCGGCTGGGGCTGGCTGGTGAAGAAGGCTGACGGTTCCTTGGCCCTGGCCAGCACCATCGGCGCCGGCTGCCCGCTGACCAGTGGCGACACTCCGCTGCTGACCTGCGACGTCTGGGAACATGCCTACTACATCGACTACCGCAACCTGCGTCCGAAGTACGTCGAGGCGTTCTGGAACCTGGTCAACTGGGACTTCGTCGCCCAGAACTACGCGGCCTGATTCCAAGCCGTGTCATGCGAAAACCCGGTCCCGATGACCGGGTTTTTCGTTTTCGGCCGTTGTGAATGCTGTCAGATGAAGCGCCTTATGCCTGCAATCGGCTGCAGAGCCGACACTCGATAGACGAACGATGCGTACAGATGCTCAAGTCTGCTGCCCTGACACAGACACAGTACAGTGGCCGGCTCAACGTACGGACTCGCTCCAGGCTCTGATTTGTTGGGTAAAAAGTACCAATTAGCGATGATGGCCCTTTGACGGCCAAGGTTAGATTGCCAATACTCTCACCAGATTGACGCTGTACGCACCGACACAAGGAATTGCCTTTGAAGCTGGAATTGAAAAACAGCTTGTCGATCAAGTTGCTCCGCGTGGTGCTGCTGTCAGCATTCGTGGTCGGGGTGGTGTTGAGCTGTGCGCAGATCGTTTTCGATGCCTACAAGACCCGCCAGGCGATTGCCAACGACGCCCATCGCATCCTCGGCATGTTCCGCGACCCGTCGACGCAAGCGGTCTACAGCCTGGACCGGGAAATGGGCATGCAGGTGATCGAAGGCCTGTTTCAGCACGAGTCGGTACGCTACGCCTCCATCGGCCATCCCAACGAGCCAATGCTCGCCGAGCGCTCGCGTGATCTGGCACAGATGCCCACGCGCTGGCTGACCGACACCTTTCTCGGCAAGGAGCAGCTGTTTTCGACCAAACTGGTGGGTCGCGGCCCCTACAGCGAGTATTACGGTGACCTCAACATCATCCTGGACACCGCGCCTTATGGCGAGAGTTTCGTCACCAACTCGGTGATCATCTTCATATCGGGCGTGCTGCGCGCCATGGCCATGGGGCTGGTGCTCTATCTGGTCTATCACTGGCTGCTGACCAAACCGCTGTCGAAAATCATCGAGCACCTGACCAACATCAACCCCGACCGCCCCAGCGAACACAAGCTACCGATGCTGCCGGGCAACGAGAAGAACGAACTGGGCCTGTGGATCAATACGGCCAACCAGTTGCTGGCCTCCATCGAACGCAACACCCACCTGCGTCATGAGGCCGAGAACAGTCTGTTACGCATGGCGCAGTACGATTTCCTCACTGGCCTGCCGAACCGCCAGCAACTGCAGCAGCAACTCGACCAGATTCTCGAAGATGCCGGCCGCCTGCAGCGCCGCGTCGCCGTTCTTTGCGTCGGCCTGGATGATTTCAAGGGCATCAACGAGCAATTCAGCTATCAAAGCGGCGACCAGTTGCTGCTCGCCCTCTCCGACCGCCTGCGCAGCCACAGCGGCCGTCTTGGTGCGCTGGCCCGCCTGGGGGGCGACCAGTTCGCCCTGGTCCAGGCCGATATCGAACAACCCTATGAAGCCGCCGAACTGGCGCAAAGCGTACTCGATGATCTGGAGCAGCCCTTTATGCTCGATCAGCACGAAGTCCGCCTGCGCGCCACCATCGGCATCACCCTGTTCCCGGAAGACGGCGACAGCACCGAGAAACTGCTGCAAAAAGCCGAACAGACCATGACCCTGGCCAAGAGTCGCTCGCGCAACCGCTACCAGTTCTACATCGCCAGCGTCGACAGCCAGATTCGCCGCCGCCGTGAGCTGGAGAAGGATTTGCGCGACGCCCTGGCGCAGAATCAGCTGCACCTGGTCTATCAGCCGCAGGTGGACTATCGCGATCACAGCATCGTCGGCGTCGAGGCCCTGCTGCGCTGGCAACATCCACAGCATGGTTTCGTGGCGCCGGATCTGTTCATCCCGCTGGCCGAGCAGAACGGCACCATCATTCCCATCGGCGAGTGGATTCTTGACCAGAGTTGCCGCCAGCTGAGGGAATGGCACGACCAGGGCTTCAGCAACCTGCGCATGGCCATCAACCTGTCTACCGTGCAGTTGCACCACGCCGAGCTGCCGCGCATGGTCAACAATCTGATGCAGGTCTACCGCCTACCGCCGAAAAGCCTGGAGCTGGAGGTCACCGAAACCGGCCTGTTGGAAGACATCAGCACCGCCGCCCAGCATCTGCTCTGCCTGCGCCGCTCCGGTGCACTGATCGCCATCGATGACTTCGGTACCGGCTATTCCTCACTGAGCTACCTCAAGAGCCTGCCGCTGGACAAGATCAAGATCGACAAGAGCTTCGTCCAGGATCTGCTCGAAGATGAAGACGATGCCACCATCGTTCGCGCCATCATCCAGTTGGGCAAGAGCCTGGGCATGCAGGTCATCGCCGAGGGCGTGGAAACTGCCGAGCAGGAAGCCTACATCATTGCCCAGGGCTGCCATGAAGGTCAGGGTTACCTGTACAGCAAGCCACTGCCGGCACGTGAGCTGACGCTGTTTCTCAAGCAGGCGCGGCGTCTGAGCTCAGCGGCGACGCTCTGACCACTCAAACAGGAACGCCGCGATTGGTCGCGGCGTTTTCATTCGTACCCGCAATCGCGCTTACCAGTTCTGCACGCCAAACAGCCAGGCCGTGGCCAATGCACCGAGCAGGCACAATACGGCGCCACCCGCAGCCTGCCAGTAGAAGCTGCGCGCCAGCTCGTCTTCTCCGCTGTTGGAGAGAATGAACGGCTGCCGCTCACCAGGCTTGGCCATCTGATGCTGCGCCGGCTCCAATGCCTTTTGCCGATGCCGGTCTTCAGCCTCCAGTTGCGCAGCCAGTCGCACGCGATTCCATTCCTGCTCATCGAGTTCACCGTTGCCGTCGCTGTCAAAACGGCGCAACAGGCCGAGGTAATCGCCCTTCCATTCACGGATCACTTCACCCTGAGCGGCATGCCTGTCGAACCCCTGCTGCGCCGCGCCACGGGTGCGAAAGTCACCAATGGCATACAAGGGTTGCCCGACATGGAAGCGCTCTTCGGTGTAGCGATAGCGCGTGCCACTGCTGAGAAAGCCGAGCAATCCCGTCTTGGCCGGCCCCAGCGGGTGGCGCAGGTGACCCTGCCAGACGTCACGCACGGCCGTACGGATCTCGGCACCACGCGGATCGATCAGGCATTCACCGGTACCATCGACCAGGCGCAGCCAGGCATCACTGGTGCCACTTTCGATCACCCGCCAGCTGCGCTTCTTGCCACTGGAGCGATATTCCTCGATACGAAAGCGCCACCACAGGCAAGGTTTCCCCGTCAGTGGCCCACGCGGCTGCATATCCGGTAGCGCTTCGAGCACGCCGTAGAGTTCGACATACCCCTGCGCCGCCGAGCGTATCTTCGAGGTTGGCGTATCGAGCAGGTGGCGCGCCTGCGACCAGCGCCGCAAACACCACCAGGCGCCGCCCAGGCAGGCACCGAGGGTGAAGCTCAGGGTAAAGAAGAAACCCAGGGGATCGGCCTGCATCATCGGCAAGTGCTCAGCTGAACAGCGACTTCAGATCCACATCAGCCTTTTCTGCATCGCTGAACACCAGCAACTCGGCAGCCTGGAAGTTGAACAGGCGCGCGACGATCACGTCGGGGAACTGCTCGATGCGCACGTTGTTGAGGTTGACCGCCTCGTTGTACAGCTCGCGGCGGTCGGCGATGCCGTTCTCCAGACCACTGATGCGCTGCTGCAGGTGCTGGAAGCTGTCATTGGCCTTGAGCTCTGGGTAGTTCTCGGCCAGCGCGAAGAGCTGACCGAGGCCGGCGCGCAACCCGCTCTCGGCCTTGCCCAGAGCGCCGACATCATGCTGTTCACGGGCACTGGCCACGGCGCTACGGGCCGTGATCACCCGCTCCAGGGTGGCGCCTTCGTACTGCATGTACTGCTTGCAGGTTTCCACCAGTTTGGGCAGTTCGTCATGACGCTGCTTGAGCAGCACGTCGATATTCGACCAGGCCTTGCTCACTCCATGCTTGAGGCGCACCAGGCCGTTGTAGAGGGACACCGCGTAGGCGCCGAGCAGGACGAGGACGACGATAACGATCACGGCGGTCAGGCTCATGCAGTTTTCTCCATGCAGAACTGCGTATCAGGTGCTGGCATTCTAGCGGCAGCGATGGCCTTGGGCAGCGATATCCTGCACAAGGATGAATAATGGCCTTTACACATAATGCGAAACATTTGCATTATGTTGTGGTTTTTCAGGTACCGCCGCGTACCGTCCACATTCGTACATGCAAAGGACTCCGCCATGATTCGTATGCCCCTGGCCTCCGCCAGCCTGCTGGCCATCGCCATTTCTCTCGCTGGCTGCGGCGAAGACAAAGCCCCTGCCACCCAGGCTGCAGCGCCTGCCGCCGCCACCGAGAGCGTGGCTCCAGCCACCGCGGCTAAGGTCGACGAGGCAGCGGCGAAGGCCGTGGTCAATCATTACGCCGATCTCGCCCTGGCCGTGTTCAGCGACGCCGCGAGCACCGGCAAGGCACTGCAGGCTGCAGTCGATGCGCTGCTCGCCGATCCGAGCGAAGCGACCCTGAAAGCCGCCCGTGAAGCCTGGCTGGCCGCGCGCGTGCCGTACATGCAGACCGAAGTGTTCCGTTTCGGCAACCCGGTAGTCGACGAGTGGGAAGGCCAACTCAATGCCTGGCCGCTGGACGAAGGCCTGATCGACTATGTCGCCGACGATTACCAGCACGCGCTGGGCAACCCGGGCGCGCAGGCCAACATCATCGCCAACACCGAGATCCAGGTCGGTGAAGACAAGATCGACGTCAGCGAGATCACTGGCGAGCTGCTGGCCAGCCTGAACGAACTGGGCGGTTCCGAAGCCAACGTCGCCACTGGCTACCACGCCATCGAATTCCTCCTCTGGGGCCAGGACCTGAACGGCACCAACCCTGGCGCCGGCGAGCGCCCCTACACCGACTACCTGGTCGGCGAAGGCGCCACCGGTGGTCACAACGAGCGTCGTCGCACTTACCTGAAAGCCGCCACCGACCTGCTGGTCAGCGATCTGGATGAAATGGTCGAACAGTGGAAAGACGGCGTGGCAGGCAACTACCGCAGCGAGCTGGTCGCCGATTCCGCCGAGAACGGCCTGCGCAAGATGCTGTTCGGCATGGGCAGCCTGTCCCTCGGCGAGCTGGCTGGCGAGCGCATGAAAGTGGCGCTGGAAGCCAACTCCACCGAAGACGAGCACGACTGCTTCAGCGACAACACCCACAACTCGCACTTCTACAACGGCAAAGGCATTCGTAACGTCTACCTGGGCGAGTACAAGAAGGTCGACGGCAGCACCCTGACCGGCCCGAGCCTGTCCGAGCTGGTGGCCAAGATCGATGCCCAGGCCGATGCCACCCTCAAGGCCGACCTGCAGGAAACCGAAGCCAAGCTGCAGGCGCTGGCCGACAGCGCCGAGAAGAACAACGTGCACTTCGACCAGCTGATCGCGGCCGACAATGCCGAAGGCCAGCAACTGGTGCGTGACGCCATCGCTGCCCTGGTCAAGCAGACCGGCGCCATCGAGCAGGCTGCAGGCAAGCTGGGCATCGGCGACCTGAACCCGGACACCGCCGACCACGAGTTCTGATCGACGTAGCGGGCTGAAGAGCCGGCGCCCCGATAAGGAGCGCCGGCTTTTTTAGGCTCCTCAAATAGTTTGGGGAGAGTGCGGGTTGACACCGGACTGGCAAGTTTGTGTGCGTATTGCTCACGGGCTTAGCACTATCCATTACCGCGTGTGCTGAGCGTTTGGGTTGCGCCCCTTACGGGCGCCACACCTTGATTCGCTTTGCTCACCCTTCGGGCCAGCCTGCGGCTGTTACTGCGCTTCGCTACGTTTCTTTGCTTGCCCAAGAAAGGTGTGCCAAAGAAGGGCACCCCGACATTCGGGTTTCGCTACGCGAAACTTCCCTCGCTCCGGCATTGCTCCGGGGGCCGGCTTACAAGGGCCATCCCTGGCCCTTTAAGCGGGGCCGCCGTCGGTATCTCGCCGCATCCATGCGGCTCGCTCCCCTACGCAACACCTCCACTCGGCCTCCTGAAGGGGACCAGGTCGCGAGCTTGCGTAATCTCCACATAGTTAAACTCAGCGGCGTCTGGCTTTTGATCTTTCACCGCGATCTCACAGACGACGCTCAAATCCCCTTCAGGAGGCCGAGTGGAATCGCCGTGGAAGGGGTTGAGCGACATGGATGTCGCGAGAGCCACGATGGGCCAGGGATGGCCCTTCGTGGCGCGCCCCTGGAGCGGTGATGGAACGAGGGAACCCCGGCGCAGCCGGGGCCGGATGAACGGGGGCCCTTCTCTTTGGTTACTTTCTCTTGGGCAAGCAAGAGAAAGTGACTCGCCCGTAAGGGGCGAAAACCAAACGTTCAGGCGACGCGCTAACGGATAGTGTCAAGCCATCGACAGCTAACACGTAATTGCCAGTCCGGTGTCAAGCGTATCCTCCCCGCGAGAATGCGAAGAACCTTTTTATCCCTGCTGTCAGCTCCGGGCCACCGCGCTGCGATATTCGCCAGGGCTCACGCCATAAACCTGCTTGAACTGTCGCGACAAGTGACTCTGATCGGCGAAGCCAAACTGCATCGCCACAGCGACCGCCGTGCAACCCGTCTTTAGCAATGCCCGCGCCTGCTCCAGGCGACGCTGTTTGAGCCAGGCATGCGGCGGCAAGCCGGTCGCGCGGCGAAATACGCGCGCGAAGTGAAAAGGTGAGAGGTTGACCGCAGCCGCCAGTTCCTCCAGCGAGGGCGGCTCGATCAGCCGCTCGGCGAGCATCTGCTTGGCACAAGCCACTGCCCAGGGCTCACGCCCAGGCGCAGGTGGTTCGGCAAGCTGCGCATGGTGCTGAAACAGCAGCAGAATCGCCTCACGCCAGGCCAGTTGCTGCTGCAGCGCCTCAGCACCACCCTCGAGCAGTTGGTGCAGTTGCAGAAAGGCCGCATGCAAACGTGGATCATGCAGCACGCTGAAGGTAAACGACGGCATGCCGGCCTTGGCCAGCCCCAGCTCATGCAGCGCTCCCAGTACCTGGGCGTTGTCGGGATAGAAACCGCGATAGCGCCAGCCGTCTTCGTGCGCCTTGGAACCGGTGTGCACTTCGTCCGGGTTGATCAGCACCATACTGCCCTGCGGCGCCAGGTGGTCGCAGCCACGGTGGCGAAAGCGCTGGGCGCCATGCTCGATCACGGTAAACACGAAACCTTCATGCACGTGAGGCGCGAAGCGCTGCTCCAGGTAGCGTGCCTGCAACAGCTCGACCCCGCTCAAGGCGGAGGCCTGCCAGAAGCGGGTCTGCTCGCGGGTCTGCATGCTGCTCAGGCGCCGAAGCCTGCCTCCATCGCCTCGCGCAGCGCCGGCCACTCCAGATCGGTGATGCTGTACAGCACGGTATCGTCGAGACGGCCATCAGCCAGCCGGCGATGGTTGCGCAGCAATCCCTCACGGACGGCACCCAGTTTCTCGATGGCACGTTGCGAACGCAGGTTACTGGCGGCGGTTTTCAGTTGTACGCGGACCATGCCCCAGTTGTCGAAGGCATGCCTGAGCATCAGGTACTTGATGCTGGTATTCAGGCCGCTGCCATGTTGATGACGGTCGAGCCAGGTCCAGCCGATTTCGCAGGCGGGCAGGCTGTTCATGAAATCAGCGAAACGAGTGGTTCCGACCAGTTCGTCACCCAGGCGAATGACGAAAGGCAAGGCCCGCTGCTCGCGCAGGTCGGCCAGGGCGCTGCGATACCAGTCCAGTCGCTGCGTGCCGCTCATGTACAACAACGCCTCACGATTGGCTTCGGCCAAGGCGACCAACGCCGGAATGTCAGCGTCGGCCATGGGTTCCAGGCGCAGAGCGCCACGCTGCAACGTCACCAACTGTGGCTTGAACATAGAATGCTTCCTCGGGTTCCTTCCTTGGGCACAATCGCAAACGAGGCAAGCTATCAGGCGCGGCGCTGCTGCACAATCGGCTCTCGCGGCAAGGCACGCCCGCTTGGCTGCGACCTTGGTCGCAGCCGACAGCACCCGGCTTTGTGCAACACTGCTCTCTGTCGTTTCGTTCCACTGCGTGTTTCGGAGTCTGCATGACGCTGTCACCCGGGCTGATCGCTGCGGTCGCCCTGATCTACATGGCCGTTCTTTTCGCCATCGCCTTCTATGGCGACCGCCGCAGCGCACCGATGCCGCCGAAAATCCGTGCCTGGGTCTATTCGCTGTCGCTGGCGGTGTACTGCACCAGCTGGACGTTCTTCGGCGCCGTCGGCCAGGCCGCCGAGCAACTGTGGTCATTCCTGCCGATCTACCTCGGCCCGATCATCCTGCTGCTGACCATGCCCTGGGCGCTGCAGAAGATGGTGATGATCAGCAAGCAGGAGAACATCACCTCCATCGCCGACTTCATTGCCGCGCGCTACGGTAAATCGCAGGCACTGGCCATCGTCGTGGCGCTGATCTGCCTGGTCGGCGTGCTGCCCTATATCGCCCTGCAACTCAAGGGCATCGTGCTGGGGGTCAATCTGCTGATCGGTATCGACCCGCAGTCCATCGGTACCAGCGCCCAGGATACGGCGCTGATCGTATCGCTGGCTCTGGCGCTGTTCACCATCCTCTTCGGCACGCGCAACCTCGATGTCACCGAGCACCATCGCGGCATGGTGCTGGCCATCGCATTCGAATCACTGGTCAAGCTGCTGGCATTTCTTGCGGTAGGCGCCTTCGTTACTTTCGGCTTGTACAACGGCTTCGACGACCTGCTGGAGCAGGCGCACAACACCGCCGAGCTGGACGCGTTCTGGAACGAAGCGATCAACTGGCCAGCCATGCTGGTGCAGACCGGCATGGCCATGATCGCCATCGTCTGCCTGCCACGGCAATTCCATGTCACCGTAGTGGAAAACATCGAACCCCGGGATCTGCGCCTGGCGCGCTGGGTGTTCCCGGCCTACCTGGTGCTGGCCGCGCTGTTCGTGGTGCCCATCGCCCTGGCTGGCCAGATGCTGTTGCCGGCGGGCATCACCCCGGACTCCTTCGTCATCAGCCTGCCACTGGCCGAGGCGCATCCGGGCCTGGCCGTACTCGCCTTCATCGGCGGCGCCTCGGCCGCTACCGGCATGGTGATCGTCGCCTCCGTGGCCTTGTCGACCATGATTTCCAACGACATGCTGCTGCCCTGGCTGCTGCGCAGGCAGAACACCGAGCGGCCTTTCGAGGCCTTTCGTCACTGGATGCTCACCGCCCGCCGGGTCAGCATCGTGCTCATTCTGCTGCTGGCTTACGTCTGCTATCGCCTGCTCGGTGAAGGCACCAGCCTGGCCACCATTGGCCAGGTCTCGTTCGCTGCCATCGGCCAACTGGCACCGGCCATGTTCGGTGCACTGGTGTGGAAACAGGCCAACCGCCGTGGCGTGTTCGCCGGCCTGATCCTGGGTGCCGTGCTCTGGTTCTACACCCTGGTGCTGCCGCTGGCGGCACGTGGCATGGGCTGGTCACTGGAGAGCTTCCCCGCTCTCACCACCCTGCTCTACACCCCCATCGGCCTGCAGGTCGACCCGTTGACGCGTGGCGTGGTGTTGTCGCTGGCCGGCAACATGCTGCTGTTCGCCTGGGTGTCCTGGTTCTCGCGCACGCGGGTTTCCGAACACTGGCAAGCCGGGCGCTTCATCGGTCATGACCTCGGCACCAAACCCAGCAGCCGCAGCCTGCTGGCGGTGCAGGTAGCCGACCTGCTGGCACTCTCCAGCCGCTTCGTCGGCGAAGAACGTGCGCGCCAGAGTTTCACCCGCTTCGCCCTGCGCCAGAACAAAGGCAAGGATTTCGACCCCAACCAGCCGGCCAACAGCGAGTGGATCGCCCATACCGAGCGCCTGCTCGCCGGCGTGCTCGGCGCCTCCTCGACCCGCGCGGTGGTCAAGGCGGCCATCGAGGGCCGCGAGATGCAGGTCGAGGATGTGGTGCGCATCGTCGACGAAGCCAGCGAGGTGCTGCAGTTCAACCGCGCCCTGCTGCAGGGCGCAATCGAGAACATCACCCAGGGCATCAGCGTGGTCGATCAGAACCTGCGCCTGGTGGCCTGGAATCACCGATATCTGGAATTGTTCGATTACCCCGAAGGGTTGATCTACGTCGGCCGGCCGATTGCCGAGATCATCCGTTTCAACGCCGAGCGCGGCATGCTCGGCAGTGGCGATCTGGAGGAGAACGTCGCCAAACGCCTGTACTGGATGCGCCAGGGCACCGCGCACAGCTATGAACGGGTGTTCCCCAATGGCCGGGTGATCGAATTGATCGGCAACCCCATGCCGGGTGGCGGTTTCGTCATGAGTTTCACCGACATTACCGAATTCCGCGAGGCCGAACGCGCCCTCAAGGAAGCCAACGAGAGCCTCGAACGCCGCGTTGCCGAGCGCACCCATGAGCTGTCGCAACTGAACCTGGCGCTGAGCGAAGCCAAGGCCCATGCCGAGGCGGCCAATCAGTCGAAGACGCGCTTCCTGGCCGCCGTCAGCCATGACCTGATGCAGCCGCTGAATGCTGCCCGGCTGTTCTCCGCCGCACTGTCTTATCAGGACGAGGCCCTGCCCGGCGAGGCCCAGGAACTGGTGCGGCACCTGGACAGCTCACTGCGCTCGGCCGAAGACCTGATCACCGACCTGCTGGATATCTCGCGCCTGGAAAACGGGCGCATCACTCCGGATCGTCATCCCTTCGCGCTCGCCAGCCTGTTCGATACCCTGGCCGCCGAGTTTGGTGTGCTGGCTGGCGAACAGGATATCGACCTGCGCGTCCACGGCAGCCGGCAGTGGATCGACAGCGATATCAAACTGCTGCGCCGGATCCTGCAGAACTTCCTGACCAACGCTTTTCGCTATGCCAAGGGCCGTGTGGTGCTGGGTGTGCGCCGTGAAGGCAAGCAACTGCGCCTGGAGGTCTGGGATCGCGGCATGGGCATTCCCGAAGACAAACGCAAGGTGATCTTCGAAGAATTCAAGCGTCTGGACAGCCACCAGACCCGCGCCGAAAAAGGCCTCGGCCTTGGCCTGGCCATCGCTGACGGCCTCTGCCGCGTGCTCGGCCACCACCTGGAAGTGCGCTCCTGGCCAGGTAAAGGCAGCGTCTTCAGCGTCAGCGTACCGCTGGCCCGCAAGCCCGCACCGAAGCCCCAGGGGATCAGCGCACCGGCCAGCGACGCCCAGCCCCTGCAAGGCACGCAGGTGCTGTGCATCGATAACGAGGACAGCATCCTCACCGGCATGCACAGCCTGCTGTCGCGCTGGGGCTGCCAGGTCTGGACGGCGCGCAACCGTCTGGAATGCGAACACCTGCTCAGCGAAGACGTGCGCCCGCAACTGGCGCTGATCGACTACCACCTGGACGAGGGCGAAACCGGTACGGAGCTGATGGCCTGGCTACGCACACGGCTGAACGAGCCCGTCCCCGGCGTGGTGATCAGCGCCGACGGTCGCCCGGAGCTGGTCGCCGAAGTGCATACCGCCGGCCTTGATTACCTGCCCAAACCGGTCAAGCCGGCTGCCCTGCGCGCGCTGCTCAGCCGGCATCTGGTGTTGCGCGGTTAGGTTCTTTTCGCTCAGGTTGGGCACTGTGCATTAGTGCTGGGCTGCCCGGCGCCAGCGTGTATGGCTGCAGTCAGTCCAGCGCCGGCAGGTCGGCGGAGCGCTCCAGCAACTCGGTCGGCAGGCTTTTGCTGGCACGAGCGCCAAGCAGCTTGAGGTTCTCCACCCGTCCGATCAGGTTGCCCCGGCCATCGACCAGCTTGTTGCGCGCGCTGGCGTAGGCTTTGTCCAGCTGTTGCAGGCGGCTACCCATTTCATCCAGATCCGCGACGAAGGCCACGAACTTGTCATACAGCTGGCCGGCACGTTCGGCGATCTCGCGGGCGTTCTGACCCTGGCGCTCCTGGCGCCACAGGCTGTCGATCACCCGCAAGGTCGCCAGCAAGGTGGTCGGGCTGACGATCACCACCTGCTGTTCGAAGGCTTCCTGGAACAGGTCCGGTTCGGCCTGCAGCGCTGCTGCGAAAGCGGCCTCGATCGGCACGAAGAGCAGGACGAAATCCAGGCTGTGCAGGCCTTCGAGACGCTGGTAATCCTTACCTGACAGCCCCTTGAGGTGGCTGCGCAGCGAGACCAGATGCTGCTTGAGCGCCTGCTGGCGAAGCGGCTCATCCACCGCCGCGACATACTGCTGATAGGCACTGAGGCTGACCTTGGCATCGACGATTACCTGCCTGTCGCCAGGCAGACGAATCAGCACGTCGGGCTGGAAGCGCTCGCCGCCGGCACTCTTGAGGCTGACCTGAGTGTGGTACTCGCGGCCCTTCTCCAGGCCGGCATGCTCGAGCACCCGCTCGAGCACCAGCTCGCCCCAGTTGCCCTGGGTTTTCTGCCCCTTGAGCGCACGGGTCAGGTTGGTCGCTTCGTCGCCCAGACGCTGGTTGAGCTGCTGCAGGCGCTCCAGCTCCTTGCTCAGGGAAAAACGCTCGCGCGCTTCCTGTTGATAGCTCTCGTCGACACGCTTCTCGAACGCCTGGATACGCTCCTTGAGCGGGTCGAGCAGCTGGCCAAGGCGCTGCTGGCTGGTTTCGGCGAAACGCTGCTCGCGTTCGTCGAAGATCTTCGATGCCAGTTCGGAAAACTGCGCGCGCAGCTCATTGCGCGCGCCCTGCAGGTCATCAAGGCGCTGCTGCTGGTTATCGCGGTTTTCCTGCAGCTCGGCCGCCAGCGCCGCACACTCGGCGGTGAGGCGGCGCAGTTCGGCCTCGTTACGTTCACGCTGCTGATGCCAGGATTGCGCGGCTTCGCGAGCGATCTGCCGCTCCTGCTGCAGCAATTCGTTCTCACGGCGCAGACCGGCCAGTTCGGTCTGCTGCTCGACCTTGATCTCGCTGACCTCGGCCAGCTCTGCACGACAGGCATCGAGCTGCGCCAGCAGACCGGCCTGACTCAGTTGCGCGTGCTCCAGGCGCTCCTGCAGCAGCGCCTGCTCGCCCTGCTCGCGCGTCAGTCGGCGTTGCAGTGACCAGAGCGCCGCCAACAGCGGCACCAGCGCGGCGACGGCGCCGATGGCAAGAGAAAGAGGATCGATTGGCATAGACGCTCCATGTTGAACCGCCGGCCAGTATACCCAGCCGCAGCTTCACAGGGGCCAGCACGCCGTCAGCGTGACAGGCGCTGCAGCTCCAGCTGGGCACCACGGTCACCGGCTCGCGCGGCCTGGCGCAGCAATTCATAGCCGATACGGCGATCACGGGTGTTGCCGCAATCGCGGCAGAGCAATTGGCCCAGGCGACTTTGCGCCTCTACGCAGCCCTGACGCGCCGGCTGCTTGAGCAGGTTGCCGGCGATGCGCTTGACGCTGGAGGCTTGCCCCAGACGCGGGCTGTCGAGCAGCCAGAGCGCAACGCGCATGGGCAGACGAGAAGAACCGGAACCAGTTGCAGGGGATGAAGAAGGTAAAGCGCGAGGCATAGATAAAGGGGGGTGACTGCGGGGCGCGCCACTCTACTCCTTTTTTGCCGAAGGTAAAGTCTTGCCTGGCGGACGATTTTTCGTTCCACAAAAGCACTCCATCACAATCCACAGAAGCTGTGGATAACTCCGTGAACAACTTGGGCGAAAGCGCTGCCAGGCCCGATGCTTCGGGGCTCGCAGACAAACTGTCGATTTTTTCACCAACAAAAAAATTGCATATTTTTCATTGACTTAAAAAGCAACCACGAAAAATCAAACGCTTAGCGGCGTTTCTGACAGTGATGTGACAGACGGCTTCAGCTTTGTGCACAACTCGCTGCGGCATATTCGCGCAGCGCTCTGTTTCGGGGCATCGGCATGGTGACTACAGCCGTCATGCGGGGCGCTGACGCCCGCCCCTTGCACCAGAAACGCCCCAGGGAAAACAGCCGTGCTCGATCGGCATGCTTGTCGCCACCCTGATGGGGCGAACACCTGCCACGGCTCGCCATGCAGATCGGCTTGGCACTCTCCAGGGCATGGGGTACCGTCGCGCAACGCCACCAGCAAGGAGAACTCATGAGCCGCCGGCGTTTCTGGCTGAGCATCTGCATGGCACTTGCGGCGCTGCTGTCGTTACTGGCCGGCTATGCCAGTTATCGCGTTCAACTGCTGCTCGACGCGCAGCAGGCCGAGCTGGACTGGCAGAGCTTCAGCGTCACCTGGCGTGGCCTGCAATTGCATGAAGTGAGCCTGGTGCAGCGCCGCAGCGGTGAATTGCACGCTCGTGCCGAGCAGCTTCAACTGCAATGGCTGGCCAGCGAGGCGCCACGCTATCGCCTGAGTGCGCAGGGTCTGCAAGTGGACTGGCTGCCGGCCGATCAGGCCGCAAACACCCCGAGCGACAGCGACCTAAGTGCCAGTCTTCAGGCCGTCCTGAACACCCTGCCCTGGCTGCCCAGACTGATCGAACTGGGCGATGTCCAGTTACAACTGCCCTGCCCGGATGGCCGCTGCACTCTCGCCGGTGAACTCGACCTGCAGCATCTGGACGATGCCCTGCACCTGCAGGTAAGACTGCTGCGTGACAGTCATAGCGCCACATTGCAGGCGCACGTGCAGGGGCTCGATGACGCCCTGGACAGCAGGCGCCAACTGCAGATGACCCTGCACCTGGATGACCAGCAACAAATGGAGCTGCACAGCGACCTGGTCGCTCAGGGCGACGCCTTGCACTGGAACGGCAACCTGCTGCTCGCGCCACTTCAGGAAATCGCCTGGGTCGCTGCCTGGCTGAGCGAATGGACACCACTCGACGCCGCCAACCTGCCAACGGCGCCGCAGCAGGCCGGTATCATCGCCCGCTGGCAGTTGCAGCTGCCGCACACCACCCGCCAGCTGGATGAGCTGCTGGCCGCGCCGGGCTGGTTGCGTGTCGACGCCCAGTTGCCGCAACCCTGGCCACTGCCCGGCATTGGTCTGCTCAGCGGAGAACTGCAGCTCGACCTGCTCAATAGCGCGGGAGCCTGGCAAGCGCGCAAGCTGCACGGCAACCTGCAGCTCGATACCCGGGGTGCGCCCTGGCTGGCCGCGCTGCCAAGCGGCCTTCGGGCAAACCGTCTGCAGCTGCAACTGCAGCCGCTACAGAGCCGCGCGGATAACGAACTGGCCCTGCGCCTGAGCCTCGCCGGAGAAGGGGCGCTCGCCGTGCAAGCCAACGCCGAGCTTGGCCTGCAGCAATCGCGCGACTGGGCACTGCAGGTGCGCCAGTTGCAGCTCGATGCCCGCAGCAAGCGCGTGGATCTGGGCGGCAGCCGGGTCGACGGCCTGCGCCTGACTCTCGACCTATCTGGCAACGCCACGGCGCAACAGCTGCAACTCGCGCTGGCCGGCAACTCGCGCCTGGAAATCCAGCGTCTGCGCAGTGCCGATCTGGACCTGCAGCAGGCGCGGCTATCTCTCGCCAACCTAGACCTGGCCGGCATGCCCCTTGCGCCGACCCTATCCGGGCCACTGGCACTGCGCGTACAGAACCTGCTGCATCCCCAATTGCAGGCCCAAGGCTGGCAATGGCAAGGCCGGATAGAGGCTGACAGCGCCCGCCAGACACTCGATGGCCCCCTGCTGAACGACTCCGGCCTGAGCCTGGCCCTGAAGCTCAATAACGCAGCCGATGGGCTGGCGCTGCACGCCACGCTCGATGAACTCTTCCTGCGCGCCGGCAACCCGCTGGCGCAAACCCTGGCCAACTGGCCGCCACTGTTGACCCTGGACAACGGCCGCATCCAGGCCGCCGCCAGCCTCAGCCTGCCTGCTGGCAAGCCCCTGCACCTGCGGGCGAACCTGAATGGCAAAGGCCTGGCCGGTATCCATGATCGCAGCACATTGAGTGGCGTGGAGGGCGAACTGCAGCTGCAATTGATCGGCGATCAACTGATGCTGGAGCTGCCGAACCTTAGCGCCAAACAAATCGACCCCGGCATCGCCCTTGGCCCGTTGCAGCTGCAAGCCCGCTATCAGGCCAGCCTGCAACGTCCGCTGGCCGGCACTCTGAGCCATCAGCGCGCGGAGCTGGGCATCCTCGGCGGCAGCCTGCATCTGGAACCGGCGACCTGGGCATTGGCTCAACCCAGCCAGTTGCTGCCGCTCAAACTCAGCGGCCTGGATCTGCAGGCGCTGTTTCGCGCCTATCCAGCCGAAGGGCTGGAAGGTGATGGTCTGCTCGACGGCACCCTGCCGCTGCGCCTGGGCGACGCGATCAGCATCGAGCAGGGCCAGCTCGAAGCACGCGCCCCCGGTGGCCGCCTGCGCTTTCATTCGCCGCGCATCCGCGCCATGGGGCAGGCCAACCCGGGCATGAAACTGGTCACCGATGCCCTGGAAGACTTCCACTATGATCTGCTCAGCAGTAGCCTCGACTACGATGCATCCGGCACTCTGCGCCTCGGTATGCGTCTACATGGACAGAATCCGGCCATCGAACAGGGTCGCCCGATCCACTTCACCATCAACCTGGAAGAAGACATTCCGACCCTGCTGGCGAGCCTGCAGCTGAGCGACAAGGTCAGCGACATCATCCAGCAGCGGATTCAGCAACGGATGCGCCAGCGCGTCCCCGAAGAAACGAAGGAGTAACGCCATGCGCACGTGTCGCCTTCTCGCCGCCCTGAGTCTGGGGTTGCTGTGCCAGGCCTGTACCCCGACGGTGCAACTGGCCATGCCCAACGAGCCGATCAACATCAACCTCAACGTCAAGGTCGAACACGAGATCTACATCAAGGTGGACAAGGCGCTGGACAATGTCTTCAACGATGACAGCGGCCTGTTCTAAGGAGAAGCATGATGACCCGCTATATTTCGACTCTGCTGCTGGCACTGACCCTGAGCCTGCCGGCTTACGCCCTGAACCTCAATCAGGCCATGAGTGCCCTCGGCGACGCCAAGGCCAGCGGCCAACTGGGCGAGCAACCCAATGGCTACCTGGGTGTGGTCAAACCCGGCGGCCAGGCCGACGAAATCGCCCGCCTGATCAACCAGGCGCGACGCGCCGAATACCAGAAGCTGGCCAAGGACAATGGCATCAGCCTCAGCGACGTGGAGGCGATTGCCGGCAAGAAAGCCATCGAGCGCACGCCAAAGGGCCAGTTCATCCAGCTCAACGGCCAGTGGCTGCAGAAGTAAAAAGCGTGCAGCAGAAACCAAAGAACCCGCCTAGGCGGGTTCTTTGTTCGAGAAGCAGCGATCAGGCGCCGGCTTTGCTCACGGCATCCTTGATCAGGGTCTGCAGCTCGCCCTTCTCGTACATCTCGGAGAGGATGTCGCTGCCGCCGATCAGCTCACCAGCCACCCACAGTTGCGGGAAGGTCGGCCAGTTGGCGTACTTGGGCAGGTTGGCGCGGATTTCCGGGTTCTGCAGGATGTCGACGTAGGCGAACTTCTCGCCGCAGCCCATCACAGCCTGCGCAGCACGGGCGGAGAAGCCACACTGCGGGGCGTTGGGCGAGCCTTTCATGTACAGCAGAACGGTGTTGTTGGCGATCTGCTCTTTGATGGTTTCGATGATATCCATGGGGCACCTCAGCATAGACTTCGCGACCCGACGGTCGCCACGGTGGCGCGATTGTAGCGAAAAGCCGAGCATAATGCTCGGCCTTGCCGAGCATTCATTGCGTGGTCTTGCGCTGCCCCGTGGGAGCCCCGCCTCGGGGCGAAGCGCTTGGGTCTTTCCAGCATGGCGTAACGGCCATCCTTCGCCGCGAGGCGCAACCTGGCAGGGTGAGAACCCCTCTACGCAGCCACTACCTCCACCGGCACACCATTGAGCACCGCATTACCGGACAGCACATCCAACTCGCGCTCGTCGGTCAGATCGTTGGCGCTGGCCCCCGGTTGCGCACGGGCAATGTCCATCTGCACGCCAGGGCGGGCATGGCCCCAGCCATGGGGAAGGCTGACCACACCGGCCATCACCTCATCGCTGGCGGCGACTTCCACCTCGATGCTGCCAACACGTGAGCGCACCTGCACACGCTGACCATCGCTCAGACCACGACTGGCCAGATCCGCCGGGTTCATCAACAACTGGTGACGCGGCTTGCCCTTCACCAGGCGGTGATAGTTGTGCATCCAGGAATTGTTGCTGCGTACATGGCGGCGGCCGATCAGTAGCAGCTCATGCTCGCTCGGCAGTTCCTGCCTGGCAAACCGCGCGAGATCGGCCAGCAACAACTCTGGAGCCGCCTGCACGGCCTTGCTCGGGGTTTTCAGGCGGGCGGCCAGATTCGGCTGCAAAGGCCCCAGATCGAGGCCATGCGGGTGCTCACGCAGCGTGGCCAGGCTGAGCTTGTGCGCGCTGCCATCACCATAGGCTCCGAAACGCAGGCCCATGTCGATCATCTGCTGCGGCGCCATGGTCGGTTTCAACTCGAGGTTGTTGCGCGACGCGAAGGCCTTGGCCAGGCCGACGAAGATTTCCCAGTCATGCAGCGCACCGTCCGGCTTGGCCAGCACCGCCTCGTTGAAACGGGTGACGTTGCGCACGGCGAACACGTTGAAGGTGGTGTCGTAATGGTCATGTTCCAGCGGTGCGGTCGGCGGCAGGATCAGGTCGGCGTAGCGGGTGGTCTCGTTGATGTAGAAATCCACCGAGAGCATGAAATCCAGACCGTCCAGCGCCTGCTCCAGCTGTCGGCCATTGGGCGTGGACAGCACCGGGTTGCCAGCCACAGTCACCAGCGCGCGGATCTGTCCTTCGCCTGGCGTCAGCATCTCCTCGGCCAGCGCCGAGACCGGCAGCTCGCCACCGTATTCCGGTAGGCCGGATACCCGGCTCTGCCAGCGATTGAAATGCCCTCCCGAGGTGCTGGCGACCAGATCCACCGCCGGCGAGGTACAGAGCACGCCGCCGACCCGATCGAGGTTGCCAGTGACCAGATTGATGATCTGCACCAACCACTGGCACAGCGTGCCGAAGGCCTGGGTGGACACCCCCATACGGCCATAGCACACCGCCTTGTCGGCGGCGGCAAAATCACGCGCCAGTTGGCGAATGGTGGCAGCCGGCACGCCACAGCGCGCGCTCATCGCCTCAGCGTGGAAGCCGGCGATCTCCGCGCGCACCTGCTCCAACCCTTCCACCGCCAGATGGCTGCCCCGGGTCAGGCCCTCCTCGAACAGGGTGTTGAGCAGCGCCAGCAGCAGCGCGGCATCGCTGCCAGGCCGCACGAACAGGTGCTGGTCGGCGATGGCCGCGGTTTCACTGCGTCGCGGGTCGACCACCACCAGCTTGCCGCCGCGGGCCTGGATGGCCTTCAGGCGCTTTTCCACATCCGGCACGGTCATGATGCTGCCATTGGAGGCCAGCGGATTGCCGCCGAGGATCAGCATGAAATCGGTGTGATCGATGTCAGGGATCGGAATCAGCAGACCATGGCCGTACATGAGGTGGCTGGTCAGGTGATGCGGCAATTGATCCACCGACGTGGCGGAGAAGCGATTGCGGGTTTTCAACTGACCAAGGAAATAGTTGCTGTGGGTCATCAGCCCATAGTTATGCACGCTGGGATTGCCCTGATAGACGGCCACGGCGTTCTGCCCATGCTCGGCCTGGATCGCACTCAGGCGCTCAGCCACCAGCTCGAACGCCTCATCCCAACCGATGGCCTGCCACTGCTCGCCCATGCGGCGCATGGGCTGGCGAATACGGTCGGGATCGTTCTGGATATCCTGCAGGGCCACCGCCTTGGGGCAGATATGGCCACGGCTGAAGCTGTCCTGGGCATCGCCCTTGATCGAACGAATCTGCGTGCTGCCGTCAGCCTGGGTTTCGGTTTCGATGACGAGCCCGCAGATGGCTTCGCACAGGTGGCATGCACGGTAATGGAGGGACTTGGTCATGGCCGGGCCTCTTGTTCTGATCCATGTCGACCATCGTGGTCGCAGGTCAGGAACTATGGGCCGGGGGAAACAACGACGCCAGCAGCGTTCGTCTCATGAATCGGCAGGCATCAGGCCTGCCGATTCAGGCGATTACCGAGCGATTCAAGCGCCTCGTCTGGTGGCATCCTTTTGCTCGCCACAATTGATGTGCCGATGGCCGAAAGTGGCCGTTTGCGCCCTTTCGTCATTTCCTTATAAGATCGCGCCTTCCCCTGTTTCGTCGCACCCTGCGGCCTCCTGCCGCAAGCCCCGCTGTTTTTGTCGGTTTTAGTGCCGACACTGGGCTTGCGAACTGAAGTGATAAAGGTAGTTAACGATGAGCGTCAGACATTTTCTCTCGATGATGGATTACACACCGGACGAACTGGTGGGGCTGATCCGCCGAGCCATCGAGCTGAAGGATCTGCGCAATCGTGGCGTGCTGTTCGAGCCGCTGAAGAATCGCGTACTGGGCATGATCTTCGAGAAGGCTTCGACCCGCACCCGCCTGTCATTCGAGGCTGGCATGATTCAGCTCGGCGGCCAGGCCATCTTCCTCTCGCCGCGCGACACCCAACTGGGCCGTGGTGAGCCAATTGGCGATGCCGCCATCGTCATGTCGAGCATGCTCGATGCGGTGATGATCCGCACCTTCGCCCACAGCAACCTCACCGAATTCGCCGCCAAGTCCAAGGTACCGGTGATCAACGGCCTGTCCGATGACCTGCACCCCTGCCAGTTGCTGGCCGACATGCAGACCTTCCTCGAGCACCGTGGCAGCATCGTCGGCAAAACGGTGGCCTGGATCGGCGACGGCAACAATATGTGCAACTCCTATATCGAGGCTGCCATCCGCTTCGACTTCCAGCTCAGGATCGCCTGCCCGGAAGGCTACGAGCCCGATGCGCATTTCCTCGCGCTGGCCGGTGACCGCGTGCAACTGCTGCGCGACCCGCGCGAAGCCGTGGCCGGCGCGCATCTGGTGAGCACCGACGTGTGGGCCTCGATGGGCCAGGAAGACGAAGCCGAGCAACGCATGGCGTTGTTCCGCCCTTATCAGGTCACCCGCGAGCTGCTCGATGCCGCCGCCGCAGACGTGCTGTTCATGCACTGCCTGCCGGCGCATCGTGGCGAGGAAATCAGCGTCGACCTGCTCGACGACCCGCGTTCGGTCGCCTGGGATCAGGCCGAAAACCGCCTGCACGCACAGAAGGCGCTGCTGGAGATGCTGGTCGAACCGGCATACCACCACGCATGAACCAGCCGCTGCTGCAGCTGCGCGGGCTGAACTGCGGCTACCACGCGCTCAAAGTGGTGCAGGATCTCGACCTGCACCTCAACGCCGGCGATATCGGCTGCCTGCTCGGCCCATCGGGCTGCGGCAAGACCACCACACTGCGCGCCATTGCCGGTTTCGAACCGGTGCTCGAAGGTGAAATCGTCCTCGACGGTGAAGTCATTTCCCGCGCCGGCTTCACCCTGGCACCGGAGAAACGCCATATCGGCATGGTGTTCCAGGACTACGCCCTGTTCCCTCACCTCAGCGTCGCGGACAACGTCGCCTTCGGCATTCGCCAGCAAGCCAACGCCGAGCGTGTGACCCAGGAACTGCTGGAGCTGGTCAAACTCGACCATTTGGCCAAGCGCTACCCACACGAACTGTCTGGTGGCCAGCAACAGCGTGTTGCCCTGGCCCGTGCCCTGGCGCCGGAACCGAAACTGCTGCTGCTCGACGAACCCTTCTCCAACCTCGATGGCGAACTGCGCAGGCGCCTGAGCCATGAGGTGCGCGACATTCTCAAGTCACGCGGCACCAGCGCCATTCTGGTGACTCACGATCAGGAAGAGGCCTTCGCCGTCAGCGATAACGTCGGCGTATTCAACAAGGGTCGCCTGGAACAGTGGGACACGCCCTTCAACCTCTACCACGAGCCGCTCACGCCCTTCGTCGCCAGTTTTATCGGCCAGGGTTATTTCATCCGCGGCCAGTTACTCAGTGCGGATACAGTGCAGACCGAACTCGGGGTGATACGCGGCAACCGCGCCTACACCTGGGCACAGGGCAGCGCGGTAGATGTACTGCTGCGCCCGGACGATATCGTCGCCGATGCAGACAGCGCACTGAAGGCGCGTATCGTCGGCAAGACCTTCCTCGGCGCCGCTACTCTCTATCGTCTGCAATTGCCCACCGGCAGCCAGCTGGAATCGATCTTCCCCAGCCACGCCGACCACCAGCCGGGCGACGAGGTGGGCATCCGCATCGCTGCCGATCATCTGGTGGCCTTCCCCGCGCTGGGCAGCGTGGCCGCGCAGGTCAGCCTCGGCGAATCCGGTGGTGTGCGCCGCTACAGCGGCGACTGATTCACTCACGCCGAACACGGCGTGACACACGCCACCAACCGTAGCCAGATGAAATCCGGGGGTTTACGTCGGATCAATCCCGGATTGCATCCGTATAT
>NZ_VRYE01000100.1 GCF_008041835.1 Ectopseudomonas mendocina
GAACTCTGTGCGGGGCGGGTTGCCCGCCTCAAGCCGGCCTGAACCGGCGGGCGCCCCCGGCCCGGCTAAATGGGGGAAAGGGGGCAGTGCGCCCCATACGCGGGAATTGAATAAAAAACGATCAAGTTTTAGCGGTGGAAGGCAGGTTGTTGATACACCGAGGCTTCACCGGCCACGCCTGCCAGCCTCATGAGAAATCCGGGTTAGCTCGATTGGCTCAAGCACTTCCAAGTGCTCACCCTGGCTGAGCAACCATAGGTCAAGGCCTTGGCTCAGTGGCAGGCTGCCGGTCATTAACCACCAGCCATCAGCGGTGGGCTGTAGCTGCTGATCTGAGGTCAGTGCGTTCTCATCCAAACGTTCGTAAAGCGCCTGCGAAATACGCAGCTTCAGTTGAGTTGGGTGCTCAGTTTTCTGGGATATCAGGCTGCGCTTTACCTCGAACGAGTTCATCTCAAAACTGCCAGGAGCCTCTAGGTCTTCCCATGTAGCTTTGGCTGAGTGAAAACGATGTAGAGGGAGGGACGCCAACGTGCCATCGGCCAAGCCTTTGAAAATACATACGAGGTAGATATTGGAGTCTTGGTAGGAAAGACCCAGTGGCTTGATATGTAGCGTTCGTGGCTCACTGGCACCACGCTTCAGGTAGAGCGCTTCGATAGATGAGTTCTCCAGAAGTGCTTGTTGGACAACCTCCAGTACCTCTGGCTTAACCGGGCCTGGTTTAAGGACAACAAAGCGGGTGTTGCTGATGACCTTGCCTGAGCAGTCTTGCTGCGGCCGGTTGCCTTTTAACAGCGATGTCGCGTAATCCCGAAGGGGGGCCAGATTTGCTACCTGCGCCGCCATTCCGAATCTAGCAGCGTGATCCATGATCATAACGAGGTTCATCGCATCCGTTGGTAGCATGCTCAGTCGAGATAGTGACTTCTCTGCCCACCAGAATTTGGCTTTTCCCTTGGACTTGCTATGCACATGAGGAAACTTCTGTTCAAGCTCAAGGAGGTCGCGCTGAATGGTGCGTTTATCAACCTGGATGCCCTGGCTTGCTACTCGTTGGTGAATGGCATTGCTATCGAGGGGGCTGTCCTTGCTCGGGAGAAGGCCAAGGATGAGTTCATGGCGGCGTAACTGTTCCACATTTACGTCCTTGTTTGCGCGCGACACAGGCTGTCGCATAGCTGTTGAAAATGGTCATCGACGATTATCGATGAGGCAGCAGCATGAGCAAATCTGCAGAAGTCTTCAATCTTATGGAGAGCCTGCTTCCTCGGGCTGAAGACGTCGAGCTAGCTGGACCTGACGAGTTGCAACGCCTTTACGCTGGCATTGGAATGCCATCGCTGAGAGCGATGGCGCTAAGCGGGCAGGCGGGTGTTACCTATCACGAGATCAAGGCAGCCAATCCGCTTCTTGGATTGGTTGATCCGATCAGAATTCGAAATCGCTATGTGGAGCTTCGTGAGCAGGCTCTGATTGGTGACGAGAATGCACTCAATGATCTTGGGTGGTGGTGGCTCAACGGTTCACGGCTCAAGCCAAATCCTGCACTGGCCAAGCGGTTGTTCAAGATAGCGGCAGTGATGGGCTCTACCGAGGCGCTATTCAACCTCGCCGAGTTGGCCTTTTATGGCAAGGGGCTGGCGGTCAATCCGGGCCTGGCCATTGATTATTACGAGCAGGCGTTCGAGTCAGGGATTATCTGTGCTGCAGAGGCATTGGGTAGCCTGTATGAGCGCGGGGATGAGGGTGTCATTGTCGATCATGGCAAAGCCATTAGTTGGTACAAGCGTGGAGCGGCCGAGCAGGACTTGATGGCGTGTTTCTCACTTGGCAGGTTGGCTCTGGATGAGACATCACCCGAGTATGATCCAGCACTTGGCTTGTATTGGCTGCAGTGGGCGGCCATGAAGGGGCAGGTGCTGGCGACTGAACGACTTGCTGACTTTTACTTTTCTACCTTCGAGTCTCCACCGGATCCAGATAGGGTGCTGTTCCGTCTTTGGAGAGATTTGGCTATCAGTCAGGGAAGTACTTGGGCAATGAGGTTGAGTGCTTTGGACAGTGCTATTCAACCAGTACGCAAAAGCTCATAGCATGCCGGCTGAGTCCACGGTCCGGCCTAGCCAGAGACGTGGGGTGGATGATTTAAGGGGAAGGGTATGAGTCTGACTGCAAATCAAAAGGCCTTTGCACAGTACCTGTCCGGTTTGTGGGGCAAACCCGATTCATTAACTGGGCGAGATGACTATCTGCCAGTTGGATGCACAACTGACGCTGGGGTACTGCATAGCTACAGGATTATTAGCCACCGTCCGCACTGGAAGCCCTGGCAAGTACGCATTGCCTCGCCGGTTCAGCATTGGTGGTGCCGGTCACTTTGGGAGGCCTTTTTCCACTACTCCTGGCCCGCCGATCCTAAACCCAACTCATTCCAGTGCATTGCTGCGCGCTTGCGTAATTCGCTAGAGCGTCATGATCAGGCTGCTGCTCGCCAAGCATGTTTGGATATTTTTCGTTGGGGGGGCGTCGCGCGACACGCAGGCGATAAATCTCGGGTTTGGGTCGAGGATCAGTGCCGGCAGAAAACACTCTGCCAGTCGATTATGAATGCAGTGCAGCTACTTCAGCCAGGCTCTGCTAATGGGCTTGCTGCATTTGATGGCAAAAGACTTCTTATGAATGCCGCTATGACAAAGGTCTACGCGGCTGCCGATCCCGACAACATCATCATCTACGACGGGCGTGTCGGAGCGGCACTCGGACTACTTGTTCGCCATTGTCTGACAAGCTCTGGTGATTCTAGCGTGCCTGCTGACTTAGCCTTTCGATGGGGTGAAGGGCAAGGCAAGGCAAATAGAAATCCATCGCTGGCTGGGTTTAAGTTTCCCAGGCTGAGCTCAGCTCAGTGTCAGCTATGGGCGAGCCAGGTAGTGCTTGCAGGAGGGGTATTGAAGCAGGTGATGGCTTGCAACCCAGCCATTGGCTCTATTGCAGAGCTTGAGAAATCGCTCTTCATGATCGGCTTCAACGTAGACCCCGATGTGCCTCCGTTGCCGCTTCCTCGGGTTTCACCCTAAATTGCTGTTAATAGCTTGGCTACGGCGTCGATAGAACAGGGAACTCCCTTATGCAAGGACAGCGTATTACTTTTGGTTTGTATCTCGACGGCCAGCGCCCCAGGCCGGCGGCCAATGCACTCGGTGTATCGCTGGTCGGCCCCTTAGGCCTGTTGAATATTCTCGAAACCCAGTTGGGTCTGCTGGCGCTGCGACCCTCGCAGGCTGAGCGCATTGTCCAGTATCAGGATTGCCTGCATCGGCTCGATTCCGAGCAGCGTTTCTATCATCGCAGCTTCGCCACCGACCCCTTGGGCACCTCGGCATGCCTGCTCGACTGGCGGGATCAGTGGGCCCTGCATGGCTGGGATGGCGCCATGCCCAGCAGCGCGCCAATGCGTCTGCGGGACCTGGCGGAGGTTGAAGCGCTGGCCGCAACGGCTGTGGCGCCGAGTATTGGCCAGCGCCTTGAGGCGGTGAAGGCTGCGCTGCAGAAGCGCCAGCCCAGAATCGAGCAGGTCCTGCTTGTGGATCCGCTGGAAACCCTGCCTTATCGCTGGAAAGCGGTGCTTGCCGAGTTGCCAATCATGGCGGCCGGCGAATTCGCTGGGCAGGGCATGGGCTTCCTTGGCGCGCTGCAGAAGCAGCTCTACGTAGCTGCCAATGGCCAGGCGGGGGCGAAGCTGACGTGGCAGGAAGATGGCTCCGTGCTCATCATCCAGGCCGAAACGTCAACACTGGCGAACCACTGGTTGGCGACCCAACTCGCCGCGGATTGCCCGACACTACTGCTCTGTACTCGTGATGGCATGCGCCTGGATGCCCAGCTTTCCGCTGCTGGATTGCCCCGGCAAGGGCTCCGGCATGCCAGTGCCTTCCGCCCGGCGTTGCAGGTCCTGCCCCTGGCTCTGGAGCTGCTGTGGGAACCTCTCGACTTCCAGGCTCTGGTGCAATTCCTTACTCACCCGGTCTGTCCTGTCCCCGGCTATGCCGGGCGCCGTCTCGCGGAAAAAGTCGCCGGTGCTCCGGGTATCGGCGGGGCGTATTGGCAACGGACCCTGGCCCGGATCGACGAGTACTACGGGGAGGAGCGCGCTGGCTCGGTTCGTGAAAAGATTGCCCTCTGGGTCGAGCATGCGCGTTTCCCTGCCGAGTCCGGTGCGTCGATAGAGGCAGTCATCGAGCGGGTTGCTCACTTGGCGGCATTCTTTCGCCAGCGCCTTGGCGAAGACGATGCTGCCAAGCGCCTCGCCTTCCTGGCCGGCTATGGCCAGTGCCAGTCCTGTCTGGATTCACTGGTGCGGCTGCAGGCTCAGGGAGCTGCAGTTATCCGCCCCAGGCAGCTGCAAAAACTCGTCGCTCAAGCCACCGCTAGCGGTACGGAAAACTCTCTCTGGCCAGCCGAGGTCGGCGCAGTTCAGGTGGTGAATCACCCGGGCGCGATTATCGAACCGGTTGCGCGGATTATTTGGTCGCCCTTGGCTTTGCCACCGCTGCCCGGCAGTGATCCCTGGTCGACTGCCGAACTCCGCATCTTGAAGGAGGCCGGGGTGGAGCTGCCGTCGGCTGCGGAAAGGCTGGAGCAGATCACGGCCAGTTGGTTACGGCCGGTCATGGCCGCTCGTGAGCAACTGGTACTGGTACTTCCACCTGCTGAAGAGGAGGTGCATCCCCTCTGGCTAATGATCGAAGCGCTCGTTGAGAAGCCCCGGATACATACCCTGGAGATGCTTCTTGGCGCAGGCGGCGCCATGCTGGCTCCGATCACTGCCCAGCCACTCCCTGCTCCAAAGCGCTGGTGGCAGTTGCCTGACGATGTCTCGGTGGCTTTGCGTCCTAAAGAGTCCTTTTCCAGTCTCGAAAAGCTGCTGTTCAATCCCTATCACTGGTTGCTGCAATACCCAGCCAGACTGCAAGCGTCGCGCATCGTTAGCCTCAATGGCGGTTTCCGGCTGCTCGGCAATCTGGCCCATGGGCTGGTTGAGCAGTATTTCCTGCGTCAGGACGCGCTGACGATGCCCGCCGCGGAGTTCGACGCCTGGTTTGCTTGCTCCTTCACGGCGCTAATTGATGAAGAAGGGGCTACCTTGAAAGCCCCGGGGCAGGGATCCGACCTGGAGGGTTTCCGCCTGCGTCTGCAGCAGGCCATGCGTAGTCTGCGCGAGCAGGTGGCCAAGGCTGGGATGCGGCAGGTGGTGCCGGAGCGGGCGGTTGCTGGGCAGTTCTCTGGAGGCGAGCTGGTGGGATCGGTGGATCTGATGCTGGAGAGCGCCTTGGGCGAGCTTGCCATCGTCGACATGAAATGGTCCGGGGTCAGGAAGTATCCGGAAAAACTGCGCCAGAATCGCCATCTCCAGCTCGCCCTCTATGCCGAGCTGTTGCGCCAGGAAACGGGGCGCTGGCCTTCGGTCGCCTATTACATTCTTGACCGTGCCCGTTTTTTCGCCCCCGACGACCGCGCCTTCCCGGACGCTGAGGCAGTGCCGCCCGTGGATGGCGAAAACACCCCACAGCTTTGGCAGCGATTCCTGGCTACCTGGCGCTGGCGCGTGGCGCAGATACAGACCGGGCGGTTCGAGGTGGTGCTGGAGGGCATCCCCGCCGACGAGGCGTCGCAACCGCCGGAGGACGCCATGGCCACGGAAACGCTTAACGAGGCTTACAACGATTACCGGACGCTTGCCGGATGGGAGCGCTAAGCATGGCGAGCAGAATGAAAGGCCAGATCACCTTTATCAGCGCCGGTGCCGGCAGCGGTAAGACCCACCGACTGACCGAGCTTCTACACCACGAGCTGACGTCGGGTAGTGTCCGGCCAGCGGGCATCATGGCGACCACCTTCACCAAGAAGGCGGCGGCTGAACTGCGGGAGCGCGTGCGTGGGTACTTGCTTAAGCAGGGTAACTTTGCCCTGGCCAATTCAATGGGCCAGGCGCGCATCGGTACGGTTAACAGCGTTTGCGGCCAATTGATTGCCCGCTTCGCGTTTGAGGCCGGCCTTGCCACCGAGCAGCAGGTGCTGGAGGAAGCACAGAGTGGGATTCTGCTGGGCCGCGCTATCGACGCGGTACTGGATGGGCCTAGCATGCAGAGGCTCCTGGGTCTGGTTCGCCGCCTGGGGCTGGAGGATGACTGGAAAGATGCCTTGCAGTTGCTGGTCAACCAGATCCGCAGCAACGATATCCCGCTTGGCCAGGTCCCCAGCTTTGCCCAGTTGAATGCCGACGACTTGCTAAGCCATTTCCCAACGCCGTCCCGGCAGGACCTGAGTCTTGATTTGCTCAAAGCAATCCGCGCGGCGTTACCAACAATCGAGGCGACCGCCCAGTCTGGCAGCAAAAAGAACACCAATGAATACCTGGCGCTGCTCAAGGGTTTTGCTCGTGGCCTTGAGCGGCAGGCTGCGCCTTGGAGTGAATGGGTCAAGGTCGCTAAGGCGGCTCCCGAGGCGAGCCTGCGCCAGGTCATCGAGCCCATTGCGGACCTGGCCGGGCAGGTCGACGCGCATCCCAGCTTGCATAGGGACCTGCGCGAGTACCTCGAACAGATGTTCGACCTGGCGACCAAGGCGCTGACCAATTACCAAGCCCTGAAGCAGGAACTGGGCGTTCTCGATTTTGCTGACCAGGAACACCAACTGCTTGGCTTGCTCGACCACCCTGAAGTGGCGGCTGTGCTTGACGATGAGCTCGACCTACTTATGGTTGATGAGTTTCAGGATACCAGCCCGATCCAGCTTGCCCTTTTTCTGAAACTCGCTCGCTTTGCCAAGCGAGTCTACTGGGTGGGCGATATTAAGCAGGCGATCTATGGCTTCCGTGGCAGCGACACGGCTCTCATGCAGGCTATCATCACGGCTCTGCCGGACCTGGGGGGTAGCAAGGAGGTCTTGCCGTCGTCGTGGCGCTCGCGCCCGGAGCTGGTGAAGGTTGTTAATGCGCTCTTTACTCACGCTTTCGCGGACTCCCTGGCCAGGGAAGAGGTTGAACTCAGGGTTGAGCGCACGGAGCCGTTGCCAGGGCCTGGCTTGGCCAACTGGGTACTCGCGGGCAGAAACGCAGGCCAAGAGGCCAGTGCGCTGGCATCCGGAGTTCGCCAGCTGATCGACAGCGGTTATGTAGTCTATGACAAGCAGGCCCAGTCGCTGCGTCCTGCTCGCTTCGGGGATATTGCCATTCTGTCGCGTTCCCATGACGGAGTGGATGCGTTGGCTGCGGCCCTGTCCGCGCAGGGCATTCCCGTCGCCACTGCCCAGGCGGGCCTGCTGGCCACGCCCGAGGCTACGCTTGCCCTGGCCTGCCTGCGCCGCCTCAATGACCCTGCGGATACCCTGGCCACGGCTGAGATTGTGTCACTGGCCGACAGCCTGGAGCCCGAAGTGTGGCTGGCGGACCGGCTGCGGTACTTGGCTCAAGGCGGTAATGTCGATCTGTGGTGTGAGCAGGGCGTCGGAGGCCATCCGGCGCATCCCCTGCTGGAAGCAATTGCCGCTTTACGGCCCGCTATGCCGGTACTGGCCCCGCAGGAGGCCTTGGCGACGCTGATCGCAACCTGCTCCCTCGCGGAAAAGGTTGTACGCTGGACTCCTGATAGCGTCCGTGTACGTCAGCGACTGGCTAATTTGGAGGCCCTGGTTGCACTTTCCGAGCACTATGAAAATCTTTGCAGCAGCGGCCAGCAGGCGGCTTCAGTTTCCGGCCTTATCCTCTGGCTCGATGAAATGGCTGAGCAGAAACAGGACATGCTGGCCGAACCAGCCGTCGATGCGGTTAGGGTGTTGACCCATCACGCCGCCAAGGGGCTTGAATGGCCGGTGGTCATCCTCACGGACCTGGCCAAGGACATCAAGGACAGACTCTGGTCTATTTGCGTGGAATCCGGGGGATGTTTTGATGCTCACAACCCGCTGGCCGATCGGTATATCCGCTATTGGCCCTGGCCATTCGGCCCGCAAAAGAAGGTCGCTATTGCTGACAAGATTGCGGACACCCACGTGGCTGCTGGATTTAGACAGGCCGCCGTGGAGGAGGCCAAGCGGCTTCTTTATGTCAGCATGACTCGGGCGCGGGATCTGCTGGTGCTGGCGCGCTCCAGCCGCAGACCGAGCGGCGAATGGCTCGATTCGCTCGGGGCGCCGTGGTTACTGCCGGCGGAGGGGTGTGATGTCGTGGAGCTGCCCGGTGGCGAGCGTATCCCTGCAGACTACTGGATGCTTGAGCCGCTAGAGGAGCTTGGCAGTTTCGAGCCAGCGGCGGCAGAGCCGCTTCATTGGTTCCAGGGGCAGGGCGACAGCGGCTTGCGCCTGCCACTAAGCTTTAGCCCATCTTCGGCAGGGCTGGTCCCGGGTACTGTTTTGGAAAAGTGCTGTATCGGTGAACGGATTCCTGTGGCCGCCGGTGCTGATGTGCGTGCGCTTGGCGAGGCCATTCATGCCTGTATTGGGATGACCTTCGCTGATCCGGATTCTCCTCTGTCTGAGACCGATGTCATCAACATCCTGTCCGGATTTAGTGTGTCGGAGTACCTGTCGGAAACCGCAGTGTTGCAACAGCTCAAGGCTTTCCAAGGCTGGTTGTCTAGCCGCTGGCCTGATGCGAGGCCTCATGCCGAAATTCCATTGCAGAGTATTTTGCCAAATGGTCAGGTGTTGAATGGTCGGATCGATTTGCTGCTGGAAACTTCTAGCGGATGGGTTCTGTTTGACCACAAGTCCAGTCAGTTAGCTATGGATCAGTGGGGTAAGTTGGCTAGCGAGTACAGCGCACAGTTGGAGCTATACGCTCAAGGCGTAGAAATGGTTTCCGGGAAAAAAGTCATCGAACAGTGGTTGCTTCTGCCGGTGGCAGGTGGTGCTTTGAGCATTGAGAGGTTGGGATGAGCTCGATCACCCTTGAGATTCCAAACGCCGACGCTGAGGCTTTACTGCGTTTTTTGCAGAAAGTTAACGCTCAGGAGCAGTGCCCGTCTGACCCGTGGGAAGCTTCCCGTTTGGAGTCTGCATTGGAGGAGTTGGTGGAAGCTTTGGAGGCTGATTTGAGGTGACTCGTGCGAGTCAGCTTGCAGAGGGGTATGAGGTTCATCTCAATCAGATGAACCCAGAACCCGCATTTGGTCAGCCGCTTCCGGCCCAAAGCGGGCGCATACAGGAGCATTCGGCCCCGCTCGGCTGGAGGCTGAAGCAGGCGATTCCGACAATCAGGTTCAAATCCGGCGATATGGATTTGAGCCGGTGCCTTAGTTTGGGGGGGCTGCCAAGCCGGCTGAGTGCAGTCGAGACTGTGTTCGCGATGACGTCCCTGGCTTGGGGTTCGCTCGCCGATCTCTGATCGCCGGATGTCCGGATCACTGTGCTGACTAAGGGGCTAGTGTGCGCCGGCATAGTTCGCGCCTGGTACTGGTTCGGTTTGGTGGAGAGTCATTCCGGGGTATTCGAGCAGGCAGTACAGAGCAGCGTCGAGCGACTTAGTGGCTTGAGGGAGTCATTGGTAGACGTGAAGTAATTATGCTAGTAGGTGCGACATAAGCTGTCGTACCTATCGGGCAATTTCGTTGCACCTAAGTTGTTGTGAGCGCTTGTCATGCCAATACCTCCTCATCCCTTTACGTTCAGTTGCTGCCGCTGCTCTTGGCAGAAAACCACTATTCCTCTTAGCGATGCGCTTGTGCTCGGGCGTGACTGGTTCGCAAAGTGCCCTCAGTGCAACTGCGAATTACAGTGGCGACCGGCTACTAAGACCGAGATACTGAGGGCGCGATTGGAGCAGTTTTTTCAGTGAGCGCCAGCGATAGAAGCCTGCCTGAACCTACCCCTATTTAGTGCCAAGCTACGCGGGCATCTCATGGGGAAGGTGATGTTGGTGCACCGTTTTGGGCTTGTCATCTATGGCAATGAGCTATTATGTGAGTTATGTTCGTCAAATATATGGCGACATGAGATTGCCTTAATCCACTTTTGAACAAGGTCGTTTTGATGTGCCAAGCGAGGGACATGTTATTTAGGTTGCTTGCACTGCTGCTTATGCCTCGGGAGTGTCGGCGTTCTGCCAGCTTGCATGGAAGACAGGGCGATGGAGGCCTTTCAGAGGAATATACATGCCGCAAGGCGGCCTGGAGAAACCGTCGTGCTTGTTGGTTCTTCAGTGTAAAAGCTGCACCGCTGGAGCGTTGCCCGCAACGGGCTCAACCCTGCGGCGTTGGATACATCCAAGGCCCTCGCACCTTTCTGGCCAGCATCCAACTCAAGTCATTTCTTCCGCAGATTGTGTGGTCCGCAATTCAATGGGGATCACAGCTACCCACTCGGCATCGTGGGCGGCTTCTTGGATGCGCCCCAGCGTACGAGTGATCCAGGAGACGTTTGTGGGGTGCACTTGGCTTGGCCACAAAGTGGTTTCACGCCCCACCTGCTAGGACCGACGAGATTTTGTATCAAGCCAATGGAGTGAGGACGTTGTATGGCACGAGGTGACTTATGGGCGTTATAGTGGGCGTGGTGGTGTTCTTTATTGTATTGGCCGTGCTTGCCAGCCTGATCGAGCGGGGCGCCGCTTCGCGGATGTTGCGACCCTACATCGGTTTGCTATTGATTGCTGGGGTGATTGCCGGCATGGGCGTGCTGTTGGGCTTTTTGTCTCGTGACGTGGAGGCGTTTTTCTTTGTGGCTGCCAAGGTCGTAGCGGTATTGGTTGGTGTGGTTCTTTGTCTGCACTTGATCATAGTGATCGCTAAGCGTTGGCTTTCATAGTACGCAAGTCGAGGTGAACATCGCAGTCGGTCGATCCAAACTTCCAGTTTTGGATTTTATGCTGCTTTGGTGCTAACGCCCTGCTCTCACTTCCACGAAAAATAAGCCCAGCAACCATGAGGGCTACAGGGCAGTGATTTCGCGAAACAGAGGTTTTTCAGAGTTTCCCTTTGGCAGGCAGAGTGTCTGACATAAAGTAGACGAAGGAAAAGTGCATGATTTTACTGGCGCTACAGGACGAAATAAGAACCCTGATTGAGAAACAGCAAACTCTGATGGCCAGGCTGAGGGATGACGCGACTATTTGGAAGTACGAGTCCCAAACGAACACCCTGACACAGGCTGAATTGGAACGGCAGAGTGAGGCGCTGGAGAGTGACAAGGTCAAAGTGCAGACGCTGGAGTCGACTATCGCCGTGATTGGGACCATGAAGGCTGGTAAGTCGACCACTATCAATGCGTTGATCGGGGAAGATGTGCTGCCTCATAGGCTGACTGCCATGACCACACTGCCTACCCTGATTAGGCACAAACCCGGCCAGAAACAGCCAGTGCTCAAGCTGCACAAGCTAGATTTATTTAAGAAGCTAGTTGACGAGGTGAAGGCGAAGGCTGATGCATTTGGTGGGCAAGAGACCGACCAATCGAGAATCAACGAAGCCCTGGCGACGGTCAAAACCAGATCAGCTGATATTCGTGAGGAGTATGCAGGTAAAGACGAAATCCATCAGGCGCTGTTTCTGATCAACGATACCTTGCGCCTGGCTGGCCATGACAGCTTTGCTGTTGAGCTGGATGAGTATCTGGAGCAGTTCACCGAACTCACTAGCCTTCCCACTGTTGAGGTGGAGTTTCGCTGCCTGGCCGGTAACCCCCAGGGTTCTCACCCTGGCTCTCTGGCGCTGCTTGACACCCCAGGCCCCAACGAGGCCGGGCAAAGCAAAGTCCTGAAGCGCATTCTCTCTGAACAAATCGACAAGAATGCGTCGATGGTTTTGCTGGTGATGAACTACACCCAGCTCAATACCGAGCAGGACTCTGAAATACGAAACCAGATTAAGGGCATCAAAGAGGTCTTCAGGGATCGCTCGTTCGTTGTAGTGAATCGATTTGACGAAAAAAAGCAAAATGACCTAGATGAGACTCAGACCAAAAAGATGGCAAGCGACTTGTTGAATGACAGCATCGATGATGATGACTTCATCAAGCCTGATGCCGTCTTCCCGGTCTCATCACATTACGCCTTCATTGTGGAGCGGGTCAGGCAACAGGTCGAAGCTGGGGTAGAACTCTCGAAATTTCTCGCTGCCGAGCAGAACCGTGACTTTATTAGGGCCGCCTTCGGCATGATAGAGGACGACGAGATTGAAGAGCTAACCTTCGAAGAAATCGAGAAAAAATGCGCCCGTTTGCTAAAGCGCTCTGGCTATGGGCCCTTTATCAATAACATGCTTGAAAAGGCCTACACCAAGGCAGGCGAGAATAGCCTGCAGGCGGCACTTGCTCGGCTCAACGAAAACGCCGGCAAAATTGATAGCTTCTCTACAGTGGTTCGGGGCGGTCTGGCGCAAGAGATGCACGCGTTGATGGAGAGCATCGAGCGCACCAAAAACCTTGGTCACGCCATTGAGGCCGTTTACCGTAAGCTGGATGAGGTAAAGGGCAGCGGAATTTCCGAATATAGAGATAAGGCGCGCGCTGCGCTGTCGGAGCATGTTGGGGAAATAAAAAACAGTATCGGAAAAGAGTTTGCCAGAACCAAGAGACTCTTGCTCGGAAGGCTGGAAGAGGACTTGGAGGTGAAGTCCAGTCAAAGGTCTGATCAGACGCGGCAAGGCTACATGTCTCGCTCCGCACGGATAGAGTTGCATGTTATTGAAAGCGATCTGAAGAATCTGCGTGCTGAAATCGATAAGCACTCAAAGGGTGGGGATGGCGTTCTTGACTTTGGCGTAGACAGAAAAGCCGCATTGAGCTTTAGCAAAAGGGCGGGTGATGTAATTACGGAGTTGTTCTCGTCAATGGTCGGGTCGCTGCAAGCCCAGTTGAGTGAGCTCGAGGAGAATATTCAGCGCGACATCCAGGTTGAACTGGTGGAGCGGCTGGGGAAGCTCTGCCGGGATTATGAAGTTGCAATGCAGGAAAAGGGCTTTGATTTCGATGTTCATCTGACTGATAGCCTTGCATTGGATGTACTTAGTGATGCGCAGGTGCGCGTCAATGAAGGCGATGCGGTAGAAGCCTACAAAGAGCGCGTGACGAAATCCTGGAAGAAGCAAACTCGACGTGAGGGATGGGTTCACAAGACCTTGAAAGTTCTCAGTTTTGGTCTGAGGGATGACTACACCGTAGAGCTACAGACCAGCAGTGTTGATGAGCAGCGTTATAAAATTACACTTGATGACTATGTTCAGAAAGCCCAAAACCTTGCTGATTCATTTTATGCGAATGTTGATGCGCGCCTTGCAAAACAGTTTGAAGAGAAGCTGGTTCCGGCGGTAGACGAGGTGTTCGCTGGTGTGATCGAGAAGGTTAACGGCATCGAAGGGGCACTGGATAAATCAAAAAAGCTTAAGGCTGAAAGTGTGGCTGTTACGTCTGCAATTTCAGCCATGATGGATGGAGTAAAAAGCGAGAACGTCAGTCAGCTCAAGCGACTGCAAGTTGCAAGGCTGGGCATTGAGTCCTTGGCGACCGGTAAATAGGAGTGGGTATGACAGCTATAGAGTCTGCTGAGATGGAGCGTCTGGTTGAGGCCTATCCGCATCTTGAGGAAAAGGCCATTGTCGACTTCATCAACGGCTTTAGCGTGATGTCAGATCACTTGAGCGAAAAGCGTAAGGTGGCCCATAAAGGGCGCTCTGCTCGTTTTCTGGATCGCTTGACCGGACAGAGCGCTCAACGCCAAGAGTTAATCGATTCCAGCATGGAGGCCAGCCTGAGTTTTATAAAGGACTATGTGGTAACCAACGAGCAACGTTTAACCAAAAATGAGCACTTCCTGCAGCAAGTAATGAGTGGTGTGAGCCTGCTGTCTACAAAGCTACAGGAGGTGGCTGGAGATACCACTGTTCTGCGTCAAGACCTGACTGAGTTGGCTGGTAAGGTTAACCACATGGAGCATACTATTAACCAGAGAATGGACGGATATGAGCGATATAATCGCGCAATGGCCGAGGTTAAGCTTGCAATAAGTATTTTTGCCAGGAAGGAGTCTCTGCTCTCGCCGGAGCAGAGTCTGTGGATGCTGCTAACGCGTCTTAAATACGGAGAATTTGGGCGCTGGATTGAGGCTGGTGAGGGTGACCAGCAGCATGAGAAAGCCGTTCAGTCCGCCTTGAAAACACTGAAAAACGACTGTACGCGCATTTTGTGTGAGCTGACTGGGCGCCGGATGCATCAAGTGGTCGATCGTCAAACTCTTTTTGCTCAACTGTCTGCGGAAGACGAGCTACTGCAGGATGCGCTGTGTCTGGTTAGCGAGCATGGTTCCAGTGTGCTGGAGCCAGTGTTGCTGGCGGTCAATAGTGGAGAGGCGCCTGTGATGGGGGGCGAACTCCCCTATGTGTTTTCTAACGAAAGTATTTATGACGAACTGTCGCAGTTGCTGAGGCCGGGAGGGCATCATGCTGCAATCCACTAAACTGGGGTTGGTGCTTTCTGGCGGTGGGGCCAAAGGGGCCTACCAAGCGGGTGTCTTGCGTTATCTCGCGGAGAAAAATATCCAGCTGGACGCAGTCGCTGGGGCAAGTATCGGTTCCTTGAACGGTGCAGTTGTTGCGAGCGCAGGCAATGTGCAAGTAGCAGCTGAAACGCTGGAGCGGGTGTGGCATGAGGTTGCCGAAAACTCGCCTTTGAAAATGGATGGGTTGGCCTTTCTCTCTTTCATTCTGCGTATTGCGATGGCGGCATTCGGAGGTGCCCCAGGCCGAGTTGCAGCTGCTTCAACTCAGTATCTGGAACATGTGCTGCCAGAGAAGTACCACAAGTATGTGGGCGCCCCGGCATTTTTCGACAACTCACCTAGTGTCGATATCTTGAACCGCTATGCAGGGCTGCGCGCGAGAGATTCTGGCTTACCTTTCTGGGTGTCCGTCTATGAAAGCGACGGAGCTATCACAGATTTGATGGGGTTTGCTAAGAGCAGCTTGGGTCTTTCCGAGTCGAAAGACTCAAGCTTCATATGTGTAAATCCGTTGTCAGAGGATGAGAAACGCAGGGTCTTGTTGGCTTCCTCGGCTATTCCCTTAGCTTATGAGGCACAAACCATCGGTGGAAAAAAGTACTATGACGGTGGGTTGGGTGGGGCCAGAGCTGTGCAGGGTAATACGCCAATACTGCCGCTGATTGAACATGAAAAGTGCAGTCACATCATCGTGACCCACCTGCAAGATGGAAGCTTTTGGGATCGTAACCGTTTCCCCGATACGACGATTCTTGAGATTCGCCCTCGTGGTATTGGTCGAAAAGGTTTACTCGACATGCTCAGCTTTGAGCGTGACACAATCTTGGAATGGATGGAGCAAGGCTATGAGGATGCCAAGGCCAGTATTGAACCAGTTGCAGATGGTTTGGCCGCTTTCAACAATAGCCGAGAAAGTCAGAAAAAGCTGGATGCTTCCGCGAAGCAGATGGCTGACGCACTCCAGTGGCTGAAAAACTAAAGTGGGTTTGGGGGCAGTAGAAAATGGCAGTTAGCTACTGTGCTCGGCGTAGATAAATTGATTTTTGAATCGTCTTCAATCAACAAACCTATGTCCACACTGGACAAGGCTGTCTGCCTTGACGCTCGCTTGATTTTTGTTATGCAAAAATTATTGATTGTTCTGTTGTGATAGTTTTTGCTCATGGCGCATGCTGATTATGTACGAGCTCGTTCGTACGTATAAGAAAGAAGAATCAGCATGAACACAGAGACCCAAAGCGCTTACCGCTCACTAGCCAGCCACTTCTACGAAACGCGCCTGCCTGGCATCCCGATCAGTGAGCTAAATGAGCTGAATATCATTGGTGCTTTATTGAGGGCTGCGCCTGAATATCGGCCCGACTATTTCAGGCGGCTGCGCAATGCACTCGCGCTGGATCAAAAGCTCCGGAATCACTTCTGGATTGCACAGGAAATCAATCGGACACTCAACCCTGTTACCGTCTTGGATTTGCCTCGCAAACGCAAGCAGGCGCGGCGGCAGAGAATTACTGATGAGGAGTTTGGGCGCTGGGTCAAGGAGCTGTTAGCAAAGGAGCAGGTGGTTGAGGCGGGGGCCCTTTTGTTGATCAGTATGACAGGCGCGCGCCCTTGTGAGCTCAGTGGTATCAGCGTCAATGGCAATCGCATCGTGATTCCTGGCGCTAAACACAGCCATGGCGGTCTGCGTGGTGCTGACCGAGTGCTTGAAGCCAGTGAGGAATTTTGCAGGCTGGTGAGCAATGCTCTTGAGGCCTTCCATTCTCAGGGCAGGAGCTTGGACTCAATCCGAATAGCGATCCGTCGCGCGGCTCTTGAGACCTTTCCTCGTAAAAAGGTGCCGAGTATGTACACGTTGCGCCACCAGTTCGGATCAAACCTCAAGGCATCGGGACTGTCGCGGGTCGAAATTGCTTATGTGATGGGTCATCAAGCGACGGACTCTATTGCTCGATATGGTGATAAACGATTTGGCCGCGCCGAGGCTGTTCAGGTCAGGCCTGCGTGCGAAGCAGACTTATCGAAAGTTCGAACAACACATGCTGCATACGCTCGATCTCGTGCGAAGGCCATGCGCATTGATTGCTGATTGTCGAGCTCACCGGGCGTCGACCTTCAGTAGATCTCTCCCGTCGCATGCTCCGTTCGGCTGTTTTGGCCGGGCGCCTCGGCCGCTGCGTCCCTCGTCCCCAGCGTCCGTTAATGGTATCCAGCGTACTCATCAGTCGCTCGGTCTTGGCTGGCTGCTCCGGGGAAAACAGGACAGGCGTAGAACAAACCAGTCAATTCGGCGAAGATCAGGCTGTCCCTAACGCTCAGATAGGAATACCTGTGCCCCGCGTAAAAGCTGTGATTTTCGATGCTTTTGGAACTGTCCTGAAAATCCACAAAGGCTGCCATCCCTACAGGCAGGTACTTAAGATTGGTAGGCTGCGAGGTCGAGGCGTTCGTGCTGACGATGCCAAGATCATTATGACGAATCCGCTGAGCCTTGAAGCGGCGGCGGCTCATTTCGGAATCGCACTTCTGCCCTCTGAGCTGGAGCGGATTCAAGCAGAGCTAGATGCAGAGCTCCAGCGTATCGGACCCTACGAGGACGCACTGCTAGCTATCGAAGCACTGAAGTCAGCGGGCATAAAAGTCGCGATCTGCTCGAACCTCGCCCTTCCGTACCGGGAGCCGATTGCGGATTCCACGCCATCCGGCCACCCAGTCCACGCTCATCTGGCCAGGCATTCCACGGCCATCTGGCCACCTGTTCCACGATCATTCGGACAGGCAGTCGGAGCGCAGCGACGCAGGGGTGGCATTGTTAGTCTGAGGTGCCCGGCGTCGTCAATTTCTGCGTCCGTTTGCGCATTGATTCACCCTTCAGATTGATCCGATAAGCGTTGTGCACCAGGCGGTCGAGGATGGCGTCGGCCAGGGTCGGGTCGCCGATCAGCTCGTGCCAGTTGTCCACCGGCATCTGGCTGGTAACGATGGTCGAGCGCTGGCCGTAGCGGTCGTCCAGTAGCTCCAGCATGTCGCGCCGCTGTTCGGCGGTGAACGGGGCTAGGCCCCAGTCGTCGAGGATCAGCAGGTCGGTCTTGGCGTAGCTGCTCATCAGCTTGGCGAAGCGGCCGTCGCCATGGGCCAGACCCAGTTCTTCCAGCAAACGTGGCAGGCGCAGATAGCGCACGCTGTAGCCCTCTCGGCAGGCCTGGTGGGCCAGGGCGCAGGCCAGCCAGGTTTTACCGACACCGGTGGGGCCGCCGATGATCAGGTTGAGGCCGTCGCGCAGCCACTGGCCACTGCTCAGTTGCAGGATCAGCGCCTTATCCAGTCCGCGCGGGCTACGGTAGTCGATGTCTTCGAGGCAGGCGTTGTGCTTGAGCCGGGCCTGGCGCAGGCGGCTGCTCAGGCGCTTGTCATCGCGTTCGGTCAGCTCGCGGTCGACCAGCAGGCCGAGGCGTTCCTCGAAGCTCAGGCTGTCGATTTCCGGGGTTTTCAGTTGTTCATTCAGCGCCTTGAGCATGCCGTGCAGGCGCAGGGTTTGCAGCTTGTCCAGGGTCGGATGGGGCAGCATGGTGAGTTTCCTTGTGTTCAGTGGTAGTAGCCGGGGCCGCGCAGGTTGGCGTGGTCGTCCGGGAGCAGGGGCAGGTGCTGCTGGGCCAGCGGCAGGTTTTCCAGCCCCTGGCGCAGGATCGATTCGAGGCTCTTGTAACTGCACGCACCGAGGCTGATGGCGCGACGGCAGGCCAACTCCAAGCGCACTTCGCCATGGGTCTTGCCCAGGCGCAGGATGCCCAGGCAGGCCCGGTAGCCCTGCTGCGGATGGATGCGCCGTTCGAGGATGTGCCGGATCACGCCGGCGGTGCTCGGCCCGGTCTGCTCGGCCCAGCGGATCAGCCGTTGCGGCGTCCACTCGGCGTGCTCGCGATGGCTCTTGGGCATGTGCTCGGCCTGCGTGCTGTGCCTGCCCTTGTGCATTGAGCGCAGGTGGCTGGCCACTCGCTGGTTGGCGTGGAAACACTCGACGGTGCGCGCCGTCAGGCGCACCTCCAGCTGCTTCTTCACCAGTTGATACGGCACCGAGTAGTAATGCCCATCGACCTCGACGTGGTAGTCGATGTGCACCCGCGCCTTCTTCCACTCGGCATAGACGTAGGGTTGCTCCGGTAATGGGCGCAGCGCCGGACGATCCAGAGCCTCGAAGGCCGACTGCCGGGAGCCCGGTAGCCTGCGAAACGGGCGGCGATTGAGCCGCTCCAGCAGCCCGGCGATAGCGCTGTTGAGTTCATCCAGGGAGAAGAACTGGCGGTTGCGCAGGGCGGCGAGGATCCAACGCTCGACCACCTGCACGCCGACTTCGGCCTTGGCTTTGTCGCGCGGCTTACGCGCCCGCGCCGGCACCACCGCCACTCCGTAGTGCTCGGCAAGGTCGCGGTAGCTGGGGTTGATGTCCGGCTCGTAACGATGGGCCTTGCTCACCGCGCTGCGCAGGTTGTCCGGCACCACGATCTCCGGCACGCCGCCGAGGAAGGCGAAGCAACGGGTATGCGAGCCTAGCCAGTCCGGCAGCTGCTGCGACCAGGTGGCTTCGGCGAAGGTGTAGCTGGACGCGCCAAGCACCGCGACGAACACCTGCGCCTGGCGGATCTCGCCGCTGTGGCGGTCGATAACCGGCACCGTCTGGCCGGCATAGTCGACGAACAGCTTCTCGCCGACGCGGTGCTCCTGACGCATCACCACGTCC
>NZ_VRYE01000101.1 GCF_008041835.1 Ectopseudomonas mendocina
CTTGATGCGCGACACGCTGCTGGATTATCCGGTGTTGCACTGCGACGAAACCCGGGTGCAGGTGCTCAAAGAACCGGGGCGCGACCCGAGCAGCCAATCCTGGATGTGGGTGCAAACCGGCGGCCCGCCAGACAGGCCGGTGATCCTCTTCGACTACACAACCAGTCGTGCGCAGGACGTACCCTTGCGCCTGCTCACCGGCTATTGCGGTTATTTAATGACCGACGACTACTCCGGCTACAACGCCGTGGCCGCGCAAGCGGGCATCGAGCGGCTGGCCTGCTGGGCCCATGCGAGGCGCAAATTTATCGAGGCGCAGAAGGTGCAGCCTAAAGGCAAAACTGGGCGAGCCGACATGGCCCTGAACCTGATCAACAAACTCTACGGTATCGAGCGCGAGCTGAAAGACGCCAGCGACGCTGAACGCCTGAGCGCCCGCCAACAGCGCAGTCAACCCGTGCTCGACCAGCTCAAAGCCTGGCTCGACAAAGCTCAGCCGCAGGTCGCCGGACAGACCTCCCTGGGCAAGGCGGTGAACTACTTGGCCAACAACTGGGGCCGCCTGGAGCGCTACATCGAAGGCGGAAACCTGCCCATCGACAACAACCGCGCCGAGAACGCCATCCGCCCGTTCGTCATCGGCCGCAAAAACTGGCTGTTCAGCGACACACCCAAAGGCGCCACGGCCAGCGCACAGATCTATAGTCTGATCGAAACCGCCAAAGCCAATGGCCAGGAGCCCTACGCCTACCTGCGCCACATCCTTGAGCGCCTGCCTCAGGTCAACAGCGTCGAAGGCTACGAAGCGCTGTTGCCGTGGAACTGCTCGCCAGCGCCAGCTGCTTCCTGAAAACAACCCCGTCCGCTAGGACGGGGTTTATGGAGCGCTTAC
>NZ_VRYE01000102.1 GCF_008041835.1 Ectopseudomonas mendocina
AGATTAACCCAACGGCTTGGGACTCGTCCGGGCTTTTTCGTGTCTGCTTGTTACTGCGGATCGGTGTCCAGTGGCTCGGGCGTAGGGACCGGAACGGTCTCGACCTGGTCCACTTCGCGCTGAATCTGCTCCAGCAGCGAGCCGGGTGCGGGCGGCGTTTCATCCTGCGTTTGGGCTTGCGGCTGAGCGCTGCTGGTGTCGCTGGTCTGGCCCATAATGGCCTGATCACGGCTGACGCCGGGCATGAAATCACCGGCCAGGCCGACCAGTTGGTCATTGCCGTCGAACACTAGGCTCACGCGCTCCTGAAAGCGCTGCCCACCACCTGGCTGGATGCTGTACAGGTAGTCCCAGCGATCAGCATGGAAGGTATCGGTGATCAGCGGGTTGCCCATGATAAACCGCACTTGGCGCCGGGTCATTCCAGGGCGCAGCTGGTCTATCATGTCCTGTGTCACGACATTGCCCTGTTGAATGTCGATCTTGTAAACCCCGGGGAATGAACAACCGGCGAGTGCGAAGAGCCCGGTCAGCGACAGGCTGGTCAGCAAGAGCTTGGTTTTTTGCATCGGAGGGTGACTTCCACTATCTTGGGCAACTTGAACCCCGGATCATACCCGTATTAAGGGAGGCTGCGAAAGCAGCCCCTACGAGAAAGCAGACCATGGTTGAAAATAACGAACTGCGCAAAGCTGGACTGAAGGTGACTCTGCCACGAGTCAAAATCCTGCAGATGCTGGATAACGCCGAGCATCGGCACATGAGCGCCGAGGATGTCTACAAGGCGCTGATGGAGGCTGGCGAGGATGTCGGTCTGGCCACCGTATACCGCGTGTTGACGCAGTTCGAGGCTGCCGGCCTGGTGGTGCGTCACAACTTCGACGGCGGCCATGCCGTATTCGAGCTGGCCGACAGTGGCCATCATGATCATATGGTCTGCGTCGACTCGGGCGAGGTCATCGAGTTCTTCGACGCCGAGATCGAGAAGCGCCAGAAAGAGATCGTTAAAGAACACGGTTTTGAGCTGGTCGATCACAACCTGGTGCTGTACGTACGCAAGAAAGGCTGATGCTTCTGCTGCAATCAGAAAGGCGACCCTCGGGTCAATGCCGATCAGATAAGCTTGCCAAAGCGGTCTTTCGTAGGAGCCCCGCCCCGGGGCGAAGCTTTTCAATCGCGTATCGCCCTGGTTCGCGGCGGGGCGCCGCTCCTACCCATTGGCAGCGTCGACGCTTAACTGACAGACATTAACCCTCGGGTCGCCTTTTTGCTTTCAAGTGGCCCGGATACACGCCGGGCTGAACAGGGTCAGGCCGCCTGGGCGCTGGTAACCATCTTGCGCGCGTGGGCCAGGGACTCTTCGGTCAGGTCGACGCCGCCGAGCATGCGGGCGATTTCTTCGACGCGGCCGCTCTCGTCCAGCTTGCTGACTGCCGTGGAGGTTGCATCCTCGCCGCGCCGCTTGTGCACGAACAGGTGCTGATGGCCCTGTGCAGCCACCTGCGGCAGGTGGGTAACGCACAGCACCTGACCGCGCTCGCCTAGGCGGCGTAGCAGTTGGCCGACCACTTCTGCCGTCGGCCCGCCAATGCCGACGTCCACTTCATCGAAGACCAGGGTCGGTACGCGCGAGGTCTGCGCGGTGATCACCTGGATGGCCAGGCTGATGCGTGACAATTCACCGCCCGAGGCCACCTTGGCCAGGCCACGTAGCGGCTGGCCGGGGTTGGCGCTGACCAGAAACTCCACGCTCTCCAGACCGTTGGCATGGGGCTCTTCGCTGTTCAGGGCCTGCAGTTGAATGCTGAAGCGCCCGCCCGGCATGCCCAGCGCCTGCATTTCCTGCTCGACGGCGGCGGCCAGGCATGCGGCAGCCTTACTGCGTAGCGTGCTGAGCTCGGCGGCCTTTTCCTGGTAGTGGCGCTCGTAGGCGGCCAGCTCCTCGCTCAGGCGCTCGCTGGCCTGATCATCAGCATTCAGGCCTTCCAGTTCATCGAACAGTTGCTGCTGCAGGGCTGCCAGTTCGGTTGGCTGAATACGGTGTTTGCGGGCCAGGGTGTAGATGCTGTCCAGGCGTTCTTCGAGAAACTTCTGGCGCTGCGGGTCGGCATCGAAGTGATCGACGAAGCGGTTCAGTTCGCCCACGGCCTCCTCGATCTGGATCTGCGCGCTGGCCAGCAGGTTGCTCGCTTCACTCAGTGCGCCGCCCTGGCCGCCGAATGCGCAAAGGCGGTTGAGGCTGGCGGTGAGTGCCGACAGTACGTTGCCGGCGTCGCTCTCACTGCACTGATCCAGGACCTGGCGGCAGGCGCCGAGCAGGGCTTCGGCATTGCTCAACGCCTTGTGCTCCTGTTCCAGTTGCTCCAGTTCATGCTCGCCGAGTGCCAGATTTTCCAGCTCTTCCAGTTGATAGCTAAGCAGTTGATGGCGAGCGCGCTGCTCGTCGCCCTGGCTGGAGATACGCTCAAGTTCGTTGCGCGTCTGCTTCCAGCGCTGCGCGGCGAGTTGCACCTGGCGCGCCAGCTCCTGGCTGCCGGCGTACTCGTCGAGCAGGCGGCGGTGGGTGTCGGTCTTGAGCAGCGATTGGTGTTCGTGCTGGCTGTGGATATCGATGATCAGCTCGCCCAGTGCCTTGAGGTCGGCCTGCGGGCAGGGGCTGCCGTTGATGTAGCCGCGAGAGCGGCCTTCGGCGGTGATCACTCGGCGCAGGATACACGGGCCGTCGCTGTCCAGATCGCGCTCGGCGAGCCAGGCGCGGGCTTCGGGAATGTCCGCCAGGTCGAAGCTGGCGAGGATATCCGCCTTGTCGGCGCCGGGGCGCACCACGCCGCTGTCGGCACGATCACCTAGGCACAGGCCAAGGGCGTCGAGCATGATCGACTTGCCGGCGCCGGTTTCGCCGCTGATGGCGCTCATGCCGGCATCCAGCTCGAGGTCCAGGTGGTCGACGATGGCATAGTTGTGAATGGACAGGTGCACCAGCATGGCGAACGCTCCCGAGTTGATGTCTGGTTATTTATACAGTGTTTTTTCTTTTCCTGGCAATCCTCGTCTATCGCCCCTTGAAACCTGTGGAATTGACTCCATATAGGCGGCAGGTGCGCGGGCTGGAGCCGCGCTGATTGATTCGAGAGGAGATAGGCATGGCTGACGAACAGAACCTGGACACGCAGAACCCCGAACCTCAGGCGGCCGAGAGTGCCGCGCCGAGCGATGATCTGGCGGCTCGTGTACAGGCCCTGGAAGAGCAACTGGCCGCCGCGCAGGATCAGTCGCTGCGCGTAGCGGCCGAGTTGCAGAACGTGCGCCGTCGCGCCGAACAGGACGTGGAAAAGGCGCACAAGTTTGCCCTGGAGAAATTCGCCAACGACCTGCTGCCGGTGGTCGACAGCCTGGAGCGTGGCCTGGAGCTGTCCAGCCCGGACGACGAGGCCATCAAGGCTGTGCGTGAGGGGATGCAGCTGACCCTCAAGCTGTTCCTCGACACCCTGGCGCGTCACCAGTTGGAAGCGATCGATCCGCATGGGGCTCCGTTCAATCCGGACCATCATCAGGCCATGGCCATGGAGGAAAGCATCCATGCCGAGCCGAACTCGGTGCTCAAGGTGTTCCAGAAGGGTTATCTGCTCAATGGTCGCCTGCTGCGCCCGGCCATGGTCGTGGTCAGCAAGGCGCCGACTACGCCGCCGCCGTCCATCGACGAGCAGGCTTGAAATTTCCGGGGGCGACCCCACTTTTGAGTCAAGCGTTTTAGTGCTACCGGCGCCCGCGACAGGCGCGACGGAATAATCAAAGTTTCGGGAGAATTTTCATGGGTAAAATCATCGGTATCGACCTGGGAACCACCAACTCCTGCGTCTCCATTCTGGAAAACGGCAGCGTCAAGGTGCTGGAGAACGCCGAAGGCGCTCGCACTACGCCGTCCATCATCGCCTACGCCAACGACGGCGAGATTCTGGTTGGCCAGTCGGCCAAGCGTCAGGCCGTGACCAACCCCCACAACACCCTGTTCGCCGTCAAGCGCCTGATCGGTCGTCGCTTCGAAGAAGACGTCGTGCAGAAAGACATCAAGCTGGTGCCTTACAAGATCGTCAAGGCTGACAACGGCGACGCCTGGGTTGAGGTGGCCGGTAAGAAAATGGCACCGCCGCAGATCAGCGCCGAAGTGCTGAAGAAAATGAAGAAGACCGCCGAGGATTACCTGGGCGAGCCGGTCACCGAGGCGGTGATCACCGTGCCGGCTTACTTCAACGACAGCCAGCGTCAAGCCACTAAGGACGCCGGTCGTATCGCCGGTCTGGACGTTAAGCGCATCATCAACGAGCCGACTGCCGCAGCGCTGGCCTATGGCATGGACAAGGCCAAGGGCGACCACACCGTGATCGTCTATGACCTGGGTGGCGGTACCTTCGATGTGTCGGTGATCGAGATCGCCGAAGTTGACGGTGAACACCAGTTCGAAGTGCTGGCGACCAACGGGGATACCTTCCTCGGTGGTGAGGACTTCGACATGCGTCTGATCGACTACCTCGTCGACGAGTTCAAGAAAGAGTCCGGCATGGATCTGAAGAATGATCCGCTGGCGCTGCAGCGTCTGAAGGAAGCCGCTGAGAAGGCCAAGATCGAGCTGTCGTCCGCTCAGTCGACCGACGTCAACCTGCCGTACATCACGGCTGACGCCACAGGTCCCAAGCACCTGAACGTGAAGCTTTCCCGTGCCAAGCTGGAGTCGCTGGTCGAAGATCTGGTCGCCCGTACCATCGAGCCTTGCCGTATCGCGCTCAAGGATGCCGGCATCGACGCGAGCAAGATCGACGACGTGATCCTGGTCGGCGGTCAGACCCGTATGCCGCTGGTGCAGAAAGCCGTGGCCGAATTCTTCGGCAAGGAAGCGCGTAAGGACGTCAACCCGGACGAAGCCGTGGCCATGGGCGCTGCCATTCAGGGCGCGGTACTGGCCGGTGACGTCAAGGACGTGCTGCTGCTAGACGTGTCCCCGCTGACCCTGGGTATCGAAACCATGGGCGGCGTGATGACTGCGCTGATCGAAAAGAACACCACCATCCCGACCAAGAAGTCGCAGGTGTTCTCTACCGCTGAAGACAACCAGAGCGCCGTGACCATTCACGTGCTGCAGGGTGAGCGCAAGCAGGCTGCGCAGAACAAGTCGCTCGGCAAGTTCGACCTGTCCGATATTCCGCCGGCGCCGCGCGGCGTGCCGCAGATCGAAGTGACCTTCGATATCGATGCCAACGGCATCCTGCACGTGTCCGCCAAGGACAAGGCCACCGGCAAGCAGCAGTCCATCGTGATTAAGGCCAACTCCGGTCTGTCTGAGGAAGAGATCGAGCAAATGGTGCGTGATGCCGAGGCCAACGCCGAGGAAGACCGCAAGTTCGAAGAGCTGGTTATTGCACGCAACCAGGGCGACCAGCTTGTGCATGCCACCCGCAAGATGCTCACCGAGGCCGGCGACAAGGCCACGGCTGACGAGAAAGCGGCCATCGAGAAGGCCATCGGCGAACTGGAAGCGGCCGTGAAGGGTGATGACAAGGCGAACATCGAAGCCAAGATGAATGCGCTGTCCGAAGCCACCACGCCGCTGGCGCAGAAGATGTACGCCGAGCAGCCGCAAGGTGGTGCCGCGCAAGCTGACGCTGGCGATGCCAAGGATGCCGGTGACGACGTGGTCGACGCTGAGTTCGAAGAGGTCAAGGAGAACAAGTAAGGGGTGCGGCCTGCTCGGCGGGCCGCTTCTTCTTTACGCTCCACCGTCGCTCGCGACGGGCAGGATTCGCCGCGCGGGAGCCATCTCCCGCGTCGGCGTATCTGGAGCTCACGAATCTGAGAGTGCAGCACAACTATGGCAAAACGTGACTATTACGAGATCCTGGGGGTCGAGCGCGGCGCCAGTGAGGCCGAGCTGAAGAAGGCCTATCGGCGCCTGGCGATGAAATACCACCCGGACCGCAACCCGGATGACAAGGACGCCGAAGAGAAATTCAAGGAGGCCAACGAGGCCTACGAAGTGCTCTCCGACGCCAGCAAGCGTTCGGCCTACGATCAGTACGGCCACGCCGGGGTCGACCCGCAGATGGGCGGTGGCGGCGGCGCCGGTTTTGGTGGGGCCAACTTCTCCGACATCTTCGGCGATGTCTTCAGTGACTTCTTCGGCGGTGGTCGTGGTGGTTCGCGCGGTGGCGCCCAGCGTGGCAGTGACCTGCGCTACACCCTGGAGCTGGATCTGGAAGAAGCGGTACGTGGCACCACCGTGACCATTCGCGTGCCGACCCTGGTTGGTTGCAAGACCTGCGATGGTTCTGGCGCCAAGAAGGGTACCAGCCCGGTGACCTGTACCACCTGCGGCGGTATTGGCCAGGTGCGCATGCAGCAGGGTTTCTTCTCTGTACAGCAGACCTGCCCGCGTTGCCACGGCAGCGGCAAGATGATCACCGACCCCTGTGGCAGCTGCCACGGCCAGGGCCGTGTGGAAGAGAGCAAGACGCTGTCGGTCAAGGTGCCGCCGGGCGTCGATACCGGCGACCGTATTCGTCTGTCTGGCGAAGGCGAGGCGGGGTCTCATGGTGGCCCGGCTGGCGATCTGTATGTGGTGGTCAACGTCCGTGAGCATGCGATCTTCCAGCGTGACGGCAAGCACCTGTACTGCGAAGTGCCGATCAGCTTTGCTGATGCCGCCCTGGGTGGCGAGCTGGAAGTGCCGACCCTCGATGGTCGGGTCAAGCTGAAGATCCCGGAAGGGACGCAGACCGGCAAGCTGTTCCGCCTGCGCGGCAAGGGCGTGGCGCCGGTGCGCGGTGGTGGTGCCGGCGATCTGATGTGCCGGGTGGTGGTGGAAACGCCGGTCAACCTGAACAAGCGTCAGCGCGAGCTGCTTGAAGAGTTCCGCAAGTCGCTGCAGGGCGACGACTCCCACTCGCCCAAGGCCAGTGGCTGGTTCGAAGGCGTGAAGCGCTTCTTCGGCGACGTATAAAACAGCGTATCGGGCGCGGATGCCGTCCGCGCCTCGATGCGTCAGCTTGGAGCTGAATTGTTATGCAACGTATCGCAGTAATGGGCGCCGCCGGGCGCATGGGCAAGATTCTGATCGAAGCCGTACAGCAGGCCGAGGGCGCCGCGCTCAAGGCCGCCATTGATCGTCCCGACAGCAGCCTGATCGGCGCCGACGCCGGTGAGCTGGCCGGTCTGGGCAAGATCGGCGTGAAGCTGGTTGGCGATCTGGCGTCGGTGGTTGCCGATTTCGACGTGCTGATCGACTTCACCCACCCCTCGGTAACCCTGAAGAACCTGGAAGTCTGCCGTCAGGCCGGCAAGGCCATGGTCATCGGTACCACCGGTTTCTCTCCTGAGGAAAAACAGCTGCTGAATGAGGCTGCCAAGCAGATTCCCATTGTTTTCGCCGCCAACTACAGCGTGGGCGTCAACCTGTGCCTGAAGTTGCTGGATACCGCCGCCCGTGTGCTGGGCGACGACGTGGATATCGAGATCATCGAAGCCCACCACCGGCACAAGGTCGATGCGCCGTCCGGCACTGCGCTGCGCATGGGCGAAGTGGTGGCCGATGCGTTGGGGCGCGATCTGCAGAAGGTTGCCGTGTACGGCCGTGAAGGTCAGACCGGCGCGCGTGAGCGTGAAACCATCGGCTTCGCCACCGTACGTGCCGGCGATGTTGTGGGCGATCACACCGTGCTGTTCGCCGCCGACGGCGAGCGTGTGGAAATCACCCACAAGGCCTCCAGCCGCATGACCTTTGCCAAGGGTGCGGTGCGTTCGGCGCTGTGGTTACAGGGGCGTGATGCCGCGCTGTACGACATGCAGGACGTTCTGGGTCTGCGCTGATGTGAATGTGTGACTGAGGCGTCTTATCGGGTGGACCGAAAAAGGGTTTTCCTGTAGGCTTCCTGTTTTAGTGTGTCCACTAAAAGTTACGCAGAATGGCTCAAATAAAAAAGCGGGATGACCTTCACACGTCATCCCGCTTTTTTACAACCTGCGTTTGCTTCAAGCCTTGATCGAGACGGAGGTCTTCTTGACTAAGCCAGCCCCCAAACCTGCCATTTTGGCCCTTGCTGACGGCAGCATTTTTCGCGGCGATTCCATCGGGGCCGATGGCCAGACGATCGGAGAGGTGGTGTTCAACACCGCCATGACCGGCTATCAGGAAATCCTTACCGATCCATCCTATGCCCAGCAGATCGTTACCCTGACTTACCCGCACATCGGCAATACCGGCACCACGCCGGAAGATGCCGAGTCCAACCGCGTCTGGGCTGCTGGCCTGATCATTCGCGATCTGCCGCTGATTTCCAGCAACTGGCGTGACAAGCAACCGCTCGATGAGTACCTGAAAGAAAACGGTACCGTCGCCATCGCCGGCATCGATACCCGTCGCCTGACCCGCATCCTGCGTGAGAAAGGCTCGCAGAACGGCTGCATCCTGGTCGGTGACGATGCCACCGAAGAGAAGGCGCTGGAACTGGCGCGCAGCTTCCCTGGCCTCAAGGGCATGGACCTGGCCAAGGAAGTCACCTGCGACAAGCCATATGAATGGCGCTCCAGCGTGTGGAATCTGGAAAACGACAGTCATCCGGAAATCGCCGCTGCCGATCTGCCGTACCACGTCGTTGCCTACGACTACGGCGTGAAGCTGAACATCCTGCGCATGCTGGTCGCTCGCGGCTGCCGTCTGACCGTGGTACCGGCACAAACTCCGGCCAGTGACGTGCTGGCGCTGAATCCTGATGGCGTGTTCCTCTCCAATGGCCCGGGCGATCCTGAGCCGTGCGACTACGCGATCAAGGCGATCAAGGAAATCCTCGAGACTGATATTCCGGTGTTCGGCATCTGCCTCGGCCACCAACTGCTGGCCCTGGCCTCCGGCGCCAAGACCCTGAAAATGGGGCACGGCCACCACGGTGCCAACCACCCGGTACAGGATCTCGACACGGGCGTGGTGATGATCACCAGCCAGAACCACGGTTTCGCCGTGGACGAGAACAGCCTGCCGAGCAATCTGCGGCCGATCCACAAATCCTTGTTCGATGGCACCCTGCAGGGCATCGAGCGTACCGACAAGGACGCTTTCAGCTTCCAGGGTCACCCGGAGGCCAGCCCCGGCCCGCACGATGTGGCTCCATTGTTCGACCGCTTCATCGAAGCCATGGCCAAGCGCCGCTAAGCCTGCCGACTGACCCAAGGATTCGAGAGTAAGAAAATGCCAAAACGTACAGACATCAAAAGCATCCTGATCCTCGGTGCCGGCCCCATCGTCATCGGCCAGGCCTGTGAGTTCGACTACTCCGGCGCACAAGCGTGCAAGGCGCTGAAGGAAGAAGGTTTTCGCGTCATTCTGGTGAACTCCAACCCGGCCACCATCATGACCGACCCGTCGATGGCCGACGCCACCTACATCGAGCCGATCAAGTGGGCCACCGTGGCCAAGATCATCGAGAAGGAGCGCCCCGATGCGCTGCTGCCGACCATGGGCGGCCAGACCGCGCTGAACTGCGCCCTGGATCTGGAGCGTCATGGCGTGCTGGAGAAGTTCGGCGTCGAGATGATCGGTGCCAACGCCGACACCATCGACAAGGCCGAAGACCGCTCGCGTTTCGACAAGGCGATGAAGGACATCGGCCTGGCCTGCCCGCGCTCAGGGATAGCCCACAGCATGGAAGAAGCCTACGGCGTGCTGGAGATGGTGGGTTTCCCCTGCATCATCCGCCCGAGCTTCACCATGGGCGGCACCGGCGGCGGCATCGCCTACAACCGGGAAGAGTTCGAGGAAATCTGCGCCCGTGGTCTGGACCTGTCGCCGACCAACGAGCTGCTGATCGACGAATCGTTGATCGGCTGGAAGGAATACGAGATGGAGGTGGTCCGCGACAAGAAGGACAACTGCATCATCGTCTGCTCCATCGAGAACTTCGACCCGATGGGCGTGCACACCGGCGACTCGATCACCGTTGCCCCGGCGCAGACCCTGACCGACAAGGAATACCAGATCATGCGCAACGCCTCGCTGGCGGTGCTGCGTGAGATCGGCGTGGAAACCGGCGGCTCCAACGTGCAGTTCGGCATCTGCCCGAACACCGGGCGCATGGTCGTCATCGAAATGAACCCGCGCGTGTCGCGTTCCTCGGCGCTGGCCTCCAAGGCCACCGGCTTCCCGATCGCCAAGATCGCTGCCAAGCTGGCTGTCGGTTACACCCTCGACGAGCTGTCCAACGACATCACCGGCGGTCGTACCCCGGCGTCGTTCGAACCGGCCATCGACTACGTGGTGACCAAGGTGCCGCGTTTTGCCTTCGAGAAATTCCCGAAAGCCGACGCCCGCCTGACCACCCAGATGAAATCCGTCGGTGAAGTCATGGCCATCGGCCGTACCTTCCAGGAGTCCATGCAGAAAGCCCTGCGCGGCCTGGAAGTCGGCGTTGCCGGCTTCGATCCGAAGCTCGATCTGAATGACCCGGAAGCCGAGAGCACCCTGCGTCGCGAGCTGACCGTGCCCAGCGCTGACCGCATCTGGTACGTGGCCGATGCCTTCCGCGCCGGCAAGACCGTCGCCGAAGTGTTCGAGCTGACCCGCATCGACGAGTGGTTCCTGGTGCAGATCGAAGATCTGATCAAGGACGAAGCCACCGTGCAGACCCTGGGTCTGTCCGCCATCGACTACGACCTGATGTTCAAACTCAAGCGCAAGGGCTTCTCCGATGCGCGTCTGGCCAAGCTGCTGGGCGTTTCCGAGAAGAGCCTGCGTGCTCACCGCCACAAGCTGAAAGTGCTGCCGGTGTACAAGCGCGTCGACACCTGCGCTGCCGAATTCGCCACCGACACCGCCTATATGTACTCGACCTACGAGGAAGAGTGCGAGGCCAACCCGAGCGGTCGCGACAAGATCATGATCCTCGGTGGCGGCCCGAACCGTATCGGTCAGGGCATCGAGTTCGACTACTGCTGCGTACACGCTGCGCTGGCCATGCGTGAAGACGGTTACGAGACCATCATGGTCAACTGCAACCCGGAAACCGTTTCCACCGACTACGACACCTCTGATCGCCTGTACTTCGAACCGGTGACCCTGGAAGACGTGCTGGAAATCGTCCGCGTCGAACAGCCGAAAGGCGTGATCGTCCAGTACGGCGGCCAGACGCCGCTGAAGATCTGCCGTGCCCTGGAAGAAGCGGGCGTGCCGATCATCGGCACCAGTCCCGAGGCCATCGACCGCGCCGAAGACCGCGAGCGCTTCCAGCAGATGGTGCAGCGCCTGAATCTGCGTCAGCCGGCCAACGCCACTGCGCGCAGCGAAGACGAAGCCCTGGCCCTGTCGAAGAACATCGGGTACCCGATGGTGGTGCGTCCGTCCTACGTATTGGGCGGTCGGGCGATGGAAATCGTCTACCAGGAAGAAGAGCTCAAGCGCTACATGCGCGAGGCGGTGAAGGTGTCCAACGACAGCCCGGTGCTGCTGGATCGCTTCCTCAACTGCGCCATCGAGGTGGACGTGGATGCGGTGTGCGACGGTGAGACCGTGGTCATCGGCGCGATCATGCAGCACATCGAACAGGCCGGCGTGCACTCCGGTGACTCCGCCTGCTCGCTGCCGCCTTACTCGCTGCCGGCACATATCCAGGACGAGATCCGTGAACAGGTCAAGAAAATGGCCCTGGAACTCGGCGTCGTCGGCCTGATGAACGTGCAGATGGCGGTGCAGGGCGAAGACATCTACGTCATCGAAGTGAACCCGCGCGCCTCGCGTACCGTGCCGTTCGTCTCCAAGTGCGTGGGCGAGTCGCTGGCCAAGGTCGCTGCGCGCGTCATGGCCGGCAAGAGCCTGGCCGAGGCCGGTTACAGCAAGGAAATCATCCCGCCGTTCTTCAGCGTCAAGGAAGCGGTGTTCCCCTTCGCCAAGTTCCCGGGCGTCGACCCGATCCTCGGCCCAGAGATGAAATCCACCGGTGAAGTCATGGGCGTCGGTGACACCTTCGGTGAAGCCTTCGCCAAGGCCCAGCTGGGCGCCAGCGAGATCCTGCCGAACTCCGGTTGTGCGTTCATCAGCGTGCGTGAAGACGATAAGGCCGAGGCCGTTCAGGTCGCCCGTGACCTGGTCGCGTTGGGCTTCGAAGTGGTCGCCACTGCCGGCACCGCCAAGGTGATCGAGGCCGCCGGTCTGCCGGTACGCCGCGTGAACAAGGTGACCGAAGGTCGTCCGCATGTGGTCGACATGATCAAGAACGACGAAGTCACCCTGATCATCAATACCACCGAGGGGCGTCAGTCCATCGCTGACTCTTACTCGATCCGTCGTAACGCCCTGCAGCACAAGATCTACTGCACCACCACTATCGCGGCAGGGCAGGCGGTCTGTGAGGCGCTCAAGTTCGGTCCCGAGAAGACCGTGCGCCGGCTGCAGGATCTGCATGCAGGAATCAAGGCATGAACAAGTACCCCATGACCGTCCAGGGCGCTCGCGCCCTGGAAGAAGAGCTGGCGCACCTGACCAAGGTGCGTCGTCCCGCACTGAGCCAGGCGATTGCCGAGGCTCGTGAGCTGGGCGATCTCAAGGAGAACGCCGAATACCATGCCGCCCGTGAAGAGCAGGGCATGGTCGAGGCGCGTGTGCGTGATATCGAGGGTCGCCTGCAGAACGCGGTGATCATCGATGTCACCACCATCGAGCACACCGGCAAGGTGATCTTCGGCACCACGGTGGAAATCGCCAACGTCGAAACCGACGAAAGCGTGACCTACCAGATCGTTGGTGAAGATGAAGCCGACATCAAGCAGAGCAAGATCTCTGTCGGCTCGCCCATCGCTCGTGCCCTGATCGGCAAGAATGAGGGTGATGTGGTGGCTGTGCAGACCCCCAGTGGCCTGATCGAGTATGAGATTGTCGAAGTCCGCCACATCTAAGTCACAACAGCTGTCGCGGGCCGCTGCCGTTAGCTGGCAGCTGGCCCAGACTCTCTGGGTCGGTGGCTTGTGGTTGCTGCAGTTCGTCATTTTGCCGGCCATCGGCCAGATTGGCCTGGCGCCTCTGCTGGTGGAGGAAATCGCTACGCGGCTGGTGCCTTTGCTGGTTGGCATGACAGCCGTATGCATTGCGCTGCAGGCCTTTGCCCTGTTGCGCAGTGATGGGCTATCGAGTCTTTGGCGAGATATGCGCGGGCAGTTGTTGTTGACCGTTGCGGTCATGGCCCTGGGTTATTTTGCCGTGCTGCGTTACTGGCCGGATGCTGAGCGCTTGCTGCGTTTCAGCTATCTGGTGATGGCCTTTTGCGGGCTGTTACTGGTACTGCAGCCCGTTCCGGGTAAATTGCGCGGCGCCTGACGTCTGACAGGCGCTGCACGCAGCCGTCAGCCCTGGTAACGAATCACGTTGGACAGGTTGCGATTGGGCTTGGGGTTCTTGCGATAGAGCAGGGCGACCTTGCCAATCGACTGAACCAGTTCGGCACGTCCACTTGCGCACAGGGCAGCGATGGCGGCCTGGCGATCCTCGCGTTCGGTGAGGCGCAGTTGTACCTTGATCAGCTCGTGATCGTTCAGAGCGCGATCCAGTTCGGCCAGTACGCCCTCGGTCAAACCATTGTCCGCCACGATCAATACAGGTTTCAGGTGGTGGCCGATAGATTTGAATTGTTTCTTCTGCTCTTGAGTGAGCGGCATAATTGTCAGTACCTAATTCGGTCAGGAAAACGGCGCTTATCTTACCCGAGCCCGCGCAGTTATTCATGATCCGTTGAATCCGAGGCTTCAGTGGCACGTTCCAAGACCAGCCAGCGTTGGCTGAAAGAACATTTCGACGATCCTTACGTGAAGATGGCGCAGAAGGATGGCTATCGTTCGCGCGCCAGCTACAAGTTGCTGGAAATCCAGGAGAAGGATCGCATCCTGCATCCCGGCATGACCGTGGTCGACCTTGGTGCCGCGCCGGGTGGCTGGTCGCAGGTCACCAGCCGGGTAATCGGCGACAAGGGCCGTCTGATCGCTTCCGACATTCTGGAGATGGACAGCATCCCCGACGTTACCTTCATTCAGGGCGACTTTACCGACGATGCGGTGTTCGCGCGGATTCTCGAGGCTATCGGTGAAAATCCGGTCGACCTTGTTATTTCCGATATGGCCCCCAATATGAGTGGGGTAAGGACTGCCGACCAGGCGCGCGATGTATCTGTGCGAGCTGGCGCTGGATCTGGCCGGGCGGGTTTTGCTTCCGGGCGGCGATTTCCTGATCAAGATTTTCCAGGGCGAAGGTTTCGATGCGTATCACAAGCAGGTGCGTGAGACCTTCGACAAGGTGCAGATGCGCAAGCCGCTGTCGTCGCGCGATCGCTTGCGCGAGCAGTACCTGCTGGCACGTGGTTTTCGGGGTGCATGACACGAAACTGAGACCTGCTCTGCCGGTCTCAGTGTGGGAAACCTCATAAAGGGTTACAGACGGTGCCTGCGGGATGCAGGCGTTTGGTGTAAGTTAGGTCGGTATATCACTGGTCGTCATGGGAAGCCTGCTTCGCCAAGAGGCCTGCTTCAGAGGGTAGCTAATTGAACGATATGGCAAAGAATCTGATTCTGTGGCTGATCATCGCGGCGGTGCTGGTCACCGTGATGAATAACTTTTCCAGCCCGAGCGAGCCGCAGACACTGAGCTACTCGCAATTCATCGAGCAGGTGAAGGAAGGGCGTGTCGAGCGCGTGACCGTCGACGGTTACGTGATCACCGGCAAGCGTACCGACGGCGAGGGCTTCAGGACCATCCGTCCGGCCATCCAGGACGGCGGTCTGATCGGTGATCTGATCGACAACAATGTGGTCATCGAAGGCAAGCTGCCTGAGCAGCAGAGCATCTGGACTCAGCTGCTGGTCGCCAGTTTCCCGATTCTGGTCATCATCGCCGTGTTCATGTTCTTCATGCGCCAGATGCAGGGCGGTGTCGGTGGCAAGGGCGGGCCGATGAGCTTCGGCAAGTCCAAGGCGCGTTTGCTCTCCGAAGATCAGGTCAAGACCACCTTCGCTGACGTTGCCGGGTGCGACGAGGCCAAGGAGGAGGTGAGTGAACTGGTCGAGTTTTTGCGCGATCCGGGCAAGTTTCAGCGTCTAGGTGGGCGAATCCCGCGCGGCGTGCTGATGGTCGGCTCGCCAGGTACCGGTAAAACCTTGCTGGCCAAGGCCGTTGCCGGCGAAGCGAAAGTGCCGTTCTTCACCATTTCCGGTTCCGACTTCGTCGAAATGTTCGTCGGTGTGGGTGCGTCCCGCGTGCGTGACATGTTCGACCAGGCCAAGAAACATGCGCCGTGCATCATCTTCATTGACGAGATCGACGCCGTGGGTCGCCATCGTGGCGCCGGCATGGGCGGTGGTCACGACGAGCGCGAGCAGACCCTCAACCAGTTGCTGGTGGAGATGGACGGCTTCGAAATGAATGACGGCATCATCGTTATTGCCGCCACCAACCGCCCTGACGTTCTGGATCCGGCGCTGCTGCGCCCCGGCCGTTTTGACCGCCAGGTAGTCGTTGGTTTGCCGGATATCCGTGGTCGCGAGCAGATTCTGAAAGTGCACATGCGCAAGGTTCCGGTGGGTGACGACGTCAATCCGGCGGTCATTGCCCGTGGTACGCCGGGCTTCTCCGGTGCCGATCTGGCCAACCTGGTCAACGAGGCTTCGCTGTTCGCAGCTCGTGCCGGCAAGCGCCTGGTGGAAATGAAGGAATTCGAGCTGGCCAAGGACAAGATCATGATGGGCGCTGAGCGCAAGACCATGGTCATGTCCGACAAGGAGAAGCTCAATACCGCTTACCACGAGGCGGGCCACGCCATCGTCGGTCGTCTGGTGCCTGAGCATGATCCGGTTTACAAGGTGTCCATCATTCCCCGCGGTCGTGCTCTGGGCGTGACCATGTTCCTGCCGGAAGAGGATCGTTACAGCCTTAGCAAACGTGCACTGATCAGTCAGATCTGCTCGCTGTTCGGTGGCCGTGTCGCCGAGGAAATGACCCTGGGCTTCGACGGCGTCACCACGGGTGCGTCCAACGACATCATGCGCGCCACCCAGTTGGCCAGGAACATGGTGACCAAGTGGGGCTTGTCCGAGAAGCTGGGCCCGCTGATGTATGCCGAAGAGGAGGGTGAAGTTTTCCTCGGTCGCAGCATGGGCAGCCAGAACAGCAATGTCTCCGGCGAAACCGCCAAGTTGATCGATGAAGAAGTGCGCCGCATCATCGATGAATGCTACGCCACGGCCAAGAAGCTGCTGGTGGAGAATCGCGACAAACTGGACGCCATGGCTGAAGCGCTGATGAAGTACGAAACCATTGATGCCGATCAGATCGACGACATCATGAACGGTCGTCAGCTCCGAGAACCGCGTGGCTGGGATGGTGGTGGTGACGCCGGCGCGCCGCAAGCCAAGGCTGACGAGCCTGATCGTTCGGAAGCGCCCATTGGTGGGCCGGCTGCCGAGCACTAAGGTTTCTATGTCCCAGCAGCTACACCCAAGCCGGCTGCCCTGTGGCAGCCGGCTTCTTGATTTGTCCCGTCCGCAGGTGATGGGCATCCTCAATGTCACGCCTGATTCCTTTTCCGATGGTGGTCGCTTCGTCGCGCGCGATGCAGCGTTACGTCATGCCGAGCAGATGGTTGCTGCAGGTGCGACGCTGATCGATGTAGGGGGCGAGTCGACTCGCCCAGGCGCCCATGCCGTTTCGCCGACCGAGGAGCTGGAGCGGGTCGTGCCAGTGGTCGAGGTCATTGCGCGTAATCTGGACGTGATCATCTCCGTGGATACCTCGACTCCGGCCGTCATGCGCGAAAGTGCGCGAGTGGGCGCGGGGCTGATCAATGACGTGCGCTCGTTGCAGCGCGATGGCGCTCTTGATGCGGCTGTCGATACCGGTCTGCCGGTGTGTCTGATGCACATGCGTGGTGAGCCGGGCAATATGCAGGACAATCCGCACTACCCGGACATCATCAGCGAAGTGCGTGATTTTCTTGTCGAGCGCATGGCAGCGTGCGCGACAGCCGGTATTCCCGCTGAGCGGATCGTGCTCGATCCGGGCTTTGGTTTCGCCAAGACCCTGGAGCACAATCTGGTCTTGTTCAGGCGCATGCATGAGCTTTCAGCCCTTGGGCGTCCCTTGTTGGTGGGTGTTTCGCGCAAAAGCATGATCGGCAAGGTGCTCGGTCATGAGGTTGGCGGGCGTCTCTACGGGAGTCTAGGATTGGCGGCGCTGGCCCTGACCAAGGGCGCACATATTCTGCGTGTGCACGACGTTGCTGAAACGGTCGATGTGGTGCGCATGATCGCTGCGGTCGAGGCAGCGCAATAACAAGGAAAGCATTATGGCTAGAAAGTACTTCGGCACCGACGGCATTCGGGGTCGTGTCGGGCAGTTCCCCATCACCCCGGATTTCATGCTCAAGCTCGGCTGGGCTGCCGGCATGGCGTTTCGCAAACAGGGCAAGTGCCGCATCCTGATCGGTAAGGACACGCGCATTTCCGGCTACATGTTCGAGTCTGCCCTTGAGGCGGGTCTGGCTGCAGCGGGCGCTGACGTGCAGTTGCTCGGGCCGATGCCGACACCGGCCATTGCGTATCTGACGCGGACCTTTCAGGCTGATGCGGGCATCGTCATCAGCGCTTCGCACAATCCGCACGACGACAACGGTATCAAGTTCTTTTCCAGCGAGGGCACCAAGCTGCCTGATGATGTGGAGCTGATGATCGAGGAGCTGCTCGACCAGCCGATGACCGTGGTGGAGTCTGCTGCTATTGGCAAGGCATCGCGCATCAACGATGCGTCCGGGCGCTATATCGAATTCTGCAAGGGCAGCGTACCTACGGGTACCAACTTCAAGCACCTGAAAATCCTCGTCGACTGCGCCCATGGCGCCGCCTACAAGGTTGCCCCCAGCGTATTTCGCGAGCTGGGCGCTGAAGTCAAGGTCATGGCGGCGCAGCCGGACGGCCTCAATATCAACCATGAGTGCGGTTCGACGCATATCGCCGGGTTGCAGGCCGAGGTTCTCGCGCAGGGTGCTGACCTTGGCATTGCCTTCGATGGTGATGCCGACCGCGTATTGATGGTCGATCACACGGGGACTGTGGTCGATGGTGATGAGCTGCTGTTCATCATCGCCCGTGATTTGCAGGAGCGCGGGCGCCTGCATGGCGGCGTGGTCGGTACCTTGATGAGTAACCTGGGGCTGGAGTTGGCGCTGGCCGAGTTGAATATCCCCTTTGTGCGGGCCAAGGTTGGTGATCGTTATGTGATCGCCGAGCTGATGGCGCGCAACTGGTTGCTTGGTGGGGAAAATTCCGGGCATCTGGTGTGCTTCCAGCACACCACTACGGGGGATGCCATCATTGCTGCGCTGCAGGTACTGGTGGCGCTCAAGCGTCGTGATCAATCGCTGGCCGAGGCGCGCATGGGCGTCAAGAAGTGCCCGCAGGTGCTGATCAATGTGCGCTTTTCCGGAGAACTCGATCCGCTTGAGCATCCTTCGGTGAAAGAAGCCTGTGCGCGGGTTACCGAGCGTATGTCCGGGCGTGGTCGCGTGTTGCTGCGCAAGTCCGGCACCGAGCCTCTTTTGCGCGTGATGGTCGAAGGTGATGACGAAGTTGCCGTGCGCAGCTATGCCGATGAATTGGCTAAGATTGTTGCTGAAGTCTGTGCATGATTGCGCTTGCTACGCGCAGGGCTCTTGGGTAACATCTGCGCCCTCTTTGATCGACGAGGTAAAACATGCGTCGCCCCTTGGTCGCCGGTAACTGGAAAATGCACGGTACCCGCGCCAGCGTCGCAGAGCTGATCGAAGGGTTGCGTCAGCAGGTACTGCCTGCCGATGTCGATGTCGCGGTGTTCCCCTCCAGTCTGCATATCGCTCAGGTCATCGAAGGCTTGAGTGGCAAGGCTGTGAAGGTTGGAGCCCAGGATTGCGCGGCGCAAGTCGAGCAGGGTGCTCTGACCGGTGAGCTGGCGGTGAGTCAGGTAGCTGATTGCGGTTGCGGGCTGGTGTTGGTTGGTCATTCGGAGCGTCGCCTGATTCTGGGCGAGAGCGATGAGGTGATCGTCCGCAAGTTTGCCGCAGTCCAGGCGGCGGGTCTGGTTCCGGTGCTCTGTGTCGGTGAGACTCGTGAGCAGCGTGAAACGAATGCAACGCTGGGAGTGGTGGGTGGCCAATTGGCTGCGGTGATCGATGCCCTGGGTGTCGAGGCGCTAAAGAATACCGTAGTTGCCTATGAGCCTGTCTGGGCCATTGGTACCGGGTTGACCGCTACGCCTGAGCAGGCTCAGGAGGTGCACGCAGCGATTCGCGCGCAGGTTGCGCAGTTGGATGCTGAAGTTGCTGGTGAGCTGAGAATTCTTTATGGCGGCAGTGTAAAGGCCGGCAGTGCAGCCGAGTTGTTCGGTATGCAGGATATCGATGGGGGGCTTGTGGGTGGGGCCTCTCTGAATGCGGATGAATTCGGTGCGATCTGTCGCGCTGCAGGAAACTGAAGAATGCTGGAAACAGTCATTGTTGTTCTGCACCTGCTGGGTGCGATCGGAATTGTGGTGCTGGTGCTCCTGCAGCAGGGTAAGGGGGCTGACGCGGGTGCGTCGTTCGGTTCGGGTGCCTCGGCAACTGTATTCGGAAGCCAAGGTTCCTCTACCTTTCTGAGTAAGTTTACTGGTATACTCGCCGCAGGTTTTTTTATTACTAGCTTGGGTTTAGCGTTCTTTGCTAAAGAAAAAGCTGATGCACTGACTCAGGTTGGGCTGCCAGATCCAGCGGTTCTGGAAGTTCAACAAAAACCGGTCGTCGAAGACGTTCCGGTGCTCGAAGAGCTAGCTCCAGCATCCGATGCTTCGGATGTGCCGGAGGCTCCAGAGCAGTAACAGTTTTGCCGAGGTGGTGGAATTGGTAGACACGCTACCTTGAGGTGGTAGTGGCCATAGGCTGTAGGGGTTCGAGTCCCCTCCTCGGTACCATACTCAAGAAAGCCCGCTGTTCGCGGGCTTTCTTGTTGCTGGAGTGTTAGGTTGACCCTTGCCAGTGGGTGGCCGTATAATTCCGGCCCAGCTTTGACGCGGGGTGGAGCAGTCTGGTAGCTCGTCGGGCTCATAACCCGAAGGTCGTAGGTTCAAATCCTGCCCCCGCAACCAGTTTCAAAGGCCCCTTTTCAGGGGCTTTTTGTTAGCTGATACACAGTGTCCGCAGCTTTATCGCGGGCTGACGGGATGGGCGTTTCGCCCATTTTTTATTTGCACAGCATGCACGAGGGCCGTTAAGTGTCGAGCAAGCTAGAACAGTTGCAGGCCTTGTTGGCCCCGGTAGTCGAAGCACTCGGTTATCAATGCTGGGGCATCGAGTTCCTGTCGCAGGGGCGTCATTCGCTACTGCGTGTCTATATCGATAAAGCCGGCGGCATCCTGATCGATGATTGTGAAATCGTCAGTCGTCAGCTCAGTGGTGTGCTCGATGTCGAGGATCCGATTACCTCGGAGTACACGCTGGAAGTTTCTTCTCCTGGCATGGATCGTCCGTTGTTCACCCTCGAACAGTTTGCGGCGCATGCTGGTGAGCAGGTGAAGATCAAGCTGCGTTCGCCTTTCGATGGGCGTCGTAACTTCCAGGGCCTCCTTCGCGGTGTGGAGGAGCAGGACGTGGTGGTTCAGGTGGATGACCACGAGTATCTGTTGCCGATCGACCTGATCGACAAGGCCAATATCATCCCCCGATTTGATTGAGATGCGGATTCTGCGTCGCTGCCGTGCTGCCGATTTTCGGTGCGGAGCGAGCGACACAGATGGCGCGAAGGTAGCGCGGCAGCGCACGAATGCAGCGCCAATGGCGTGAACGTGACGCGGATTGCGCATAACCAATGGATTGCGAAAGGCGAGGCGTACGATGAGCAAAGAAGTACTGCTGGTTGTTGAGTCGGTATCCAACGAGAAGGGTGTACCGGCCGGCGTGATTTTCGAGGCGCTGGAGCTGGCTCTGGCGACCGCGACCAAGAAACGTTTCGAGGACGAAGTCGATCTGCGTGTGTCGATCAATCGTCAGAACGGTAGCTACGAAACCTTCCGTCGCTGGACCGTGGTTGACGAGTCCGAGTTCGAAGATCCGGCCTATCAGCTGACCGAAGACATGCCCCAGGCCGTCGAAGCCAAGGCCAAGATCGGTGACGTGCTCGAAGAAAAGGTCGAGTCCATCGAGTTCGGCCGTATCGCCGCGCAAACCGCCAAGCAGGTCATCGTGCAGAAAGTGCGCGAGGCCGAACGCGCTCAGGTGGTCGATGCCTACCGCGAGCGTCTGGGCGAGATCATCTCCGGTACCGTGAAGAAGGTCACCCGCGATAACGTTATCGTCGACCTGGGCAACAACGCCGAGGCCCTGCTGGCCCGCGAAGACATCATTCCACGCGAGACTTTCCGCGTTGGTGTGCGTCTGCGTGCCCTGCTCAAGGAAATTCGTACCGAGAACCGCGGCCCGCAGCTGATCCTGTCGCGTACCGCTCCGGAGATGCTGATCGAGCTGTTCCGCATCGAAGTACCGGAAATCGCCGAAGGGCTGATCGACGTCAAGGCCGCCTCCCGTGATCCGGGCTCGCGCGCCAAGATCGCCGTGCGTTCCAAGGACAAGCGTATCGACCCGCAGGGTGCCTGCATCGGCATGCGCGGTTCGCGCGTTCAGGCCGTTTCCGGCGAACTGGGCGGTGAGCGTGTGGATATCGTGCTGTGGGACGACAACCCCGCGCAGTTCGTGATCAATGCCATGTCGCCGGCCGAAGTGGCTGCGATCATCGTCGACGAAGATGCCCATGCCATGGACATCGCCGTCGCCGAAGACAATCTGGCTCAGGCCATCGGGCGCGGCGGTCAGAACGTGCGTCTGGCCAGTCAGCTGACCGGCTGGACGCTGAACGTGATGACCGAGGCGGACATTCAGGCCAAGCAGCAGGCAGAAACCGGCGACATCATGCAGTCCTTCATCGACGAGCTGGAAGTCGACGAAGAACTGGCCCAAGTCCTGGTCGAAGAGGGTTTCACCAGTCTCGAAGAGATTGCCTACGTACCCATGGAAGAAATGCTCAGCATCGATGGCTTTGACGAGGAGATCGTCAATGAGCTGCGTGCACGGGCCAAGGATCGTCTGCTGACCAAGGCGATCGCCAACGAGGAGAAGTTGGCCGATGCCCATCCGGCAGATGATTTGCTGGAACTGGAAGGCATGGACAAGGCGCTGGCTCTTGAGCTCGCGCTGCGCGGCGTGATTACCCGTGAAGACCTGGCCGAGCAGTCGATCGACGACCTGCTCGACATCGACGGCATCGACGAAGAGCGTGCCGGCAAGCTGATCATGGCCGCTCGAGCCCATTGGTTCGAATAAGCGGTTGCGGCCTGAGGAGAAAGATGCATGACGCAAGTCACGGTAAAAGAACTGGCCAAAGTGGTCGACACCCCGGTTGAACGCCTGCTGCAGCAGATGCGTGAAGCCGGCCTGTCCCACAACAGTGCCGAACAGGTAGTGACCGATAGTGAGAAGCAGGCCTTGTTGGCCCATCTCAAGAGCAGTCACGGCGATAAGGTCGAAGAGCCGCGCAAGATTACCTTGCAGCGCAAGACCACCAGCACCCTGCGTGTTGCTGGCAGCAAGACCATCAGCGTGGAAGTGCGCAAGAAGAAGACCTTCGTCAAGCGCAGCCCGGAAGAGCTCGAAGCCGAGAAGCAGCGTGAGCTGGAAGCTCAGCAGGCCGCTGCCGCTGCCGAAGCCGAGCGTCTGAAAGCCGAGGAAGAAGCCAAGCGCAAGGCCGAAGAAGAAGCCAAGCGTCAGGCTGCCGCCGCTACCGAAGCCCCTGCACCCGCTGCTGCGCCGGCCCCGGCCAGCGAGCCGGTTGTTGCCGCTCCGGTCGTCGACGCCGAGCGCAAGAAAGAGGAAGTGCGTCGCCCCGAGAAGGCGCGCAGTGACGAAGACGAGCGCCGTGAGCGCAAGCACGCACAGCACCGTCCGACCCTCAAGGAAAAGGCGCCGGCGCCGCGTGTCGCGCCGCGTAGTGTTGACGAAGAGAGCGACGGCTTCCGTCGTGGTGGTCGCGGCAAGGCCAAGATGAAGAAGCGCAACCAGCACGGTTTCCAGGCTCCGGCCGGTCCGGTGGTGCGTGAAGTGTCGATCGGCGAGACCATCACCGTGGGCGAACTGGCCCAGCAGATGTCGGTGAAGGCCGCTGAAGTCATCAAGTTCATGTTCAAGATGGGCTCGCCTGCCACCATCAACCAGGTACTGGATCAGGAAACTGCCCAGCTGGTCGCCGAAGAACTGGGCCACAAGGTCAAGCTGGTTAGCGACAACGCGCTGGAAGATTCCCTGGCCGAGTCGCTGAAGTTCGAAGGCGAGGCCATGTCCCGTGCGCCGGTGGTGACCGTAATGGGTCACGTCGACCATGGTAAGACTTCGCTGCTCGACTACATCCGTCGTGCCAAGGTGGCTTCCGGTGAAGCGGGTGGTATCACCCAGCACATCGGTGCCTACCACGTCGAAACCGAGCGCGGCATGGTCACCTTCCTCGACACCCCCGGTCACGCCGCGTTCACCGCGATGCGTGCCCGTGGTGCGAAGGCCACCGACATCGTCATTCTCGTCGTCGCAGCCGATGACGGCGTGATGCCGCAGACCCAGGAAGCCGTACAGCATGCGAAAGCAGCTGGCGTGCCGATCGTGGTTGCGGTGAACAAGATGGACAAGCCGGAAGCCAACCCGGACAACATCAAGAACGGCCTGGCCGCGCTGGACGTGATTCCGGAAGAGTGGGGCGGCGACGCACCGTTCGTACCGGTTTCCGCCAAGGCCGGTACCGGTATCGACGAGCTGCTCGAAGCCGTGCTGCTGCAGGCTGAAGTGCTTGAGCTGAAAGCCACGCCGTCTGCCCCGGGTCGTGGTGTGGTGGTCGAGTCGCGTCTGGACAAGGGCCGTGGCCCGGTGGCTACCGTGCTGGTTCAGGACGGTACCCTGCGTCAGGGCGACATGGTCCTGGTCGGCGTCAACTACGGTCGCGTGCGGGCCATGCTCGACGAGAACGGCAAGCCGATCAAGGAAGCCGGCCCGTCGATTCCGGTCGAGATCCTCGGTCTGGACGGCACGCCGGATGCCGGTGACGAGATGATGGTGGTGGCCGACGAGAAGAAGGCCCGCGAGGTTGCGCTGTTCCGTCAGGGCAAGTTCCGTGAGGTCAAACTGGCTCGTGCCCACGCCGGCAAGCTGGAAAACATCTTCGAGAACATGGGCCAGGAAGAGAAGAAAACCCTCAACATCGTGCTCAAGGCCGACGTTCGCGGTTCTCTGGAAGCCCTGCAAGGCTCGCTCAGCACCCTGGGCAATGACGAAGTGCAAGTGCGCGTGGTCGGTGGCGGCGTTGGTGGTATCACCGAGTCCGATGCCAACCTGGCGCTGGCTTCCAATGCCGTGCTGTTCGGTTTCAACGTCCGTGCTGACGCTGGTGCGCGCAAGATTGTCGAGTCCGAAGGCCTCGACATGCGCTACTACAACGTTATCTACGACATCATTGAAGACGTCAAGAAAGCGCTCACCGGTATGCTCGGCAGCGATGTTCGCGAGAACATCCTGGGCACCGCCGAAGTGCGTGACGTGTTCCGTTCGCCGAAGTTCGGCGCTGTCGCTGGCTGCATGGTCATCGAGGGCACCGTCTACCGCAACCGTCCGATCCGCGTACTGCGCGAGGACGTGGTGATCTTCGAAGGCGAGCTGGAATCGCTGCGCCGCTTCAAGGACGACGTTGCCGAAGTGCGCAGCGGCATGGAGTGCGGTATCGGCGTGAAGAGCTACAACGACGTCAAGGTCGGCGACAAGATCGAAGTGTTCGAGAAGGTCCAGGTGGCGCGCAGCCTGTAAGCGCGACATCCCGATCATGCAACGCCCGGCCCCGCTCAAGCGCGGCCGGGCGTTTGCCGCTTTTACGTCCGCTGCCGGCTAGGCTGCAGACGAAGGAAAGGTAAGTAAGAAATGGCCAAAGATTACAGCCGTACCCAGCGTATCGGTGATCAGATGCAGCGTGAGCTGGCAGTGCTGATCCAGCGCGAGATCAAGGACCCACGCCTGGGTCTGGTAACCATCACTGCGGTCGACGTGAGTCGCGACCTGTCCCATGCCAAGGTGTTCATCACCGTGATGGGCAAGGACGACGATGCCGAGCAGATCAAGCTCAACCTGGAGATCCTCGGCGAGGCAGCGGGTTACTTGCGCATGCTGCTGGGCAAGTCGATGAAGGTGCGTACCATCCCGCAGTTGCACTTCCACTACGACGCCAGCATCCGCCGCGGCGCCGAGCTGTCGGCGCTGATCGAGCGCGCAGTGGCGGAAGACCGCAAGCATCAGGACGGCAGCGAGGGTTAAGCGTGGCGCAGGTCAAACGTATTCGCCGCAAGGTCGACGGCATCATTCTGCTCGACAAGCCGCGTGGCTTTACCTCCAACGCGGCGCTGCAGAAGGTGCGCTGGTTGCTCAACGCCGAGAAGGCCGGGCATACCGGTAGCCTCGACCCGCTGGCCACCGGCGTGCTGCCGCTGTGCTTCGGCGAGGCGACCAAGTTCTCCCAGTACCTGCTCGATGCCGACAAGGGCTACGAGACCGTCGCTCAGCTCGGTGTCACCACCACCACCGGTGATGCCGAAGGCGATGTGCTCGAACGGCGTCCGGTGACCGTTGGTCGTGTCGAAATCGAAGCGCTGCTGCCGCGTTTTCGTGGCGAAATCAAACAGATACCGCCAATGTACTCGGCCCTGAAGAAGGACGGTCAGCCACTCTACAAGCTGGCTCGTGCGGGTGAAGTAGTGGAGCGCGAAGCGCGTTCTGTTACTATTGCGCGCCTGGAGTTGCTGGCTTGCGAAGGCGAGCAGGCGCGCCTGGCGGTTGATTGCAGCAAAGGCACCTACATTCGTACGCTGGTCGAGGATCTCGGCCAGTTGCTCGGCTGTGGTGCACATGTCGCCGAACTGCGCCGTACCAAGGCGGGCCCGTTCGACCTGGCGCGCACCGTGACGCTGGAAGAGCTGGAGGCCGCACACGCCGAAGGTGGTAACGAGGCGCTGGATCGCTTCCTGCTGCCGGCCGATAGCGGTCTGCAGGATTGGCCGCTGCTGCAGTTCTCCGAGCACAGCGCGTTCTACTGGCTGCAAGGGCAGCCGGTGCGGGCGCCGGAAGCGCCGAAGTTCGGTATGGTGCGGGTGCAGGATCACAATGGTCGCTTCATCGGTATCGGTGAGGTGAGTGACGATGGGCGCATTGCCCCGCGTCGATTGATTTATACCGGCGCCTAGCGCCGGACAGTTCGACCAAGAGGTCGAAACCTGAGGCTGGCGATAGCGGCGTCAGGATTGCGAGGGTGGCTGTCAGTAGGCACGGTCATGCCTCTTTTTAAAACACGGGAAGCGATTCCCGGCCTATTGAGACTGCTTCGGCAGTTTCCAGATGAGAGGAAGCCAACATGGCACTCAGCGTTGAAGAAAAAGCCCAGATCGTAAACGACTACAAGCAAGCTGAAGGCGATACCGGTAGCCCGGAAGTGCAGGTTGCCCTGCTGACCGCCAACATCAACAAGCTGCAAGGCCACTTCAAGGCCAACGGCAAAGACCACCACAGCCGTCGTGGTCTGATCCGTATGGTTAACCAGCGTCGTAAGCTGCTGGACTACCTGAAGGGTAAAGACACCAGTCGTTACAGCGCCCTGATCGGTCGCCTGGGCCTGCGTCGTTAATAGACGCGAGCTGCACAAGTTGGAAGCTGGGAGTTCGGCGTCGCGAGTGGGGAGTGATCCTCATCGCGTGGCGCTGGGCTTCCAGCTTTTGGCTTTTCGAGGGATGCTCCGGGTCCGACTCCCGCGCCTCTTTCCAATTTCCCCCAAGGCAACAAAGAGAAGGAAAACACCGTGAACCCGGTAATCAAGAAATTCCAGTTCGGTCAGTCGACCGTTACCCTCGAGACTGGCCGTATCGCCCGTCAGGCCTCCGGCGCCGTGCTGGTCACCGTCGATGACGACGTCAGCGTGCTGGTCACCGTGGTAGGCGCCAAGAGCGCTGACCCGAGCAAGGGCTTCTTCCCGCTCTCCGTGCACTATCAGGAAAAGACCTACGCAGCCGGCAAGATCCCTGGCGGTTTCTTCAAGCGTGAAGCGCGTCCTTCCGAGAAGGAAACCCTGACCTCGCGCCTGATCGACCGTCCGATCCGTCCGCTGTTCCCGGAAGGCTTCCAGAACGAAGTGCAGGTCATCTGCACCGTGGTTTCCACCAGCAAGAAGACCGATCCGGACATCGCTGCGATGATCGGCACCTCGGCTGCCCTGGCCATCTCCGGTATCCCGTTCAACGGTCCGATCGGTGCCGCGCGCGTCGCCTTCCACCCGGAAACCGGCTACCTGCTGAACCCGAACTACGAGCAGCTCAAGGCTTCCAGCCTGGATATGGTCGTCGCCGGTACCAAGGACGCCGTGCTGATGGTCGAGTCGGAAGCCAAAGAGCTGACCGAAGACCAGATGCTGGGCGCCGTACTGTTTGCCCATGAAGAATTCCAGGTGGTCATCCAGGCCGTTGCCGAGTTGGCCGCCGAAGCCGGCAAGCCGACTTGGGACTGGCAGCCGAAGCCGGAAAACACCGCACTGCTGAATGCCATCCGTAGCGAGTTCGGCGAGGCGATTTCCCAGGCCTATACCATCACCGTCAAGCAGGACCGCTACGCGCGTCTGGGCGAGCTGCGTGATCAGGCCGTGGCCAAGTTCTCCGGCGAAGAAGGTCAGCCTACTGCCGGTGAAGTCAAGGAAGCCTTCGGCGAGATCGAATACCGCACCGTGCGCGAGAACATCGTCAACGGCAAGCCGCGTATCGATGGTCGTGACAACCGTACCGTGCGTGGCCTGAACATCGAAGTCGGCGTTCTGGACAAGACTCACGGTTCGGCGCTGTTCACCCGTGGCGAAACCCAGGCGCTGGTCGTGGCGACCCTCGGTACCGCACGCGACGCACAGCTGCTGGACACCCTCGAAGGCGAGAAGAAAGACTCCTTCATGCTGCACTACAACTTCCCGCCGTACTCGGTGGGTGAGTGTGGTCGCATGGGCGCCACTGGCCGCCGCGAAATCGGCCACGGCCGTCTGGCCCGTCGTGGCGTTGCCGCCATGCTGCCGAGCGCTGACGAGTTCCCGTACACCATCCGCGTAGTATCGGAAATCACCGAGTCCAACGGTTCTTCCTCCATGGCTTCGGTGTGCGGCGCTTCGCTGGCCCTGATGGACGCCGGTGTACCGATGAAGGCGCCGGTTGCCGGTATCGCCATGGGTCTGGTACTGGAAGGTGATAAGTTCGCCGTGCTGACCGACATCCTCGGTGACGAGGATCACCTGGGCGACATGGACTTCAAAGTAGCCGGTACCGCCAAGGGTGTTACCGCGCTGCAGATGGACATCAAGATCCAGGGCATCACCGAAGAGATCATGGAGCAGGCGCTTGAGCAGGCGCTGGAAGCCCGTCTGAACATCCTCGGCCAGATGAACCAGGTCATCGCCCAGTCGCGCAGCGAGCTGTCGGCCAACGCACCGACCATGATCGCGATGAAGATCGACCAGGACAAGATCCGCGACGTCATCGGCAAGGGTGGCGCCACCATCCGCGCGATCTGTGAAGAGACCAAGGCGTCGATCGATATCGAAGACGACGGCTCGATCAAGATCTTCGGCGAAACCAAGGAAGCGGCCGAGGCTGCTCGTCAGCGCGTTCTGGGGATCACCGCAGAAGCCGAGATCGGCAAGATCTACGTCGGCAAGGTTGAGCGCATCGTCGACTTCGGCGCCTTCGTCAACATCCTGCCGGGCAAGGACGGTCTGGTGCACATCTCCATGCTGAGCGATCAGCGCGTGGAGAAGGTCACCGACGTACTGAAAGAAGGTCAGGAAGTGAAGGTACTGGTACTGGACGTGGACAACCGCGGCCGTATCAAGCTGTCGATCAAGGACGTCGCGGCTGCCGAGGCCTCTGGCGTCTAAGCACGACTCGTCTGTGCGAACGAAAAGGGCTCCTGCGGGAGCCCTTTTTTGTGCGTGCTCGGCCAACACCGAGGTGGACCGGCGGGGCATGCGTTGATTGGGTTGCCTGATCATGCAATTTGCCCGGATGTTTTTCTGCAACCCGGCGAAATGCAATTGAAAGCAAATTCCTGAATTTTATTAAACCATTGATTTATAAGTAATTTTTAATCATTCAAAAGCTGGCATAGCCCCTGCAACAGTACTGCTGAACCTGCAGCCAGGAGTTGGTTTGCAGATTGTCTGGAATGTACAGGAGTCGAATCATGAAACAGCCAATCAACCGTTTTGTCGCTACCACCCTGACTGCTGCCGTAGTGAGCATGTCGCTGGCCTCGGCAGCCATCGCCGCAGAGCCGACCATGCTGACGGCCAGTGAAACCGTGGACAAGGCTGAGCAGGCGGTCTCCGATACCTGGATCACCAGCAAGGTGAAGTCCACCTTCATCGCTGATCAGAGCCTCAGTGCCCTGGATATCAAGGTTGAAACCAATCAGGGCGTGGTGTCCCTGTCCGGCGTGGTCGCGAGCGACGCTGAGCGTGACCTGGCCATCGCCAAGACCCGCGAGGTCGAAGGCGTGCGTGACGTGGCGGCTGAAGCCCTGAAAACCGCTGACTGATAGCCGAGCCAGCCGGGCTTGCGCCCGACCTCACGTTGCGTGACAGGGAGAATGACCATGAACAGCGATATCATCAAAGGTAAATGGAAGCAGCTCGGCGGTCGCATCAAGGAGCGCTGGGGCAACCTGACCGATGACGACCTGGACGTTGCCGAGGGCCACAGCGAATACCTGGCCGGCAAGCTGCAGGAACGTTATGGCTGGACCAAGGAAAAGGCCCAGCAGGAGCTGCGCGCGTTCAGCGACAAGCTCTGAGTACGGATTGCCTGGCAAGGAGGCCGCCCCAAGTAGGTAGGCGCAAAGACCCCGCCGGTATAACCGGCGGGGTCTTGATTGGTGTGCCCGCTGTTCGCAAGGTTCAGCAGCATGCGGCCTGCATGCCGCGTGACCTCAACTGCCGCGTTTGCTGCGTATCTCGCTCAGACGACCGCCTTCGAAGCGTAGAAAGTGGTACATGCCGCTTTTCGGGCCATAGACCCATTCCTCGACACTCACTTCATTACGAAAGCCATAGCTGTCGACACCTTCCTTGTAACCGAGAAAGTCGCGGCTGCTGGGCTCACCGCATTTACTCAGTACTTCGCTGGCAGGTGCCGTCTTGCTGACCAGGGCGCTGCCGCAGCGATAGGTCGACGATGCTTCAGCCAGTAGCGGCAGGCACAGCAGGGGCAGCAGATAGCGGCACATGTGCATGACAATCTCCTGCTCAGCGTTCGCGACGGCGTTCGATGGCAACCAGACGATTGCCTTCGAAGCGCAGGATACTGAGCATGCCGTTGCTCGGGCCGTAGACCCATTCTTCGATGATGAACTCGCGGCGCTCATAAGGGCCAAGGGTGTAGCCGATCTGATCGCGATGCACCGGTGCGCCGCACTTGCGCTCGACTTCAAACGGGCGATCACCCAGGCTGACCAGAGCGCTGCCGCAGCGCAGCGTGTCGGCGAGCACACTCGCAGCGAACAGACCGGCACTCAGGGTTAGCGTGATGATGGATAAGCGGCGCATGGTCATTGGCTGTCCAGGTGCAGGGTGGTGAGTACGTGGCCATCGGCTTCGGCCTCGCCCAGATTGGCATCGATCAGATAGACGCGCTCATCGTACAGCCCGCCCTGTTCCACCAGATAGTCCTTGATCGTTGCCGCACGCTGCTGGGCCAGTTGGCGCAGCAGCAGCTTGCTCTGAGCCCAGGAAGCGAGTACGGCCTGGCGCATGTTCTGCTGGCGCTGCTCGCTGTCCAGTTCAGCCCATTCGGCCGGTGGTTGCTGCTTGAGGCGGCTGCGGTAGATGCCTCCGAGCAGCGCGGCCTGTTCGTCCTCGTCCACCATCAGTTCATCGGGGCTGGCCGGTACCTTATCGCCCCGGCGTTGCAGCACCTTGTACCAGGTTTCGCGAAACTCCCGCTGCAGGCGCTGCTCGGCCAGCAACGGGCCATCGGCGCTCTGCGCGGCCTGGCCTTCCACCTCCAGGCGCAGATTGGGCCGCTCCTGCAGTGCCTTGGCCAGGGTATCCAGGGCCTGACGTGCATCGCCCTGCAGCTCCGTAGAGCCGGCGGCGAACGGTACGGTACTGAGGTCGACATTGCTGCCACCGACCAGTCCGGCGATGAACTTGAACGGCGCCTGGGCGGTGCGCAATACCAGATTGCGCAAGGTTTGCCAGACGATGGGCATGACGCTGAATTCGGGGTTGTTCAGATCGCCCTTGACCGGCAGTTCGAGAGCGATACGGCCCTGGGTATCCTTGAGCAGGGCGACTGCCAGGCGAATCGGCAGATCCACGGCGTCGGGGCTGTCGACGCGCTCGCCCAGTTGCAGGTTCTCCACCAGCACCTTGTTGTCGGCATTGAGTTGGCCTTTCTCGATGCGGTAGTGCAGGTCGAGGTTGAGGCGACCCTTGCGGATGCGATAGCCGGCGAACTTGCCGGAGTAGGGGGTGATGGTGGTCAGTTCGACATTCTTGAAGCGGGTAGCGATATCCAGGCTGTTGAGTGGATCGAATGGCGTCAGCTTACCTTTGATGCTCATTGGCGCGTAGCGGTCGACCTTGCCCTGAATGTCGACGCTGGCCGCTTGCGGCTGCTGGTTGTCGAGCATGCCGATGCGCCCGTTCATCTGCTGGATGGCCGTGGCGAAGCTGGGGGTCAGGCTGAAGTCGGCGAAATTGGCCGAGCCGTCATTGATGGCGACGCCGCCGATGCGGATCGCCAGTGGTTTGCCCGCATCGGCCTTGCTCTCGTTCGGCGTCGCCGGCTGCGGCACGATCAGTTCGCTGACGTTGGTGGTCAGGTTCTCGTTGATCACGAAGCGTGCATAGGGCTGATCCAGCTCGATGCGTTCGATGGCCAGGCTTTCACCGTGGCGGTAGTCGAGACCATTAACCCGAACCTGCTTCCAGCGCACGAAATCACGCTCACGCAGGGTATCCAGGGTGTGCAACTGGTCGACCCTGGCGCTGCCGGTGACGCTGAGGGCCAGCGCTTCGGTACTCTTGAGTTGCACGTCGAGGTCACTGCCGAGCAGGCCGCTGCGCAGTTCCAGGCGAATGAAGGGGCTCAGGTAGGCCTGCGCCAGACGCAGATCGATGTCCTGGGTAGCGACCTTGAGCTGAGCGCTGGTTGGGCTCAGTTGTACGTTGCCGGCCGCCTGCAGCTTGCCCTGTTTGCCCAGGCCGCTGTCGAGCCTGAGGTCGAAAGGCTTGTCGCCAAGGCTGTCGAAGTTCTTCAGGTCGAGGTTCAGTGGGCCGACATCGACCGCCACTTCCTGCTGTGGTACGCGGTCGGCCAGGTGGGCCTTGTAGTCGCGTAGCTGCACATCCTGCAGCAGCACCTGCCAGGGCTTGCTCTCGCCGGGCTGCTGCGCCGGTTCGGCTGCTTCGCTTTTGGCGCCTTCTGGTTTGGCGAACAGCTTCTGCCAATCCAGCTGGCCGTCGGCTTCGCGCGCCGCCCAGGCCTCCAGCCCCTGGCTGCGTACCTGGCCGACCACCACCCGCTGTTTGGCCAGGTCGAGGCTGCTGTTGTCGATATCCAGGCGTTGCAGGCGTACCAGCGGTTTGCCTTGCGGGTCGTCGAGGGCGAAGGGGGCCAACTGCACCTTGATCTTGCTCAGCTGCAGCTCGGTACCGCTGGAGAGGTCCAGGCGATAGTCGCTGCTGAGATCGACCTGGCCTTCCTTGAGCGCCAGTGGCAGGGCGTCGCGTACATAAGGCCAGAAGGTGCTCAGGCGGCCATCGCTGACGCTCAGGCTGCCGCTGGAGGTGATGGGGGTGAGGCTGACCTGGCCGCGCCAGTCGATCTGCGCGCCGTGCGGGCCGCTGGCGGTCAGGGTCATCTCGGCGTTGTCGCCGGCCAGGGTGCTGAGGTTGTGCAATTCAAGATCGAGCGCGTCGTAGGCGAACTCCACGGCCTCGCTTGGACGCAGATCCTGGAAGCGCAGCGACTTCTCGCGCAGACGAATGCTGTCGATGCGCAGTGGGAAGGGCTCGCTGTTCTCGGCCTTGGGTTCGGCCTGGCTCTCCGGCAGGTTGAACAACTGGGTGAGGTTGAGCGTGCCGTCTTTGTCGAAGAGTATCTCGGTACGTGCGCCATCGAGTTCGATATCGCTCAGGTGCAGGGCGCCGCTCCACAGGCTCTCGCTTTGCAGGTTGGCGTACAGGCGCTGGAAGCTCAGCTGCTCCTGGTTACTCTCGCCGATACGCAGGCCCCACAGGCTCAGCTCAAGGGTGAAGGGGTTGAGCTGCACGCGCTGCAGTGAGGCCGGCAGCGTGGCGTATTGCGCCAGTTGCTGGTTGGCGATGCGCAGGGCGATGCCCGGCAGAATCAGAAAGCCGATCAGGCTGTAGAGGAAAACGGTGATCAACAGTGCGCTCAGCGCGCGCTTCAGTCCTTTGGGCATGGCTTGGCGTCATCTATCCAGACGAGGAGACGACTTGGAGTATGGCACGACGGTTCGGTTCCGGTCGTTATCGCCGCATCCAGATTGCGCGTAAGTCTCGGTTCAGAGGTGCAGAACCAGGGTTTTCAGCGGCGGGTTGCCGTCCGTGGAAGGGAAATCCGAGGCAGGGGCGATGACCTGGCAATCCTGCACCGGGCGGCCGAGCTTCTCGGCACATCGCAGCACCTGCGTGCGCCAGTCGCTCATCTCCACCTTTGCCAGATTGTTGCAGCACACCAGCGTGCCGCCTTCAGCAGTGGCCAGCAGCGCCGGTTTGAGCAGGCTTTGATAATCGCGCAGCAGATCGACCGTACCGAAGGCGCTCTTGGCCCAGGCCGGCGGGTCGAGGAACACCAGGTCGAACTGGCGCGGTTGCAGGCGCGGATAGCTCGGCAGTTTCTGTCCTCGGCGGCTGCTGATCGGTAGATTGGCCAACTGACGAATCGCCGGAAAATAGTCGGACTGGATGAACTGCATGGCGGGCAATTCGGGGTTGAGCGCGCCGTTCTCGCGGCCCACGGCGAGGTTGCCCTGGGCGAAGTCGAGGTTGATCACCTCGCGTGCGCCGCCCGCTGCGGCGCATAGACCGACGCCGCAGGTATAGGCGAACAGGTTGAGCACGGACTTGCCCGCGCTGTTGGCTTTGATCCAGCCACGGGCGTTGCGCAGGTCGAGAAACAGCAGTGGGTCCTGCCCGGCATGACGACCACGTACGCGGTAATTCAGCCCCCATTCGCGGCCGACCATATCCTCCAGTGCTGCATCGTCGGCCAGGAACAGTGCCTGGTCGCGATCAATCCGCGAATTGCCCTTGGAGCGGTCGTTGTAAACCAACAGCAGCGGCTGCCCGAGACAGGCTTCGACACTGCCGACGATGCTGTGCAGATCGTCGGCTTCCAGCGGTTGATGAAAACTCTGCACCAGCAGTTGCGGGCCGTAGCGATCGACGGTCAGGCCGGGCGCACCTTCCTGCGTGCCATGGAACAGGCGATAGCAGTCGGTGCCTTGCGTGTGCAGGTCACTGAAGAGGTTTTCACGGGCGTCGAGGGCGGCGCGCAGCGCCTGATCAAGAGCGGGCATGCGCGGCATCTCGGGGTAGGAAAGGGCGGCAGTCTAGCAAGAAAAGCCGCCAGTCGAGAGCGTGGCGCGCGAGCGGCGGCGGGTGCACCAGCCCTACGTTTCTGCCAGCAGGCGGCGCCGGGCGCGCTGCGCGGCGCTGTTGCGCACGGCCCAGCGCAGCAGGTTGGCGGTGCGTTGCACGCTGGCGCGGATCAGGGGTCGGCGCCAGGCGGCCTGGTGTTCGCCGAGCAGGTCGCTGGCCCAGTCCGGCAGCAGGTCGACGCCGGCCTGCATCATCAGGGCGCCGAAGGGCTTGGCGAGCAGGCTGGGCATCGGCGCGTCGTACAGCAGGCGTACCACTTCGCGTGTGCGCGCATCGCACAACAGTTGCGGACGCATGTGCTGCAGGTAATCGGCGATGGCCTGCGCCGATTTGGGCACGTCCTGCGCGCCGAGACGCTCGGCGATCAGCGCCACTTCGCGGTAGTAGCGATCCTGTTCGGCCAGCGGCAACTGCGGGTCGACGTAGCGCAGGTAGCCGGCGAGGAACTGGCTGACCTCGGAGACATGCACCCAGGTCAGCAGCTCGGGATCGCTGGCGGCATAAGGACGGCCATCCGGCGCATGACCGACCACCTGCAGGTGGATGCGGCGCACCTTGTCGATCAGCTGTTCGGCATCGTACAGGCCGCCATAGGTGGTGCCGGCGATAAACAGGCTGGTGCGGCGCAGGCGGCCGAGCATGTCCTGGCGGAAGGTGGAGTGATCCCACACGCCGGCCAGGGCCAGTGGGTGGAGCATCTGCAGGAGCAGGGCGGAGATGCCGCCGACCATCATCGCGGTGAAGTCGGCGTGGACTTCCCAGACCATCGACTCGGGGCCGAACAGGCCGGCGTCACCGCGCGGCTGGTCGAGGTCGAGCACGCCCAACGAGGCGCCGGTGAGGCTGTGCACCTGTTTTTCGATCTGACGACGTAGGCTTTCCATGGCGCGCAGTGTCGGCGCTTGGCAGGCACAAGACAAGGCGCGCCCAGCCTTTTAGGCTCTGTACGAAAAGTGCCTGCTCTCGGTGATGCTGCGTTAAAAACAGGCTCGGAATGCTCATTTACAGCTCGTAAACTCCGCTTCCTCGCCTGTTTTTGCCTTGCCTGACCTTCGCTCGACGACTTTTCGTACAGACCCAGGGCCGGGCGCGAAGCTCAGCGGTTGAGACGCTGATCGATCAGGCTGTCGACCACGCTGGGGTCGGCCAGGGTCGAGGTGTCGCCCATGTTCTCCAGCTCGTTGCAGGCGATCTTGCGCAGGATGCGGCGCATGATCTTGCCCGAGCGGGTCTTGGGCAGGCCCGGTGCCCACTGGATCAGCTCCGGCTTGGCGAAGCTGCCGATCTCCTTGCCGACCAGGGCCAGCAGGTCCTTCTTCAGCTCGTCGGACGGTTCCTGGCCGTTCATCAGGGTGACGTAGGCATAGATGCCCTGGCCCTTGACGTCGTGCGGGTAGCCAACCACGGCGGCTTCTGCCACCGCATCGTGCAGCACCAGCGCGCTCTCCACCTCGGCGGTGCCGATGCGATGGCCGGAGACGTTGATCACGTCGTCGACGCGGCCGGTGATCCAGTAGTAGCCGTCCTCGTCGCGGCGCGCGCCGTCGCCGGTGAAGTAGTAGCCGGGGTAGGGTTTGAAGTAGGTGTCGATCATGCGCTGGTGATCGCCATAGACGCTGCGGATCTGGCTCGGCCAGCTGGCCTTGATGGCCAGTACGCCGCTGCCGGGGCCGTCGATTTCCTTGCCCTGCTCATCGAGCAGCACCGGTTGTACGCCGAAGAAGGGGCGGGTGGCCGAGCCGGGCTTGAGGTCGGTGGCGCCGGGCAGCGGGGTGATCAGGATGGAGCCGGTCTCGGTCTGCCACCAGGTGTCGACGATGGGGCAGCGGGTATCGCCAACCACATGGAAGTACCACTCCCAGGCCTCGGGGTTGATCGGCTCGCCCACCGTGCCGAGCAGACGCAGGCTGCTGCGCGAGGTGGCTTTGACCGGCGCCTCGCCCTCGCGCATCAGCGCGCGCAGGGCCGTGGGAGCGGTGTAGAAGGTGTTGACCTGGTGCTTGTCGATCACCTGCCAGAAGCGCGAGGCGTCCGGGTAGTTGGGCACGCCTTCGTACATCAGCGTGGTGGCGGCGTTGGCCAGTGGGCCGTAGACGATGTAGCTGTGTCCGGTGACCCAGCCGACATCGGCGGTGCACCAGTAGATCTCGCCTTCGTGGTAGTCAAACACGTACTTGTGGGTCATCGCCGCGCCAAGCAGGTAGCCGCCGGTGGTGTGCAGCACGCCCTTGGGTTTGCCGGTGCTGCCTGAGGTGTAGAGGATGAACAGCGGATCCTCGGCGTCCATCGGCTCGGCCGGGCACTCCGCGCTGACTTCCTTGAGAGCCTGGTGATACCAGAGGTCGCGGCCTTCGACCCAGGCCACATCACCCTGAGTGCGCTCGACCACCACCACGGTGGATACATTCGGGCAGCTCTGCAGGGCCTTGTCGACGTTGGCTTTCAACGGGATGTACTTGCCGCCGCGCACGCCTTCGTCGGCAGTGATCACCGCGCGGCAATCGGCATCGAGAATACGGTCGCGCAGGGCATCGGGGGAGAAACCGCCGAACACCACCGAATGCACGGCGCCGATGCGCGCACAGGCGAGCATGGCGTAGGCCGCCTCGGGGATCATCGGCATGTAGATGCACACCCGGTCACCCTTCTTCACGCCACGGCTTTTCAGTACGTTGGCCAGGCGACTGACGTTGTGGTGCAGCTTGTTATAGGTGATGTGCGCCGACTCGGCCGGGTTGTCGCCTTCCCAGATGATGGCGAGCTGTTCGCCACGTTTTTCCAGGTGGCGATCGATGCAGTTGTAGGCGACGTTGAGCTGGCCGCCCTTGAACCATTCGGCGTGGCCCAGCTGCAGATCGCTGGCGTGTACCTGATCCCAGGGCTTGAACCAGTCGAGGAAGGCTTTGGCCTGCTCGGCCCAGAAGGTTTCGGGTTGCTCGACGGACTGCTGGTACAGGCGCAGATAGGCGTCGTTATCCAGGTGCGCACGCTGGCGCACGGCATCTGGCACGGGGTGACGGGTGATCTCGAACATGGCGGGGTCCTTGTAATTATGTGTCCGCAACAATCACAAGGGTGCACCCAAGCAGGTGCTTGGTTCAAGGGGGATATTCGGGGGATAGGTGTTTGTGAGGTGCAGGAGCCTTCTCACGCTGCCCTGCGGGCTGGGCCGGGCAGCGTGAGAAGGCGTGAATCAGCCGCGGTGATGCTCGCGGAAATGGGCGATCAGGCCCTGGGTCGAAGCATCCGAGGCGCTGCTGTCGAGCTGGCCGGTCAGGCGCTGATAGACCTCCTTGCCCATCTCCTTGCCCAGCTCCACGCCCCACTGGTCGAAGGCGTTGATGCCCCAGATGGCGCTCTGCACGAAGACCTTGTGTTCGTACAGGGCTACCAGCGCGCCCAGCTCGAACGGTGCGATGCGATTCATTACCAGGATGTTGCTCGGGCGATTACCAGGAATCACCTTGTGCGGCGCCAGCCGCTGTACTTCGGCTTCTGGCATGCCCTTGGCACGCAGTTCGGCCTCGGCCTCCTCACGCGTCTTGCCCTGCATCAGCGCTTGGGCTTGCGACAGGCAGTTGGCGAACAGCCACTGGTGATGGTCGGACAGCGGGTTGTAGCTGTTGACCGGGACGATGAAGTCCGCCGGTACCAGCAGACGGCCCTGGTGCAGCAACTGGTGGTAGGCATGTTGACCGTTGCAGCCGACGCCGCCCCAGATGATCGGCCCTGTGGCGATGTTCAGTTCGCTACCGTCCTGGCGCACGCTCTTGCCGTTGGACTCCATGTCCAGCTGCTGCAGGTGCTTGGTGAAGTTACGCAGGTAGTGGTCGTAAGGCAGGATCGCGTGGCTTTGCGCGCCCCAGAAATTGGTGTACCAGATACCCAACAGGGCCATCAGCGCCGGCATGTTCTCGGCCAATGGCGCCTGGGTGAAGTGCTGGTCCATGGCGTAGGCACCGGCCAGCAGCTCCTTGAAGTTGGATATGCCGATGGCCAGGGCGATGGGCAGGCCGATGGCCGACCACAGCGAGTAACGCCCGCCAACCCAGTCCCACATGGGGAAGATATTCTCTTCGCCGATACCGAACTCGATGGCGGCCTTGCGGTTGCTGGTCACGGCGATGAAGTGGCGATGCAGCTCTTCTTCCGGGCCGCCCATGGCCAGGTACCAGTCGCGCGCGGCCAGGGTGTTCTTCAGGGTTTCCAGGGTGCCGAAGGACTTACTGGAAACGATGAACAGCGTGGTTTCCGGGTCGAGGCGGGCAGTCAGTTCGCGAAATTCGCTGCCGTCGATATTGGCTAGGTAATGGCAGCGCACACCGCGTTGGGTGAACGGACGCAGTGCTTCGGAGACCAGTTGTGGGCCGAGGAAGGAGCCGCCGATGCCGATGTTGACCACTTCCTTGATCGGCTTTTCGCTGTAACCGCGCCACAGGCCGCTGTGAATGCGACTGACCAGTTCGGTGACCTGGTTCAGGACGCGATGGACTTCGGGAATGATGTCCTTGCCGTCGACCAGCAGGCGGCGACCAATCGGGCTGCGCAGGGCCGTGTGCAGTGCGGCGCGGCCTTCCGAGGCATTGACCTGCTCACCGTTGAACAGGTTGGCGATGGACTCCTGCAGACCGGCCTGCTCGGCCAGTTGAATCAGCAGCTCGAGGCCGCGCTCATCGATCAGGTTTTTCGAGTAATCCAGCAGCAGCCCGCAGCTATCGAGGGAAAAGCGCTGGAAGCGCCGTGCGTCCGCTGCGAAGGCCTCGCGCATGCTGAACCCGGCCATTTCGGCGCGGTGTTGCTGCAGGGCCTGCCAGGCGGGCAGGGTGGTGACGTCGTGAGGCTGCTGGTAATAGGCCATCGGAGCTCCTGATCCGCAAAAGCAAAAGGCCCGGATCGATCCGGGCCTTTGAGAGTGTAACCGGCTGCCTTTGCAGGCAGCTACTGGCTTGGCAGTTCCACCACCAGATTGTCGATCAGGCGGGTGCTGCCCAGCTGTGCTGCAGTGAGAATCACCAGATGGCGGTCGTCGATCTGCGCCGGACGCAGTGTCACGGCATTGCGGATTTCCAGGTAATCGGGGATGAAACCAGCGGTACGCTGTTGCGCCTGAGCAGTCTCGATAAGCCGTGCGTAGTCGCGAGCGCCACGGCGCAGTTCCTCGGCAATCGTTTGCAGGCCTCGATACAGCGCAGGGGCGGCGGCGCGTTGTTCGTCGCTGAGGTAGCCGTTGCGCGAAGACAGCGCGAGGCCGTCCTCGGCGCGTTGAGTCGGCGCACTGATGATCTGGATCGGCATGTTCAGGTCCTGCACCAGCGCGCGGATCACCGCCAGTTGCTGGTAGTCCTTCTCGCCGAACACGGCCAGATCAGGCTGGACCATGTTGAACAGCTTGGTCACCACCGTCGCCACACCCTCGAAATGCCCCGGACGGCTGGCGCCGCACAGGCCTTCGGAAACACCGGGAACGCTGACGCGGGTCTGGTCCCCCATGCCGTGCGGGTAGATTTCCGCGACATCGGGGTGAAACAGCAGGTGGCAGCCTGCCGCCAGTAGTTTTTCCTGGTCGGCAGCAAGGGTGCGTGGGTATTTGTCCAGGTCTTCACCCGCGCCGAACTGCAGCGGGTTGACGAAGATGCTGGCAACCACGAAGTCGGCGCGCTGGGCGGCAATCTGTACCAGCGAGACGTGGCCGGCGTGGAGGTTGCCCATGGTCGGCACGAAACCGATCTGCTTGCCCTCGGCACGTGCCTGGGCAATGGCGGCGCGCAACTCGCGTAGGGTTTTCACCATGTTCATGCGGAGAACCCATGCTCGGCGGCGGGGAAGCTGCCGTCCTTGACGGCCTGAACGTAAGCGCTGAAGGCGCCCTGAATGCTGCTCTGGCCCTCCATGAAGTTGCGTACGAACTTCGGTGCGCGGCCCGATAGCGACAGCCCGAGCATGTCGTGCTGCACCAGCACCTGACCATCGGTGGCGCTGCCAGCGCCGATGCCGATCACCGGAATCTTCACCGCCTGGGTAATTTCCGCAGCCAGTTCGCTCGGCACGCATTCCAGCAGCAGCATGGCGGCGCCGGCCTGCTCCAGGGCCATGGCGTCGGCACGCATCTGCCGCGCCTGTGCTTCCTGGCGACCCTGCACCTTGTAACCGCCGAGGATATTCACCGCTTGCGGGGTCAGCCCCAGGTGCGCGCACACAGGCACGCCACGTTCGGCCAGCAGGCGAATCGGCTCAGCCAGCCAGCCGGCACCTTCGAGTTTGACCATATGGGCGCCGGCCTGCATCAACCGGGCGCTGTTGTGCAGCGCCTGTTCGGTGGTGGCGTAGGCCATGAATGGCAGGTCGGTGACGATCAGTGCGCCCTGGTTGCCGCGCTTCACGCTGGCAGTGTGATAGGCCATGTCCTCGATGCTGACCGGCAGGGTGCTGTCATGCCCCTGCAGAACCATGCCCAGGGAGTCGCCAACCAGCAGTACATCGACGCCCGCCTGGCAGGCCGCATGGGCGAAGGTGGCGTCATAGCAGGTCAGCATGGCGATCTTTTCACCGTTCTGCTTGAGACTCTGCAGGGTGGTCAGGGTAACGTCAGGCATTTCAAGGGTCCTCGCTCAGGCTCGGTATACCGCTTCTATCCGGCAGCAATCCGGCCTGGATTGGCATCAAAAGTGCGCCCAGCGCAGGGCGACGGGACGCCTATAGTCCTGATGGGGGGGCACGAAGTCAATTGCGGGTGTTACCGCTCTGTTACTGGCGTTACCGCGCTAATGCCGCGCTAGAGCCTGCGCGGCCTTGCTGCCTTATTCCGGCAGGCGTTCCAGGCCGCTGAAGGGGCAGGCTTGCAGCAAGGCTGCGAGACTGCGGCCGTCCGGCAACTGCAGCTCGGCGACCAGCTCGGCCAGCGGGTAGAGCACGAAGGGGCGGGCGTGCATGTGGTAGTGCGGCACGGTCAGGCGTTCATCGTCGATCAGACGCTCACCGAACAGCAGAATGTCCAGATCCAGCGTGCGCGGGCCCCAGCGCTCGGCCTTGCGCACGCGGCCCTGTTCCTGCTCGATACCTTGCAGCGCATCGAGCAACTGCCAGGGCTCCAGTGCGGTATCCAGCGCCGCCACGGCGTTGACGTATCGCGGTTGATCGGCAGGGCCCAGCGGATCGCTGCTGTAGAACGACGAATGCGCCTGGAGTTGGCTGTGCGGCAACCGTGCGATGGCCTGCAAGGCCGCGCGCAGCTGTTGCAGGGGCTCGGCCAGGTTGCTGCCAAGGCCGATGTAAACCCGTTCCATCATTCGCCGCCGCTTTCGTCGCTGCGCTTGCGGCGATTGTTGCTGCGGCGCCGTTTGCGCGGCGCATTGCCGGTAGCTTCGCCTTTGCCGGCGAGGTCGCGAATCATCTGCCGGCGCTCGCTGTCATTGGCGTCCTGATAGTCCGTCCACCATTGACCCAGTCCGCCGGTGTCTTCGCCGGCCAGTTCGCGCAGCAGGAGGAAGTCGTAGCCGGCGCGGAAGCGCGGGTTTTCCAGCAGCAGGTCGGCACGCTTGCCGCTACGGCGCGGTAGACGCTCCTGCATGTCCCAGATCTCGCGAATCGGGATGGTGAAACGCTTGGGTACGGCAATGCGCTGGCACTGCTCGGCGATCAGTTCGTGGGCGGCTTCCTGCATCGCCGGAATCGGCGGCATGCCCTTGCTCTGCAGATGCAGCACACGCGCCGGCAATGCAGGCCAGAGCAGGGCCGCAAAGAGAAACGCCGGCGTCACGGATTTGCCATCGTGAATACGGTCGTCGGTGTTGATCAGTGCCTGACGAATCAGCTTCTCGGTGTACCCGAGATTGCGCTTGAGCGCTTCACCGCTGGCCGGGAACAACTGGGCGAACAGGTCGTGCTCGAGCAGCAGATCGAAGGTGTATTCGGCGTAACCGGCGAGAAACAGCTTGAGCACTTCGTCGAACAGGCGTGCCGACGGAATGTCGCGCAGCATTGGTGCCAGGCGACGAATCGGTGCGGCGCTGTGCTTCTCGATGTCGAAGTCCAGCTTGGCGGCAAAGCGCACCGCACGCAGCATGCGCACCGGGTCTTCCAGGTAACGCTGCTCCGGGTCGCCGATCAGGCGTACCTGGTGGTTGCGCACATCGTGCATGCCGCGGGCGTAGTCGAGGATGTGCTCCTGGGTCGGATCGTAGTACAGCGCGTTGATGGTGAAGTCACGGCGCTGTGCATCGTCTTCCAGGGTGCCGTAGACGTTGTCGCGCAGGATGCGGCCGCTCTCGTTGCGCGACGCCTGATTGGTGTTCTCTTCCTCATCGCCCTGGGGGTGATTGGCGCGGAAGGTGGCCACTTCGATGATTTCACGGCCGAAATGCACATGCACCAGCTTGAAACGGCGACCGATGACCCGGGCGTTACGAAATTCGGCACGCACCTGCTCGGGCGTGGCACTGGTGGCCACGTCGAAATCCTTGGGGTCTATGTCCAGCAGCAGGTCACGCACGCAGCCACCGACCAGGTAAGCCTGATAGCCGGCCTTCTGCAGGCGTTCGACCACGCTGATGGCGTGGCGGCTGATTTCATTGCGTTTGAGTGGGTGTTGGCGACTGCTCAGCACTTCGGGCGTGCTGCGTGGATGTGGCGCACGGCGCAGAGGTGAGCGGAAGGACTTGAACAGCTTTTTCAGCATGGGATGCACTGTTTGGAGTAGTGACCGGCCTGTTGCGCATGCGCTTGAAAATCGTATTGCGTAGGCATTGGGGCGTTGAAGCAGTCTGCCATGGCAAGGTTTTTCAACTGCATGCGAAACGATGACCGCATGATTGCTGCGGATTCTAGCATCGTGTCGGGAGAAGGTGTGTAGAAGGGCGGCAGGCGGGGAATTCTGGGGCCAGAAGCTACTGGGGGAGCCGAAGCTCCCCCCCAAGTTGGTGCGTGCTGTTTTTTTATTGTTATTGAGAGCCTGTTGTTTTTGTTGTTGGCTCTTCCCGGTTTGCCGTGGCTTACCGGGTGCTCCCCAGAGAGGGGAGCCAATAGCAAACGGATTTCTTTGGACGCTGATGCTGCCTTAATCAACCAGTTCCGGCGCTGCCTTGAGGCAGTTTTGTTGTTCTCAGCCTGGTCGCTGGGGCGAACCCCTTGCGGCAACTCCTCTCCAAAAGAATCAGTTAGCTGCGCCTCCGTACCTTGTTGTTTTTGTTGTGCTGGAGTCGTTACGTCTTGTTCTTATTGTGTAGGGCATTGCTTGTTATTGTTGTTCTGCCAGAGATAAAGCAGATGCCGTGCCAGTTTTTGCGATTCCTTGTAAATCAAGGGTTTGCGGCAGGTTGGGGTGTTGGGTGGGGGAGGGGAAAGCCGGGTTTTCGTTACCGATAGACCCGGCCTTTGTTACGAGATATTGAAAAGGTAACAACCTGTGGAACCCCGGCGCAGACAGGTTGTCACCGAGGCGTTAAGTCAAGGGCTGCTGGTTACACCGGTTTTACGCCGTGGAATGCCCAGGCGCTGACGGCGCTCCCACAGGCACTTGCGGCTGATGCCCAGTTTGCGCGCCAGTTCGGTTTCGGTCATGTGGTCCTGGTGTTCGAGGACGAAGTGCTGGAAGTAATCTTCCAGTGACAGATCCTCGGTCGGTTCGTGGCTGCTGCTTTGCCCAGCCGCCGCCGAGAGGCTGAAGTCCTCGTCATCCAGGTCGTCCAGCTCGATATCGATGCCCAGCAGGTCGGCGCAAATTTCTGCGCCCTCGCAGAGGATCACTGCCCGCTCGATGGCGTTTTCCAGTTCACGCACGTTACCCGGCCAGGGGTAATGGCGGATCGCCTGTTCGGCATCATGGGCGAAGTGCAGAGGTTCGTAGCCCATGCGCGTGTACTGACGCACGAGGAATGCCTGGGCGATCTCCAGCACGTCGTTACCGCGTTCGCGCAGTGCCGGCAGCTTGAGGGCGATGACGTGCAGGCGGTAATAGAGGTCTTCACGGAACTGGCCGGTCTTGGCCAGGGTCTTGAGATCGCGGTGCGTCGCGGCGATCAGGCGCACGTCGACCTTCTGCGACTGCACCGAGCCGACCCGGCGAATTTCCCCTTCCTGCAGCACGCGTAGCAGTCGCGCCTGGGCTTCCAGCGGCAGTTCACCGATTTCGTCGAGGAACAGCGTGCCACCGTCGGCCGCCTCCACCAGACCGGCACGCCCGGCGCTGGCGCCGGTGAACGCGCCTTTTTCGTGGCCGAACAGTTCGGACTCGATCAGGGTCTCCGGAATGGCCGCGCAGTTCACCGAAATCAGCGGCGCCTTGGCGCGTTTGGAGAGGTTGTGCAGGGCGCGCGCGACCAGCTCCTTGCCGGTGCCGGACTCGCCCTGCACCAGTACATTGGAGTCGGTGGGGGCGACCTTGCGAATCTTGCTGTAAAGCTCCTGCATGGCCGCGCAGGAGCCGATGATGCCGATCTCGCCATTGGCGTTAGCCGTCGTCGCCTTTTCGGTTGCGCCATTGCGTGCGTTACCGCTGGTGGCAGCTGGCGCGGGTGCGTTCTTGGCGTCCTGGCTGTCACGCAGGATGCGGGCAACCGCCTGCAGCATTTCGTCGTGATCGAAGGGCTTGGCGATGTAATCGACTGCGCCCATCTTCATCGAGTCCACCGCCGAGCGCAGGCTGGCGTAGCTGGTCATGATCAGCACCGGGGTGCCTTCACCCAGTTTGATCAGTTCGGTACCTGGTGCGCCTGGCAGGCGCAGGTCACTGACGATCAGGTCGAAGGTGGGAATGCTGTAGCGCTCCTGGGCTTCCTGTACCGAGCCAGCTTCGCTGACCTGGTACTGATTGCGTTCGAGCAGGCGGCGCAAGGCAGAGCGGATAATGGTTTCGTCTTCGACGATAAGAATATGTGGCATCAATTCGGTCTCTCGACGGTCACGGAGGTGCCATGGGCGCCTCTCTCGCTGTTTACATCGCTACGGACGTCGCCTCGACATGCCTCGGCAGGGTGACCCGAATACGAGTGCCCAGTTGGCGCTCGGGGTCGGCCGGGCTGTCGATTGTTATCTGTCCATAATGCTCTTCCACGATCGAATAGACCAGCGCGAGGCCCAGGCCTGTCCCTTCGCCTGGGTCCTTGGTGGTGAAGAAAGGCTCGAACAGGCGGTCGATGATCGCCTTGGGAATGCCGCAGCCTTCGTCCTCGACGATCAGGTCGACGGTGTGCTCGCTGGCCTCGCTGCGTACACGGATGGCGCCGCCGGGGGGCGAGGCATCACGCGCGTTTGAGAGCAGGTTGATCAGGACCTGGGCCAGACGCTGTGGGTCGCCACAAGCCCAGTGCTGCGGATCGCAGAGGTTGTAGAACTGGATATCGAAGTTGCGCTTGTTCAGCGACAGCAGGCCGATGGCGTCCTGCGCCACGTCGGCCAGGCACACGGGGTCGTCGCTGCGCTGGTGGCTGCCGGAGTGGGCGAAGCTCATCAGTGACTGGACGATGCGCGAGACGCGTTTGGTCTGTTCGAGGATCTGCCCGCTGATTTCGGTCAGTTCGGCGTCGTTCTCCCACTCTTCACGCAGGTTCTGCGCCAGGCAGGCGATGCCGGTGATGGGGTTGCCGATCTCGTGGGCCACGCCGGCAGCGAGGCGACCGATGCTGGCCAGGCGTTCGGAGTGCACCAGTTTGTCTTCGAGCATCTGGGTTTCGGTCTGATCCTCGACCAGCAGCACCAGGCCACTGTTACCGGACGCCAGTGGTTCGTTGATGGCCGCCTTGTGCAGATTGAGCCAGCGAATCTGGCCATCGAGCGCCAGGTGCTTCTTGTGCAGGTGCTGGTCGGGGCGTTCGATGAAGTCCTGCAGCAGGCTTTTCCAGGGTTCGCTCAGGGTGCTCAGACGCGAGCCGACGATGCGCTGGGCAGGGATGTCGGTGAGTTCTTCCATGGCGCGGTTCCACATCAGGATTTCCTGATCCTTGGCCAGCGAGCACACGCCCATCGGCAGCTCCTGCAGGGTCTGGCGGTGGTAGCGGCGCAGGGCATCGAGTTCGGCGGCGAGGCCGGTGAGGCGTGACTGGTAATCTTCCAGGCGGCTTTCGATGAAGTGGATGTCCTCGGTGACATAACCTTCGGTGCCGGATTTGTAGGGCAGGAAGGTTTCGACGATGTCCTGTGCCACGCTCGGTCCCATCAGGCCGGACAGGTTGGCCTCGAGGCGGTCACGCAGGCGACGCAGGGCGTAGGGGCGGCCTTCGTCGAAGGGCAGGTGCAGATCGCGCAGCGCCTGCTCCACTTCGCGCTGGGCGGTCTTGGCGCCCAGTGGCTTGGCCAGTTGCGCGGCGAAGTCCTGTGGCGACACGGCGACCAGTTCGCGGCGTTGCGGGCGGCGTACGTTGTCCACCGCGCAGGCTTCGGCGGCGCTCTTTTCCTCGGGGCTGGCTTCGCTGAACAGTGACACCAGGGTGAACACCAGCACGTTGGTCGCCAGCGAGGCGATGGCCGCCAGGTGCCATCTGGCGTCATCGAGGACGTAGATGGCGTTGAACAGTGGCAGGTAGAAACCTTCCTGGTTGCCCAGCAGCGGCAGTAGCATGGTCAGCGCCCAGACGCCGGTGCCGGCCAGCAGGCCGGCGATGAAACCGCGCCGGTTGGCCGTTTGCCAATACAGCACCGACAGCACGCCGGGCAGGAACTGCAGGGTGGCGACGAAGGCGACGATGCCCAGATTGGCCAGGTCCTGCTGGGCGCCGAGCAGCAGGTAGAAACCGTAGCCGGCCATGATGATGAAGGCGATCAGCGTGCGCCGGGTCCACTTCAGCCAGCGGTAGATATTGCCTTCGGCCGGTGGTTGGTACAGCGGCAGCACCAGGTGATTCAGCGCCATGCCCGACAGCGCCAGGGTGCTGACGATGATCAGCCCGCTGGAGGCTGACAGCCCGCCTATGTAAGCGAGCAGGGCCAGCGTCTCACTGTTGACGGCGATGCCCAGGCCCAGGGTGAAATATTCCGGGTTGGTGGTGGCGCCCAGTTTGAGGCCGGCCCAGAGAATCAGTGGCACGGCCAGGCTCATCAGCAGCAGGAACAGCGGCAGGCCCCAGCTGGCGCTGACCATGGCGCGTGGGTTGAGGTTCTCGGTGAAGGTCATGTGGTACATGTGCGGCATGACGATGGCCGAGGCGAAGAACACCAGCAGCAAGGTGCGCCATGGCCCTTCCTGCAGCGGTGTGTGCAGCGTGGCCAGTGCCGTTTGGTTCTGTACCAGCCACAGCTCCAGCTCGCGTGGGCCGCCGAATACCTGATACAGCGCGTACCAGCCGATCACGCCGAGGGCGACCAGCTTGACCAGCGACTCGAAGGCAATGGCGAACACCAGGCCTTCGTGTTTCTCGCGGGTGGCGATATGGCGCGCTCCGAACAGGATGGTGAACAGGATGATCAGCCCGCAGTAACTCAGCGCCACTTTTTCCTGCAGCGGTTCGCGACTGAGGATGCCGATGGAGTCGGCTACCGCCTGAATCTGCAGGGCCAGCAGCGGCAGCACGCCGATAAGCATGAACAGGGTGGTCAGCGCCCCGGCCCAGGTGCTGCGAAAACGAAAGGCGAACAGGTCGGCCAGCGATGACAGCTGGTAGGTGCGGGTGATGCGCAGGATCGGGTAGAGCAGCACCGGCGCCAGCAGGAACGCACCGGAGACGCCCAGGTAGCTGGCGAGAAAGCCGTAGCCGTACTGATAAGCCAGGCCGACCGTGCCGTAGAAGGCCCAGGCGCTGGCGTAGACGCCCAGTGACAGGGTGTAGGTCAGCGGGTGACGGATGATCCGGCGGGGTACAAGGCCGTGTTCACTGGCCCAGGCGACGCCGAACAGCACTAGCAGATAGCCGGCGCTGATCAGGATCAGTTCGCTCAGGCTAAAGCTCGTCAGCATCGCCTTGGCTCTGAAGAATGAAGGTGACGACGATCAGGATCAGCCACAGCAGATAAGGCCGGTACCAGGCGCCATTGGGGTCGATCCACCAGTCCATGATGGCCGGTGAGAACAGGTAGATCCCCACTACCAGGATCAGAACCAGTCGGTAGATATACATGTGACATCCCGTCGAAAGATGCCACGATGGTAAAGGATGCCGCACATCGCAAGCCACAAACTTGAAGCCAGCTCGCGTAGCCCGAAATCCGGGGATGCCTGCACCATCGTCCCCGGATTACGTTCGGGCCACTACTACTTCAATTGCGCTTCGGCCAGGGTGCGGCTGCGGGGAATGCGGGTGGCATCCCAGTTGGCGATGCCCCAGGCCAGTAACTCTGCGGGGGCTGCACCTTGCAGCTCGGCTGGCGGTTGCTGGCCCAGCGCACGCAGGGCGCGCAATAGCAGCGGGCTGGCCTGGTCGGCGGGCAGGGGCGGCGAGCGGTAGCTTTTGCCCAGCTTGTGGCCGTCCGGCTGGATGATCAGCGGCACGTGCAGGTAGCGTGGCTGCGGTAACCCGAATAGTTCCTGCAGGTAGAGCTGGCGCGGGGTGGAGTCGAGCAGGTCGGCGCCGCGTACCACATCGGTCACACCCTGCCAGGCATCGTCCAGTACCACCGCGAGCTGGTAGGCGAACAGGCCATCGCGGCGGCGAATGACGAAATCGCCCACTTCACGGCCCAGGTGCTGGCGGAATTCACCCTGCACACGGTCGACGAAGTGATAATCCAGCTCCGGTACGCGCAGGCGGATCGCCGCGTCGTGATCGGGATGACAGGCGTTGCGGCAGAAGCCCGGATAGATGCCGGCGTAGCCTTCGAGCTGCTTGCGCGAGCAGATGCAGGCGTAGGCCAGCCCCTGGGCGAGCAGCCGGGCAATCACGGCGGCGTATTCGCCGTGGCGCGCACTCTGGCGCACCAGCTGGCCATCCCACTCGAAACCGTAGGTCTCCAGGGTGCGCAGGATGGCATCCTGGGCGCCGGGGACTTCCCGGGGGGGGTCGAGGTCTTCCATGCGCAGCAGCCAGCGGCCGTCAACGGCGCGGGCGTCGAGATAGGAGGCGAGGGCGGCGACCAGCGAGCCAAAATGCAGGTAACCGCTGGGCGTAGGGGCGAAGCGCCCGATGTAGGACGTGTTCATGGAGCCTGAGCCAGAAACAGAGCGGGGCGCCTGAGCGCCCCGTCGACAGATCAGGAACCGACCTGTTTTTCCTTGATTTCCGCCAGCGTCTTGCAGTCGATGCACAGGGTCGCGGTCGGGCGGGCTTCGAGGCGGCGGATGCCGATTTCGACACCGCAGGAGTCGCACCAGCCGTAGTCGTTGTCTTCGATCAGCTGCAGGGTCTCGTCGATCTTCTTGATCAGCTTGCGTTCGCGGTCACGGGCACGCAGTTCCAGGCTGAATTCTTCTTCCTGGCTGGCGCGGTCGGCCGGGTCAGGGAAATTGGCCGCCTCATCCTGCATGTGGTGCACGGTGCGGTCGACTTCCTGCATCAGCTCCAGCTTCCACTTATTGAGGATGCTGGTGAAGTGAGCGCGCATCGGCTCGCTCATGTATTCCTCGCCCTTCTTTTCCTGATAGGGCTCGAAACCACGCATCAGCTGGCTGGTGCTTTGGGCTTTTTCTTTTGTGGGCATGGATGACGCCTCTCACTCTTTCAATTCCATCGCGCAGGTAAATCCGTTGCCAGGTGTTTGCCTGGCCCTGCGGCTGCAAGCGGGCGAACTTACCAGATCGAATCGGGGCGCGCTACTCCCGGTTGTCTCTGTCCTGCCCAGGCTGTGAGCGAAATCCTCACAGGGCTGAGCAACAAGCGTAGCGGTGCTTTTGTGCCCTTGCCGAGGCCTGAAGCCGCCCTGCTAGAATCCGCGCCTCGCAACCCTGAAGACAGAACCATGGCTCAGCTCTACAGTGCGCGCAGTCGCGCCATCGAACCCTTCCATGTGATGGCCTTGCTGGCGCGTGCCAACGAGTTGCAGGCAGCCGGTCACGATGTCATCCACCTGGAGATCGGCGAACCGGACTTCACCACGGCCGAGCCGATCATTCGCGCCGGTCAGGCCGCGCTGGCGGCCGGGCACACGCGCTACACTGCCGCGCGTGGCTTGCCGCAACTGCGCGAAGCCATCGCCGGCTTCTATGCCGAGCGCTATCGGCTGAACATCGACCCGCAGCGCATCCTGGTTACGCCGGGTGGCTCCGGTGCGCTGCTGCTCGCCGCCAGCCTGCTGGTCGACCCGGGCAAGCACTGGTTGCTGGCCGACCCGGGCTATCCGTGCAACCGCCACTTTCTGCGCTTGGTCGAAGGCGCCGCGCAATTGGTGCCGGTTGGCCCGGATGTGCGTTACCAGCTCACCCCGCAACTGGTCGAGCGGCACTGGGACGCCGACAGCGTCGGCGCGCTGGTGGCTTCACCGGCCAACCCGACCGGCACCTTGCTGCACAAGGAGGAGCTGGCGGCGCTGTCGACTTGCCTCAAGCAGCGTGGTGGCCACCTGGTGGTGGACGAGATCTACCACGGCCTGACCTACGGCTGCGATGCAGCGAGCGTGCTGGAGGTGGACGACGATGCCTTCGTCCTCAATAGTTTCTCCAAATATTTCGGTATGACCGGCTGGCGCCTGGGTTGGCTGGTGGCGCCCGAGGCCGCCGTGCCTGAGCTGGAAAAGCTGGCGCAGAACCTCTACATCAGCGCGCCGAGCATGGCCCAGCATGCTGCGCTGGCCTGCTTCGAGCCGGCCACGCTGGCGCTTCTCGAAGAGCGCCGCCACGAGTTTCAGCGCCGCCGCGATTACCTGCTGCCGGCGTTGCGCGAGCTGGGCTTCGGCATCGCCGTAGAGCCTGAAGGCGCTTTCTATTTATATGCCGATATCAGTGCCTTCGGCGGCGATGCCTTCGCTTTCTGCCGGCATTTCATCGAAACCGAGCACGTGGCCTTCACGCCGGGTCTGGACTTCGGTCGCTACCAGGCCGGGCATCATGTGCGCTTCGCCTATACGCAGAATATCGAGCGTCTGCAGCAGGCCGTCGAGCGCATCGCCCGTGGCCTGAAAAGCTGGCAGCCCGATGCGCTTTGATCCGCCGCTGGAAGAAGGGCGCCTGCTGCGCCGCTACAAGCGCTTTCTTGCCGATATCGAGACCGCCAGCGGCGAGCAGATGACCATTCACTGCGCCAACACCGGCTCGATGCTCAACTGCATGAGCGAAGGCTGTAGGGTATGGTTCAGCCGCAGCAACGATCCCAGGCGCAAGTTACCGGGCAGTTGGGAAATCAGCGAAACGCCGCAGGGGCGCCTGGCCTGCATCAATACCGCGCGGGCCAATGCGCTGGTGGAGGAGGCGCTGCGCGCCGGGCTGATCAGCGAACTGGCTGGTTTTACCGCGCTCAAGCGCGAGGTGGCCTACGGGGTGGAGAACAGTCGCGCCGACTTTCGTCTGGATTACCCGCAAGGATCGGCCTATGTGGAGGTCAAGAGCGTGACGCTGGGCTTCGATGGTAGCGATGTGGCGGCCTTCCCCGATGCGGTCACGCAGCGCGGTGCCAGGCATCTGCGCGAACTGGCGGCGCTGGCACGGGCCGGCGTGCGCACGGTGCAGCTGTATTGCGTGAACCTCTCCGGTATCCGCGCCGTAAGGGCGGCGGCGGAGATCGACCCGGCATACGCGGCGGGATTGCGTGATGCCAAGGCTGCCGGGGTCGAGGTGCTGGCCTACGGCGCCGAGCTGAGCCCCGAGGGCATCGCCCTGGTTCGCCGGCTGGAGGTATTGACGTAGTGTGTGCTGCGTGTACCCGCTTCTGTTTCGGTAGCACGGTGGGCGCGATGTTGGCGTAGGGAATCCAGATTTCGCCCATCCCCGGATTGCATCCGGGCTACCTGGCTGCAGCGCCTGCGATCCAGATCCCGTGCGCGTCTTCCCTGCATTCCAGTCCCCGCAGCGCCTGTCCTTCGCAGGGGCCGGCCACGCATTCGCCGCTCTCGATGAGAAACAGCGCGCCATGAGTCGCACAGCGGATCAGGCTGCCGCTGTCATCGAGAAAGTCGTCCACCTGCCACTCCAGGGCAACGCCGCGGTGTGGGCAGCGGTTGAGGTAGGCGTATACCTGGCCGCCTCTGCGCACGGCGAACAGGCTCATCTGGTCGATCAGAAAGCCCCGGCTCTGACCTTCGGCCAGTTCGTGCGGGGCGCATAGGCGGATCATCGCGTTCTCCGTTTCAGGTGGCGCGATTATCCCGCAGGAAGGAGGGGGGCGCATCCCTGCGCCAAGTGGAACTCAGAACTGCCAGGAGGCCGACACGCGGAAGGTGCGACCTGGCTCGCTGTAGTAGTCGACCGGTTGCGGGGTGGTACGGCCGCCAATGCTGGGCACGTTGAGGGCGTTCCAGTACTTCTTGTCGAACAGGTTGAACAGACCGGCCTGCAGTCGGATGCCATCCAGCGTTGCCGGTTGCCAGTAACCGGTGAGGTCGACCACGCCATAGCCGGGGGCCTTGAAGTCGCTGTCGTTCTCGACCTTGTTGCGACGGCGGGCGGCGGTCAGTATCAGGTCCGCGCCGTAGCGCTGCTGGGTATAGCTCAGGCCCAGGGTGCCGGTCAGCGGGGCGACCGAGTTCAGGTGCTGTTTGGTTTCGCGATCCTTGCCCACAGCCCAGGCGACCGAAGTCCAGGCTTGCCAGGCGGGGGCGAACTGCCAGTGTGCGGTGCCTTCGGCGCCGTAGATACGCACCTTGTCGCGGTTTTCCATCACTTCGAAGAAGGTCGGGAATTCGCCAGACTGGAAGCCGTAATCCTCTTCGTTGGCGGTGATGCTGTCGATGAAGTTCCTGTAGCGGTTGTCGAACAGGCTGATGGCGCCACCCAGATGGCTGTCGCCGAGGCGCGAGCCGACCTCGTAGCCGGTGCTTTCCTCGGGTTTGAGGTTGGGGTTGCCGACGCGCGCGTAGCCCATGCCGGAGTTGGTGAAGGTGCTGTACAGCTCGTTGACGTCCGGTGCCTTGAAGCCCTGCGCCCACTGCGCGTAGAGGGTCGCCAGCTCGTGCGCCTGCCAGGTCAGCAGCAGGCTGCCGGCCCAGTTGGAGTCCTTGTTCTCGGTGAGCATCACGCTGTCGTCGGGCAGCACGTAACCGCTGGTGCCGCTCCTGGGGTTGTACTCGTAGCGGTCATAGCGCAGGCCGGGCGTCAGGGTCAGGGTGTCGCTGAGGGCGATATCGTCTTTCAGGTAGAGGCCATAGAGGTTGCCTGGCGTTTTCGGCATCTCGGCCTGGTTGGTGTGCAGGTTGATGCAGGAAAAGTAGATGCCGGCCGGCGTGCTGTCCGGGCGCGGCGGGAAGGGCGGCACCAGAACGCTGGGGCAGGCATCGTAGCCGCCGCTGTACTGCTCGGCCTCGATGCGGCTCCACTCCACGCCCAGGGTCAGATTGTGCTGGCCCAGCTGTTTGCCCAGGCTGCTGTTGACACCGTACTGGGTCTTTTCGATCTCGTTATTGCGGCCAAAGGGGCCGGCCAGCGTCCCGGCGCGGGTCGCATCCACCTCATCCTCGCGCTGCAGCTTCTGCCAGTAGACGATGGTGTCGGCCCAGTCGAGCAGGCTGTCAGCGTCATCGGCGCGGTACTGGTGGTCAAAGGACAGGCGCTTGCGCTCGTTGTTCTCGCGTGTGTCGTAGTGCCGAGGGTAGTTGGCGGTGCCCTGGTTGATGCGGCTGTCCATGTCCTCGCTGCGCTCGAACAGTTCGGCGGTCACACCAACGCGGTGCCCGCCGGCGAGCTTCTGCTGAACCTTGAGCAGCAGGCTGTGCTGATCGGTATCGCTGGGGTTGGCCTCGGTGCGTTGGGTGCCCAGTACATCGCGATTGCCCTGAGTGTCGAGCTCGTGGCCCTTGCGCCCGCCGGCCTGGAGTAGCCAGGCGGTGTCGTTGAGGCGACCGGCCAGAGCGGCATTGAGCCCCCAACTGCGGTCGGCGCTGTCGTAGTCGTTCTTGACCATGCCGGCGAACGCGACCCTGTCGCCCAATAGATCGTCCGGGTTCAGCGTGCGCAGTTGCAGCGCTCCGCCCAGGGCGCCGGAGCCGACCTGGCTGGAGTTGGCACCGCGCACCACATCGATGGCGGACAGGCTCTGGAAGTCGATGCTGTCCAGGCCGCCGTTCACTTCGCGCACGGCGTCATTCAGCCAGGGTATGCGGATGCCGTCGAGGGTGGTCAGCACGCGGTCGCGATCCAGACCACGGATGTTGATGCTGTTGTTGCTGCGGTTGAAGTTGACCCCGGGTTCGGCGCGGCGCGACAAGTCATCGAAGCTGCGGATCTGGCGGCGTTCCAGCGTCTGCGCATCTGTCTGCGTGGTGGTGGGCAGCGGCTGCTTGGCGGCGGCAGCAGTGACTTCGACGTCGGGCAGTTCGGCCGGCGTAGCGGCCAGAGCCAGTGAAGGGCACAGCAACAGCAGCGCGAGCCAGGGGCGGCGGGCGTAGGGCGGACGAACGAGCATGATGATACTCCTGTGCATGCGTGGCAGTTCTGCGACTGCGCCCGGACTGGGCCGCGCTGCTGCCGGCACTTGGCGGGCTCGGTCGGGTCATGGTGCTGACCCGTAACGAGCATTGCGTGCATGAGCGCAAGGGGCTGTATCGCGAGGTCAGCGTTGCCGCATCCGGGCAGATGGGCCTGGTGGTATCGGCCGATATCGATTTGCGTCTGTTTCTCGGTGGCTGGGCCAGCGTGTTCGCCGTCACCGAGCAAACCGCCAAGGGTACCCAGCGCAGCATCCAGGTGTTCGATCAGCAGGGTGTCGCTGTGCATAAGGTCTACCTGACCGAGCACAGCGAGCTGGACGCCTGGCAGCCGCTGATCGAACGTTTTGCCGGCGAGCAGAGCGCCGAGTTGCAACTGTTGCCAGCGCCGCCTGCGCCGCCTGCGCCGCTGCGCAAGGCCGATGCCGAGATCGACAGCCAGGCGCTGCGCGCTGGCTGGGCGAAATTGCAGGACACGCACCATTTCTTCGCCCTGCTGAAGAAGCATGAGGTGGCCCGCACCCAGGCGTTGCGTCTGGCTGGCGAGCAATGGGCGCAGCCGCTGGCCACCTCCGAGCTGACGGTGCTGATGGAACAGGCCGCTGCCCGCGAAGTGCCGATCATGGTGTTCGTCGGTAATCGTCACTGCATTCAGATTCACACGGGCCCGGTACGCACGTTGCGCTGGATGGACAGCTGGTTCAACGTGCTCGACCCCGACTTCAACCTGCACCTGCAGACCCGCGGCGTGGTCGAGCTGTGGCGTGTGCGCAAGCCCAGTGTCGATGGCGTGATCACCAGCCTGGAGGCCTTCGATGCCGATGGCGAACTGGTGATACAGCTGTTCGGCGCGCGCAAGCCCGGTATGGCCGAGCGCGACGATTGGCGCGAGCTGGCCGAGTCGCTGCCAGTATTGGCCTGAGCAGGGAGCCCTGACCATGCGTCTTGCCAATATCCTGGGCGGCCTGGCGGCCGTCCTGTTGTTTCCCAATATGGTGCTGGCTGCCGAGCCGTTGCCGCAGCGCTGGGTGAGTTCAGGCGGTGCCCTGAGCGAGTGGGTGGTGGTGCTGGGCGGCGAGCGCAAGCTGGTCGGTGTCGATACCACCAGCCGTCATCCGGCGTCGCTGACCAAGCTGCCCAGCGTCGGTTATCAGCGTCAGCTGGCGGCCGAGGGCATTCTCGCCCTGCGTCCTGACCTGCTGCTCGGCAGCGAGGAAATGGGCCCGCCGCCGGTGCTCGAGCAACTGGCAGCCGCGGGTGTGCATATCGAGCGCCTGACGGCGCGCGCCGAGCTGCACAGTCTGCAGGCCAACCTGCAGCGCCTGGGGCAGTTGCTCGGTGATGAGGTGGTGGCGCAACGGGCCTTTGCCGATTATCAGGTGCGTTTGCAGACCCAGCGGCAATGGGTCGAGCAGGCCCAACGCAGTCAGGAAGCCCCCGGTGTGCTGCTTCTACTCGGGCACGCTGGTGGCAGCCCGCTGGTGGGCGGTGTCGATACGGCAGCCGATTGGCTGATCAATCGTGCCGGTGGGCGCAATCTGGCCACTCACAGTGGTTACAAGGCACTCTCCAGTGAGGCGCTGTTGGCGCTCGATCCGCAGGTCGTGGTGGTCGCTGACCGTGCCCTGGAAGGCGACGCCGCGAGGCGGGCTTTGCTGCAGCAGAACCCGGCCCTGGCCAGCACAAGGGCGGCGCGCGAGGGGCGTTTGCTGGCGCTGGATTCGACCCTGCTGGTTGGCGGCCTGGGGCCGCGTGTGCCGGATGGGCTGGCGATGCTCGCCGCAGGCTTTTATCCTGCCAGCCAACCCCTGACTGCCGAAGCCAAGCGCGAGCCATGATTCCAACCCTATCGACGCGTCCATTGTTCATCGCGCTGGGCCTGCTGCTGACGCTCGTGCTGTGGTTGTCGCTGGCGCTCGGCCCGGTCAACCTGCCACTGGGTGATACCCTGCGTGCCGCGCTGCGTCTGCTGGGCTTGCCCCTGGCGACGGATGCCGCGGTGCAGCAGGCCGAACTGATCCTGGCGCAAATCCGCATGCCGCGTACGCTGCTCGGCCTTGCCGTGGGCACGGTGCTGGCGCTCTGTGGTGTGGCGATGCAGGGCTTGTTTCGCAACCCATTGGCCGACCCCGGACTGGTCGGTGTTTCCAGTGGTGCTGCGCTGGGTGCTGCGGTGGCCATCGTGGGGGGCGCCGCATTCGGCGGTTTGCCCGAGGCTTTCGCTCCTTATCTGTTGTCGCTATGCGCCTTCGCCGGTGGCTTGCTGGTGACGGCGCTGGTCTACCACCTGGGACGGCGCGATGGGCAGATCCACGTGGCGACCATGCTGCTGGCGGGGATCGCACTGACCGCACTGGCCGGTGCGGCCATCGGCCTGTTCACCTACCTGGCAGACGATGCGACCCTGCGTACCCTGACATTCTGGAACCTGGGCAGTCTCAATGGCGCCAGTTATGCACGGCTCTGGCCGCTGCTGCTGGCTACCTTGGCTGTGGCACTGTGGCTGCCAAGACGGGCGCGGGCATTGAATGCCCTGCTGCTCGGCGAGTCGGAGGCGCGTCACCTCGGGTTCGATATCGAGCGAGTCAAACGTGAGTTGGTGTTCTGTACCGCATTGGGTGTCGGTGCGGCAGTGGCTGCCGCGGGCCTGATCGGCTTTATCGGCCTGGTGGTGCCGCACCTGATGCGTTTGCTGGTCGGTCCCGATCATCGCCTGCTGTTGCCGGCGTCGGCACTGGCCGGTGCCAGCCTGTTGCTGCTGGCGGATCTGGTCGCGCGCTTGGCGCTGGCGCCTGCCGAATTGCCGATTGGCATCGTCACGGCGCTGATCGGCGCGCCATTCTTCCTCTATCTGCTGCTGCGAGGACGCCACTGATGCTGCGCGCCGAACAGTTGGACGTCCGTCGTGGGCCTTGTGTGGTGCTCAGTGGTATCGACCTGCAACTGCGTCCCGGTGAAGTGCTGGGCGTGCTGGGGCCCAACGGTGCGGGCAAGAGCACCTTGCTGGCGGCCATGGCCGGCGAGTTGGCGGCCAGCACGGGGCAGGTGACCCTGGAGCAGCGTGCGCTGGCTGACTGGCCCGGGCCGGAGCGAGCCAGGCGTCTGGCCGTATTGCCGCAGAGTTCGAGTCTGAATTTCGCCTTCCGCGTCGAGGAGGTGGTCGCCATGGGCCGGCTGCCGCATGACAGCGGGCGCGTTCGCGACGCGCAGATCGTGCAGCAGGCGCTGCAGGCGGCCGATGCCGCGCACCTGGCGGGGCGCAGCTATTTGGTATTGTCTGGCGGCGAACGTCAGCGCGTGCACCTGGCACGGGTGCTGGCGCAGCTGTGGCCGGGCGGTGAGGGGCAGACCCTGCTGCTCGATGAACCGACCTCGATGCTCGATCCCTTGCATCAGCACACTTGTCTGCAAGCGGTTCGCCGTCTGGCAGAATCCGGCGTGGCGGTACTGGTGATTCTTCATGACCTCAACCTGGCTGCGCGCTACTGTGATCGCCTGTTGCTGCTGGAGCGGGGCAGGGCGCATGCGCTGGGTTCGCCTGCCGAGGTCTTGCGTGCCGAACCGCTGGAGGCCGTATTCGGTTTGCAAGTGCTGGTGCAGACTCATCCCGAGCGCGGCCATCCCCTGATCATTGCGCGTTGACCTGTGGAGCACTCGATGCGAGTTCTGTTGCTGAGCTGTCTGATGCTGCTGGCCGCCTGCCATGGCCGCGATATGTTGCCGCCCCCGCAACCGCTTGCACCGCTGGGGCATGAGCATGCCGATCTGGGCCGTATCGTCGATCTGGCCACTGGGCAGAACATCAGCCCTGAGCAACTCCTGCGGCGTCTGGCGTCGGCTCAGCGGGTGCTGGTTGGTGAGCAGCATGACAATCCCGATCATCACGCCCTGCAGCTCTGGCTCTTGCGTGAGCTGGCACGGCAGCGGCCGCAGGGCAGCGTGCTGATGGAGATGCTCAACCCGCAGCAGCAGCCCAAGGTCGATCAGGCTCAGCGCGCGGCTCGTGAGGGACGCTTGCCCGCTGATCCGTTCGATACCCTGGCCTGGCAGCCCGGCTGGGACTGGTCGCTCTACGGGGCGCTGGTCATGCACCAGTTGCGCCAGCCCTATCCCTTGCTCGCGGCCAATCTGGATCGCGCCGAGATCATGCAGATCTACCGCCAGCGGCCTGTACTCGAAGGCGAGCATTCCACTGCCGAGACGGTGCAGGCGCGCCTGCTCGAGGATATCCGTGACGCGCACTGCTGCCTGCTGCCGGACACTCAGCTGCCGGCGATGCTCGCCGTGCAGCAGCAGCGTGATCGGCGCATGGCCGAGGCGCTGCTGGCGGCGCCGCAGCCAAGCCTGCTGTTGGCCGGTGCCTTTCATGTGCGCAAGGATCTCGGTGTACCGCTGCACCTGACTGATCTGGGCGCGCATGCGGGCAGCACGGTGCTGATACTGGCCGAAGTCGGCCGTCAGGTCGATGCATCCATGGCTGACTATGTCTGGTTCACGGCTGCGCAACCTGAACAGGATCACTGCGCCAAACTGCGACCCTAGCCGCCTTTCGCTCGCCCGCCAGGCGCTATCCTCGGCTTTTTGCCGCTTTGGAGCCCGCCCTATGGCCACTGACGTCCACGACCTGCTGCAAGGTTATTTCAACGCGCTCAATGAGCGGGATATTCGTGCCTGTCTGGCCCTGGTCTGCGACGAGCTGATTCTGCAGCCCAATCAGGGGCTCACCGAGCAGGGGCGTGATGCCTTCGCCGGATTTCTCGAGCGGCAACTGCACTGCTACCGCGAAGTCCTCGAACCCCAGGTGATCCTGGCCGATCCGCAAGGTTGGCATGCCGCCTGCGAATACCTGGTGAGCGGCGAATACCTGGCCACCGATGATGGACTGCCGGAGGCTTGCGGGCAGCATTATGCAATGCGCGTGGGGGCCTTTTTCGATATCCACGACGGCTTGATCAGCCGTATCAGTCTGCATTTCAATCTGCCGGACTGGCTGGCCCAGATCGACGACTGAGCGTTCCACTACCGAATGTGGCAGGCCATGCCGTCTTCCAGGCAAAAAAAGACCCGGCAAGAGCCGGGTCAATAACCGTGATTAGCCTGATGAGGAGATAATCTGAAGAGGCCGACTGAATGGTCTCTTTAGCTTATCGGCTGATCTCGCGACCAGTTGATTTAATAATAACAATTCTCATTTCATAGTCAACGCCTTTTTGAGAATTTCTCTCAGAAGGCTTCAGTCCCAGAAAAAACAACCCCGGCACGGGGCCGGGGTTGTTTCAGAGCTGCGTTTATCCTGGCAGGCGCAGCTGGGTGACTTCCTTGTTGAGCAGGTCGATGCGACGGGCCATGCTTTCGATCAGGCTGTGTGCGATGCGTGGGTTGCTCTGCATCAGGCTGAGGAACTGTTCCTTGGGTATCACCATCACCGTACAGGGTTCGCTGGCGATCACCGTGGCGCTGCGTTTCTCGCGGGTGAACACCGCCATGGCGCCAAAGATTTCATCTTTCTGCACGTCGCCGACCTTTTGCCCGTCGACGTGGGCTTCGGCATGGCCTTCGATGATGATGAACACGTGGTCGGCTTCATCGCCCTGGTGAATCAGCTCCTCGCCGGCAGCGAAATGCTGGAAGCCAGTCGTCGGACGAATCTCCGGCTGTTTCAGACGTGCCAGTGCGTCGGACAGCAGGGCGGTATGGCCGATCAGATATTGAATGAACTGTTCCTGGCGCTGCTCGCTGGCATAGATGTGCTGGAAGGTTTCGCTGCGCGAGTAGGGAATCAGGCTGATGGGTTCTTCGCTGCTGTAGCGGCAGGAGGGGAGGTCGATGCCCTGGCGCAGGCCGACCAGATCGCCCTCTTGCAGATAGAACAATGGGCGCTCATCGACCAGCGCATGCAACAGGCCGTTCTCGATGATGAATAGCTGGTTGCCAGGCAGTACCTGAGCCAGATCATCGACACGCTCCAGACGCAGTGGCTCACCCGCGGGTTGCAGCCCTTCCAGCAGCTGAGTGGGGATACTCTGCAGGCGATTGATCAACTGATCGGCGTAGGCCGGTTGCTCCCCGAGTAAATACATAACCGTAATTCCTTGAACTGGCTGGACTGGCTGACCATACGAAGGTCCCTGAAACAATAGGCTGTGCGGCTCTTCGAGTAAATCACCTTGCACTGGTGTTGTGAGCTAGCTCTTGTTGTGGCTCTGGGCTTCGTCCAGCTTGCCGTTCAGTTCGGCTTTGTGCGCGGGGGGGAGCTCACTCCAATGCACATTGAGCAGCGCGCCCTCGATGGCGTAAAGCAGCACCTTGGATGCACGAAAACCGCGCGCCCTGACCGCGCGATAGGCTCCGACAGCGCCGCAGCGACGCAGGTCGTTGGCGCTGTGAATCCCTACGGCGTGCAGCCACTGCGCCGAGGTCTTGCCCAGGTTCTTCAAGTGTTGCAGTTCGTCGTTCATCGGGCCTCCATGCGTGCGGGGGAAAGGTTCACGTTGGCGTGCCTGCCGGAAAGTGTAGCGGCCAATGGCCTGAGTGCTTCGCGTCGTCGCTCGAAGTGCGCTACTTGGTGCGATAGCGCAGGCGAGTGCCGAAGTTGACCGACATGAGAATCTCGTCGGCGGTCAGTTCGGCTGGAAAGTAGGCGCCAGAAATCTGCGCGTGGGCCAGGCTGGCCCCTTCGATCTGGGCATTGCGGAAGTCCAGGCCGCGCAGGTCTGCCCCGCGGAAATACGCGTCGTTGAAATTGACGGCGTCGGTGTCCATGTTGCGCAGGTCTAGCCCGCGAAAGTCGCCACCGGACAGATCGACCTCCACACCTTTTGGCTTCTGCGCATTGAAGCCTTTCACATCGTCGTTGTGCAGCAGGTGGTAGAACGGATGATCAAGCTGGCGTGGCTGACTCATGGCGGATACCGGTGATGGCTTCACCGGCAGTATAGAAGTCCTGCCAGGGTTTGCCTGGCAGGGCGTGCCAACTGCTTGGGGCGATGCTCAGATCCCTGGCAGGCGCTGGCGAATACGCTCGACCAGGCTGTCCAGGCTTGCGCTGTCATGTGTATCGACACGCTTGCTGAGGCTCTGCTCCTCATCGTCGAGCGGCTCGCGGCTGGTTTGTTGGGCCTGAATCACTTCCAGCGTCGCATCGGACGGGTCCTGGCCCTCGCTGCGGCGCTGCTCCAGCCAGCTGGCGATCACGGCTTGCGGCGCTTGGCAGTCGAGAATCAGGAAGGGCACGCCGGTTTCTTCGGCGACTTCGCTGGCGGCCTGGCGTTGCGCTGCCTTGAGATAGGTTGCGTCGATCACCACGGGGAAGCCTGCCAGTAGTGTCTGATGCGCCAGCTGATGCAGGCGCTGGTAGGTCGCCTGGCTGGCGTCAGTGCTGTAGATGCCGGCGGCCAGCTGATCCTTGGCTTCGGCGCTCTGCTCGCCGAACAGGCGCTTGCGCTCGATGTCGGAGCGCAGGCGGATGGTGCCCAGTGCTTCGACCAGGCGCATGGCCACGTGGCTCTTGCCGACTGCCGAGACGCCATGGGTGATGGCCAGGAAGGGCGATGGAATGGCGCTATAGCTTTCCGCCAGTGCGGCATAGCTGCGGTACTGGCGCAGAATCACCGCGCGTTGCACCGAACTCTTTTCCTGGCCCAGACGGAACAGCGCGATCTTGCCACGTACCATGGCGCGGTAGGCCTTGTAGAAATTCAGCAGTTGCAGGGCCGCATAGTCACCGGTGCGTTCCAGCCAGCCGCTGATGAAACGACGCGCCAGGCACTTTAGGCCACGGTCTTCGAGGTCCATGGCCAGGAAGGCGATGTCGGCGGTCACGTCGGTCAGGCGGAAGGGCTCATTGAACTCGATGCAATCGAACAACACCACGCGGCCATCGATCTGGGCGGCATTGCCCAGGTGGATATCGCCATGGCATTCACGGATGAAACCCTGCGCCTTGCGTTCGTTCAGCAGCGGCTGCAAGCGCTCGTAGCTCGATTGTGCCCAGGCTTCGAGGGCATCGAGTTGCTGCAGGTCGGCAGCCTCGCTGAGCATCGGACGAATCTGCTCGAAATTCTGCTGCACCGGGGCCATGACCGCTTCAGCGCTGCCCAGCTCGTGCGTCTGCGGCACCTTGGGGGCGTTGAGGTGGAAGGTGGCGATCTGCTCGGCCAGCGCATCGATATGCGCATCGTTCAGCTCGCCGCGAGCCTGAATGGCGCTGAGCAGTTGCTCCTGCGGGAACTGGCGCATTTTCAGTGCGTATTCGATGGCGGGGGTGCTGCCGTCGAGGCTGGGCGCGTCCTCGCTGCCGCCTATCGGTAACACGTCCAGATACAAATCCTGGGTCAGGCGCTGGTTCAGGCGCAGCTCTTCTTCGCAAAAATGACGACGTGCGTCGAGCTCGGTGAAGTCGAGGAATCCGAAATTGACCGGTTTTTTGATCTTGTAGGCGTAGGGGCCAGTGAGCAAAACCCAGGAAATGTGGGTCTCAATGACCTGAAACCCCTCCACAGGATGCGGATACAGGGCCGGGTTCTGCAATGCGGCAATCAGGGCTTGGCTCACGTTCGATCCTTGTTCTAGACGCTGTTCGAGCTGGGCATTATGGCCGCTGTGAGCTGCTCTGCAAACCATCCAGGCGGCCTGCTGGCCCCTATGTAAAGTGCGTATAATCCCGCCATGACTCGAAAACGCTCCCCCCGCTCAAACAAAAAATCCCGCTCGTCCGGTATGCGTCCCTGGTTTGCCTGGGGCCTCAAGCTCGGTCTGGTTGGTCTGGTGATCCTTGCCGGCTTTGCCGTTTATCTCGATGCCGTGGTGCAGGAAAAGTTTTCCGGCAAGCGCTGGACGGTGCCCGCGAAGGTCTACGCCAGGCCGCTCGAACTTTTCGTCGGGCAGAAGCTGGCCAAGGACGATTTCCTGCGTGAGCTCGATGCGCTGGGCTACCGCCGCGAGAGCACGGTCAACGGGCCGGGCGCAGTGTCGGTGGCCGGTAACAACATCGAACTGCACAGTCGCGGCTTTCAGTTCTATGAAGGTGCCGAACCGTCACAGAAGGTGCGCGTGCGCTTCTCTGGCGATTACGTCGCCGGTCTGACCCAGGCCAATGGCGGCAACCTGGCGGTAGCCCGACTCGAGCCGATGCTGATTGGCGGGCTTTACCCGGCGCATCAGGAAGATCGCATCCTGATCAAGCTGGATCAGGTGCCGGCCTATCTGATCGATGCGCTGGTGGCGGTCGAGGATCGCGACTACTTCGATCACTTCGGCGTGTCACCCAAGGGTATCGCCCGTGCACTGTGGATCAACGCAACGTCCGGGCGCCTGGTGCAGGGCGGCAGTACCCTGACTCAGCAGTTGGTGAAGAACTTCTATCTGACCAACGAGCGCACCCTGGTGCGTAAAGCCACCGAAGCGATGATGGCGGTGCTGCTCGAGTTGCACTACGACAAGCGCGAGATTCTCGAGGCCTATATGAACGAGGTGTTCCTCGGTCAGGACGGTCAACGCGCGGTGCATGGCTTCGGTCTGGCCAGCCAGTATTTTTTCAGTCAGCCGGTTTCCGAGCTGAAGCTGGAGCAGGTCGCGCTGCTGGTGGGCATGGTCAAAGGCCCCACCTACTTCAACCCGCGGCGCAATCCCGAGCGTGCGCTGGCGCGTCGCAACCTGGTGCTCGATCTGCTTGCCGAACAAGGCTCGATCACCCCCGAGGAAGCCGCAGCAGCCAAACAGAAACCGCTCGGCGTGAGCTCGCGCGGCAGCATGGCTGACAGCTCGTTCCCGGCTTTCATCGATCTGGTCAAGCGTCAGCTGCGTGAAGATTATCGTGAGCAGGATCTGACCGAAGAAGGCCTGCGCATCTTCACCAGCTTCGATCCGATCCTGCAGCTCAAGGCCGAAGAGGCGCTGGCCGAGACGCTCAAGCGCCTGGCCGGGCGCAAGGGCGTGGATGAAGTGCAGGCCGGTATGGTGGTGACCAACCCTGAAACCGGGGAAATCCAGGCATTGATTGGCAGCCGTCAGCCGCGGTTTGCCGGTTTCAATCGGGCGCTGGATGCCGTGCGGCCGATTGGTTCGCTGATCAAACCGGCTATTTATCTGTCTGCGTTGGAACGTCCGAGTCAGTACACCCTGACCAGTTGGCTGGAGGACGAAGCGTTTTCCATCAAGGGCCAGGATGGCCAGGTCTGGACGCCGCAGAATTACGACCGCAAGGCTCATGGCACCATCTACCTGTATCAGGGGCTGGCGCAGTCCTACAATCTGTCCACGGCCAAGCTCGGCCTGGAGATCGGCGTGCCCAACGTGCTCAAGACGCTCGAGCGATTGGGCGTCGAGCGTAAGTGGCCGGCTTATCCGTCGATGCTGCTCGGTGCTGGGGCACTGACGCCGATGGAAGTGGCGGGCATGTACCAGACCCTGGCCAACGGTGGCTTCAATACGCCGTTGCGCGGCATTCGCAGCGTGCTGACTGCCGATGGCGAGCCGCTCGGTCGTTATCCATTCCAGATCCAGCAGCGCTTCGATCCAGGCGCCATCTATCTGGTGCAAAACGCCATGCAGCGGACCATGCGTGAAGGTACTGGGCGCTCGGTTTACAACCAACTGCCCAGCTCGCTGAATCTGGCGGGCAAGACCGGGACCAGTAACGACTCGCGTGACAGCTGGTTCGCGGGCTTCAGTCAGGATCTGCTGGCGGTGGTATGGCTGGGGCGCGATGATAACGGCCCGACCCCGCTGACCGGCGCGACCGGGGCGTTGCAGGTCTGGACCAGCTTCATGCGCAAGGCGGACCCGCTGCCCCTGGACATGCCGATGCCGGATAACGTCACCCTGGCCTGGATCGATCGGCAGACCGGCTTGGGCTCGGCTTCGGGCTGCCCGAATGCAGTGCAGATGCCTTATATTCGCGGCAGCGAACCTGCCCCGGGCTCTGCGTGCGGTATCCAGGCGCCGGTCGAGTCCGTGATGGACTGGGTCAAGGGATGGTTGGAATGACGGCCGGGTGGTGCATCCCGGTGTTACCTGAAGAGGATTGGATGTGAACAAGAAGTGGCTTGCCACGATGCTGGCAACGGCAGCGCTCAGTGGTTGCAGTACCGCACCGCAGGGCTCGATTCCGGTGATCGACGCCGGCACTCCGCTGTCGTCGGGCGGTTCTGGAGCTGTGTCCAGCGTGAGCCCTGCAGCGGCACCGCAGCGTATCGAGGAAGACTCCGGGGTGGTGGTGATGGTGCCGCAGGGTGCGGTCTCTACCCCTTTGCAGACCGATGTGCAGCCGATTACTTCGAGTGGCGGCCTGACGTTCGATCCGCCTGTCAGCAGCCAGCCTGCCGTGCCCAGTCAGGGTAGCTTCGGTGCATCGGCACCGAGCATGCCCAGCGGTATCCCCAGTGGCGGCGGCCTGGCTGCCGATGAGCAACTGGACGGTCCGGTGCTGGCTCTGCTGACCACTGCCCAGCAGCAGCAGGGCGGTGGCGATCTCAATGGTGCGGCCTCCAGTCTCGAACGCGCCCAGCGTATTGCCCCGCGCGAGCCGCAGGTGCTTTATCGTCTGGCCGAAGTCCGTATGGCTCAGGGCGATGCCGCGCAGGCCGAGCAACTGGCGCGCCGTGCTCTGACTCACGCCAGTGGCCGCCCGGCGTTGCAGGCCAGCCTGTGGGATCTGATTGCCCGTGCTCGCGAGCGTCAGGGCGACTCTTCAGGCGCTGCTCAGGCTCGTGAGCGCGCTCGAGTCAATCTCTGATGGATGCTCGTGTGAGCATGCTGGCCGAACACCTGCTGCTGATCGAGCGTGAGTTACGCCTGTTGGGCTGGTGGCAGGATGAGGCGCCAAGCGCCGAGGCGTTGGCCAGTCCCGAGCCGTTCTGCGTGGATACGCTGACCTTCGAGCAATGGCTGCAGTGGATTTTTCTGCCGCGTATGAAGGTGCTGCTGGAAAGCGGTGCTGCACTGCCGTCGGTATCGGGTATCCAGGCGATGGGTGAGATGGTCTATCGGCAGCAGCCAGGCATTGCGCGCCGGCTGCTGGAGCTGCTGGGCGAATTCGATCGCCTGCTCACGCGCACGCCTTGAGGTCGTGCGCGCACTTCATCACTGGCAGTTTTCGGCGATGGATTTCTTCAGTTCGCTGATGCGTTCCTGGCGCTCGTTCTCGTCGATGCGACGAACTTCGCCGCCATCCTCGATGCGAACGCGAGGGTTGTTCTCCAGTTGAGCTAGGTTGGTGCGAGCGTTCTCGCAGTACTGCTTGCGCTCGGCTTCCTGCCTGGCCACATCTTCCTTGACCTTCTTGTCGATAGCCGCCTGTTCGGGGTCGAGTTGTTCTTCGATGCTGGACGCCGGCTCACTCGGCGCTGGGCGGGGAGGTGGGGCTGCAGTATTGATGGTCGTGGCCTGTTGGCCCTGCGGAGGTTGCGCGCCGAAGTGGGTCACGCCTTTGTCATCGACCCACTTGTAAACCTGGCTGGCCATGGCGGTGGCGCTCAGTGCGAGCATCAGGGTGCCAGTAAGAATCATGTGGCGCATGCTGTTTCCTTTATCGAGAGCTGCAGTGCTGCTGGTTACTATAACCAAAAGCCGACAATCTTCATCCTGCGCTGCGTCACAGCGCCAAGTCGAATAATAGGTTACACGCCGCTTGACTTGCTCTCGCCGAACCCGAACAATCCAGCCTTACCCCGCAGTGGAGTCCGCCGCAAGCGTCCTCCAGCTCGGGGAAAAGAGGCGCTACCCGCGCCGAACCGTGACACCCGCAACGCGTTACCTCGCGCTGGGAGGGTCAGCCCCGCAAGACCATGGGCTGCTCCGTTACTCGTCAAGCTGATGTTCCGAATCCACGACCACCGTCGTGCGTGTCTGCTGACAGTAAGAACCTACTTAGGGCTACCCGTTGGTGGGTGGCACACTGGCGTTCAAGAGGTGAACAACGTGGAGCTTTTATCCGGCGCTGAAATGGTCGTCCGCTTCCTGCGTGACGAAGGCGTTAAGTACATCTATGGGTACCCTGGCGGTGCTCTCCTGCATATTTACGATGCCCTGTTCAAAGAACCGGAAGTGACCCACATCCTGGTGCGTCATGAACAGGCTGCGACCCATATGGCTGACGGCTATGCCCGCGCCACCGGCAAAGCTGGTGTAGTGCTGGTGACCTCTGGCCCGGGCGCGACCAATGCCATCACCGGCATCGCCACTGCCTACATGGATTCCATCCCGATGGTGGTGATTTCGGGTCAGGTGCCAAGCAACATGGTCGGCACCGATGCGTTCCAGGAAACCGACATGGTCGGTATTTCCCGCCCGATCGTGAAGCACAGCTTCATCATCAAGCACCCGTCGGAAATCCCCGAAGTGCTGAAGAAGGCCTTCTATCTCGCCGAGTCCGGCCGTCCCGGCCCGGTCGTGGTCGACATTCCGAAGGATATGGGCGACCCGACCCAGAAGTTCGAATACGTCTATCCGAAGAAGGTCAAGCTGCGCTCCTACAGTCCGGCGGTACGTGGCCACTCCGGCCAGATCCGCAAGGCTGCCGAGATGCTGCTGGCTGCCAAGCGTCCGGTCATGTACTCCGGCGGTGGCGTGATCATGGGCGGCGCTTCCGCGCCGCTGACCGAGCTGGCGCAGATGCTCAATCTGCCGGTGACCAATACCCTGATGGGCCTCGGCGGCTACCCGGGTACCGACCGCCAGTTCATCGGCATGCTCGGTATGCACGGTAGCTACACCGCCAACCTGGCCATGCACCATGCCGACGTTATCCTGGCTGTCGGTGCACGCTTCGATGACCGTGTGATCAACGGCGCGGCCAAGTTCTGCCCGAACGCCAAGATCATTCATATCGACATCGACCCGGCTTCGATCTCCAAGACCATCAAGGCTGACATTCCGATCGTCGGCCCTGTCGACAGTGTGCTGACCGAAATGGTCGCCATCCTCAAGGAAATCGGTGAAACCCCGAACAAGGACACCGTTGCCAGCTGGTGGAAACAGATCGACGAGTGGCGTGGCAATGGCCGTCTGTTCCCGTACAACGAGGGCGACGGTTCGATCATCAAGCCGCAGACCGTGATCGAAACCCTGTGCGAAGTAACCAAGGGCGACGCCTACATCACCTCCGATGTGGGTCAGCACCAGATGTTCGCGGCGCAGTATTACCGCTTCAACAAGCCCAACCGCTGGATCAACTCCGGTGGCCTGGGCACCATGGGCTTTGGTTTCCCGGCGGCGATGGGCATCAAGCTGAACTTCCCAGATGCCGATGTGGCGTGCGTCACTGGCGAGGGCAGCATCCAGATGAACATCCAGGAGCTGTCGACCTGCCTGCAGTACGACCTGCCGGTTAAGATCGTCAACCTGAACAACGGTGCTCTCGGCATGGTCCGCCAGTGGCAGGACATGCAGTACAACAGCCGTTATTCGCACTCCTACATGGAGTCGCTACCGGACTTCGTCAAACTGGCCGAGGCCTATGGTCATGTCGGCATGCGTATCACGTCGCTGAAGGACCTCAAGCCCAAGCTGGAGGAAGCCTTTGCCCTGAAGAATCGCCTGGTGTTCCTCGACATTGCGGTGGATTCCAGCGAGCACGTCTACCCGATGCAGATCAGAGACGGTGCGATGCGTGACATGTGGCTGAGCAAGACGGAGCGGACCTAAGATGCGACACATCATTTCCCTGCTGCTGGAAAACGAGCCGGGCGCACTGTCCCGCGTGGTCGGTCTGTTCTCCCAGCGTAACTACAACATCGAAAGCCTCACCGTTGCGCCAACCGAGGATCCGACGCTGTCGCGCCTGACCCTCACCACCGTTGGCCATGACGAGGTGATCGAGCAGATCACCAAGAACCTCAACAAGCTGGTCGAGGTGGTCAAGCTGGTCAATCTGTCGGAAAGCGCCCATATCGAGCGCGAGCTGATGCTGGTGAAGATCAAGGCCACTGGCGCCCAGCGCGCCGAGGTCAAGCGCACCACCGACATCTTCCGCGGCCAGATCGTGGATGTGTCCAGTAGCGTTTACACCGTGCAACTAACCGGCACCAGCGACAAGCTCGACAGCTTCATTCAGGCCATTGGCACCGCGTCGATTCTGGAAACCGTACGCAGTGGTGTCACCGGCATCGCGCGTGGCGACAAGGTACTGAGTATCTGATTGTCATTTTGATGCAGAGCCCCGCCTGGTGCGGGGCTTTTTATTGCTTGGAATTCAGCGCTGGCGATTCCAGAAGGCGGCGATCAACGGATCCTTGAGGCGTTTTTCCAGCGCGAACAGGCCAATGTCATACGCGGTCAGTGGTGGCTGGATGTCGTAGATGCGAATGCGCGCAGTCAGCGGGCTGTTGTCCAGGACGATCTGCGGCACCACGCCGATGCCGAAGCCCAGGCTGACCATGCTGACGATGGCTTCGTTGCCGCTCACCTGGGCATAGATACGTGGCTTGATGTTGTGATGTTTCAGCCAGCGGTCGGTGCGCGTGCGGGCCAGGCCTTCTTCGGACAGAATCATCGGCACGTCCTTCCAGCTTTCCGCGCCCGGATGCTTGAGTTGTTCCTCGTTCAATAGCTGTGGTGCTTGCGGGCCGATAAAGCGCAATTCAGAGCGGGTGATCGACTGGAACACCACGCCGCTGGGCAGGCTGTCGGGCAGGGCGCCAATGGCCAGATCTTCCAGACCTTGCTGTACGCGCTCGACGGCTTTCGCCGGGTCGCCAGTGTGCAGTTTCATTTCGATGCGTGGGTAGTCCTGGCGGAAGCTGCTGAGGATGTCATAGAGGAAGCTGTAGCTGGCTGTGACCGAGCAGTACAGCGACAGCTCGCCGTGCAGGTTGAGCTGATCCTGCATGAAGGTCTGCCGTATTGCCTGCCAGCCATTGATGACCTCGCTGGCATACTCGCGAAACTGCTGGCCCTCGCGCGTCAGGCGCACCGAGCGGTTGTCGCGCACGAACAGGGCGGCGCCGAGTTCATCTTCGAGCTGCTTGATGCTGCGGCTGAGCGCGGACGGGCTGACATGCTGTTCGCGACTGGTGCGGCCGAAGTGCAGATTGTCGGCCAGGGCGAGAAAAAGCCTGAGGGAATGGCTGTCCATCTATATTTCGAAAATCGGCATGTTGTGTTGCAAATATATCATTTTACGCAATGGTGTGGATCACTTAAGGTGTCCTCGTCGCGGTGCTTCGCACCCATCCCTTTCGATTGAAAAGAGCCCAGAACATGAAAGTTTATTACGACAAAGATTGCGACCTCTCCATCATCCAGGGCAAGAAAGTCGCCATCATCGGTTATGGCTCCCAGGGCCACGCCCAGGCCTGCAACCTGAAGGATTCCGGCGTTGACGTCACCGTGGGTCTGCGTAAAGGTTCCGCGACCGTGGCCAAGGCCGAAGCCCATGGCCTGAAAGTGGCTGACGTTGCCACTGCCGTTGCTGCTGCCGACCTGGTCATGATCCTGACCCCGGACGAGTTCCAGGGCCAGCTGTACAAGAACGAGATCGAGCCGAACATCAAGAAGGGCGCTACCCTGGCCTTCTCCCACGGCTTCGCCATCCACTACAACCAGGTCGTACCGCGTGCCGACCTCGACGTGATCATGATCGCGCCGAAGGCCCCGGGCCACACCGTACGCACCGAGTTCGTCAAAGGCGGCGGTATCCCTGACCTGATCGCCGTTTACCAGGACGCCTCTGGCAATGCCAAGAACGTTGCCCTGTCCTACGCCTCGGGCGTGGGTGGCGGCCGTACCGGCATCATCGAAACCACCTTCAAGGACGAGACCGAAACCGACCTGTTCGGTGAGCAGGCCGTTCTCTGCGGCGGTACTGTCGAGCTGGTCAAAGCCGGTTTCGAAACCCTGGTCGAAGCTGGCTATGCGCCGGAAATGGCCTACTTCGAGTGCCTGCACGAGCTGAAGCTGATCGTCGATCTGATGTTCGAAGGCGGTATCGCCAACATGAACTACTCGATCTCCAACAACGCCGAGTACGGTGAGTACGTCACCGGTCCGGAAGTGATCAACGCCGAATCCCGTGCCGCCATGCGTAACGCCCTGAAGCGCATCCAAAACGGCGAATACGCCAAGATGTTCATCACCGAGGGTGCTGCCAACTACCCGTCCATGACTGCCTACCGTCGCAACAATGCCGCTCACGGTATCGAAGTGGTCGGTGAGAAGCTGCGTGCGATGATGCCGTGGATCGCTGCCAACAAGATCGTCGACAAGACCAAGAACTAAGGTCTGCGATGTGCGAAAGAACGCGGCTTTATGCCGCGTTTTTTCATTCTGGGGCGAGGCTTCTGGTATAAAGCCAGCTCACTGGGTGGCGAACTGAGTTCAGGCGCCCGGGTCGAAATTCGTCAAACCCGTTGCAAGGTGCTGTTAATGAGTGAAGGTCCCGAGGATCAAAAGCCGGCTGGCGACAACCTGGAAAGCCTGCTGCCGATCGACGAGCACATAGAGGAAGGGCAGGATGCCGAAGGGCGCAAGGTGCGCCATCGCGGCATCTATCTGCTGCCCAATCTGTTCACCACGGCCAACCTGTTTGCCGGTTTCTATTCCATCATCAACGCGATGAACGGAAACTTCTACGTAGCTGCTGCCGCTGTGTTCGTGGCCATGGTGCTCGATAGCCTGGATGGGCGTGTGGCGCGCCTGACCAATACACAAAGCGCATTCGGTGCCGAGTATGACTCGCTTTCCGACATGGTCGCCTTCGGTGTGGCGCCGGCACTGCTCGCGTTCGAATGGGCGCTGGGCAGCATGGGTAAAGTAGGCTGGATGGTCGCCTTTATCTATGTTGCCGGGGCGGCGTTGCGTCTGGCCCGGTTCAATACGCAGATCGGCAGTGTCGATAAGCGCTATTTCATCGGTCTGGCCAGTCCGGCTGCGGCCGGTGTGGTTGCCGGGACCGTTTGGGCGTTCAGTGACTTCGGCATCAAGGGCTCGAACATGTCCTTCGCCGTGGCGTTGCTGGTGGCGGCTGCAGGTTGCCTGATGGTCAGCAATATCAAGTACTACAGCTTCAAAGATCTGGATCTGAAGGGCCGCGTGCCGTTCGTGGCCATTCTTGCTGTTGTGCTGGGGTTTGCGGTGGTATTCAGCGATCCGCCCCGTATCCTGCTTCTGATCTTCCTTGCCTACGCGTTTTCTGGGCCTATTCAGTACCTGTTGCAATTACGCCGTCGTAAATCGGCGTGATGCTGTAATTTCTTCCGCGTTCCGTGGTCTACAGTTCGTTTCTCGAACTGTAGTCGCGGAGTCGCCATGCTCATCCGAGTTCCCCCTTCCTCTCGGGCTCTGGAGTCCGAAGTCACCCCCGAGTGGGTTTATCTCTCCCGCCGCAAGCTGATGCAGGGCTCGCTGGCATTGGCGGCCATGGCTGCCATGCCGGGGCTGGCCAGTGCTGACGCTGCAGGTGTCTACGCCGATGTCGAGCCGTCGAAGGCTCCGGGCTGGTTTCAAGAGAAGCTGGCAGCAGCGCGCTGGCAGGCGATAACCGCTGAAGGTGAAAGCATCACGCCTTTCAGGGACGCCACGCATTACAACAACTTCTATGAGTTCGGCACAGGTAAGGGCGATCCGGCAGCCAATGCCGGAAAGCTGCAGGTTGAGCCCTGGACGGTGATGGTCGATGGCGAAGTAAGCAAGCCTGGCCGTTACTCCATCGAGGATCTGGTCAAGCCGCATGCATTCGAGGAACGCATCTACCGGCTGCGTTGTGTCGAGGCCTGGTCCATGGTCATTCCCTGGCTGGGCTTTCCGTTGGCTGATCTGCTCAAGCAGGTCGAACCCACTTCGTCGGCGCGCTATGTACGTTTCGAGACGCTGGTCGATCGTGAGCGCATGCCGGGCCAGCGTTCGGGGTTCTCGCTGATCGATTGGCCCTATGTCGAGGGGCTGCGTCTGGATGAGGCCATGCATCCGTTGGCCTTTATGGCGGTGGGGATGTATGGGCGTGTATTGCCGAACCAGAATGGTGCGCCGCTGCGTCTGGTGGTGCCATGGAAGTATGGTTTCAAGAGCATCAAGTCCATCGTGCGGATCAGTCTGGTCGATGAGGCACCCAAGACGACCTGGGAACGTATTGCACCGAACGAATACGGCTTCTATGCCAACGTCAACCCGCAGGTGGATCACCCGCGCTGGTCACAGGCCACCGAGCGGCGACTGCCCAGTGGCTTGTTCAGTCCGAATGTGATCGATACACGGATGTTCAATGGTTATGGGGAGGTCGCTGACCTTTATGCGGGCATGGATCTGTCGAGGTACTACTGATGCGCTACAGGCTTTGGCGCGTCGGCGTATTCCTGGCGGCATCGATGCCGCCGCTGTATTGGTTGTACTGCGCCGTCTTCAATCTCCTGGGGCCTGACCCTGGTAAGGTTTTAGTGGACAACCTGGGGCTCGGAGCACTGGTTCTTCTGTTGATCACCCTGGCCATGACGCCACTGCAGCAGTTGAGTCGCTGGGCTGGCTGGATCGCGGTGCGTCGACAGTTGGGATTATGGTGCTTTGCCTACGCGGCACTGCATCTGTTCGGCTATGTACTGTTTATTGCTGGTATGCGACCGGAGCTGGTACTGCGCGATTTGTCCGAGCGCCCCTATATCATCGTGGGGGCACTGACCTTTGTAGGTTTATTGGCTCTGGCCATTACCTCAAACCGTTTCAGTATCAGAAAGCTGGGCCGTAGGTGGAAAACGCTGCATCGCATGATCTACGTCATCCTGCTGCTGGCCTTGCTGCATATGCTTTGGGTGGTACGTGCCGATCTGGGCGAGTGGCTTGCTTATGCGTTGATCGGTGGGGCGTTGCTACTGATGCGCGTCTCCGCAGTGGCAAGTGGGCTGCAGCGCGCTGGCGCCCTTTGGCGAGAAAGTCCGAAGAAAGTTGGAATTTAGGCTTGACGCGCATTCTGCTGGATGTAAAATGCGCGCCACTTCAGCGATGAAGCGCTTCAAAAACTTCTTGTTAATCAATAAGTTAAGTTGAATGAAGGGCTTGCAAAACTGGGTCTGGCGTGTAGAATGCGCGCCGGTCGACAGGGTGGTGGTTTGATCCTGTTGGTGCTTCGGTCGAATGGATCGAAAGTGGTTTGAAAGAGGTGGTTGACAGCGGTTTTGAGCGCTGTAGAATGCGCCTCCCGCTGGAGAGACGAAGTTCTGACCGAAAGCGCAAGTGGTTGAGTAGAAAAGAGTTTCTCCGGAAACAAAATCGAAAAACAGCTTGACAGATAGAAAGGCTGCTGTAGAATGCGCGGCCTTGGTTGAGGCGAAAGACTTAACCGAATGTTCTTTAACAACTGAATCAAGCAATTCGTGTGGGTGCTTGTGAGGTAAGACTGGTAGTCAACTGATTATCAGCATCACAAAGCAACACTCGTTAATTCGAGAGTTACCTTTCATTAATTTGAAAGTTTTGCGATTGCTGAGCCAAGTTTAGGGTTTTCTCAAAACCCAAGCAGTATTGAACTGAAGAGTTTGATCATGGCTCAGATTGAACGCTGGCGGCAGGCCTAACACATGCAAGTCGAGCGGATGACGGGAGCTTGCTCCCTGATTAAGCGGCGGACGGGTGAGTAATGCCTAGGAATCTGCCTGGTAGTGGGGGATAACGTTCCGAAAGGAACGCTAATACCGCGTACGTCCTACGGGAGAATGCAGGGAACCTGCGTGCCTTGCGCTATCACATGAGCCGAAGTCGGATTAGCTATTTGGTGAGGTAATGGCTCACCAAGACGAGTATCCGTACCTTGTCTGAGAGAATGATCATTCAACCTGACGCTACGACACGGTCCAGACTCCTACGGACGACAGCATTGCGGAATAATGGACAATGGGAGACAGTCCGCACCAGCCCAGCCACGTTTGTCACG
>NZ_VRYE01000103.1 GCF_008041835.1 Ectopseudomonas mendocina
CGGGCCCAAGGTATTCGGCGGCTTGCTGAGTCTGTACGACGCCCTGGCCGGCAAGCGCAACCATCTATTCTACCCGCTGCAGCAGCTGCGCTACCTGGCGCCGGGCATTCGCGAAAATGGCCTGCTCGGTGGCACGCGCTTCTTCGACGCAGTGACCGACGATGCCCGCCTGGTGCAGCGCGTGCTGGGCGAAGCGCGCGCCGAAGGCGGCGAAGCGCTCAATGGCATGCGCGTGGTGGAGTTGTTGCGTGAGGCGGGGCAGGTGGTCGGTGTGATCGCCGAGGATGTGGAAACGGGCGAGCAATACCGCCTGCGCAGCCGCGCCGTGGCGCAAGCGACCGGTGCCTGGGCCGATCGCCTGCGCCAGCCTGGCAATGGTCGCATCCGCCCGCTGCGCGGCAGCCATCTGCTGCTGCCGAGCTGGCGCCTGCCAGTGGCGCATGCCTTCAGTTTCATGCACACGGCTGATGGCCGGCCGGTGTTCGTCTTCCCCTGGGAAGGCGCAACGGTGATCGGCACCACCGATCTCGATCATGCTGACGAGCTCGATCATGAAGCCGCCATCAGCGTCGAGGAGCTCGATTACCTGCTGGCCGCCTGTACTCAGCAGTTCCCGACTGCGCAGGTGAGCCGGGCCGACGTGCTGTCGACCTGGGCGGGCGTGCGCCCTGTGGTGAGCGATGGTGGCGGCGCTCTGAAACCCTCGGACGAGAAGCGCGAACATGCGCTGTGGATCTAGCCGGGCAGCGTGACGCTGGCCGGCGGCAAGCTGACCACCTTTCGTCTGCTGGCGCTGGAGGTGCTGCGTGCCTGTGCCGGATTCGTCGGCAAGCCGGTGGATGATCAGGGCGGCGCGGTCTTCGCTTCCAGTAAGCCGACACCTATGCCGGCATTGAGCCCGGCGCAGCAGCGTCGTCTGGCTGGGCGACATGGTCGTCAGTTGGGTGAGGTACTGCGCTTGGTCGACGAAGTTGGCGCTGATTGTGTCGCGGGCACTGACACCTTGTGGGCCGAACTGGCCTGGGCTGCCGAAGGCGAGCTGGTGTTGCACCTGGACGACCTGCTGCTGCGCCGCACGCGTCTGGGCCTGTTGCTGGCCGAAGGCGGCCGCGCAGAGCTGCCACGTATCCGCGCGCTGTGCCAACCACAGCTCGGCTGGAGCGATGCGCGCTGGCAGCAGGAAGAGACGGATTATCTGGCGCTGTGGCAGCGCTGTTACAGCCTGCCGGATGACAGCGAATGATGTGCGTAGGGTGCGCCGTGCGCACCGGCAATCCGCTGCCACCCAGTTGTAGCCCGGATGCAATCCGGGGATGAACGACGATGCAGCTCCCGGATTTCATATACGGGCTACGTAGCTAGATTGCGGCAACTCCGATCAGCTCCCTCTCCCGCTTGCGGGAGAGGGTTGGGGAGAGGGGAGACGTAACAAAAAGGGCAAAACCTTGAGCGAACCAAGCTACCTGCTGAGCATCGACAACGGCACCCAGAGCGTGCGGGCGCTGCTGTTCGATACCAACGGCAACCTGCTCGCCAAAGGCAAGGTGGAGCTGGATCCGTATTTCTCCAGCCAGCCGGGCTGGGCCGAGCAGGACCCGGAATATTACTGGGCCAGCGTCGGCGAAGCCTGCCGTCTGCTGTGGCAGCAGGTGGATATCGACCGCAGCCAGATCAAGGGCGTCGCCGTCACCACCCAGCGCGGCAGCATCATCCATGTCGACGAGCAGGGCGCGCCGCTGCGCCCGGCGATGCTCTGGCTCGACCAGCGCCGCGCCGAGGTGCAGGGGCGGATCAAGGGGCTGTGGGGCTGGTTGTTCAAACTGGCGCGTGCCGAGGAGGCGGTCGATCACTTCCGTGGTCAGGCCGAGGTCAACTGGGTTGCCCAGCATCAGCCGGACATTGCGGCACGCACGCACAAGGTGCTGTTGCTCTCGGGTTTTCTCACCCAGCGCCTGTGTGGTCGCTTCGTCGATTCGGCCAGCAGTTGCGTGGCCTACCTGCCGTTCGATTACAAGCGCCTGCGCTGGGCTGCGCCCGGTGACTGGAAGTGGCAGGCGCTGCAGGTGCGCCGTGAGCAACTGCCCGAACTGTTCAAGCCCGGCGAGCGACTGGGCAGCATTACGGCCGAAGCCTGCCGCCATACCGGTATTCCCGAAGGCCTGCCGCTGATTGCCGCTGGCGCTGACAAGGCCTGCGAGGTGCTGGGTTCTGGCGCACTGCAGCCTGGCACGGCCTGTCTGTCCTACGGCACCACGGCGACCATCAACACCACGCGCAGCCGTTATCTGGAAACCATCCCGCTGATTCCGCCCTATCCGGCGGCGCTGCCGGATCACTTCAACACCGAGGTGATGATCTATCGCGGCTTCTGGATGGTCAGCTGGTTCAAGCGCGAGTTCGGCCTACGCGAGATGCAGCGTGCCGAGGCGCTGGGCGTGTCGCCCGAGGCGCTGTTCGACGAGCTGGTCAACGCCGTGCCGCCCGGCTCCATGGGCCTGATGCTTCAGCCCTACTGGACGCCGGGCATCCGCGAGCCCGGCCTCGAGGCCAAGGGTTCGATCATCGGTTTTGGCGACGTGCATACCCGCGCGCATCTGTACCGGGCGATTCTGGAGGGACTGGCCTACGCCCTGCGTCAGGGCAAGGAACGCATCGAAAAACGCTCCGGTACGCGCATCGAGCGCCTACGTGTTTCCGGTGGCGGGTCACAAAGCGATGCGGCAATGCAACTGACGGCCGATATCTTCGGTCTGCCGGCCGAGCGTCCGCACCTGTACGAGACCAGCGGCCTTGGCGCGGCGATCAACTGCGCAGTGGGCCTGGGCCTGCACGCCGATTACCCGAGCGCCATCGCCGCCATGACCCGTGTCGGCCAGGTGTTCCAGCCCAACCCGGAGGCCCAGCACGTTTACCAGCAGCTCTACGCGCAGGTCTATCAGCGCATGTACCGCCAGCTCAAGCCGCTGTACCAGCGCATTCGCAAGATCACCGGCTATCCGGCGTAGGGTGCCAATTTGTAGCCCGGATGAAATCCGGGGCAGCGTATCCAGCTTTCCCGGATTTCATCCGGGCTACTTCATACAGAAACCAGTCGCTCTCCAGAGCGGAGGGCGATGGTGTGTGCGTCAGGCGACGTCTACCAGCACGATCTCGCTGTCTTCTGTTGCCTCGATACGGATCAGCGCTTCATCGGCAATGGCCACGCCATCACGTGCCTTGGCCGCCACGCCATTGACCGTGAAGGCGCCGGTGGCGCCCACCAGATAGGCCTTGCGACCGGGCTGCAGCGCATACTCGGCGCTTTGCCCAGCCTTGACCGTAGCGGCCACCAGGCGTGCATCGGTACGGATACGCAATGCATCGACATCCTCCTCGTAACCGCTGGCCAGGGTGACGAAAGCCCCGGCGCGATCCCCTTTGGGGAACGGTTTGGCGCCCCAGGACGGCGGCAGGCCGGCCTGGTTCGGCTGAATCCAGATCTGGAAGATCTTGGTGGTTGCGTCCTCCAGGTTGTACTCGCTGTGGGCGATGCCGGTGCCGGCGCTCATCACCTGCACATCGCCGGCCTCTGTACGGCCCTTGTTGCCCAGGTTGTCCTCATGGCTGATGGCCCCTTCGCGAACATAGGTGATGATCTCCATGTCACGATGCGGGTGCGGCGGGAAGCCCGAATGTGGGGCGATCTCATCGTCGTTCCAGACGCGCAGGCGGCCCCAGTTCATCCGCTTGGCGTCATGGTAGTCGGCGAAGGAAAAATGGTGGCGCGCGTTGAGCCAGCCGTGGTGGGCACTGCCGAGTTGTTCGAACGGACGTACATCGATCATGGTCAATTCTCCTGTCGTGCAGGGGCTCAGTCCCGTGCAGCGTCGATGCACGCATGATTCATGTGATCTGATCGATTTAAAAGCGCAATATTTTTGAATTTAATATCTATTTATTTAATTAATTTTTGCGAGGGCCACGCACTAGGCTTTCGCGGGGTCGTTTCAAGGAGCACTGCAATGCGCGAACGCAAAGCCTGGCTGATACTGCATGGCAAGCAGGCGCTGAACGCTGATGTGAGGGCCGCCGTGAACCGTCTGCGCGAGCACGGCTGGGAGCTGGCCGTGCGCTTGACCTGGGAGGGCGGTGATGCCGAACGGCTGGTGCATGAGGGGCTGGCAGCCGGTTATCCGACGCTGATCGCCGGCGGCGGCGATGGCACCCTGCGTGATGTGGTCGAGGCCATGGTCAAGGCCCGCAGCGACGCCAGCCTGGCACTGCTGCCGCTGGGGACGGCCAATGACTTTGCGCACGCGGCAGGTGTGCCGCTGACCCCGGCTGCCGCACTGGCATTGCTCGAGACGCAAGCGCAGGCGGTGGATATCGGCATGGCCGGCGAGCGTGCTTTCCTCAATATGGCGACGGGAGGTTTTGGTTCCAGCGTCACGGCCAATACGTCGGAAGACCTCAAGAAAGTCCTCGGTGGCGCCGCCTATCTGCTGACCGGGCTCAGCCGCTTTGCCGAAGTGCGCGCGGCAGCCGGTCATTTTCATGGGCCTGGCTTCGAGTGGCGGGGCGAATTTCTTGCCCTTGGCATTGGCAATGGCCGCCAGGCCGGCGGCGGGCATGTGCTGTGTCCGAATGCCGTCATCAATGATGGCCTGCTCGATGTCTGTATCGTGCCCGCCGCGCAGGATGTGGTGGGCACCTTGGGCACGCTGTTGTCTGGCGGTATGCTGGGTTTGCAGAGCGTGGCCATCACTGCACGGCTGCCCTGGCTGGAAGTCGAGGCGTTGGAGGGGCTGGATCTGAATCTCGACGGCGAACCCATGGCAAGCACGCGCCTGCGTTTCTGCGCCGAGCCGGCTTGCTTGCGCCTGCATCTGCCGGCGCACTCGCCCTTGCTCGCTGGCCAGGGGCATGGGGCTGATGCATGATGGCGCGATAGTGGCAGGCTTCAGTTTGCCCACCCTGTGCCGATAGAGCAGGCAGAACCAAGTCCGTCTGACGTTTTGCAACACCGTACAACGAGCGCTGGCACTTCCTATAGATGGCCTAGACTCAATACATACACCCTGGAGTACATGATGGCCAGCATCCTGGATTCAGTAGATCAACGTACGCAACTGGTCGGCGAGAACCGCCTGGAAATTCTCATGTTCCGCCTGGTCGGCCGGCAGTTGTTCGCCATCAACGTGTTCAAGGTGCAGGAAGTGCTGCAGATGCCCAAGCTGACGCTGATGCCGCAGCGTCACCGCTTCGTCTGCGGTGTGGTCAACCTGCGTGGTCAGACCCTGCCAGTGATCGACCTGTCCCAGGCCATCGGCATGCGTCCGCTGGTACCGGATGAGCGCAGCACCATCATCGTCACCGAGTACAACCGCTCCGTGCAGGCCTTTCTGGTCGGCAGCGTCGACCGCATCCTCAACCTCAACTGGGAGTCGATCCAGCCACCCCCCGGTGGCGCCGGGCGTCAGCATTATCTGACCGCGATCACCAAGGTCGACGAGCAGATCGTCGAGGTCATCGATGTGGAAAAAGTCCTGGCCGAGATCGTGCCGATGAGCACCAAGGTCTCCGAGGAAAAACTCGCCGATCCGCTGATGGAGAAGGCGCGCGGCCGTGAAGTGCTGCTGGTGGACGACTCCAACGTGGCGCTGACTCAATTACGCGACACCCTCTCGCAACTGGGTATTCGCCCGCATATGGCCAGTGACGGCCTGAAGGCACTCAACCTGCTGAAAAGCTGGGCTGATACCGGCGAGGTGATGACCGACAAGCTGTTGATGATCTTCACCGATGCCGAAATGCCCGAGATGGACGGTTATCGCCTGACCAGCGAGATTCGCAACGACCCGCGCCTCAAGGACCTCCACGTCGTCCTGCATACCTCGCTGTCGGGCAGCTTCAACGAGGCCATGGTGAAGAAAGTCGGTTGCGACAACTTTCTCTCCAAGTTTCAGCCGGACAAGCTGGTTGACGTGGTGCGGCAGCGTCTGGCTCTGGACGAACCCAGCTAACCCCATCATCCCGAGTGCTTGTGAGCATCACCATCAGCTCGTATAACGGCATTTTGCCGACAGGAAGCTGACCCATGCCGAGTCTCTCGGGGCTGTACCGTTATCCGCTCAAGTCTGGCCGTGGCGAGATTCTGCAGCGCAGCGCCGTCGATGGCCTCGGCCTGCAGGGCGACAGGCGCTGGATGTTGGTCGATGCCGACAGTGGGCGCTTCATCACCCAGCGCCTGTTGCCGCAGATGAGCCAGTTGAGCGCGCTGTACGATGCGCGTGGTGGCCTGACGCTCAGCGCACCTGGCCGTGACGATTTGTCCGTGGCGCTGCCTGACCCCGAGCAAAACCTGCGTGGCGTCATCGTCTGGCGCGACACCCTGCGCGTGCCGGATGCCGGTGATGAAGCAGCTGAGTGGCTCAGTGCTCTGCTCGGCAAGCCCTGTCGTCTGGTGCAGGTGCCGGAAGGGCGTACCCGCCAGGTCGATACTGCCTATGCCCGGCCCGGTGACCGCGTGGCCTTTGCCGATGGCTTCCCGTTGTTGCTGATCAGCCAGGCCTCGCTGGACGATCTGTCTCAGCGTGTGGGTCAGCCGCTGTCAATGCTGCGTTTCCGCCCCAATCTGGTCGTCACCGGCACCGAGCCCTATGCTGAAGACAACTGGCAGCGCATTCGCATCGGTGACGTGGAGTTCGAGGTGGCCAAAGGCTGCTCGCGCTGCATCCTCACCACCATCGACCCACAGACCGGCGAGCGCAACGCCGAGCGCGAGCCGTTGGCCACGCTCAAGACCTATCGTGAACGCGACGGTGACGTGTTCTTCGGACAGAACCTGTTGCCGCGCGGTGTCGGCGAGTTGCAGCTGGGCATGACGGTGGAAGTGCTGGAATAGCGGGGCGGATTTCATAGAAAGCCCCGATCAGACGCTGTCTGATCGGGGCTTTCGTTTTACTGGTCGTCGAAGAAGCGCTCGTTCCACGCCACCAGCGGATGGGGTGCGCCCAGCTTCTGGCCGTAGATCACCGAGTAGGACAGCACGTTCTGCACGTACTGGCGGGTTTCGTCGAAGGGAATGTTTTCCACCCAGACGTCGTAACTCAGGTGATTGGCGCCGCGCAGCCACTGGCGCACACGACCGGGGCCGGCGTTGTAGGCAGCCGAGGCGAGCACGCGGTTGCCGTTGAACTGGCCGTATACCTGGCTCAGGTAGGCGGCGCCCAGCTGGATGTTGGTGTCCGGGTTGAGCACCTGCTGCGGTGAGGCCAGGGGAATGCCGAACCTGCGTGCAGTTTCCTTGGCGGTGGCTGGCATCAGTTGCATCAGGCCCATGGCGCCGGCATGCGAGCGTGCATCGGCCATGAAGGCACTTTCCTGGCGGGTGATGGCGAACACCCAGCTCGAGTGCAGATCACGGCGCTTGGCTTCGCGCACCAGCTCGTTGCGGTGGGCCATGGGGAAGCGCACTTCCAGGTCGTCCCAGTATTGGGCCTGGCTGATGGTGCGGATAGCCGGGAAATACCACTCCATTTCGTAAGCCAGGCGCGCCTGGGCGACCAGTTCGTCACGGCTGAACAGGCGGCTGACGTGATACCACTCGCGACGCCCGTCGACGATCTGGCCACGTGCGTGAAACTCCATGGCGCGCTTGATGCCGGCGGTATTGCGTACCTTCTGTACCACCTTGGGATCGAGCGCCAGCGGCTGGTTGTTCAGTGCATAAGGCGCATTGACCTTGTCAGCCGCCATGAAGCCGTAGAAGTCTCGCTCCTTGGCCAGCGCCTGGAACAGCGCCGCCGGCTGCTGACTGTTGGGTTGCGCCAGTTGCAGGCTGCGTGCATTCCAGTAGCGCCAGCGGTTGCTGCTGGCCAGGTCGGCAGGCATACGTTGGGTCAGCTGATGGGCTTCATCCCAGCGGCCATGGCGCAGCAACAGACGCGCACGCCACTCGCTGACGGTGTTGTCACGCAACTGCGGGTCATACTTGGCCATGACCTGCAAGCCGCGCAGGTCGAAGCGCTGCGCCAGGCGCAGGCCGATCTGGCGGGCAATGGCGACTTGTTCATCCGCAGAAAACTGCATGCGTTGGGCATAGCCATCGAGCAGGGCCAGGGCATCTTCCGGGCTCTGCCGGGCCAGGCGACGCAGACCCAGGCCGACCACGTCGCTCATGGCCGCGTCGGCGGGCGCGAAGCGTGCGGTGTTTTTCAGCAGTTGCGGCTTCTGCGCCACTTCGACCATCAGCTTGCCGCGTTCACCGAGCGTCGGCATGCCTTTGATCAGGAAGTTGGCCAGGCCGTAGTTGCCGCTTTCCACCGCCAGCTTGGTGCGTTGCCAGCGACGCTGCTCGGTAAGCTGGCCATTGGCGGCCCAGCGTTCGAACAACGGATCACAGGCATTGGGCTGGGACTTGCCAACCAGCCAGAGCTTTTCGGCAGTGGCGTTGCCTTCGGCGGTCAGGCCGTGACTCATCTGATACTGACCATACAGGCAGTCCAGTTCGGTGAAGTTGAGCGCCGGGTCGTAATGGTCGAGAAAGGGTTTCCACTCGCCACGCTCGGCCAGCCAGCGTAGCCAGCGCAGTTTCATCCAGTTGGCCTGGGGCAGGTCGCCATGCTCGGCAAGAAACTTCTCGATTTCGGCGTTGCTGGCCGACTTGAGACGGTTGGTCAACTCGTCGTAGGCCAGATGTGGAGTCAGCGGGTAGTCGCGCAGGGCGCTGGCGTACTGGCGGTAAGGGCCGCTATCGCCCTTGGCCAGGGCACGCTTGGCCTCATCGTAGTACTGGCGCTGTTGGGCGAGGCTGGCGGCTTCGACACTGGTGATACCGGTGGCGGTAAGAATCAGGCAGGAAACTACAGAGAGAAAGCGACTACGCATGGCATTTCCAGGAAGAAGCAGAGGTAAGGGGCAACACGATCCGTGTCGTTGCATACCTCTAGCTTAGCCCTTCACAAGGGCGCGGTGAATGCCGTCGGAGCAGATGGACACATGCGGCAAAAATGCGCCTGCCTGCGCCGATGGGGGTGTTGGCGCTGCACCTGCTGCCTCGGCGGAAACGGCAACAGCCGGCTCGCATCTCGGGTAGAATGCGCCGCCTGTTTCCGGAGATGCCCATGACCCTGCTCAAGTTTGCCGATGTTTCCCTCGCCTATGGCGCCATGCCCCTGCTCGATGGAGTGTCCTGGCAGATCGCACGGGGTGAGCGGGTGTGCATCATCGGCCGCAACGGTACCGGCAAGTCGAGCATGCTGCGCCTGGTCAAGGGCGACCAGATGCCGGACGACGGCGAGATCTGGCGTTCGCCGGGGCTGAAGATCGGCGAGTTGCCGCAGGAGCTGCCGCGCGCCGACGAGCGTACGGTGTTCGATGTGGTTGCCGAAGGCCTGGCTGGTGTTGGCGAGTTGCTGGCGCGCTATCACCACCTGGCGCAGAACATTCACGGCGATGATGACCTCGAACAACTGATGCACGTGCAGCAGGAGCTGGAAGCCAAAGACGGCTGGCGCCTGCAGCAACTGGTCGACAGCACCCTCAGCCGCCTGCAGTTGCCGGCTGACAAGACCCTGGCCGAACTCTCCGGGGGCTGGCGCCGGCGCGTCCTGTTGGCTCAGGCGCTGGTGTCAGAGCCGGATCTGTTGCTGCTCGATGAGCCGACCAACCACCTGGACATCGGCGCCATCGCCTGGCTGGAAGAGGCGCTGAAAGACTTCGGCGGCGCCGTGCTGTTCATCACCCACGACCGTTCCTTCCTGCAGAACCTGGCCACGCGCATCCTCGAACTGGATCGCGGCGGCCTGATCGACTGGAACGGCGACTACGCCAGCTTCCTGGTGCACAAGGAGCAGCAACTGGCTGCCGAGGAAACCGCCAACGCCTTGTTCGACAAGCGTCTGGCCCAGGAAGAAGTGTGGATTCGTCAGGGCATCAAGGCCCGTCGCACCCGTAACGAAGGGCGCGTACGCGCGCTCAAGGCCATGCGCGCCGAACGTGCCGAGCGCCGTGAACGCCAGGGCAAGGCGACCATCGCCCTGGAAAGCGCGGACAAGTCCGGCAAGCAGGTGATGGTGGCGGAGAACGTCAGCTTCGCTCACGCCGGTGGCCCCTTCCTGGTCAAGGACTTCTCCATGGTCCTGCAGCGTGGTGACCGTATCGGCCTGCTTGGCGCCAACGGTACCGGCAAGACCACCCTGCTCAAGCTGTTGCTCGGTGACCTGCAGCCCACCAGCGGCAGCATCGAGGTGGGCACCAAACTGGAAGTGGCGTATTTCGACCAATTACGTCACCAACTGGAGCCGGAAAAGACAGTGATCGACAACGTCGCCGAAGGCCGCGATTTCATCACTATCGACGGCCAGAGCCGTCATGTACTGAGCTATCTGGGCGATTTCCTGTTCAGCCCGCAGCGTGCGCGTACACCGGTCAAGGCGCTGTCCGGCGGAGAGCGGGCACGACTATTGCTCGCCAAGTTGTTCAGCAAGCCGGCCAACCTGCTGGTGCTGGACGAACCGACCAACGACCTGGACGTAGAAACCCTGGAACTGCTCGAAGAGGTGCTGCTCAACTTCCCTGGCACCGTGCTGATGGTCAGCCACGACCGTGCCTTCCTCGACAACGTGGTCACCAGCACGCTGGTCTTCGAGGGGGACGGCAAGGTGCGCGAGTATGTCGGCGGTTATCAGGACTGGCTGCGCCAGGGCGGCTCGCCGCGTTTGCTCGGCGTGGGTGAAAGCAAGTCCGGCAAGGCCGAGCTGGCCACGGCCATCGTAGAAGCGCCGGCCCCGGCCGTAGTGGCTCCCGTTCAAGAGGGCGTAGAGCCCGCGAAGAAGAAACTAAGCTACAAGCTGCAGCGCGAGCTGGAAGCGATTCCCGGGCGAATTGATGCGCTGGAGCAGGAAATGGCTGCGGTACAGGAGCAGGTATCCGATCCTGCTTTCTATCAGCAGCCGGTGCAGGTCACCACGGAAGTATTGGCACGTCTCGAGCGCTTGCAGAAGGAAATGGACGCGTTGCTCGAGCGCTGGGCAGAGCTGGAAGACTGACGAAGGAACGACCGGGCAATGGCCATCGAGTACTGCATTGCTCTCGACGACAATCATCAGTTCAGCTACCGGATCGAGCTGAATCGCGAATATGACCCCGCGCAGGCGCAACAGGCTCCGGCCTGGACGCGCCTCGGGCATCAGCAATGCAGCAATTGTCCGCTGAGCCGCGAGCAGTTCAGCCATTGTCCGGCTGCTGTGGATCTGCATCGGGTAATCGAGGATTTTCGTGGCTTGCCGGCGTTCAAGAAAGCCAGCGTCTGGGTGCGCACGCCAGAGCGTGAGTACACCAAGCATGTCGGTCTGGAAGAGGGGCTGCGTGCGCTGCTCGGAGTGATCATGGCTACCAGCGCCTGCCCGGTGCTGGCACGCCTGAAACCCATGGCGCAGCAACATCTGCCTTTCGCCAATAATCAGGAGTTCATCCTGCGTGCCGTATCGCTGTACCTCACGCGGCAATATTTCAACATGCGCGAGGGGCGTCTGGCCGATTGGGAGCTGAAGGGATTGGTGCGCCTGTTTCAACAATTGAAACTGGTCAATCAGGCGTTCTGGCAGCGCATTCACGATACCTGTGAAGGCGACTCCAATCTCAAGGCCTTTCTCACCTTCTTTTCGATGTCGTCGAGTATGACGGTGTCGCTGGAGACCCAGCTGCAGAAGATTCGCCCGCAAGTCATAAGCGCGGGCGATTCTTTCGAGTAAGGCAATGGCGACCTGCGCAGGGGCGCCGTGCGCACGGGGCCGCCAGGCTGCCCGTGCCCTGTCCGGTGTGTTTGGCTTTTAAACGCCTTTCTTCAGGCGTACTGCGAGCACATCGCAGGGCGCACCGTGCAGCACGTCATTGGCAGTGGAGCCCAGCAGCAGCGCCAGACCATGGCGACCATGGCTGCCGACCACGATCAGATCGCAACCCTGCTCCTTGGCCAGGCGGTGGATTTCCTGGCGCGGCTGGCCGTAAGCCAGGTGACGCTGGTCGGCGGTGAGTTCCGGGTATTTGCCAGTGAAACTGTCCAGGCGCTCACGGGCCTGCTCGAATTGCTGTTGCTGCAGCATCGACAGGTCCATCGGCACGTCACCACCGAAAGCCATGGCCATCGGTTCGACGATATGCACCAGGGACATCTTGGCGCCACTGGCCTGAGCCAGCTTCTGTGCGCGAACCACGACAGGGTCGCATTCCTCGGTCAGGTCGACGGCGACCAGAATATGCTGGTAGGGCATGGTGAGTTTCTCCTGAAGGGGGCAAATGGCTCTGCCTCAAGTATGGCCCCATTCTGTGGACGAGGGCGACTGGTCATTAACGGGCCAGGAAAGGCCCAGTGCGAATACCGGACAGTGGCCGCGCTCAGGCAATATCAGAACTGGCTGGCCGCGTACTGGGCAGCAACGCCTTCCAGGCCTTCAATGATGCTGTCGGAATATTTGCTGATCAGGAACGGTACGGTGTTCTCGTTGTAATTGCGCAGGGATTTCTCGATATAGCGCCATTTGGTGCCAATGGCGTTCAGCGCCGCACTGATTTCCGGTGTGTTCTGTTGGGCGCTGCTGAGGCTGTCCAGTTGGCTGGCAAATTCACCAGCCAGCTCGTCGATGGCGCGCTCTTCGCCGCCCCCGAAGAAGCTGCCGCCGACCGAAGCGCTGCGAGAGGCATAGTCCAGGGCGATGCTCTGCATGAGCAGGCTCTGCTCACGGCTCTTCTGCGTCAGTTGCGGGACGCTGAACGCGCTCTCCTGCTGGATTTTCTGATACAGCTCCTGACTAATGGCCATGATGCGCTGGTTGCTCTCGGCCAGGTCGGCAATCGGTTGCAGGTCGGTGTAACCCTGGCTGCGCATGGCGTCCATCAGCGCCAGTAAGCTGTTGCGATAGCCTTGCCAGTTCGTCTGCAGTTGCGCATGCAGGGCCTTGCTCGCTTCGCCGGGCATTGCGCCAAGACCATCAAGATGCGCCTGCCCTTCCTGCAGGGACTCACCAATCATCCGCGCATAGCGCTGGTCGCCTTCCATGCCGTTGTACATATAGAAATCGCCCAGGCTCTTCTGCGTTGCCAGGCGCAACTGGTGCAGGCGCAGCAGATCCTCGGCCGGGGCAGCGCTGAGCTTGACGGAAGAGAGCGATACGAGAAGAAACAGCAGCAGGGTGCTCAGAGGAAATGCAAGCGAACGGCGGCTCGACATTGGCGACTCCGTGTGGCCCGTCGTGGGGCTCGATTTGTTTTTGTAATGCTTTCGCATGGCCCAGTGCCAGCCGAAAGTGAGACGACTGTACCGCTAGGCTGGTTATTTGACTAGGCGCTTGGGTCACTTGCCGGCGGGCTGTGCTGCATGAGCAATGGTGTGGTATTGACGCGCTTTATTGCGGAGGGCTGGAGGCCAGGAATGACCCGCCTTGCAGAAAGGGTCGCGAAATCGACGAAAACAGGCCAATTGACAAGTGCAGGCTTTTGCCTGAAGGTGTGCACACCCAAATCAAACGGGCGTATGAATTGAGCGTTTGCCTGGTCAGGCGCGCCACTACAGCCCGAATATCGCGTCGGTGGGTGTGTCGTACCGATTGGAGCTATGCTCGCGGCTATGCTGTGAGCTGGCTTGCCGGTTGGCTCCGATGTGTACTGTTCAGCTTCCATACCGTGGAGATCAGTTGATGATTTACGAAGGTAAAGCCATCACGGTTAAGGCTCTTGAGAGCGGCATCGTCGAATTGAATTTCGACCTCAAGGGTGAGTCCGTCAACAAATTCAACCGTCTTACCCTCAACGAGCTGCGCGCCTCCGTCGACGCGATCAAGGCTGACGGTTCGATCAAGGGCGTGATTGTCACCAGTGGCAAGGACGTGTTCATCGTCGGCGCCGATATCACCGAGTTCGTCGACAACTTCAAGCTGCCCGACGCAGAACTGGTGGCTGGCAACCTGGAAGCCAACAAGATCTTCAGTGATTTCGAAGACCTCGCCGTGCCGACCGTCGTTGCCATCAACGGCATCGCCCTGGGTGGCGGTTTCGAGATGTGCCTGGCTGCGGACTACCGTGTAATGAGCGAGACCGCCAAGATCGGTCTGCCGGAAGTCAAGCTGGGCATCTACCCGGGCTTCGGCGGTACCGTGCGCCTACCGCGCCTGATCGGTACCGACAACGCCGTCGAGTGGATTGCTTCCGGCAAGGAAAGCCGTGCCGAGGACGCGCTGAAAGTGGGCGCCGTCGATGCCGTGGTTGCTCCCGCCAAGCTCAAGGATGCCGCTCTGGATCTGGTCAAGCGCGCCATCTCCGGCGAGCTGGACTATAAGGCCAAGCGTCAGCCCAAGCTGGAAAAGCTCAAGCTCAACGCCATCGAACAGATGATGTGCTTCGAGACCGCCAAAGGCTTCGTCGCAGGGCAAGCCGGCCCGAACTACCCGGCGCCGGTCGAGGCGATCAAGACCATTCAGAAAGCTGCCAACTTCGGCCGTGACAAGGCGCTGGAAGTCGAAGCCGCCGGTTTCGTCAAACTGGCCAAGACCTCGGTTGCCGAGAGCCTGATCGGCCTGTTCCTCAACGATCAGGAACTGAAGAAGAAGGCCAAGCACCACGACGAAATCGCACGCGACGTGAAACTGGCTGCCGTACTCGGCGCCGGCATCATGGGCGGTGGTATCGCCTACCAGTCGGCCTCCAAGGGCACCCCGATCCTGATGAAGGATATCCGTGAAGAGGGTATCCAGATGGGCTTGAATGAGGCGTCCAAGCTGCTCGGCAAGCGCGTCGAGAAGGGCCGCATGACCCCGGCGAAGATGGCCGAAGCCCTCAACGCGATCCGCCCGACCATGTCCTACGGTGATTTCGGCAACGTCGACATCGTCGTCGAAGCCGTGGTCGAGAACCCCAAGGTCAAGCAGATCGTGCTGGCCGAAGTGGAAGAAGTCGTGCGTGAAGACGCCATCCTGGCCTCCAACACCTCGACCATCTCCATCTCCCTGCTGGCCCAGGCGCTCAAGCGTCCGGAAAACTTCGTCGGCATGCACTTCTTCAACCCGGTGCACATGATGCCGCTGGTGGAAGTCATTCGTGGCGAGAAGTCCAGCGAAGTGGCCGTGGCCACTACCGTTGCCTACGCCAAGAAAATGGGCAAGAACCCGATCGTGGTCAACGACTGCCCGGGCTTTTTGGTCAACCGCGTGCTGTTCCCGTACTTCGGCGGCTTCTCCAAGCTGCTGGGCTTCGGCGTCGACTTCGTGCGCATCGACAAGGTGATGGAGAAGTTCGGCTGGCCCATGGGCCCGGCTTATCTGTCCGACGTGGTCGGCATCGACACCGGCCACCACGGCCGTGACGTGATGGCCGAAGGCTTCCCGGATCGCATGGCTGTCGAAGGCAAGACCGCCGTCGATGTGATGTACGAAGCCAACCGCCTGGGCCAGAAGAATGGCAAAGGCTTCTACGCCTACGAAACCGACAAGCGCGGCAAGCCGAAGAAGGTCTCCGACCCGGCGGCTTATGAGCTGCTCAAGTCCATCGTGGTGGAAGAGCGCGAAGTCACCGACGAGGACATCATCAACTTCATGATGATCCCGCTGTGCATGGAAACCGTTCGTTGCCTGGAAGACGGCATCGTCGAAACCGCAGCCGAGGCCGACATGGGCCTGATCTACGGTATCGGCTTCCCTCCCTTCCGTGGCGGTGCGCTGCGCTACATCGATTCCATCGGTGTGGCTGAATTCGTCGCCCTGGCTGACAAATATGCCGAGCTGGGCGCCCTGTACCACCCGACCGCAAAACTTCGCGAGATGGCCGCCAAGGGCCAGAAGTTCTTCGGTTAATCGTGCAGCGAACAGAGCGAGAGTAGAAATATGAGCCTGAATCCTAGAGATGCAGTGATCGTCGACTTCGGTCGTACCCCGATGGGTCGTTCCAAGGGCGGCATGCACCGCAATACCCGCGCCGAGACCATGTCCGCGCACCTGATCAGCAAAGTGCTGGAGCGCAACGCCAAGATCGACCCGGCGGAAGTCGAGGACGTGATCTGGGGCTGCGTCAACCAGACCCTGGAGCAGGGCTGGAACATCGCGCGCATGGCGTCGCTGATGACCCAGATCCCGCACACCAGTGCCGGCCAGACCGTCAGCCGTCTGTGCGGTTCGTCCATGAGCGCCCTGCACACTGCCGTGCAGGCGATCCAGACCGGCAACGGCGACGTGTTCGTCGTCGGCGGTGTGGAGCACATGGGCCACGTCGGCATGATGCATGGCGTCGACCCGAACCCGCACCTGTCGCTGTACGCTGCTAAGGCGTCCGGCATGATGGGCCTGACCGCTGAAATGCTGGGCAAGATGCATGGCATCAGCCGTGAGCAGCAGGACGCCTTCGGTGAGCGTTCGCACCGTCTGGCGCACAAGGCCACCGTCGAAGGCAAGTTCAAGGATGAAATCATCCCGATGCAGGGCTACGACGAGAACGGCTTCCTGAAGATGTTCGATTTCGACGAAACCATTCGTCCGGAAACCACCCTGGAAAGCCTGGCTGCGCTGAAGCCTGCCTTCAACCCGAAAGGTGGCACCGTGACTGCAGGTACGTCCTCGCAGATCACCGACGGCGCTTCCTGCATGATCGTCATGAGCGCCCAGCGTGCTCAGGATCTGGGCATCCAGCCGATGGCCGTGGTTCGTGCCATGGCGGTGGCCGGTGTCGATCCGGCAATCATGGGCTACGGTCCGGTGCCGTCCACGCAGAAGGCGCTCAAACGTGCCGGTCTTAGCATGGCTGACATCGATTTCGTCGAACTCAACGAAGCCTTCGCCGCCCAGGCTCTGCCGGTGCTGAAGGACCTGAAGCTGCTCGACAAGATGGAAGAGAAGGTCAACCTGCACGGCGGCGCGATTGCCCTGGGTCACCCCTTCGGTTGTTCCGGTGCCCGTATCTCCGGTACCCTGCTCAACGTCATGAAGCAAAACGGTGGCACTTTCGGTGTCTCCACCATGTGCGTGGGCCTTGGCCAAGGCATCACCACTGTCTTCGAACGCGTTTAAGCGTCAGCGGACAGAAACCGGGGCCCAGTGCCCCGGTTTTGCTTTTTACGGCTTTTTATATCGGGAACCGCTCATGCAGTTGCAGCCAGGACTCTATCGTCACTACAAAGGCCCGCAGTACCGTGTATTCGGTGTTGCACGCCATTCCGAGAATGAAGAAGAGGTAGTGGTTTATCAGGCGCTGTATGGCGAGTTTGGCTTATGGGTGCGGCCACTCGGCATGTTCTGCGAAGAGGTCGAGGTGAACGGCAAGCGCGTTCCGCGCTTTGCTTTGATTCAGGCCGAAGTCAGCCTATCGGCGGTTCGCACGCCTGACTGCGCAGCCCCCTGCGCTTGACCTTCGCTTGGTCACCACTATATATAGCGGAGCCTCAAGGCTTCCCGCCTTCTATATTTCGCAATTTTTAGGAATTCTCTGATCCATGGGCAAATCGCTGGTCATCGTGGAATCCCCGGCCAAGGCCAAGACCATCAACAAGTATCTGGGCAGCCAGTACGTGGTGAAGTCGAGCATCGGCCACATCCGTGACCTGCCTACCAGCGGCTCGGCAAGTGCCACCAAGGAGCCTGCCAAGCGCGGCAAGGCTGCTGCTGGTGAAGCGCCTGCGCTGTCGCCCAAGGAAAAGGCCAAACGCCAGCTGTTCAGCCGTATGGGCGTCGACCCCGAGCACGGCTGGAAGGCCAAGTACGAGATCCTGCCCGGCAAGGAAAAGGTGATCGAAGAACTGCGCCGCCTGGCCAAGGATGCCGACACCATCTATCTCGCAACCGACTTGGATCGCGAAGGGGAAGCCATTGCCTGGCACCTGCGCGAATCCATCGGTGGTGATGACAGCCGCTACAAGCGCGTGGTGTTCAACGAGATCACCAAGAAGGCGATTCAGGAAGCCTTCTCCAAACCCGGTGAACTGGATATCAACCGCGTCAACGCACAGCAGGCGCGGCGTTTTCTCGACCGTGTGGTGGGCTACATGGTCTCGCCGCTGCTGTGGGCCAAGATCGCCCGTGGCCTGTCTGCCGGTCGTGTGCAGTCGGTGGCCGTGAAGCTGGTCGTTGCGCGCGAGAAAGAGATTCGCGCCTTCGTCCCGGAAGAATACTGGGAAGTGCACGCCGACCTCGGCACCGCGAAGAACGCCAAGGTGCGTTTCGAGGTGGTGCGCGAAAGTGGCGCAGCCTTCAAGCCGGTCAATGAAGCGCAGGCCATGGCCGCGCTGGAGAAGCTCAAGGCTTCCAGCTATAGCGTGGTCAAGCGCGAAGACCGCCCGACCAGCAGCAAACCGTCGGCGCCCTTCATTACCTCCACCCTGCAGCAGGCGGCGAGCAACCGCCTGGGCTTCGGGGTGAAGAAAACCATGATGATGGCTCAGCGTTTGTACGAAGCGGGCTACATCACCTATATGCGTACCGACTCGACCAACCTGTCGAACGACGCGGTAGAGATGGTGCGCGGCTTTATCGGCAGCGAGTACGGCGACAAGTACCTGCCGGGCAAGCCCAACCTCTATTCGAGCAAGGAAGGCGCCCAGGAAGCGCACGAAGCGATTCGTCCGTCCGACGTCAACCTGCGCCCGACCCAGCTGTCCGGCATGGAGCGCGACGCCGAGCGCCTGTACGACCTGATCTGGCGCCAGTTCGTCGCCTGCCAGATGCCGCCGGCCGAATACCTGTCCACCAGCGTCACCGTGGCCGCCGGCGATTTCGAGCTGCGCGCCAAGGGCCGCATCCTCAAGTTCGACGGTTACACCCGTGTGCTGCCGCAGCAGAGCAAGCCGGGCGAGGACGACGTCCTGCCGGAAATGAAGGAAGGCGAGGGCCTCAAGCTGATCCAGCTCGACCCCAGCCAGCACTTCACCAAGCCGCCGGCGCGCTACTCCGAAGCCAGCCTGGTCAAGGAACTGGAAAAGCGCGGTATCGGCCGCCCGTCCACCTACGCGGCGATCATTTCCACCATCCAGGATCGCGGCTACGTCACGGTGCACAACCGTCGCTTCTATGCCGAGAAGATGGGCGACATCGTCACCGAGCGTCTCGACGAAAGCTTCGCCAACCTGATGGATTACAGCTTTACCGCCACCATGGAAGAGCATCTCGACGATGTGGCCCAGGGCGAGCGCGAGTGGAAGCACCTGCTCGACGAGTTCTACGGTGATTTCAAGAAGAAGCTCGAGGTGGCCGAAGCGGGCGAGGGCGGCATGCGTGCCAACCAGCCGACGCTGACCGATATTCCCTGCCGCGAGTGCGGCCGGCCGATGATGATCCGCACCGCCTCCACTGGCGTGTTCCTCGGTTGCTCGGGCTATGCGCTGCCACCGAAGGAGCGCTGCAAGGCCACCATCAACCTGGTGCCGGGCGATGAGATCGCAGCCGATGATGAGGGCGAGTCCGAGTCGCTGGTGTTGCTGGGCAAGCATCGCTGCCCGATCTGCGCCACGGCCATGGATGCTTATCTGCTGGATGAAACCCGCAAGCTGCACATCTGCGGCAACAATCCCGATTGCAGCGGCTACGAGATCGAGCAGGGCCAGTACCGCATCAAGGGCTACGAAGGCCCGAGCCTGGAGTGCGACAAGTGCGGTAGCCAGATGCAGCTCAAGACCGGCCGTTTCGGCAAGTTCTTCGGTTGCACCAATGCCAGCTGCAAGAACACCCGCAAGTTGCTCAAGAACGGTGAAGCGGCGCCGCCGAAGATGGACAAAGTGGATATGCCGGAGCTCAAGTGCGAGAAGGTGGACGACACCTACGTGCTGCGCGACGGCGCATCGGGTCTGTTCCTCGCTGCCAGCCAGTTCCCCAAGAACCGCGAGACGCGTGCGCCGCTGGTGCTGGAGATCGTCCCGCACAAGCATGAGATCGACCCCAAGTACCACTTCCTCTGCGATGCCCCGCAGAAGGACCCCGATGGTCGCCCTGCGGTGATTCGCTACAGCCGCAAGACCAAGGAGCAGTACGTGCAGTCCGAGGTCGATGGCAAACCCACCGGCTGGCGCGCGTTCTACGATGGCGGCAAGTGGAAGGTCGAGGACAAGCGCTAGCGTTTGGTCACGATCTGCCGCGCGTCGGCCTGGCGTCGTAACTGCGGCGCCCTGAATGCCTGACGAGATGCGCGTCAGGCAGGGTAGACGCGCGTATCATGACCCGATCTGCTGTGGAGGTCGCCGTAATGGCCAAAGAAATCTATACCCGTACCAACCAGAAGATTTTCTTCGCCGGTATTGCCCTGGATAACTGGCGCAAGGCCGAAGCGTCCTCCGCGTTCAACGTGCAGGCGCTGATGCAGGCCGAGCGAGAAGCCGCGCTGTTTCACCTGTACGGTGGACTGCTCGGGCTGTGTCATGAGATTGCCGGTTATTACCGCATGAACGACGCTACGCCTTCGCGTGTCGAGGCCTTCGTGCAGCAGGCGGTGCTTGAGGGCTCGCCCAGCCCTGAGCTGGCCGAGTTGGTCGAATTGGCGCAGCAGCGCGAAACCTGGCTGGCCGAGTTGCTGGCGGCCTATGCTGCGCTGTTCCAGCCGCCGCGTGAGGAGCGCAAGGCCAAGGTCGATCCGTCCATGCCGCTGATCACCGCTGTCAGCGTTGGCGAAGAGCCGGCCGAGCTGAGCCTCGATGATGTCGATGCCTGGCGTCAGCAACTCAAGGCGCTGGTGCTGCGTTTCCGCGAAGGCCTCAGCGAGTGCTGATTGGGTTTAACTGGACCAGTGGGCTGGGGATGACCCCGGCTGACTGTTACAATGTCGTGTTTTTGCACAGAGACTGAGCCATGCCAACATCCTTCCTGGAAATCGTCGAACTGCCCGATGGGCGTATTGCCCTGCGTCGCGCAGAGGATGAAGAGGCGCTGGTGACTCTGGACTTCTCCGCTGATGCCAAGGCTTTTCTGCAGGGGCAGCACATCGAGGTGGCCAAGGCCATGCTCAATGCCGGCGTGCAGATGGCTGGCCGAATGGCTGAAGGCGATTTCAGTGGTGAAGAAGAAGGCTCGCGCGTTCTGCACTGAAGCCGCTACGCTTTAACGAAAACGGGGCTCCAATGGAGCCCCGTTTGCGTTGGTGGATCTTTAGCCCAGGCTGATATTCAGGCTTTGCGCCCCGCCGGCATTGGCGGCCTGCGCAAGGCGCTGGCGAGTGCTGTTCTCGACCGGATGCAGCCAACTGATCACGGTATGGCTGCGCCCGAGCTTCAGGGCTTCTTCTGCCAGTGCCAGGGCATTCTGCCCCTGCCGTGGATGCAGCAGGAGAATACGCTCACGGTTCAGGCCAGCTTCGCGCAGCCAGCTTTGCGTAAGGCTGGCTGGCGGTGCCACCAGGGTCAGCCAGCGCGCATCCTGGTTCTCGCTCAGCTCGCGTAGAATCGGGGCCAGCAAGTGCAGGCAGTGACCGGCAGCGCCACGCAGGGCCAGTTCGCTGAACGCCTGATCATCCTCGCTACGAGAGATGTCATTGGTCGCTAACCGTGGCTCGCTCGACGTTCCGGCAAGAAAGGCGTCGAAAAGGGGAAGTTGTGGGCGCTCGAACGACTGCTGCACGTACATGGTGTCTCCTCAGCGGCGGATTACACCGACGCTCAAACCTTCGATGACCAGATCCTGGTGTTCCAGGTCCACTTCGATCGGGGCAAACTCAGGATTCTCGGCAATCAGCCAGACCTTGTTGCCCTCGCGCTTGAAGCGTTTGACCGTCACTTCATCGTCGATACGGGCGACGACAATCTGGCCATTGCGGGCTTCACGGGTGGTGTGCACGGCGAGCAGATCGCCATCGAAGATGCCGATGTCTTTCATGCTCATGCCGCGTACACGCAGTAGATAGTCGGCTTTGGGCTGAAAGAATGCCGGATTGATCTGGCAGGATTCCTCGACATGTTGCTGTGCAAGGATCGGTGCGCCGGCGGCGACACGGCCGATTACCGGGAGGCCCGCATCCTCGTTCGCGGCACCTGCCTCGAAGCCGGGAATGCGAATGCCTCGTGAAGCGCCTGGAGTCATCTCGATAGCCCCCTTGCGGGCGAGGGCCTTGAGGTGCTCTTCTGCGGCGTTGGGCGATTTGAACCCCAGTTCCTGAGCGATTTCCGCGCGGGTGGGTGGGTAGCCGTTGTCTTCCAGGCAGCGTTTGATGAAGGCGAGAATCTCGGCTTGGCGTGGCGTCAGTTTCAGCATGGCTGGGCTCTGTCTTTTTATACAGTGACTGGGATTATATACAGTAAGCGAGTCTTGGCAATGTCCATTTTTTGGATGACTGCCGTTCGGCTTGTTACCCATGCCGGGTAATCTGCGTCTCTGCTTGTTGTAAGCTGTGACCAGCCGGCCAAAAGACGGCTCATGCGGCTTGACAATTCAGTGGGATGAAACGTATGTTTCAAACAAGTGTTTGTCAGGTGATAACTCATGGCTCAGTCGGAAACCGTTGAACGCATTCTCGATGCTGCGGAACAGCTGTTCGCGGAAAAGGGCTTCGCCGAGACATCGCTGCGTCTTATCACCAGCAAGGCCGGGGTCAACCTGGCTGCCGTCAATTACCACTTCGGTTCGAAGAAGGCGCTGATTCAGGCGGTCTTCTCGCGTTTCCTCGGGCCTTTCTGCGCCAGCCTGGAAAAGGAACTTGATCGCCGTCAGGCCAAGTCTGAAACCCAGGTTTCCCTGGAAGAGCTGCTCGAATTGCTGGTCGAGCAGGCCCTGGCTGTGAAGCCGCGCAGCGGCAATGACCTGTCCATCTTCATGCGTCTGCTCGGTTTGGCCTTCAGCCAGAGCCAGGGTCACTTGCGCAAGTATCTGGAAGAGGTCTACGGCAAGGTTTTCCGTCGTTACATGCTGCTGGTGCATGAAGCTGCGCCGCGCATTCCGCCGCTTGAGCTGTTCTGGCGCGTGCACTTTATGCTCGGCGCCGCGGCGTTCAGCATGTCCGGCATCAAGGCGCTGCGGGCGATGGCCGAGACCGATTTCGGCGTCAACACCTCGATCGAGCAGGTGATGCGCATGATGGTGCCTTTCCTGGCTGCAGGCATGCGTTCTGAGACTGGGGTTGCCGACCCCGCCTTGGCTGGCGCGCAACTCAAACCGCGCAGCAAGACACCGAGCGCCGCGCCCAAGGTTTGACCTGACGGCAGGTGGGCTTGGCTTCGCCCTGCGGCCTGCTAAGCTAGCGGCCCATGTCCGATCTCGATTTACTCCATATCTCCATTGCCGACCAGACGCTTTACGGCTTTCGTGCTGGGCGGCTGCTGCTGAGCTTGCCTGTCTCCACGGCGTTCAATGGGGTGGGTGAACTTAACGGTTCAGGCTGTACGCCGCGCGGGCTGCATCAGGTACGCGCGAAGATCGGCGCAGGTTTGCCTCTGGCGGCCGTATTGCGCGGTCGTCGCTGGACAGGGGAGGTGTGGTCACCTGAGCTGCACGAGCAGTTTCCTGGCCGCGACTGGATTCTCACCCGTATTCTCTGGCTAAGCGGTCTTGAGCCGGGGCGCAATCGCCTGGGCGAGGTCGATACCTTTCGCCGTTACATTTATCTGCATGGCACACCGGATACGGAACCCATGGGGACGCCGTTGTCCCATGGCTGCATTCGTTTGCGTAACGCCGACATGCTGGCGCTTTTCGAGCGCGTACCGCCGCACTGCAAGGTACGTATCGATGAGGCGCCCTGCCCGCAGTGGGCTGCAGACCAAGACTTCACGTAAGGAAATACTCTCATGCAAGGCTCTTTGATGATGGACATCGCTGGCACCTGGTTGACCGCCGAGGATCGTCAGATGCTGCGCCAGCCCGAAGTGGGTGGTCTGATCATTTTTGCCCGCAATATCGAATCGCCGCGCCAGGTTCGCGAGCTATGCCAGAGTATCCGTGCCCTGCGCCCGGATCTGCTGCTGGCGGTGGATCAGGAAGGTGGCCGGGTACAGCGTCTGCGCCAGGGCTTTCTGCGTCTGCCGGCGATGCGCGCCATCGCCGACAACGACAATGCCGAGGTGCTCGCCGAGCATTGCGGCTGGCTGATGGCGACCGAGGTGTTGGCAGTTGGCCTGGATCTGAGTTTCGCGCCGGTACTGGATCTCGACCACCAGCGCAGTGCGGTGGTTGGCAGTCGCGCTTTCGAGGGTGATCCGCAGCGGGCCACCACGCTGGCGGCCGCTTTCATCCGCGGCATGCATCAGGCGGGGATGGCTGCTACCGGCAAACACTTCCCCGGGCACGGCTGGGCCGAGGCGGACTCTCATGTCGCCATCCCGCTCGACGAGCGCAGTCTCGATGATATCCGCGCTTGCGACATGCAGCCGTTCAAGCGTCTGGTGCACGAGCTCGATGCAGTGATGCCGGCGCATGTCATCTATTCTCAGGTTGACGAGCAACCGGCTGGCTTCTCCCGTCGCTGGCTGCAGGACATCTTGCGCGGCGAGCTGGGCTTCGAGGGTGTGATTTTCAGCGACGACCTGTCCATGGCCGGTGCCCATGTGGTCGGCGATGCCGGCAAGCGTATCGAGGCGGCACTGGCTGCGGGGTGCGATATGGGTCTGGTGTGCAATGACCGCGCTTCGGCCGAACTGGCGCTCAGTGCCTTGCAGCGTCTGCGAGTGACAGCGCCTGCGCGCCTCGAACGCATGCGTGGCCGTGGTTATGCCACTACCGAATACCGCCAGGTGCCACGCTGGCTTACCGCTGTGGCGGCCCTGAGAGCTGCACAGTTGCTCGACTGAGGATCTGCCTATGACTGTCTACGCCATTATCGGCGGCACCGGCCTGACCCAGCTGGAAGGGTTGACGATTCACGAAGCGCTGCCGCTGGATACCCCTTACGGGGCGCCCTCCGCCGATATCCTGCGGGGCAGTTACGCCGGGCGCGAAGTGCTGTTTCTCGCCCGCCATGGCCAGCCGCACCGGATTCCACCGCATCAGGTGAACTACCGGGCCAACCTCTGGGCGCTCAAGCAGGCCGGCGCCAAGGCCATTGTCGCGGTCAATGCGGTGGGGGGGATTCATGCTGCCATGGGCGCTGGGCATTTCTGCGTGCCACATCAGATCATCGATTACACCTCCGGGCGTGCGCACACCTTTTACGAAGGCGATCTGGAGCACGTGACCCACGTCGATTTCAGCCAGCCGTACGACAAGCAGTTGCGTGAGGCGTTGGTGGCGGCGCTGCGGGCCGAAAATGCGGCATTCAGCGATCACGGAATCTATGGCTGCACTCAGGGGCCGCGACTGGAAACGGCGGCGGAAATCGCCCGCATGGAGCGCGATGGCTGCGACCTGGTAGGCATGACTGGCATGCCCGAAGCGGTATTGGCGCGCGAATTGGTGCTGCCCTATGCCTGCCTGGCGCTGGTGGTGAATCCGGCGGCGGGTAAATCCAGCGCCTTGATCACCATGGCCGAGATCGAGCGAGTGATCGAGCAGAGCATGGGGACGGTCAAGGCGGTGTTGGCACGCGTGCTGAGTAACTAGCTGCTCTACAAAGACAGCGCTCAATGCCCGTCAGTCAGGCGCCGACGCGCCGAATCTGTAGGAGCAGCGCCCCGCCGCGAATCAGGGCGGCGCGCACTTGAAAAACTTCGCCTTGGGGCGAGGCTCCTACGCAAGGCTGGCGGCATCAGGTTTCCGCTCAGAGCGGGCTGATGCGTACCAGTGCGCCCAGGCTGCCATGGTCCAGGTAGGTCAGGCTGTTGTCCTTCAGGCGCTGGGCCACTTTCATGTGCTCGCTGCTCTCGAGCAGGCCGTCGACGCTGAATTGGTTGATCCACAGCTCCAGGTCCAGGTCGGCAAAGCGCTCCTGAGTAAAGCTCAGGGTGCCTTCGATCACATGATGGCCGAAGCGCTCTTCACCGCTGCTGACGGCCACTCGGCTCGGCGAGCTGCCGATGGTCTGGCTCCAGGCCTTGTGCAGCAATACCTGATAACCGCTGCCCGGATTGAGCTTGGCCGCCTCGCCATCTAGCGTTGTCGGGCGTTCGTTGCCGGTGATCGGCAATGCCGTGCCCGCCCAGTCGTCCGGTGCCACCTTGGGGGCGAAGACGGGCTCGCCGGCCTGGCGGAAGACCAGCAGTTCGACCTGGTAAAGACGTTCGGCAAAAGCACTCGGTGCCAACAGGCAGAGCAGCAGGGCGATCAGGTGCAATGGGCGCATGTGTGGGTCCTTCAGGTGGTGGGCGCGAGGCGCTCGAGCAGGGCTTCCAGGGTGTTGAAGCGTTCTTCCGCACGCTCCATCGGCACCTGGATCTTGAAGACGGTGGCGCCTTCGAACTTGTAGCGTTTTGGCTGGGCCTGGATCAGTTTGATCAGGGTCAGCGGGTCAACGCAGGTTTCCGCAGCGAACTCGATTCGTCCACCCTGCGGGCCGGCGTCGACCTTGCTGATGCCGAGCTTGTCGGCCTGCAGCTTGAGCAGGGTCAGGCGCATGAGGTTCTTGGTCGGCTCCGGCAGCAGGCCGAAACGGTCGATCATCTCTACCTGAAGCTCCTTCAGACCGTCCTCGTCGCTGGCGTTGGCGATGCGTTTGTAGAGGATCAGGCGGCTGTGCACATCGGGCAGGTAGTCCTCGGGGATCAGCGCCGGTACGCGCAGGTTGATCTCCGGGCCGCCGCCCAATGGCTGGTCGAGGTTCGGCTGCTCGCCTTTCTGGATAGCCTTGACCGCGCGTTCGAGCATTTCCATGTAGAGGGTGAAGCCGACCGCCTGAATCTGCCCGCTCTGGCCGTCGCCAAGCAGTTCGCCAGCGCCGCGGATTTCCAGGTCATGGGTAGCGAGGACGAAGCCGGCGCCGAGATCCTGAGCGCCCGCGATGGCCTCCAGGCGTTTTTCCGCATCCGGGGTCATCTGCTTGCGCGGTGGCGTGAGCAGGTAGGCGTAGGCCTGGTGGTGGCTACGACCGACACGGCCGCGCAACTGGTGCAGCTGGGCCAGGCCGAACTTGTCGGCGCGGTCGATGATGATGGTGTTGGCGCTAGGCACGTCGATACCGGTCTCGATGATGGTCGAGGCCACCAGCACGTTGAAGCGCTTGTGGTAGAAGTCGCTCATCACCTGCTCGAGATCGCGTTCGCGCATCTGCCCGTGGCCGATGCCGATACGCGCCTCGGGCACCAGCTCCGCCAGCTCACTGGCGCATTTCTCGATGGTCTTTACATCGTTGTGCAGGTAGTAGACCTGGCCACCGCGCAGCAGCTCGCGCAGCAGCGCTTCCTTGATGGTCGGCTTGTTGCTTTCCATGACGAAGGTGCGCACCGACAGACGCCGCGCTGGTGGCGTGGCGATGATCGACAGGTCGCGCATGCCGGCCACGGCCATGTTCAGCGTGCGCGGGATCGGCGTGGCAGTCAGGGTGAGGATGTCGACCTCGCTGCGCAGGGCCTTGAGCTGTTCCTTCTGGCGCACGCCGAAGCGATGTTCCTCGTCGATGATGACCAGGCCCAGGTTGTGGAACTTGACGTCGTCCTGCAGCAGCTTGTGCGTGCCGATGACGATATCCACCTTGCCTTCGGCCAGTTGCTGCACGGCGTCTTCGACTTCCTTGTTGCTCTTGAAGCGGCTCATCACCTCGACTTTCACCGGCCAGTCGGCGAAGCGGTCGCGGAAGCTGTTGTAGTGCTGTTGGGCGAGCAGGGTAGTGGGCACCAGCACGGCCACCTGCTTGCCGCTGTGCACGGCGATGAAGGCGGCGCGCATGGCCACCTCGGTCTTGCCGAAGCCGACGTCGCCGCAGACCAGGCGATCCATCGGCTTGCCGGCCAGCATGTCGCTGCGCACGGCGTCGATGGCCGACTGCTGGTCAGGGGTTTCCTCGAAGGGGAAGCCGGCGCTGAAGGTGGCGTAGTCCAGTGCCGGGTCCTGAAAGGCGAAGCCTTCGCGGGCGGCGCGGCGGGCGTAGATATCGAGCAGTTCGGCAGCGACGTCACGCACTTGCTCGGCGGCCTTGCGCTTGGCCTTCTGCCAGACCTCGGAGCCGAGGCGATGCAGCGGCGCCAGGGCGTCATCGCTGCCGGTATAGCGGGCGATCAGGTGCAGGCTGGCCACGGGCACGTACAGCTTGGCTTCGTCGGCGTACTGCAGGGCGAGGAATTCGGCGGCCTGGCCGTCGAACTCCATGGTCACCAGGCCCAGGTAGCGGCCGACGCCGTGATCGATATGCACCACCGGCGCGCCTTCGCGCAGCTCGGTGAGGTTCTTGATCACGTTGTCGCCGCCTTCTCGGCCTTTTTCGCGGCGGCGACGCTGCATCACGCGCTGGCCGAACAGCGGGCTTTCGGCGATCAGTGCCAGGTCGTCGAGCAGCAGGCCTTCATCCAGTGGTGCGATGCAGATGTTGAGGCGTTCAGGGCTGGCGACGAACGCCAGCCAGCCGTCGACTTCCTTCGGCTTGAGCTTGAGGCGGGCGAGTAGTTCCAGCAGCACTTCGCGGCGACCGGCCGATTCCGCACAGAACAGCACGCGGCCCTGGTAGTCCTCGATGAAGCGGCGTAGCGCCGCCAGCGGCTCGCCGGCCTTGGCCTGGATCGCCAGGTCGGGCAGGGCACGCGCGTCGAAACGGGTCTGGCCGACGCCTGGCTCGATATCCGCCTGATTGACCACCACACGCGGCCAGCTCTTCAGGCGGGCGAAGCAGTCCTCCACCGGCAGGAAAATATCCGCAGGTGGCAGCAGCGGACGCTCTGGGTCGACTCGGCGGTCTTCATAACGGTTGCGCGCATCCTGCCAGAACTGCTCGGCGGCCTTCTCGATGCCGGGCAGGGAAAATACCTGGGTATCGCCCGGCAGGTAGTCGAACAGGGTGCCGGTTTCCTCGAAAAACAGCGGCAGGTAGTACTCGATGCCGGCCGGGGTGATGCCCGAGGACAGGTCCTGATAGATCGGGCAGCGGCGGAAATCCACGTCGAAGCGCTCGCGAAAGCGCCCGCGGAAATCGGTGACGGCCTTCTTCTCAAGGGGGAACTCGCGTGCCGGCAGCAGGCGTATCGACTCCACCTTGTCCACCGAGCGCTGGGTTTCCGGGTCGAAGGTGCGCAGGGTTTCGATCTCGTCATCGAACAGGTCGATGCGGTAGGGCGTGTCGCTGCCCATTGGGAACAGGTCGATCAGCGCGCCGCGTACGGCGAATTCACCGTGCTCGTACACCGTATCGACGCAGCGATAGCCGGCCGCTTCCAGGCGCGTGCGCATCTGTTCCACATCGAGCGTCTGGCCGACATCCAGCACCAGGCTGCTGCCGAGCAGAAAGCGTTTCGGCGCCAGGCGGTGTAGGGCCGTGGCGATGGGCACTACGAGAATGCCACGGCTCAGTTGCGGCAGTTGGTAAAGGGCCGCGATGCGTTGGGAAATGATGTCCTGGTGTGGCGAGAACACGTCGTAGGGCAGGGTTTCCCAGTCGGGAAAATGCAGTACGGGCAGGTTCGGGGCAAAGAAGGCCAGCTCTTCCTGCAGGCGTTCCGCGCTCTGGCTGCCCTCGGTCAGAACCAGGGTGAAACGCCCGGCATTGCTGGCTGCTTCGGCGATGGCCAGGGACAGGGCAGCACCAGGCAAGTTGCCCCATTGCTGTTTGCCGGCGTTGGCCGGCAGAGACGGAAGACGCAGTACGGACACGGGCGGCTCACGGTCGTGAAGGAAGGCCGTGAATTGTAGCGGGGCTTGCTGGTCAATGTCAGTCGCGACAGGCGCGCATTGCTCATGCTCGCGCGCACCGTCATAATGTAGCCCCTTTTTTCAGCCCCTACATGTGGAAGGTACTGCCCGTGACTCAGAAGCCCGACCAGTGTCTCGGTGAATGGATCGATCGTGAAGCCCTTGCGGAAGCAATGATTCCGCTGATTGGTCAGCTCTATCGCAACAACAATGTGGTGACCTCGATCTACGGCCGTGGCCTGATCAACCGTTCGGTCATCGACATCCTCAAGGCTCACCGTTTTGCCCGTCACCGCCTGGCTGACGAAGCCGAGCTGTCGGTGCACGACACCTTCCCCATGCTCAAGGCCATGAGCGAGCTCAAGCTGGGCGCTGCCTCCGTAGATCTGGGCAAGCTGGTTGCCAAGTTCAAGGCTGAAGGCGCTGGTCGCGGCGTCGAGCAGTTCGTCAAGGACGAGCTGGCCGATGTGGTTGGCAAGCAGAATGGTTCGGCCCGTGAAGGCACCGATGTGGTGCTGTACGGTTTCGGTCGTATCGGCCGCCTGCTGGCGCGCATCCTGATCGAGAAGACCGGTGGCGGTGACGGCCTGCGTCTGCGTGCCATCGTCGTGCGCAAGGGCGCCAGCAATGACCTGGTCAAGCGTGCCAGCCTGTTGCGCCGTGACTCGGTGCATGGCAAGTTCAACGGCACCATCACCATCGATGAAGAGAACAACACCCTGACGGCCAACGGCAACCTGATCCAGGTGATCTATGCCAAGGACCCGAAGGAAGTCGACTACACCCAGTACGGCATCAAGAACGCACTGCTGGTGGACAACACCGGTGTATGGCGTGACGCCGAGGGTCTGGGTCAGCACCTGGCCTGCCCGGGCGTCGATCGCGTTGTGCTCACCGCACCTGGCAAGGGCGCGCTGAAGAACATCGTGCACGGCATCAACCACAGCGAAATCACCGCCGAGGACAAGATCATCTCTGCGGCTTCCTGCACCACCAACGCCATCGTGCCGGTGCTCAAGGCGGTCAATGATCAGTACGGCATCGTCAACGGTCACGTCGAGACCGTTCACTCCTACACCAACGACCAGAACCTGATCGACAACTTCCACAAAGGCAGTCGTCGTGGTCGTAGCGCCGCGCTGAACATGGTCATCACCGAAACCGGCGCGGCTACCGCTGCGGCCAAGGCGCTGCCGGTGCTGAAGGGCAAGCTGACCGGCAACGCCATTCGTGTGCCGACGCCGAACGTGTCCATGGCCATCCTCAATCTGAACCTGGAGAAGGCCACCACCCGCGAAGAGATCAACGAGTACCTGCGTCAGATGGCCATGCACTCGGATCTGCAGAAGCAGATCGATTTCGTCAGCTCGCAGGAAGTGGTATCGACTGACTTCGTTGGCTCGCGCCATGCCGGTGTGGTCGATGCCGAGGCCACCATCGCCAACGATAACCGCGTCGTGCTGTACGTCTGGTACGACAACGAGTTCGGTTACAGCTGCCAGGTGGTGCGTGTGATGGAAGACATGGCCGGGGTCAACCCGCCGGCGTTCCCGCGTTAAGCGTCGGGTTTGCATAAAAACGGGAGCTTCGGCTCCCGTTTTTATGCCTGGAATTTGTCCTGGCGAGGTTGCTGAGTTGGTCTCGGGCAGCATCGAGAGTGTTGCGCCCTGTTACCGAAAGGCCAAAAAAAGCAAGCGCTTGGGTGGTCAGTGCAGGGGGGGGTCTTTATAATCAAGCGGTTTTTTTACCCAGGTTTGGCACCTTCCTCCACGCCCATATCGTATCGGTGTGGTCGGGTCTATTAGACCTTCGGTAGTGTCGCCTGTCCTATAAAAAGCTTTCTAAATCAGTGGTTAGGCAAACCTATGATCAAACTAAAGCATGGGCTCGATTTGCCCATAACGGGTGCGCCGGCACAGCGTATCGAGGCCGCCAGGCCCGTGCGCAGTGTCGCCGTCATCGGCTTCGACTATCACGGGATGAAGCCGACGATGGAAGTGCAGGTCGGTGACCGGGTCAAACTCGGGCAATTGCTGTTTACCGACAAGAAGACACCCGGCGTGCGTTACACCGCCCCTGCGGCTGGCGTGATCAGCGCCATTCACCGCGGCGAGAAGCGTGTTCTGCAATCCGTAGTCATCGATCTCGATGGCGACGAGCAGGAGACCTTTGCCCACTACGCTGTCGATCAGCTCGAAGCGCTGAGCAGCGAGCACGTTCGCGAGAACCTGCAGCAGTCCGGTCTTTGGACCGCTCTGCGTACGCGTCCGTTCAGCAAGGTACCGGCGCTCGATGCCGTACCCCGGTCGATCTTCGTCACGGCCATCGACACCCATCCGCTTGCCGCCGATCCTGCGGTGATCATCGGCGAACATGCTACTGATTTCGAAAATGGTCTGAAGGTGCTCGGCAACCTGGCCAAGGTGTTCCTGTGCAAGGCCGATGGCGTCAGCCTGCCTGGCGAGAAACTGGCCAAGGTACAGAGCGAAGCCTTCGCCGGCCCGCACCCGGCAGGCCTGCCGGGCACGCACATCCACTTCCTCGATCCGGTCAGCACCAGCAAGAGTGTCTGGCAAATCGGTTATCAGGACGTGATCGCGGTGGGCAAACTGTTCACCACCGGTCAGCTGTTCGTCGAGCGTGTGGTTGCGCTGGGCGGTCCGGTCGTCGAGCAGCCGCGTCTGCTGCGCACGCGTCTGGGCGCCAACCTGGAAGAACTCACCGCCGGTGAGCTCAAGCCTGGTTTCAATCGTGTGATTTCCGGCTCGGTGTTCGGCGGTCGTACCGCTCAAGGTGCCTTCGCCTTCCTCGGCCGTTACCACAATCAGGTGTCCTGTCTGAGCGAGGGCAATGAGCGCGAGATGATGCATTACCTGCGTGCTGGCGTGAACAAGCACTCGGTCATGAACGTCTTCGTCTCCAAGCTGGCCAGCGCCAAGCTGTTCAATTTCACCACCACCACCAATGGCAGCCCGCGCGCCATGGTGCCGGTGGGTAACTACGAAGCAGTGATGCCACTGGATATCCTGCCGACTCAACTTTTGCGCTACCTGATCGTCGGTGACACCGAGATGGCCCAGAAACTGGGTTGCCTGGAGCTCGACGAAGAAGACCTGGCGCTGTGCACCTACGTGTGTGCCGGCAAGTATGAATATGGCCCGATCCTGCGGGATAGCCTCACCCGCATCGAGAAGGAGGGTTGACTCATGGGTATCCGTGCATTCCTCGACAAGGTCGAGCACAACTTCGAAAAGGGCGGCAAGTACGAAAAGTGGTACGCCCTTTATGAAGCCATCGATACGTTCTTCTACCGTCCTGGCAGCGTGACCAAGACCACCGCTCACGTGCGCGACGGCATCGACCTCAAGCGCATGATGATCACCGTGTGGCTGTGCACCTTCCCGGCGATGTTCTTCGGCATGTGGAACACCGGCTACCAGGCCAACCTGATCTTCGCTCAGAGCCCCGAGCTGCTGGCGAGCCAGGAAGGCTGGCGTTTCGCCCTGATCGGCTCGCTGGCCGGTTTCGACCCGAACAGCCTGTGGGACAACTTCATCCAGGGCGCGGCCTACTTCCTGCCGGTCTATGCGGTGACCTTCATCGTCGGTGGCTTCTGGGAAGTGCTGTTCGCTTCGATCCGCAAGCATGAAGTCAACGAAGGTTTCTTCGTCACCTCCGTGCTGTTCGCCCTGATCCTGCCGCCGAGCATTCCGCTGTGGCAGGTCGCCCTGGGCATCAGCTTCGGTGTGGTGATCGGCAAGGAAGTGTTCGGTGGTACCGGCAAGAACTTCCTCAACCCGGCGCTGACCGGCCGTGCCTTCCTGTTCTTCGCCTACCCGGCGCAGATGTCCGGTGATGCGGTATGGACTGCAGTGGACGGCTTTGCCGGTGCCACTTCGCTGAGCCTCGCTGCTTCCGGTGGCATCGAGAACGTGATCAACAACGGCATCACCTGGATGGACGCTTTCTTCGGCACCATTCATGGTTCGATGGGTGAGACCAGCACCCTGGCCATCGCCATCGGCGGCCTGGTACTGCTGATTACCAAGATCGCCTCGTGGCGCATCGTGGCCGGTGTGATGCTGGGTATGATCGGCCTGAGCCTGCTGTTCAACCTGATCGGCTCCACTACCAACCCGATGTTCGCCATGCCCTGGTACTGGCATCTGGTCGTCGGTGGTTTTGCCTTCGGCATGTTCTTCATGGCCACCGACCCGGTGTCGAGCTCCATGACCAATACCGGCAAGTGGATCTTCGGTGCCCTGATCGGTGTGATGGTGGTGCTGATCCGTGTGGTCAACCCGGCCTTCCCCGAGGGCATGATGCTGGCGATTCTGTTCGCCAACCTGTTTGCACCGCTGATCGACCACTTCGTCGTTCAGGCCAATATCAAGCGGAGGCTGGCACGTAATGTCTAGTCAAAAAGAATCCACCGTTCGTACGCTGACGGTGGCCCTGCTGGTGTGTCTGGTGTGCTCGGTGTTCGTCGCCGGTGCCGCCATCGCACTGAAGCCAACCCAGGTGGAAAACCGTCTGCTGGACAAGCAGCGCAGCATCCTGGCCATTGCCGGCCTGGGTGAGGCGGGTATGTCCGGTGCCAAGGTCAAGGAGCTGTTCGACAGCACCATCACTGCCAAACTGGTAGATCTGCAGAGTGGCAAGTTCTCCGATGCGTTCGATCCGATCACCTTCGACCCGCTGAAGGCGTCGAAGGATCCGCAGATTTCTCAGGTGCTCAAGGGCAGCGAGGATATCGCCGGGATCAAGCGTCAGGAGCGTTACACCACCGTTTATATGGTGGAGAAGGATGGCGAAGTCGAAATCCTGATCCTGCCGGTGCGTGGCTACGGCCTGTGGTCGACCCTGCACGGCTTTATCGCGGTCAAGGGTGATCTCAATACCGTAGTGGGTATGGGCTTCTACCAGCATGGCGAAACGCCGGGCCTGGGGGGCGAGGTAGACAATCCGAAGTGGACCGGCCAGTGGCCAGGCAAGACCCTGTTCGATGAAAACGGCGAGTTGGCTGTAGAAGTTGTCAAGGGTGGTGTCGACCCGCAAAGTCCGAAAGCCGTGCACCAGGTCGACGGCCTTGCCGGCGCTACCTTGACTGGCAACGGCGTGGATAACCTGCTGAAGTTCTGGCTGGGCCAGAACGGCTTCGGTCCGTTTATCGCTAACCTGCGTGCAGGGGAGGCCTGATCATGTCGCAGCCAACCATTAAAGAAGTCCTGCTCAACCCGATCTTCAACAACAACCCCATCGGCCTGCAGATCCTTGGCATCTGCTCGGCGCTGGCGGTCACCTCGAACTTGCAGACTGCGCTGGTAATGTCCGCCGCGCTGACACTGGTGACTGGGTTCTCCAACCTGTTCATTTCGCTGATCCGCAGCCAGATCCCCAGCTCGATCCGCATGATCGTGCAGATGGTGATCATCGCCTCGCTGGTTATCGTGGTGGATCAGTTGCTCAAGGCCTACGCCTTCAGCCTGTCCAAGCAGCTGTCGGTGTTCGTCGGTCTGATCATCACCAACTGCATCGTGATGGGCCGTGCCGAAGCCTTCGCCATGCAGAACCCGCCTGTACTGTCTTTCTTCGACGGTATCGGTAACGGTCTGGGCTACAGCGCCTTCCTGATCGCTCTGGGCATCATTCGTGAGCTGTTCGGTGCGGGTAAGCTGATGGGCTACGAAGTGCTGCCGGTGATCAATGACGGTGGTTGGTATCAGCCCAACGGAATGTTGTTGCTGCCGCCTTCGGCGTTCTTCCTGATCGGCCTGTTCATTTGGGCAGTGCGTAGCTGGAAGAAGGATCAGGTCGAGGCCAATGCCTACAAGATGGCGCCTCAGGTATCCAGCAAGGAGGCCTATTAATGGAACATTACATCAGCCTGTTCGTCCGTGCGGTGTTCGTCGAGAACATGGCGCTGGCGTTCTTCCTCGGCATGTGTACCTTCATCGCCATCTCCAAGAAGGTGGAAACCGCCATCGGTCTCGGTATCGCCGTGGTCGTGGTGCTGGGTATCACCATGCCGGTGAACAACCTGATCTACGCCAACATCCTCAAGGATGGTGCGCTGGCCTGGGCCGGTCTGCCTGAGGTGGATCTGTCGTTCCTCGGTCTGCTGACCTTCATCGGGGTGATCGCCGCACTGGTACAGATCCTCGAGATGGCCCTGGATAAGTACGTGCCGTCGCTGTACAACGCCCTCGGCGTGTTCCTGCCGCTGATCACCGTGAACTGCGCCATCATGGGTGGCTCGCTGTTCATGGTCGAGCGCGACTACAACCTGGCCGAAAGCACCGTCTACGGCGTCGGCGCAGGCGTGTCCTGGGCACTGGCCATCGCCGCGCTGGCCGGTATCCGCGAGAAGCTCAAGTACAGCGATGTACCGGCTGGTCTACAGGGTCTGGGCATCACCTTCATCACCATCGGTCTGATGTCGCTGGGCTTCATGTCCTTCTCCGGCGTGCAGCTGTAAGGAAAGGATGAACAGATGAATTACGAAATCTTCCTCGCCATCGGCATGTTCACCGCCATCGTTCTCGCGCTGGTGCTGATCATCCTCGCGGCGCGCGCCAAGCTGGTCTCCAGCGGCGACGTGAGCATCGAAATCAACGGCGAAAAAACCATCGTGGTGCCGGCTGGCGGCAAGCTGCTGCAAACCCTGGCCGACAACGGCATCTTCCTGTCCTCCGCGTGCGGCGGCGGCGGTACCTGCGCCCAGTGCAAGTGCATCATCGAGTCCGGCGGTGGCGAGATGCTCTCCACCGAAGAGTCGCACTTCACCAAGCGTGAGGCCCGCGAAGGCTGGCGCCTGTCCTGCCAGGCCGCGGTCAAGCAGGACATGAAAATCAAAGTGCCGGAAGAAGTCTTCGGCGTGAAGAAGTGGGAATGCACGGTGGAGTCCAACCCCAACGTCGCCACCTTCATTAAGGAGCTGACGCTGAAGCTGCCGGAAGGTGAAAACGTCGACTTCCGCGCCGGTGGCTACGTGCAGCTGGAATGTCCGCCGCATACCGTGTACTACAAGGACTTCGATATCCAGGAGGAGTATCGCGGCGACTGGGACAAGTTCAACCTGTGGAAGTACGTGTCCAAGGTCGATGAGACCGTGATCCGTGCCTATTCCATGGCCAACTATCCGGAAGAGCGCGGTCTGGTGAAGTTCAACATCCGTATCGCCTCGCCGCCCCCCGGCAAGGACGATGTGCCGCCGGGCAAGATGTCGTCCTACGTGTTCAGCCTCAAACCGGGCGACAAGATCACCGTGTACGGGCCCTTCGGTGAGTTCTTCGCCAAGGACACCGACGCCGAGATGGTCTTCATCGGTGGTGGTGCCGGCATGGCGCCGATGCGTTCGCACATCTTCGACCAGCTCAAGCGCCTGAAGTCCAAGCGCAAGATCAGCTTCTGGTACGGCGCGCGTTCCTTGCGCGAGTCGTTCTACAACGAAGAGTACGATCAGCTGGCCGCGGAAAATCCGAACTTCGAATGGCACCTGGCGCTGTCCGATCCGCAGCCGGAAGACAACTGGACCGGCCTCACCGGCTTCATCCACAACGTGCTGTACGAGAACTATCTGAAGGACCACCCGGCTCCGGAAGACTGCGAGTTCTACATGTGCGGCCCACCCATGATGAACGCCGCAGTGATCAAGATGCTGACCGACCTGGGCGTCGAGCCGGAGAACATCCTCCTCGACGACTTCGGCGGCTGACGCATGAGGTCTGCTGTACTCCAGCCCGTTATCGCTGTCGCCCTGGCGGCAGCCCTAACGGGCTGCTTGCATTCTGAACGGATCGAAGAGTTCGGTGGCCCGACCATGGGCAGCACCTATTCGATCAAATACGTCCGCAGCGAAGGCGTCGCGCCGCAAGCCGAACTCAAGGCCGCGACTGAGGCGATCCTCGCCGAAATCGATCTGCAGATGTCCACCTATCGCGATGATTCGCTGATCGAGCAGTTCAACCGTGCGCCAGCCGGTACCTGCCAGGCCATGCCCAGGGGCGTGCTGGAGCTGGTGCGTGCCGGCGATCGCCTGCACCAGGAGAGCCAGGGCTACTTCGACCTGACGCTGAAGCCCTTGCTCGACCTCTGGGGCTTCGGCCCCAAAGGGCAGGGCGAGGCGGTGCCGGATGCCGAGCGCCTGGCCGAGGCGCGCCAGCGGGTCGGTCAGCAGCACCTGAGGATCGAAGGCGAGCAGTTGTGCAAGGATGCCGATGTTCAGGTCGACTTCAACAGCATCGCGGCCGGTTATGCCGTCGATCTGATCGTGGCGCGCCTGGGCGAGTTGGGGGTCACCAGTTATCTGGTCGAGGCCACCGGTGAGCTCAAGGCGGCTGGCTTCAAGCCTGACGGCAGCCACTGGCGTATCGGCCTGGAAGCGCCGCGTGATGATCAGCGTATGGCTCAGCGCATCCTGCAGCTCGATGGTTACGGTATTTCCACCTCGGGTGACTATCGCAACTACTTCGAAGAGAACGGCCAGCGCTACTCGCATACGCTCGATCCGCTGAGCGGCAAGCCGGTCAACCACAAGCTGGCGGCGGTGACGGTGGCCGATCCATCGACCTTGCGCGCCGATGGCTTGTCTACCCTATTGATGGTGCTCGGTCCGGATGCCGGCATGGCCTTCGCCGAGCGCAACGGTATCGCGGCGTTTTTCGTGACGCGTGAGGGCGAGGGCTTCGTCACACAGGGCACGACCGCATTTGAGCAGCTATTCGCTGCAGGAGATGAGCAATGACGTTTCTGGTGGTATTTCTGACCATGATCCTGGTCGTCGGCATGATGGCCGTTGGCGTGATCATGGGGCGCAAACCCATCGCCGGTTCCTGCGGTGGCATCGCCAACCTGGGTATCGAGAAGGAGTGCTCGATCTGTGGCGGTAGCCGTGAGAAGTGCGAAGAGGTCAATCGCGACAAGAGCGAAGCGCCCAACACCGACCTGGCTTACGACGCGAGCAAGCGCTAAGCCGGCTGGTAGCTTTGATAGCCGGCAGATGTAATCCACTGCCGGCCCTGCCGAGGGTGCGCCACAAGCGCTCCGGCCTGATCTGAAGGAGTAAACATGGCGGTCTACAACTACGATGTGGTGGTGCTGGGCTCCGGCCCGGCGGGCGAGGGCGCGGCGATGAACGCGGCCAAGGCCGGGCGCAAGGTAGCCGTGGTGGACAACCGTCCGCTGGTCGGCGGCAACTGCACCCACCTGGGCACCATCCCGTCCAAGGCGCTGCGCCATTCGGTGCGGCAGATCATGCAGTTCAACACCAACCCGATGTTCCGCCAGATCGGCGAGCCACGCTGGTTCTCCTTCCCCGACGTGCTGAAAAGTGCGGAGAAGGTGATCGCCAAGCAGGTCACCTCGCGCACCGGTTACTACGCGCGTAACCGCATCGACACCTATTTCGGCACCGCCAGCTTCGCTGACGAGCAGACGGTCGAAGTCGTCTGCCTCAATGGTGTGGTGGAAAAGCTGGTGGCCAAACAGATCGTCATCGCCACCGGTTCGCGTCCGTACCGCCCGGCCGATGTCGATTTCCGCCACCCGCGTATCTACGATAGCGACACCATTCTCAGCCTGGGTCACACACCGCGTCGTCTGATCATCTACGGAGCGGGGGTGATCGGTTGCGAGTATGCCTCGATCTTCAGTGGCCTGGGTGTGCTGGTCGACCTGATCGACAACCGCGATCAGCTGCTCAGCTTCCTCGACTCGGAAATCTCCGACGCCTTGAGCTATCACCTGCGCAACAACAACGTGCTGATTCGTCACAACGAAGAGTACGAGCGCATCGAGGGTGTGGAAAACGGAGTGGTGCTGCACCTTAAGTCGGGCAAGAAGATCAAGGCCGACGCCCTGCTGTGGTGTAACGGCCGCACCGGCAACACCGATCAGCTGGGCCTGGAGAACATCGGCATCGCGGTCAACAGCCGTGGCCAGATCCAGGTCGACGAGCATTACCGCACCGAGGTCAGCAACATCTACGCCGCCGGTGACGTGATCGGCTGGCCGAGCCTGGCCAGTGCCGCGGCTGACCAGGGCCGTTCCGCGGCCGGCAGCATCGTCGAAAACGGCAGCTGGCGTTTCGTCGATGACGTGCCGACCGGCATCTACACCATTCCGGAGATCAGCTCGATCGGCAAGACCGAGCGTGAACTGACCCAGGCCAAGGTGCCTTACGAAGTGGGCAAGGCCTTCTTCAAGGGTATGGCCCGCGCGCAGATCTCGGTCGAACCGGTGGGTATGCTGAAGATCCTGTTCCACCGTGAGACCCTGGAAGTGCTGGGTGTGCACTGCTTCGGCTATCAGGCGTCGGAGATCGTCCACATCGGTCAGGCGATCATGAACCAGAAGGGTGAAGCCAACAGCATCAAGTACTTCATCAACACCACCTTCAACTACCCGACCATGGCCGAGGCCTATCGGGTTGCCGCGTTCGACGGCCTCAACCGGCTTTTTTGAGCGGCTCCGGCCGGCGGCCTGAGCCGGTCGGGGAGACAGGCTGGGTAGTGGCTTCCGAGTGGCGCTGGCCGAATCGGGAGAGCTTCTAGCGTCTCAGGCGGCAGCAAAGGACAAAACCGGCCATTGGCCGGTTTTGTCGTTGTTGGGCGCCGTATTCGTAGCCTGGATGCAATCCGGGGACATCCTCGCTCCAGCTCCCGGATTGCATCCGTATAT
>NZ_VRYE01000104.1 GCF_008041835.1 Ectopseudomonas mendocina
ATTCCGTTCAATATGCGTGAACAGAGGCTGAATCCGCTCGAATTCAGGAAATTCAGGGCAACAACCGGTTAAAAACGCTCAAATAGTGGGCAATTCGCTTTGTCTTTGTCGCGCTCTGTCCATTTATGCATTCAAGTCCGACAGGCTGCTAGGAGCTGGCGCCATTCGGAAGACCGGTGGTCACTCTTGGCACCGGTCTTGCTGATGGCGTATTTCTCAACTGCTGTTGCGTGCGTATCCGCCGCGCATTTCGGGACCGGGCAGCAACGTCTGCGGATGCTGTGCCCGGCGAGCCGTATGTGTCGAGCGTAACGTGATCGTTGGCCTGTCGCCGATCCGCAGCGAGACATCTCCGGCAGGCAGGTTTCGGGCTCTATTCCACGAACAACTGCTGCACCACCGAAAAATCCTGCTTGCCCTTGCCCTGCTTGAGCAGCAGGCGGTAGAGCTGCAGCGCCAGGGCACCCATCGGGGCGCTGTTGCCGTTGTGGCTGGCGGTTTCCTGAGCCAGGCCGAGGTCCTTGGCCATGAGTTCGGCCATGAAGCCGCCGCTGTAGCCCTTGGATGCCGGGGCGCTCTCCATCACGCCGGGCCAGGGGTTGTATTTCTCCAGCGTCCAGTTGCCGCCCGAGCTCTGCCGCATGATTTCCGCCAGCACGGCCGGCTCCAGGCCATTGGCCACACCCATGGCCATGGCCTCGGCGGTGGCGATCATCTGCACGGCAAGCACCTGGTTGTTGCACACCTTGGCCACCTGGCCGGCGCCATCGGGGCCGGCGTGGAAGATGTTCTTGCCCATGGCGGCGAGCAGCGGTCGGGCTCGTTCCAGCGCTTCGGGTTGACCGCCGACCATGAAGGTCAGGGTGCCGGCTGCCGCGCCACCGGTGCCGCCGGATACCGGTGCGTCGAGCAGGGCAATGCCGCATGCTTTCGCAGCAGCATGCACCTTGCGTGCGGACTCCGGAGCGATGGTCGAGCACTCGATCACCAGCGTGCCGGCGGGCAGTCGCGCGAGCAGGCCTTCGTCGCCCAGGTACAGGCTTTCTACATGGCGGCTGGCAGGCAGCATGCTGATCACCACCTGAGCCTGGTCGATGGCGTCGGCCGCGCTTTCGGCCGCCACCGCACCTTCACCGGCCAGGGTGTCGACGGCGCTGCGCACCAGGTCGAAGACTCTCAGCGGATAGCCCGCCTTGAGCAGGTTGCGGGCCATGGGCAGGCCCATATGGCCGAGGCCGATAAAGGCGATCTGAGTCATGTCGGTTCTCCTTGTTCTTGTTGTGTTATTGCCGGGCGTTGAGCGGCTAACGGCGCGCTGTGGTTGCAGCTCTGCCGACGAACACGCTTTATCGCGAATGAATTTGCTCCTACAGGGTAGTGGGTGACCATTCATTGCGGCTGCAAACCGGCGACTGCGTTACAAATCCGCCAGTGGATGCTCGCCTTCCCAGGCCGGGGTGAAGTGCGCTTCGATCACCGCCGCCGGAATCGCCGCGCCATCCGGCCAGTGCCAGTGCGGCGTTTGATCCTTGTCGATCAGGCGCGCGCGCACGCCTTCGGGAAATTCCGGGTGGCGACAGCAGTTCAGGCTCATGGCGTATTCCATGCGGAACACCTCGGCCAGCGACAGGTGGCGGGCACGACGGATCTGCTCCCAGACCAGGTGCGCAGTCAGCGGGCAGCCGTGGGCCAGGGTCTTGGCGGCGCGAGCGAGCAGGGCGTCGTCATCCTGCTGCAGGGCGATGATGGCCTGGAAGGCCGCCGGTAGGTCGGCGAGATCGAGCAGTTCGTCGATGCGCTCGCGGCGTGGCAGCCATTGCGCGGCGGGTAGCTCAGGCGTGGCTTCGTTTTCCAGCGCGCGCAGCAGGCTGTGCAGTTGCAGATCGGCTTGCTCGCGCCAGTTCAGTTGCACCAGGCCTTCGAGCAGGGCGTCCTGCTGGTCGTCGCGTAGAAAGCGGTCGGCCAGGTTCAAATCCAGCGCATCACGTGCATTGATGCTCGCCGCGGTCAGGCCGAGAAACAGGCCCAGTCGCCCGGGCAGGCGGGCGAGGAACCAGCTGCCGCCGACATCCGGGTACAGGCCGATATTGATTTCCGGCATCCCCAGGCGACTGCTCGGCGTGACGATGCGAATGCCGGCGCCCTGCATCAGGCCCATGCCACCGCCCAGCACGTGGCCGTGAGCCCAGCAGATGAAGGGTTTGGGGTAGGTGTGGATGCGGTGGTCGAGACGGTATTCGTCAGCGAAGAAGCGCCGCGCCAGTGGCGGCACCTCACCGGGATGCTCGCGACACTGATTGACAAGCTGCACCACGTCGCCGCCAGCGCAGAAGGCTTTCGCGCCGTTGCCGCGCAGCAGCACGCAGGCGATGGTCGGGTCTTCGGCCCAGGCCGCGAGGCGCTCGTCGAGCGCTTCGATCATCGGCAGGGTGAGAGCATTGAGGCTCTTCTCGGCGTCAAGGCTGGCGATGCCGATGCGGTAGCCGTGCAGGCTGGGGCGTTCTTCGAATTGCAGATTCATAGGGTCTTCCTGCGCAAGGTGGATGACGCCATCCCCTTACGGTTCTAGGGTGGCCGTAAAAGGCGACGTCTACCCTGCGGGGCTGTAGGAGCGAGCTCTGCTCGCGAAAAAATGGCGTCCTCTGATTCGCGAGCAGAGCTCGCTCCCACGATTTATTTGTTGCGCCACTGCGGGTCGCGTTTTTCCAGAAAGGCGTTAACGCCCTCGCGGGTGTCATCGGCATCGAACAGGTCGACGAAGCGCTCGCGCTCTTCCGGCAGCCAGGTGTTCGGGCCGCGCTGACGGGCGCCCTGAATCAAAGGCTTGATGGTGCGCACCGCCACCGGGCTTTGCCGTGCGACCTTGGAGGCGAGCAGCAGGGCCGTGCCGCGTGCTTCGCCGGTGTCCACCACCTGTTCAACCAGGCCGATGCGCAGTGCGGTTTCGGCGTCGATGCGCTCGCCGCAGAGGATCATGCGCTTGGCCCAGCCTTCACCGACCAGCCAGGGCAGCGCCTGGGTGCCGCCGGCGCAGGGCAGCAGGCCCACGGCAGCTTCTGGCAGGGCCATCAGCGCCTGGCGTTCGGCGATGCGCAGGTCGCAGGCCAGGGCGCATTCCAGGCCGCCGCCCATGGCGTAGCCGTTGATCGCGGCGATGGACACACCGCGAAAATCACGCAGGGTTTCGAAGGCCTCGCCGAAGCGTCGCGCCATTTCGCGGGCGCGTGCCTTGTCGCCATCGGCGAACATGTTCAGGTCGGCGCCGGCGGAGAAGAATTTCGGCCCCTGGCCGGTCACCACCAGGGCGTACACCTCGTCGTCACGGTTGAGATGCTCGACCACCTGCTTGAGGCCGATCAGCGAGTCGCGGTCCCAGGTGTTGGCTGGCGGGTGGTTGATGGTGATCAGCGCGGTGTGTCCGTGCTTTTCCACGGTGAGCTTGTGGGTCAGGTCGAAGATGCCGGATTTGTAGGTTTCGATGGCTGTGCTCATAGCAGTCCTCGTCAATTTTCTCCCCTATTCATTTATGGGAGAGGGGGCGGGGGAGCCCTCGGGCACCCTCTCCCGGAGGGAGAGGGGCAAATGCAATTACAGCAAGCGATCGAGCATGCCGCCCTGTAGGAGCAGGCGGCGGGCGATGATCACCCGCATGATTTCGTTGGTGCCTTCCAGTATCTGGTGCACGCGCGCGTCGCGTACCCAGCGTTCCAATGGATAGTCATTCAGATAGCCGTAACCACCATGGAGTTGCAGCGCTTCGTTGCAGACCTCGAAGCAATGGTCGGTGGCGAAGCGCTTGGCCATGGCGCAATACAGGCTCGCTTCGCCGTGGCCATGGTCGAGCTTGTGCGCGGCCAGGCGTACCATCTGCCGGCTGGCGGTCAGGCTGGTGAGCATGTCGGCCAGCTTGAACTGCAGCGCCTGGAATTCGCTGAGCGCCTTGCCGAACTGCTTGCGCTCTTCGGCGTAGCGCAGGCTTTGCTCCAGCGCCGCCTGGGCAGCGCCGAGCGAGCAGCTGGCGATATTCAGGCGGCCACCGTCGAGGCCTTTCATGGCATAGACGAAGCCTTCACCTTCCGGGCCGATGCGGTGGCTGGCGGGAATGCGCACGCCCTCGAAGGTGATGGTGCGGGTTGGCTGCGCCTTCCAGCCCATCTTGTCCTCGTTGCGCCCATAGCGCACCCCCGGTGCATTGGCCGGCACCAGGAAGCACGAAATGCCCTTGGCGCCGTCCTCACCGGTGCGCGCCATGACGATCAATACGTCGGTGCTGCCGGCCCCAGAGATAAAGCACTTGCTGCCATCGATCACGTAGTCGGCACCTTCGCGGCGCGCGCGGGTACGCAGGTTGGCGGCGTCGGAGCCGGCGTCCGGTTCGGTCAGGCAGTAGGAGGCCAGTGACTGGCCGCTGATAAGCCCCGGCAGCCAGGCGTCCTTGAGCGGCTGGTCGGCGAAGCTGGCAAGCATCCAGGTGGCCATGTTGTGGATGGTCAGGTAGGCGGTGGTGGCCACGCAGCCCGCCGCGAGTTGTTCGAAGATCAGTGAGCTGGACAGCCGCGAGAGCCCCAGGCCACCATCCTCCTCGCGCAGATACAGGGCCAGGTAGCCCTGTTCTGCCGCGCGGCGGATCACGTCCAGCGGGAAGTGATGTTCACGGTCCCAGTCCGCGGCATGGGGCGACAGCTCCCGCGCGGCGAAGGCACGGGCGCTGTCGGTGAGCAGGCGTTGTTCATCACTGAGTTCGAAGTCCATGGCATCTCATTGCAAGGTCAGGGGTTGGCCGCCGGCCCGACGCTCGGCCTGCCACTCGCTGAGGCTGGGCAGCGCGGCACTGGCGTCGAGGCGGTCGACGATTTCGAAATAGTCCTGTTTCAGCGGGTCCTTGAGTACCTCGTCGCGCGGCTTCACCTTCACCGCGTAGACCGTCTGCAGGTTCTGGTGGTCGAAGGGGCGCCATTGCTGTTCGTCCTTGAGCAGGGTGTAGCGGTGACCTTCCAGCGCCTTGATCAGCGCTTCGCTGTCCAGGCTGTTGGCGCGCTTGGCGGCATCGGCCCATTGCTGGACGATGCTGTAGGCCGAAGCGGCAGAGCTGGACGGGTACATTTCGTAGCGAGTCTTGAAGGCTTCGACGAAGGCTTCGCCACGGGCGGACTTTTCCAGTGCCGGCACGCGCCAGGTCCAGGGTTCGGTGCCGATCACGCCCTGCATCAGATTGGGGCCGGCCTGTTCGACCATGCTCTGAGTCAGATTCGGCGCAATGATCTGCATGCGCGAAGTCAGGCCCAGGTCATGGGCAATGCGCATGGCACGTACCAGGTCCTCGCCGAACAGCACCAGGGCGAGAACGTCGGCATCGCTCGATGCGGCCTGGGTCAAGGCATCGGTGTAGTCGGCCAGGCGTGCGCCGGGGAAGGGGATGCGTACACCTGCATGCTGGCCAGCATCGAGGCTTGCCGTGGCCTGGCGCAGTGAGGCTTCGGTGGTGTGGCCCCAGGTGTAGTCGGCGGTGACATAGAAATAACGCTTGTTCGGCAAGGTCTTGCTCAGATACTGGCCGAGTACCTTGGCGCTCATCCAGGCGTTGTTGCATTCGCGGAACATGTAGCGGTGGCCGTCCTTGCCGGTGGTGTCGTTGGAGTAGGTAAGGGTGCCGAAATACAGCAGGCCGTGCTCCTTGGCGCGCTTGCCGGCGGCAATGGCGACCGCGCTGGAAGAACCGCCGAAGAGCATCGCTGCGCCCTCGGCAGCCAGCTTGTCGACGTTTCTCTCTGCTTTGGCCGGACGCGAGGCGGTGTCCTTGCTGGACAGTCGCAAGGGCCGCCCCAGTACACCGCCCTGAGCGTTGATCTCGTCGATGGCCAGCAGGGCTCCACGCATTTGCGCCAATCCCTCCTCCTTGTATGGTCCGGTGCGCGGGTAGTTGAGGCCGAGGGTAATGGGCTCGGCAGCCTGCACACAGGCAGTGATTCCGGCCCACAGGGCCAGGATGGCAGACAGTTGGCGCATTGCAGTTCTCCTTGTTTTTGTTCTGCAAAGAGTCTTTTACGCCGCTTGTCCAGTTCTCGTGATCGTCTTTTCGTCTAATAAGAACGCCGTTCTCATTTCAGTTGAATGGTCATGTTCGGTCCGTCGCCGAGCGGGGTGTCGTCGAACCAGCGACTGGTCACCGTCTTGGTCTCGGTATAGAAACGCACCGCCTGTTTGCCGTAAGCGTGCAGGTCGCCGTAGAACGAGCCCTTCCAGCCGGTGAAGGAGAAGAACGGCAGCGGCACCGGGATCGGTACGTTGATGCCCACCTGGCCGACTTCCACAGCATGCTGGAAATGCCGCGCGGCGCCGCCAGAACGGGTGAACAGGCTGGTGCCGTTGCCATAGGGGCTGGCGTTGACCAGTTCGATGGCCTCCTCGAGGCTGTCCACCTCCATGCACACCAGCACCGGGCCGAAGATTTCCTCGCGGTACAGACTCATCTTCGCCGTCACGCCGCGAAACAGGGTCGGGCCAACCCAATTGCCGTCGGGGTAACCGGCCACCGTGCATTGCGAACCGTCGAGCAGGCACTCGGCGCCTTCCGCCTTGCCTTCATCGATCAGGCTCAGTACGCGCTGGCGTGCCTGCGGGCTGATCAGCGGGCCGTAGGCTGCACCAGTGTCCTGCCCGTGGCCTGGGCGCAGCGCGGCCATCTGCGTCGCCAACTCGTCGATCCACTGTTTCGACTCGCCGACGAACACCGCCACGCTGATGGCCATGCAGCGCTGGCCTGCTGCGCCGCAACTGGCACCGAGCAGGTTGCTGATGACCTGATCCTTCGGCGCGTCCGGCATGATCACCATATGGTTCTTGGCACCGGCGAAGGCCTGCACCCGTTTCAAATGCTGGGTGCCGGTGCGATAGACGTGCTGGCCCACCGTTACCGAGCCGACGAAGGACACCGCGCGAACTAGCGGATGTACCAGCAGCGCATCGACCTGCTCGCGACCGCCATGCAGTACCTGCAGCACCCCGGCCGGCGCGCCGGCCTCGATAAAAAGCTCGGCCAGACGATTGGGGGTCATCGGGTCCTGTTCCGACGGCTTGAGGATGAAGGCATTGCCGCAGGCGATGGCCAGCGGAAACATCCACAGCGGGATCATCGCCGGGAAATTGAAGGGGGTGATGCCGACGCACACGCCGAGCGGCTGGATCCAGCTGGCAGTGTCGATCTCGCGGGCGACGTTCTCCACCGTCTCGCCCATCATCAGGCTGGCGATGTTGGCCGCATGCTCGGCCACCTCGATGCCGCGCCACACGTCACCTTTGGCATCGGCGAGGGTCTTGCCGGTTTCCGCCGCAAGAATCTCCGCCAGCTCGTCGTGATGTTCCTTGAGCAGGTGCTGGTAGCGCAGCATCAGGCGGGCGCGCTCCGATACCGGCACCTCGCGCCAGGTGAGGAAGGCCTGTTGCGCACCGACTACCGCGGCTTCTATCTCCTCGGTGGTCGCTCTGGGGGCGAGGGCGATCACTTCCTGGGTGGCCGGGTCGGTGACTTCGATCATGTCCGTGGTCTGGCTTGGCAGCCAATGGCCGTCGATCAGTTGCGCGAGCGTGCGGGGCATGGGCGCCTCCTGTTGTTCTTGTATGGAGCCTTTATAGCCACTTCGTTTTGGCTTGTGGATTGACGATCTTGGTTTTGAGATGGATGATCTTGGTATTCGATCTGTCTTGGGAGCGTCAGGCATGGGCCTGCGAGTGGAGACCTCCAATTGGCCGCTGCCGCTCGGCGGGCAACGCTTCATCACGCCGCCGCGCCTGCGTCGCCTGCTGGCACGCCATGCGCTGAGCTCGGGCTGCTATCCGCTGGCCATGGGGTTTTATCCTGACGCGGCCGGCCATCAGATGCGGCGCCTGCAGCCGGATGATCATCTGCTGATCTATTGCCGCTCCGGCAGGGGCTGCCTGGAAACAGCAGATGGACGATTGGATGTCGCTGCTGGCGATTTGCTGCTGCTGCCCAAGGCGGTACCGCATGGCTATGGCGCCGATGCGCAAAGCCCCTGGACGATCTATTGGGTGCATTTTGACGGCAGCTTCAGCGAGGACTTCCTGCGTCTGCTGGGTGCGCAGCCGCTGCGGCGTATCGGTTTGCAGCCACGGCTGATTGGCGACTTCGAAGCATTGCTGGGCCTGCAGCGCCAGGGCCTCAACGTCTTGCCCTTCATCCATGCTGCGCACCGTCTGCAGGCGATGCTCAGCTCGCTGGCGGTGCTGCCGGCGCGGGTCAATCTCAAGTCCGGACGGGTGCTGGATATCGAGGCAGTGCAGGCGGTGATGCGCGAGCATCTGCATGGCAGCCTCAACCTCGACGAACTGGCGGCGCAGTTCAAACTGTCGCGCTTTCATTTCGCCAAGACCTACCGTGCGCTGACCGGTCATGCGCCGATTCAGGATTTCATCCAGTTGAAAATGGCCCTGGCCTGCCGTCTGCTCGACCGTGGCGATATCGAGGTGCGCCAGGTTGCCGAGCAACTGGGATATGAAGACCCTTATTACTTCTCGCGGCTGTTTCGCAAGGTGGTGGGCATGGCGCCCAGTCATTACCGGGCACTGCATCAGGGTTAGTCGCTGTTAGACCCGCGCGATGGTTGCCAGCCCGGTGGCCACCAGCTTTTCCTGGCCGTCTTTCACCGCGAACACGTCTGCTCGGCAGACCGCCTGGCGTTGTCCGGCCTTGAGGACTTCGGCGCGGCACAATAGACGTTCGCCAAGGGCCGGTGCGAGCAGGTTGAGCTTGTATTCGCTGGTAACCACGTCGCCGACCATCGACGCTGCGGCCCAGGCGCAGCCGCTGTCGACCATGAAGCCGACTACCGCGCCATGCATGTAACCGTGGTGCTGGCACAGGTCAGGACGGCTACGTACCTGCAGGCTGACTCGGCCTGGTGCGAAGTCGAGCAATTCGGCGCCGAGCAGTTGGGCAAAGGTGGAGTGAGCGAGCGCCTGTTCCAGGCGTTCGCGACTGATACCGTTCAAGTCGCTCATATGACCTCCTGCACGGTGCGTGCAGAAGAGTCTCGACCGGCTCGCGGATGTGGGCAAGCTGCATCCAGATGCCTGATGAGGCCGTATAGCACGGACCTCAGGCGAGCAGGCGCTTCCACAGTTGCAGCTCGCCAGCCAGCTCCTGCCGCAGTTCGGCAAGCGGTGGTTCCAGGCCCAGCTTCGCCTGAGCTGGAAGCGGCTCGGGCAGGGTGGCGTTGCTCTGCAGGGCGCTGGCGAGCAGGACCAGATCCGCCAGGTCGGCCGCGCCGTCATGCTGGCGTTGCCATTGGCCGTACAGACGAGTGGATTCGATCACTGCCGAAGGCAACTGCCAGCGCGTGAGGATCAGGGCACCGAGGTCACCCGACAGACGTTCGCACAGCTCGTGCAGCGTGTCACCATCGCGTGGCACGTCTGGCCAGTGCTCCAGCTCCGAGAGCAGCGGGAGGCTGCCGATATCCTGCAACAAGCCGCCGAGCATGGCGTCGTCCAGCGACAGTCCGGTGCGCTGCGCCAATACTGCGCAGTAGGCGGCGCGCTCCCGTGCGCTGCGCCAGCGAGCGCGAAAGGCCTGCTGCAGTGCCGGTTCAGTACTGGTGAACAGATTCTGTAGACTGAAACCCAGCACCAGGTCGGCCAACTGCCGCGTGCCGAGGCGGCCCAGCAGTTCGCGCAGCGAGCTGCAGGCGCGATCACCGCGCAGCAGGGGCGTGTTGGAAAATTGCATCAGGTACGCAGCCAGTGGCGGATCGCCGGTAATCACGCGGGTCAGCTGTTCCAGCGAGGTGCGTGGATCGTCCAGCAGCTTTCTGATGCGCACGGCTGCTTCGGGCATCTGCGGAATCCTGGCCTCGCCCTTGAGGAAGCGATTGAGCAGTGCCATGCGCAGGGTATCGACGGTGGTTGGCATGGTCTTCGAGTCCGATCACGGTGGCTATGAGCAAAGGCTAGCAAAGCATCTCTGCGCGTGCCGGGCTGGCCATTCTTGACTTGCGGCAACCCCTTCTCTAGCGTGTCTGCTCTTGTGGAGACTCAGGCAGGAAAAGCGCATGACCGAAGATCGCATCAAACTCGAAGCCAGCTGGAAGGAAGCGCTGCGCGAGGAGTTCGACAAGCCCTACATGAAGGAGCTGCGCGAGTTCCTGCGGGCACAGAAGGCAGCTGGCAAGGAAATCTATCCGCCGGGCCCGCTGATCTTCAATGCGCTCAATTCCACGCCGCTGGATCAGGTCAAGGTGGTGATCATTGGTCAGGATCCTTACCACGGCCCCGGTCAGGCCCATGGCCTGTGCTTCTCGGTGCAGCCGGGCGTGCCAACACCGCCGTCACTGCTGAACATCTACAAGGAGCTCAAGCGCGATCTCAATATCGATATTCCCGCCCATGGCTACTTGCAGAGCTGGGCCGAGCAGGGCGTGCTGCTGCTCAATACCTCTCTGACGGTGGAGCGTGCCAACGCCGGTTCGCACGCAGGCAAGGGCTGGCAGTTCTTCACCGACCGGGTGATCGAGGTGGTCAGCCAACAGCAGCCCAAGCTGGTGTTCCTGCTCTGGGGCAGCCACGCGCAGAGCAAGCAGCGTCTGATCGATCCGACCAAGCATCTGGTGCTGCGCTCACCGCACCCGTCGCCGCTGTCGGCGCATCGCGGTTTTATCGGCAATGGCCATTTCAGTCGCTGTAACCAGTTCCTCAGCCAGAATGGCCTGCAGCCGATCGAGTGGCGCCTGCCGGCGCTCTGAGCGTTGCTTCAGCGTTGCACGACTGCCTGATCAGTCGTGCACTGCTGTGCGGCCAGGTCAGCATGCAGGCTTTGCAGATGCTTGTCGGCACGCGCCAGTTGCGTTGAGTCCGCTTGCCTGACCAGGTCGACGATCATCTCGGCCATGGCCTGCCGGTTGCTTGCATAGCTGGCCCGATAGGCGTCGGTATAGAAGCGTTCGCGCTGTTGCAGCAGGGCGGTCATGCGCGCCGCGAAATCATCGCCACGGCGAACATCCAGTGCTTCGCGCAGCGCCTGTTGCCAGGCCATGCGGTTTTCCAGCCAGACCTGGTTTTGCTCGCCCAGGCCTGCTGCCCAAACGCGTACGCGTTCGCGTTGTTCGGTATTCAGCTTGCCGAACCAGGGTTGCAGACGTTTTTCCATACGTTCGGCACGGTTACTGATCTGCTCGGCCAGTGGCGGCTCGAGAAACTCCTCGCGTAGCTTGGCATTCTGCTCGTCCATGGCCGTCACCAACTGCTCGACCTGACGTGGACTGAGGCCACGCAGCAGTGTGATGGTACTGGGCGTGATCTCCACGGCGAGGCGCTGCATGGCCTGTTCAACATCAGCCAACTGGCTGGCCATCAGCTCGCTGTCACGGTTGTTCAATGCCTGCTGACTGCGTTGCAGCCAGTCGAGATAACGCGGCAGCTCGACACTGCAGTGCCAGGCCAGATGCTCCTGCAGCTGGGGTTTGAGCCAGGCGCTCTGCTTGCGGGTCAGTGCCACGTAGTCGCCCAGCTTCCAGGGAATCAGCCAATCGAGGTTGCGATAGGCCAGGTCGACACGGCTGCAGGCACTCAACAACAGGGAGATGGCCAGTAGCAGAAGCAGAGGCTTGCGCATGAACGAGGCTCGCGAGGGCAGAGTCATCGAGACTAATACCTGGCATATCTAACGCAAGAGGGCGGAAATATTCGCTTAAGAGTTCGCCAGCACGCCATGATCGCCGGCCAGCCGGCTCCTACAGGAGGCGCTGGTCTTGCTGTGTGTAGGAGCCCGCTTGCGGGCGATCCAATGTGGAGCGTTGCACTCCCGCAGCTAAAAAGAAACCGCCCCGAAGGGCGGTTCCGATGTCACAGGGTGCGCTTAGCCGCCGAGGTAGGCGTCGCGTACCTTGGGGTCGTTGAGCAACTCTTCGCCGCTGCCACGCATGACGATGTGGCCGTTCTCCAGCACATAACCGCGATCAGCCAGCTTCAGCGCCTGGTTGGCGTTCTGCTCGACCAGGAACACGGTCACCCCGTCCTTGCGCAGTTGCTCGATGATGTCGAAGATCTGCTGGATGATGATCGGCGCCAGACCCAGCGACGGCTCGTCGAGCAGCAGCAGGTTGGGCTTGCTCATCAAGGCACGGCCGATGGCGAGCATCTGCTGTTCGCCACCGCTCATGGTGCCGGCACGCTGGGCGAAGCGCTCCTTCAGGCGCGGGAACAGGTGCAGGACCTTGTCCAGTTGCTCCTGATTGTCCGCCTTGTCGCCAAAGAAGCCGCCCATGGCCAGGTTTTCCTCGACGGTCAGGCGGGCGAACACGCGACGGCCTTCCGGCACGATGGCGATGCTCTTGCGCATGATCTCCGGGGTATCCATGCCCACCAGTTCTTCACCCTGGTAACGGATGCTGCCGCTGGTGGCGCGCGGGTTGCCGCACAGCGTCATCAGCAGGGTCGACTTGCCGGCACCGTTGGCGCCGATCAGGGTGACGATCTCGCCTTTCTGCACGTCGATGCTGACGTCGTGCAGGGCCTGGATCTTGCCGTAGAAGGTTGAGACGTTGTTGAAACTCAGCATGGATTACGCCTCCCCCAGATAGGCTTTGATCACGTCCGGGTTGTTGCGGATGTCGTCCGGCGTGCCGTCGGCCAGGGGAGTGCCCTGGTTGATCACGTAGATGTGGTCGGAAATGCTCATCACCAGCTTCATGTCGTGCTCGATCAGCAGCACGGTGACATTGTGCTGGTCGCGCAGCATGCCGATCAGCGCCTTGAGATCTTCGGTCTCGCGCGGGTTGAGGCCCGCAGCTGGCTCGTCGAGCATCAGGATGCTCGGGCGCGTCATCATGCAGCGGGCGATTTCCAGGCGGCGTTGCTGACCGTAGGCCAGGGTGCCGGCACTGCGGTTGGCGAAGTCCACCAGGTCGACCTGCTCCAGCCAGTACGCAGCGTATTCCATGGCCTCGCGTTCACTGCGGCGAAATGCAGGGGTCTTGAACAGACCGGCCAGGTAGCCGGTGTTCAGGTGGCGGTGCTGGGCCACCAGCAGGTTCTCCACTGCCGTCATGTCCTTGAACAGGCGCACGTTCTGGAAGGTCCGTACCACACCCTTGCGGGCGATCTTGTGGCCCGGCAGGCCCTCGATCGCCTCACCGTTCAGACGGATGCTGCCGGAGCTCGGCTGGTAGAAGCCGGTCAGGCAGTTGAATACGGTGGTCTTGCCGGCGCCGTTCGGGCCGATCATCGAGACCACCTGCTTTTCCTTGACGTTCAGGCCCACCCCGTTGACGGCCAGCAGGCCGCCGAAACGCATGGACAGGCCGCTTACTTCGAGAATCGTGCGGCTCATCGCTTCAGCTCCAGGTGGGGACGTTGCATCGGCAGCAACCCTTGCGGGCGCCAGATCATCATGAAGATCATGACCAGACCGAAGAACAGCATGCGGTACTCGCTCAGCTCACGCATTTCCTGCAGCATCACCATGATGATGGCCGCGAGGATCACGCCCAGCTGTGAGCCCATGCCACCCAGCACGACGATGGCGAGGATCATCGCCGACTCGATGAAGGTGAACGACTCCGGTGTCACCAGGCCCTGACGCGCGGCGAAGAAGCTACCGGCGAAACCGGCCAGGCTGGCACCGATGGTGAAGGCCGAAAGCTTGATCACGGTCGGGTTCAGGCCCAGCGCGCGGCAGGCGATCTCGTCTTCACGCAAGGCTTCCCAGGCACGGCCGATCGGCATGCGCAGCAGGCGGTTGACCAGAAACAGGGTCAGCAGCACCAGCAGCAGGGCGATCAGATAGAGGAAGATCACCTTGTACTGCGAGTTGTAGGCAATCTCGAAGTAGCCATGGAAGGTCGGCATATCGGCCGGCACACGGCGCTCGAAGGACAGACCGAACAGGGTCGGCTTGTTCTCGTTGGCGATGCTCAGGCCGTTGGGGCCACCGGTCAGGTCGGTCAGGTTGCGCAGCAGGATACGGATGATCTCGCCAAAGCCGAGGGTCACGATGGCCAGGTAGTCACCGCGCAGGCGCAGTACCGGGAAGCCCAGCAGGAAGCCGAACAGCGCCGCCATCATGCCGGCCAGCGGCAGGCAGATCCAGAAACCCAGGCCGAAGTAGTGCGCCAGGATCGCGTAGCTGTAGGCACCGACGGCGTAGAAGCCGACGTAACCCAGATCGAGCAGACCGGCGAGGCCGACCACGATGTTCAGGCCCAGGCCGAGCATCACGTAGATCAGGATCAGCGTGGCGATGTCCACCGCGCCGCGGCTGGCGAAGAACGGCCACACCAGCGCCACCATGACCATGGCCAGAATGATCCAGCGCTGGGTGGAGGGCAGGGTGAGGAAGTTGCCAATTTGCCCGGAACCACTTGGCAGCTTGGGCAGTTTGGCCCAGGCCGGGGTCAGTTGGTCACGCAGCAGTTGCCAGAGGAAGACCAGCGCAGCAGCACCACCGATGCACCAGAGTTCGAAGGCGGTAGCGCCTTCGACACGCAGGCTGATGCCCACGGTGGTCAGCTTCAGGCCCAGGACCGGGTAGGAGATGATCAGCACCAGCAGGGCGCTGAAAATCGCGGATTTGAGGCTCTTGATGGTGGTGGGGCTCATACCTTTTCCACCTCCGGGCGGCCAAGGATGCCGGTGGGACGGAACAGCAGCACCAGCACCAGCAGGCTGAACGCCACCACGTCCTTGTATTGATCGCCGAAGATATCGGCGCCGAAGGCTTCGGCCACACCCAGCAGCAGGCCACCAAGTACTGCGCCCGGGATGCTGCCGATGCCGCCGAGTACCGCGGCGGTGAAGGCCTTGATGCCGGCGAGGAAGCCCAGGTGCGGGTTGATCACGCCGTAGTTCATGCCCAGCAGCACCGAGGCGATGGCAGCCAGCGCCGCGCCGATGACGAAGGTCAGGGCGATGATGTTGTTGGTATTGATGCCGAGCAGGTTGGCCATCTTCAGGTCTTCGGCGCAGGCGCGGCAGGCGCGGCCCAAGCGTGAGCGGGAGATGAACAGGGTCAGCGCGATCATGGTGACGAAGGTGACGATGAAGATCAGCACCTGCATGTAGGACACCACCACGCCATTGGCGGCGCTTTCACCAAGGATGAAGTTGCCCGGCAGCAGGCTGGGGATGGCCTTGTCCTTGGAGTCCTGCGAAAGCAACACGGCGTTCTGCAGGAAAATCGACATACCGATCGCGGAGATCAGTGGGATCAGGCGGTTTCCACCGCGCAGGGGGCGATAGGCCACCCGTTCGATGCTGTAACCGTAGGCGCTGGTGACGATCATGGTGGCGGCGAAGGCCGCGATCATCACGAAGGGCACGGCTTCCAGGCCGAACATGGCAAGGCCGGCAATCACGGTGAAGGCTATGTAGGAGCCAATCATGTAAACCTCGCCATGGGCGAAGTTGATCATGCCGATGATGCCGTAGACCATGGTGTAGCCGATGGCGATCAGGGCATAGGTACTGCCAATGGTCAGGCCATTGAGCAGCTGCTGTAGATAGTGATAAAGATCAGGCATTGCCTAACTCCTGGGCGCTTGCGTAAAGCGGCGCTTGTGGCGCAGCGCGAGGCCGGAATTCTTCTAATAAACAAAGCCCACTGCTGGAGGCAGTGGGCTTTGGCTCAGACGGGAAGCTTACTTGGCTTCGGACTTGGTGCCGTCCTGATGCCACTCGTACACCACGAAGCTGAAGTCCTTCAGATCGCCCTTCTCGTCGAAGGCCAGGGTGCCAGTGGGGGTGTCGAAGCTGTTGGAACGCAGAGCTTCTGCGACCTTGGCGGTGTCGGTGTCGCCGGCTTTCTCGATGCCTTCGGCGATGACCTGAACGGCAGCGTAGGCCGGGAACACGAACGGACCGCTCGGGTCTTCGTTCTTGGCCTTGAATGCCTCGACCAGCGCCTGGTTCTTCGGATCCTGGTCGAAGGATTTCGGCAGGGTGACCAGCAGGCCTTCGGAAGCCGGGCCGGCGATGGCCGAGATTTCCTTGTTACCCACGCCTTCAGGACCCATGAACTTGACGTTCAGGCCGCGCTCCTTGGTTTGGCGCAGCAGCAGGCCCAGTTCCGGGTGGTAGCCGCCGTAGTAGACGAAATCGACACCGGCCTGGTTGAGCTTGGCGATCAGCGCGGAGAAGTCCTTGTCGCCGGCGTTGATGCCTTCGAACATGGCGACTTTCACACCTTTGCCTTCCAGGGTCTGCTTGACCGCAGTGGCGATGCCTTCGCCGTACTGCTGCTTGTCATGGATGACGGCAACGGTTTTCGGCTTGATGTGGTCGGCAATGAAGTTGCCGGCGGTCGGGCCTTGCAGGCTGTCCAGGCCGATGGTGCGGAAGACCAGCTCGTAGCCACGAGCGGTGATGTCCGGGCTGGTAGAAGCCGCGGTGATCATCAGGATGCCTTCGTCTTCGTAGATGTCGGAAGCCGGCTGAGTGGAGCTGGAGCACAGGTGGCCAACCACGAACTTGACGCCGTCGTTGACGATCTTGTTGGCAACGGCAACGGCTTGTTTCGGATCGCATGCGTCGTCGTAGACCACGCCTTCGAGCTGGGCGCCGTTCACGCCGCCGGCCTTGTTGATCTGCTCAATGGCCATCTTGGCGCCGATGAATTGCATCTCACCGTACTGAGCGACGGCACCGGTCACCGGACCGGCCAGGCCGATCTTGATGTTATCGGCCGCCATCGAATAGCTGGCCGCCCCCGCCAGTGCCATTGCCGCGAACAGCTTGGAAATCTGCTTAGCCTTGTTCATGAGTGCTCCACTCTTATGTTTTTCGTTGTTGTAGTTCTTGCGGCCGAAGCTGCAGAACCAGGTTCTTTGACCCCGGTAATGCCTCCGGCAACTGTACCGGAACAGTGTAGAGCGCGGATTTGCGCCTTGAAAAGCCGGCAGCTGGAGGCGAAACGCGGGGTTGTCGCCATATTGCAAGGAATGTATAGAAAAACGGCGTGGCCTGGGTCGGCTGGCGAGCGTCGTGCGGTTGCCAGCACAGTTGCCAGCGCTATCATTGCGCGCCTGCATTCAACGCCATCGACACGGGATACGCCATGACGGATCAATCTAGCACCCTCTATGCCAAGCTGCTCGGTGAAACGGCACCGATTCGCTGGCAGGAACTGCAGCCATTCTTTGCCCGTGGTGCGTTGCTCTGGGTCGAGGGTAGTCAGGATCTGGTGGCGGTCGCGCATGCTGTGGCCGAGAACGATCAGGCCCGAGTTGCGCAATGGATGAACCAAGGCCTGTTGTGCAAGCTCGAAGATTCCCGTGCCGAGGATCTGCTCGCGCGTGACCCCCAGTTGTGGGCAGTCGTGGTCGCCCCCTGGGTGCTGGTCCAGGAAAGGGCAGGGGATTTGACTCTGCACTGAAATGGCGCATGCAGGGTTGGAAGTAGCGGGCTAGCGCTCTTCGGGTGCTCCTTCAGGACGCACCAAGCGGCGTTACGGCAGAGGAGAGAGCGCCATGTTCGAACCTGGTCACCTGCATCGCAGCAATCCGCCTGGTCTGGGCGGACAACCCGGTTACAGCATCGATTTCTATTATGAGGTGCGCAAGGACCCGCGGGAGGGACCGATGTTGCACGGGCGTCTGCTCGGCGAGATCGACGGCAAGGCCTTCGAGGAGGTCTTTGACATGCACCGCGATACCGCCTTCAACTTCGCCAGCGTGATCTCACGTCTGGTGGCCAAGCATGGCTTGCCGCCCAACCATAGCCCGATCATGCGGGCGCATGCCGAGTACGATGTGATCTTCGAGGATATTCGTGCCAGGCTGCACGCCAAGCCGGGTGAAGCGGTGGACCTCGACCACCTGGAGCGTGACAGCCTGTAGCCTACAGGATGCATCGAGGCTTTCTGCGAGACGAAAAGAACCGGATTGTACAATCCGTTTTTTATGTGCGGGTCAGGTTCAGGCAGCGACAAAGCCTGCAGGGTAGGCCAGCGAGGCTTGGCTGCTCTGGACTTCGGCGATGGTTTCGCGCACGACCTGCTTGGCCAGGCACGCGCACTTGCCGCACTGGCTGGCGATGCCGAGTGTGCCGCGCACTTCACGATAGCTGCAGCAGCCCTCGTAGACCGCATTGCGGATTTGCGTATCGGTGACACCTTCACAGAGGCAGACGTACATAAGCAAGGCTCGTCTTGGTGGTTCAGTTCGATGAGTCAGATACTAATGTTAATGAGAATGCTTGTCAAAGATCGATTGCGAATGCTCGCATCTCCTGGCGAACGGTGCAGCATCCGGCGGGGGCGGGTAGGAAACAGTCTTTGTGTTTTTGCGGGGAGGATACGTTTGACACCGGTCTGGCAAGTTTGTGTGCGTATTGCTCACGGGCTTAGCACTATCCATTAGCGCGCGTGCTGAGCGTCTGGGTTGCGCCCCTTACGGGCGCCACACCTTTCTTGCTTGCCCAAGAAAGGTGTGCCAAAGAAGGGCACCCCGACATCCGGGTTTCGCTACGCGAAACTCCCCTCGCTCCGGTGCTGCTCCGGGGGCCGGCTTACATGGGCCATCCCCGGCCCATTAAGCCTCTCGCCGCATCCATGCGGCTCGCTCCCCTACGCAACACCTCCACTCGGCCTCCTGAAGGGGACCGGACCGCGAGCTTGCGTAATCTTCGCAAAATTGAAATTAACGGTGTCTGTGCTTTGCCTTTGCTCTTCACTGCGATGGTACAGACGACGCCCATGCCCCTTCAGGAGGCCGAGTGGAATCGCCGCGTAAGGGGTTGAGCGACATGGATGGCGCGAGAGTCGTGATGGGCCAGGGATGGCCCTTCACGGCGTGCCCCTGGAGCGGTGATGGAACGAGGGAACCCCGGCGCAGCCGGGGCCGGATGTCGGGGTGCCCTTCTCTTTGGTCACTTTCTCTTGGGCAAGCAAGAGAAAGTGACTCGCCCGTAAGGGGCGAAACCAAGACGAAAGTTCGACACGCCAATGATCTTTGCCCGGATATAAATAGCGCAAAAGAACACACAAACTTGCCAGTCCGGTGCCAACTAAAACTATGCGAAGAACCAAAAGAAGTAAGCGCTCCATAAACCCCG
>NZ_VRYE01000105.1 GCF_008041835.1 Ectopseudomonas mendocina
CCCCCGCCCCCTTCCCTGCCACCGTCATAAAGATGTACTTGAAATAATCCGCCACTGACAGGCTCTGGATCATTTTCTGATCTATTTCCGCTAAAAGCTTGGGCGTTGACATATCGATATCGCTAACTTGAGCCAGCCCCGTGATACCTGGGCGAACGCTGTAGATACCACGCTTGGCCCGCTCAGCCGTCAGCTCCTCCTGATTGAACAGGCCAGGACGAGGCCCGACCAGGCTCATCTCGCCCTTGAGTACGTTCCAAAGTTGCGGCAACTCGTCGAGCTTGGTCTTGCGCAAAAAAGCACCAAGCCGAGTTATAGATGCACTGGACGCAAGATGACTGGCAACCGAGGCAGTATCTACCGTCATCGTTCGAAATTTCACCAGAGTAAAAGGTTTCTGGTGCTGCCCCACCCGCTCCTGACGAAATAATGGCGATCCTGTATCGAAAAGACCCAGCACATAGATCAGTAGCAGGACAGGGAAACCGAACACCAGCCCCAGCAAAGCAAACAGAACATCAAACAGACGAATCACGAACTCACCATTCAAAGATCAATTGGAACGCTTAAAGCAGCGCCGCAGCCCTTCTTCAACCGTGTAAGGCGGCTTCCAATCCAGCAGTTCGCAGGTTTTGCTGATATCCACCTGCAACGAGCCCAGCAGCCGCTGAGCCATGGCCTTTTTACCCAGCAAGGTCGCGCCGAACTGTAACAAACCTGCCGGCACTGGAATCAGCCGTGCCGGCTTGCCCATAGCCTTGCCCACGCCACGCAGCAGCTCAGTCGTGGACAAATCTTCACCATCACCGGCCAGGAATACCTGATTAGCGGCAGCGGGATGATCAATGCAACGGATGATCAGATCAACCAGATTATCGATACCAACCAGCGAGCGCTTGTTGTGGATACCACCAAGAGGCAGTGGTAATCCCTTTTCGACCAACTTGATCATGCTGGCAAAATTACCCTTGACTCCCGGCCCGTATACTAATGGCGGGCGGATGATCACCACTTCCATTTTTGTCTCGGCAGCTAGTTGCATCAAGCCCTGTTCGGCTTCCAGCTTGGACAGACCATAGGCATCTTCGGGAGCAGGAGTATCATAAGCGGAGTAAGCTTGCCCGTTAACGGTCGACTCACCGTTCACCTTAATAGTACTGATAAAAATAAATCGCCTTACTCCTGCAGCCGCAGCCTGACGCGCCAAATTCAGCGTACCCTCCACATTGACATGGCGATACTCTTCCAATGGGTCAGCTACTTCGTCCTTCATAATATGGGCGCGAGCTGCAGTGTGGATCAGCACATCCACACCAGGAAGTAAGGCAGAGAGGTCAGCCTGCTGCAAATCCCCCACAGGGTAGAGCCCTGTGTCATTCGCGTCTTGTGGCAAACGGCGGCACAACCCGGCAACTTGGAAGCTGATGCCGCGCTTGAGCTCGAAAAACAATTTCGAGCCAATGAAACCGCTTGCTCCGGTCAGTATAATTTCAGCCATTGAAAATCTGATAGTCCTGTTGACGCTCCGCTACTGTGAAGCATTGTTTAATCAGCCAGCTTGGTGTTTATTTGTTATATGAGAAGGGTTATCTACTCGTTCCTTCACAAGCTTCCCTGGAACACCCGCAATTACAGAGTTCTTAGCAGTATCCCTCACTACAACTGAATTTGCTGCGATGAGGTTGCCTTCACCTATTGTTACTCCAGCAGCAACAACAGCATGAGCGGCCACCCAAGAGCCCTTACCAATAATTATTGGTGCCGGATGGCCACCACCAAATCTTACTGATCCGTCTTTAAAACCATGATTATTTGAAGACATAACCACGTAAGGGGCCATGACAACCTCATCACCAAGACTTACCCCACCAATACCATTTATCCAAACCCCTTTCGCAATAAAAACATCCTTACCAATAATAATTTTATTAGCTGCTAGGAATGTTACATCCCTAGCCAAAGACAACCTTTTCGGGAACCCAGGTAAAAAAACAGATATCACCGCGCCCCTAAATCTCATTATTGGACCAACATCAGGAAGCCACGATGTAATCAATGTGAAAAACCAGATAGGTAGACCATACCTGACTTGGTACCCTAACTCAGCTACAATATTTTTCATACCCCCCCAACCCATATAGATCAAGATGCCTTTGTATATTAGAACTCAGTGAATAATAGCCATGAGCTCTATTTATATTTTTTTCTGAGATAGTTAATGCAAGTGATTTGTTTCTCGAAATAGTCAAGATTTTCTCTACAAGCTCATCAATATCTTTAAATACAAAATATGGGTCTCCAATAACCTCCGGTGGCCCTCCGCCTTCCGTAACGAAAACAACACAACCGAAACTCATCGCTTCTACCACCGTCCGACCAAATGACTCTGCTCCCGGCCAAGACGTCAATATAAAGAAGTCTATATTCTTATAGAAATCTATCATCTTGGAAGATGGCATGTTAATAACGCCATCAAATTTATCCCCCATCAAGGCCTTGAGCCTACAAAACATCGCCTGCGTGGAGTCAAGGGAAGATTGATCCAAACATCCAATTGCCATATTAGCCTGAAGTTTAGGGGTTTTAGTAAAAAGGCTACAAAGCACCTCTTCAGCAAGAGGCCAGTTTTTCCAATCACAATACCTACCTGCAAAACCTAACGCTAACACGTTGTCGTCAAACGACTTTTCGCCACTTGAAATATAACTTGCACCCGCCGTATTGTGTATAACACTAATATCGATATCGCGATTAAGCCTAGAAAGAGCTTCTGACCACATATCCTTATTAGCTTCAGTTGTACAAACAAGAGCATTTAACTGCCGCATGAAAAACATGAAAGCAAGTCTAAAAAAGGCATTATATTTAGTATAAATCCCTCTCTCAGTATGAATAAAAACTATATGCTTAGGGACTAGCTTCAGCATCCGCCCCAAAGAAATAATAAAAAAACTAACTTGCGCCTGAGTATGGATGACCCTTGGATCAAATGATCGAACGCATCCAAAAACACGGAAAAAATAATAGATAAATAGAAGTGGGTTTTTAAAAACCTTTTTTAGCCTGTCGTCTTTAACGAGGTAAACCTGAGAAGATTTCGGAATACTCTCATCGTGAGCTCCAGGCTGCACAACAGATACATCCACTCCATTTGCTATCATGCCTTTAATTATTATCTTTGTAGACTCTTGCTCACCACCAACAGTCCCTAGATTATTATCAACGAGGTACATTATTTTCATATACTCTCCCAGCAAACGCTGCCCAAAACTCTGACCTTCTACTTTCTAAAAGAGAAGAAGAATATTCCTTGGACTTATTAAAATTTTCTCTTGCCGCCTGAGCAAGATCACAAGAACCAGAAAGAACAAACAATATTCTTTCTAATAATTCTTTTTTGCTCTTGGGCTTTGCAAGGAACTTGCTCGAAAGCAACTCTGGTGTCCCGGCAACGGAGGTTGCGACTACGGGGCAGCCCCGTGACATGGCTTCAATCACCGCCCTTGGAAGCCCCTCTTTTAGGCTAGGATGCACATACAAATCGATATTATCTAGCCAATTCAGAACGGGCACACCCGAGGGAACTGTTCCACAGAACTCGACGTGATCTGAAATGCCGAGAGACTCAGCTCTTAATAGAAATGGTTTAGGATCACCTGCGCCTAAAACCTTATATTTCAAACCGGGGTAGGTTTTTATCAGTTCCGGAATGACTTCCAGCATAATCTGAATACCTTTAAACCTTCCCGTCAAGCTAGCTATCTGGCCGATGACTGGGGAGACTTTAACAATATCTTTTCTAACTTGAATTTTTTCCAACCGTCTAAGCAACACAGCTTCATCTATATTTTGTATATTTACATTTGAGCATGCGACTGTTAGCGCACCATGACGGCACGGATACCGATTTTGCAAGAAAGACTGAGTAACATAGAGCACGCCATCTGCCTTTCTTACTGCACTTCTGACACGCCTTGTTATAAGAGGAGCATAAAGTTTCGCAGCCACCCCGCCATAATTCCAATATGAATCCCACGGACAGTCAACCAACTCTACTACAACTTTCTTTTTTAGAGTTACCGCATATTTCAATGCTAAAAGCCCCAGCTCACTACTTAACCTTACTACCACAGCATCATGAGCAGCTACTAGCTCCTTGAGCTTTCGTCCCGTTTCTCCTCCGCCTGTAACAAGGTCTCGCAAGGTTGAAATGCTTTCAAGAAATACGAACTCCACTCCATCTTTCTCACTTCGATCAATTTTAAGGGTACTGACATCCCCAAAATATTCCTTTGATCGAGCTGCAACCGTAACACTAGAAAAGCTGGTCAAGTACCTATCCCATGCCCAACTCGGAAATGCACCAGAGGAATAGATACTGTTGCCTGCCAAAGTAAAAATATGATCGTGAACAAAAAGAAGCTTACTCAAAAGACCCTCCCGCATTTCATAGTTTATTCTATCGCTCTCGCGCCTTTAGATGGTGTGACGCAAGGTACCCAAAGCATATATATGAGATAAATATAAATGGGGTAATACAACAATATCGCACGATGGCCTAGCCCGGATTTCTCATG
>NZ_VRYE01000106.1 GCF_008041835.1 Ectopseudomonas mendocina
CGAAAACCGAACTGCTTTCATGATAAATCCCTCATGCTGGAAAGATCACGAATCAGATTAGACCACTGCAACAGCCAACGCAGACAGAGCCTTTCAGAAAGCTTACTTTGAGCATTCGCCAAGTTCATCGATGCAACAGAAATCGCTGCTTCTATCCCTAGTTTATGCTCAAGCAAGTCCTGCAAAACCCTAGAATTACTATTTATCTGAAAATCAAGCTCGTTAAGCAGCTCCATATAATTAGATACTTGCTCGACTTTCGCAATAGGAGATTTGCAGAGGTGGCAAACCTCCTCAGAAGAAGGCTGTTCAGCCTCTTTTATTTCACTTAAACAGCAAGGACATTGCGAGTAGCGCAAAAATCCTATTGAGTCGTGAGCGACCCGAGAGTCAAGCAAAGCCTTCCGTCTTTGCTTTAAAGATCTATCGAACAACTCGCAGTCAACAATTTCCCCACTAACAGAAAGCAAATCCTCATGAAATCGCTGCAACTGCTTGTTATATAACTCAACATCAGACTTTATTCTTTTATACTCCACATCACGAAAAGCCTTAACATCACTAGAAACATCTACATCAGGAGGTGCTTCTCTAAGACGCACTATTTCGCCCATATTACTAGCAATGCTTTGCTGCAGAGACCGTAGCGTTACGGAAGAGTCTTCCCCCAATATTCTGTACATTGCTAGCAGATCAGAAGAAATCCGCTCAAATTCGCGTTCCGCAATTAAAAGCTCTTGCCGCATCTGGTGAGTATCAAGGTTATCCAACCCTAGCAAGAACTCTGCAATCGCAAGTCGAGTACCTTCACTATCCGCACGCGGGTTATCTTCTGCCCTAAATATCTTTGTCGATGCCGTTTCTTGATCCACATATAAGAAACGTAAAGTCTGGTGCATAGTAAGATTGGCATAGTCCTCCGTCTTATGCCCCTCCCACCCTAAGAGCTCAAAAAACTTTTGCGAAAAAGACATTCGTTCTTCACTTCGACGAGCCCCATAACTCCCCCAGGCCTCAAACTCTGCACCATCACTCTCAAATGCTCCAGATCTAATGGAGATTGGAGGAACCTTCCCCTTCTCGATATCTCGCTTTATCGTAAACGTTTTTCCGTTGATACTTAGCTGACAAATTATGCAGTCACACTTATCCGCCGGATATAACCATTGATTTTCTTTAATTTCCCCACCCAAGACATAGAACAACAACTCCAAAATTGTTGTCTTACCAACTGAGTGATCACCTCGAATAACATTTATCCCTCGATGAAAACGCTCATCATAAACGCTCCCGCCAGATTTCCTGACGACCAACCGCTCTACAAATAAAGTCGAATTACCCATAGCGATACTCCATAAGACCGCTACGACTTTTAAAGCCGTTAGCGCCATCCAGTTTCAGCGTCGGAAATACTCCAACGAGCGCTTTAAAAAAAGCTGACTGAGAGAAATCGTCCAGTTCAAAATGCTCCTTTAATGAGACTGGAATACTCTCCGCCCGCAAAGCCACAGATGAAACCGAGGTCGATAGGATAGACTTTTGTTCCAACGCAACCAATGCAGAGTCCTGAATCCTGGCCAAGTCAAAAAACAACCCCCTGGGATTAGGGGTTATCTCAAATGGCTCCGCAACAGCGGAAATTGATGCAGAATATTTTTTAAGGGCACGCGGCAAATCAACACGCTTCAACAAATGAGGGTACACATAATAAAAATCGATCAGACGTAAAGAGTCGAGAGAAACGCGCCCCTCATCAACACGACTGAGAACATGAAGCAATCTATAAGAGCAATGATGTACGTCGTAAGCAGGGTGATAAATAACCATCAAACCCACTCCACATGACATTTTTCAGTCAGAAAATAGAGCATACCTTCCACAACGTCGCTAGCAACAAATCCACCAGCCAGCCCAACCTCAGCATACAAGGGCTCAATAATTGTGGAGTTAATGGCCGTCCTAATTGTCACATCATCACAGCCAGACCTCAACAAAGGAAGAATATGAGAGTTAAACCTTGTAAGAATCAGGCCAAGAAGATGATTAAAAATTATCTGATAAGCTTTGACATGTTGAAATCTTGCTATTATTTTCACTGCCTTCTGACTGGAAAGCAAAGCCTCTTGCAAATACACCTGACGTCCAGCTGCTTCAAGCTTCCCCGCCAAGCCTATTACTGATCGTGACGGAGCATTCCTAATTTTGCTCTCCAATTCCTCAAGAACCATTTGATAGACAGGATCATCCTCTTGGAGGCGTTTATGCTGCTCAATAAGCCCTCTTAGAGTTTCCGCGCCCACCTTGATATCAAACGTCGGCAGATTTACAACCGTCGAACCAACATATAGCGATCCACCGACATCATTATTGGATATTGTATTATTCGAGACCACCATCGCAGTGCTTTGCTTATCAGTCATAGCACTACTCTTTGCCACCCACAACAAGATCTCCTTTCACCTTATTATCATTTATCTCGTTCCTTTCAACATTCTGGCCTTCACCAACTTTCATCGAGTTTTCGACCTCGTTCCCGTTTATCTCATTATCAAGAACTCCGGACTCGGTAGGCTTCGAACTTTTAGAGCTTAGCCAAAGCCAGCCCATAAATGAGCAAAAAATGAAAATAACTAACAAGAGTATGATATTAAGCAGCAAGCTGGACTTTATTAACTCAGCTCTTTCAAGATAGGCAATTATTAGCTGCGAGAACACGAAAGAGGCCAAAACAGAAGGCCCGCCAATTTTTAATGCAGCACCCCAATCCATATTCACTCCAAATATATTAGTTTTTTAACACAAGCAGATTAAGAGCGTATGCATTGCATACACCCGTAAGCTTGTAGAGTTTGATAGGGGCATCCATGACCTCAGGATCATCCATGCATCGGCATAGTGCCAGCACCGCTAAACTAGCTTGTGAGGCACATGACGTAAACAGGAAAGGTGAATACATCGGTAGCTTTTTTTGAAAAGCTCTGGAGCAGTGAATGGCTGAAAGCCCCAATTTATGGGCCTCTCTGGTGCAGTAGGACGCTACATGGAGGATTCATAATGCTAATGCCCCAGATTCTAGGGTGTGCAGGATTTTTTGTAGCCGGGTGAAGCGCCAAACACTAAAACTTAAACTTTGTACAGCCTGGCTTGGCTAGCGTCTCTGAGAGCCCCATTTGGCTGTGAGGCCACTGACGCGACAGGCTGCTTCTGGCCCAGACCGTGTAAAAACGCAGCAAGCGATGGCAATCAACTGCCGGGGGATTTTCTAAGTGTCCAGAAGGCCGCCGGAGGCACCAATCAGGCGTATTCGGTGATTCCTGATTGTGTGGCATTTTAGGCTTCGGTGCGCCTGCTGGAGGACGGCAGGACTCGTAAAACAGGTCTCAGGCCTTTATCGCTGCCATCAGGGCGCCGCTGCCCAGCAAGCTCAATACGCGCTTGAGGTTGTAGGCGAGCACATGGAGGCTCATCTCGGTGCTCACCCGGTCGAGCGTTCTGGTGAGGAAATGGGTGGCACCCATCCAGGATTTCAGCGTGCCGAACGGGTGCTCGACCGTTTGGCGACGGATCCGCATCATCTCGGGCGCTTGATCCAGGCGGGTCTGCATCGCCTCAAGCACAGCCTCATGCTCCCAGCGGCTCACCCGGCGCTGTGGGCTCGGCGTACAGTGCTCTTTCAGCGCACAACCCTGGCAGTGCGAACTCCAGTAGCGGTGCAGCTTCAGTCCTTTCTCGATGCTTGAGTACCGCCAGGTCAGGCTTTCCCCTGCCGGGCATCGATACTCGTTCGTGGCTGCGTCATAGATGAAATCACCTTTGCCGAAACGGCCAGCCGCTGTCGCTCCCGAGGTCAGCGTCTTGGGTACGAAAACGGTGATGCCAGCCTCATGGCACGCCAGGATTTCTTCGCCTTTGAAATAGCCTCTGTCTGCGACCGCCGATAGCTTCTCAACACCCATGGCCTCTCGCGCCTGTTTGGCCATGGCGCTCAGTTGGTCTCGATCGACTCCGTCGTTCGTGACCTCATGCGTCACGATCAGGTGGTGCTTCGCGTCGACCGCCGCCTGCACGTTGTAGCCGACCATGCCGGTGCCACGCGTCCTCATTGAGCGGGCATCGGGATCGGTCAGGGAGATCTGTTTGTCCGGTGTTTCGTTGAGCTGTACTTCGATGTCCTTGAGTTCCTTCAGCTTAGTTTTCAAGGTCGCGATCTTGTCGTGGAGGCGTTCTGCTTTGACCTGCGCCACGGCAGGTTCCTGGCGATCAGCGGTATCCAGTGCGGTCAGGTAACGGTTGATGCTGGACTCGATCTCCTCCATTCGCCGCTGAAGCTTGGCGCTGGTGAAATTGCGGTCGCGGTTATTGACCGCCTTGAACTTGCTGCCATCGATGGCCACCAGCGCTTCAGAAAACAGGCCAAGCTGCTGGCACAGCACCACGAACTGCCTACAGACGCCGCGGATTGCCTTGCCGTTATCCTTGCGGAAGTTGGCGATGGTTTTGAAGTCCGGCATCAAGCGTCCGGTAAGCCACATCAACTCAACGTTGCGCTGAGCCTCGCGTTCGAGACGTCGACTGGACTGGATGCGGTTAAGGTAACCGTAGATGTAGATCTTCAGCAGGTCAGCAGGATGGTATGCGGGCCGACCTGTTTCAGCCGGGACGACCCCCTCGAAACCCAGTTGGCCAAGGTCGAGCTCATCGACGAAAACATCGACCACCCGCACCGGGTTGGTGTCCGCCACATAGTCATCCAGGCTCTCGGGAAGCAGCGCGCTTTGGCCTCGATGCTCTCCTTGGATAAAACGCTTCATCGGCATCCCCCGCTGATTTGAATCCATCAAATCACAGCAAGGTCGATGCCAACGTTTTTACACAGCCTGGGCC
>NZ_VRYE01000107.1 GCF_008041835.1 Ectopseudomonas mendocina
TGGTGTTCGTGGATCGCGTACAAAATGATGCTCCAGATACTGCTTGATCATCTCTTCCGTCATCTGCCCAACCGTCGCGCAAAAGTACCCGCGAGCCCAAAAATGCTGCCCCCAATAGCGCTTTTTCAGATGGGGAAACTCCTCGAAAAGCTTGCTCGCCGTACGCCCCTTGATCCGCCTCATGATCTCACTCGGCGCCAAATTCGGCGGACTGCTCACCAGAATATGCACGTGATCCTTGCTCACCACACCTTTCACAATCCGAATTTCAAATACTTCGCACGTCTGTCTCACCAGCTCTCGCACTCGCTCAGCAACCTCACCGCTGAGCACCTTGTATCGGTACTTAGTCACCCAAACAAAGTGATACTCGATCTGGTAGACCGTATGACTGCCGTATCTGTAATCCATGCGCTTGCCCTCCAGCCCCGCATGGTGGCGCTAAAGCTCACCGGCTGAAAGCCGGTGGTTTTAACCTTTCGATGGAAAATAAAAAGGCCACCTTGAAGGTGGCCCTTGGTGTTTTGGCGCTGGGATCAGTCGCCGCGATATTCGCAGCCGCTGGTACAGGTTTCATGGATGCGTACGCGCGACAGCTCCGGCAGAAGCGGTTTGACCTGTTGCCAAATCCACTTGGCCAGCACCTCGCTGGTCGGATTTTCCAGGCCGGGGATGTCATTCAGGTAGTTGTGGTCGAGCTGCTCGTAGATCGGTTTGAAAATCGCCTTGATCTCGGAGAAGTCACGAATCCAACCGGTATAGGGGTCGACTTCACCTTCGATATAAATGGCGGCTCGAAAGGAGTGACCATGCAGGCGGCCGCATTTGTGGCCTTCAGGTACGTGGGGCAGGCGATGGGCCGCCTCGAAGATGAACTCTTTGAACAATTCCACTGAACAGCGCTCGCGTAAGTGATTCAGCCCGGTTGGCGTTGAGCAGCGCAGTTTATCAGGTCTGCTCTGGATAGCGGCCTATGTCCGGTGCGCTCATCAAAGTGGCTGCAGGCGTTCGGCCAGGCGGCCGCTTTCGACCAGTTCGAGAAATTCGTCGCCGAGCCGCGCGCTCTCGGCCATGGCCTGGCGCCAATAGCGTTCACGTCCTTCATCATTGCCCAGGTAACGCTTGAAGTCGGTACGATCCGGCAGCTTGCCGTGCGGCAGGCGCGCCAGGTAGTCGCGTGATGGTGCCAGCAGCAGTACGTCTTGCAAGCGCGTGCGATCGCCGCGGCGCCAAGGCATGCTCTTGTCGAACCAGCCAGGGATCACGCGATCGGTAAAGTGCGGATAGAGCACGATGTCTTCGCCGTTGTAGGGCAGGTCGAGGTGATAGTCGAGCAGGCCGCCGTCGCGATAGGCACCCGGCTCCAGGCCCGGGATCTCACGAATCGCCTCCATCACCATGGGGATCGAGCCCGAAGCCAGCAGGGCGTGGCGCAGGTTCTCCGAGGTCAGCGCATGGAAGTGGGAGCGGAAGTCGCTCAGCTGAGCCAGGGGCGGGACCTGTCGCGCATCGTGCAGAATCACTCGGCCGAAATGACGGCCAAGGCGTTGGCGGGCCAGAAAGTTGTTGCCGATGACCGATGACAGACCGAGGCTGAGTTTGCCGCGATGATCGTGTTGCAGCAGGCCATGGCTTTTCACTACGACAACGTGCAGACGATAGTGCGGGTTGGCGATGATGGCGGCATCCTGATCGGCGAGCAGTTCGTTGAGCATCTGCCGGCAACTGTTCGATACGTCTGCCATGCTCACGCCCTTGGCGAAGCGCTGAGAGGTATATAGCTCGCCAAGTCGTCGAATACCCGCGGCAGGGTCTGGTAGGCAGGCGCTGGCGAAGCGCCAGGAGCCGATGGACGCACCGATCAGCGCGCGTTCACGCGGCGCGCGAAGCAACCAGTCACCAAACAGTGCGAGATCCAGGCCTTGAATGCCGATGCCCTTGGGCCCGCCTGCCGCGCCAGGCAGGATGCCGACATCCGCCGGGCTCAGGCCATTCTGGCGAATGCGTGCCAAGGCTCTGGGGCCGGCCTTGATAGTCAAGGCCGGGGATTTTATGTGGATCGCGCTCATCGGTGCCTCCTTTCGCAGCAGGCGATTATAGAGGGCTGAGTGAGCAGGCCAAGCCACTTCATGCGGTGAATGACGTGAGTGAATTCAGCTTGAATTAAGTGCCTGGGCCTAGAGTGGCAGTCACTGATTCACTGCTGGAGAAACCCATGAAACGATTGATCAGCCTCGCAACACTTGCCACCCTCGTCAGCGCCGCTACCATTGCCCAGGCGCGTGATCTCGGCCCGGATGAGGCCCTGCGTCTTCGTGATGCCGGGACCATCAAATCCTTCGAACAGCTCAATGAAGCGGCACTGGCCCAGCATCCAGGCGCGCGCATCGAAGAAACCGAGCTGGAAGACGAATACGGTCGCTATATCTATCAGATCGAGCTGCGCGATGCCCAGGGCGTGCAGTGGGACCTGGAGCTGGATGCCAGCACCGGGAAAATTCTCAAGAACCACCAGGACGATTGATGAAGTTTCGTCGTACCACCGCGCTGTTGCTGGTTCTGGCAAGTGGCCTTGTCAGCGTGCCGGGTATTGCGCGCGATCTCGATCAGGATGAGGCGCTGCGCCTGCGGCGTGAGGGTGTCATCATGCCTTTCGAGCAGTTGATGCAGCACATTGGCAATGCCTACCCCGGTTCCACGCTGCTCGAAGCCGAGCTGGAAGAAGAGGATGGCGTGCTGGTGTATGAAGTCGAGATCCTGACGACCTCGGGTGTGGTACGTGAACTCGAACTGGATGCCCGCAACGGCACTATTCTGAAGGATGAGGAAGACGACTGATGCGCCTGTTGCTGGTGGAAGACCATGTACCCCTGGCTGATGAGTTGACCGCCAGTCTGACGCGTCAGGGGTATGCCGTGGACTGGTTGGCCGATGGTCGTGATGCGGCGTATCAAGGGGCTAGCGAGCCTTATGATTTGATCATTCTCGACCTGGGGCTACCGGGTAAACCAGGCCTTGTGGCCTTGCAGGAATGGCGCTCCGCTGGCTTGGCGACACCCGTGCTGGTACTGAGCGCGCGAGGGTCGTGGGCCGAGCGCATCGAGGGGCTCAAGGCCGGTGCCGACGACTACTTGACCAAACCCTTCCACCCAGAGGAACTGACGCTGCGCATTCAGGCGCTGTTGCGCCGCGCCCATGGTCTGGCCAACCAGCCGCAACTGGAGGCCGCAGGCTTACAACTGGACGAGAGTCGCCAATGCGTCACTTCCGGGGGCGAAGCCATCGACCTGACGGCTGCCGAGTTTCGTCTGCTGCGTTATTTCATGTTGCACCCCGGGCAGATCCTGTCCAAGAGTCATCTGGCCGACCATCTTTATGATGGCGAGACCGAGCGCGACTCCAATGTCATCGAGGTGCACGTCAACCGCCTGCGCGGCAAACTTGGTCGCAACGTGATCGAAACACGCCGAGGGCAGGGTTACCGCTTTACCGGAGAGCAGGGTTGAGGTCCATTCAGCGTCGGCTCGGTATTGGCCTGGCCGCGACGCTGTTGCTGGTTGGATTGGCTCTGGCGCAGGCGAGTCTGTGGGTCTTCGATCGCGGTCTGCGCGTTTATCTTGAAGAAGGTTTGCGTGATGAAGCGCAGGGGCTGCTGGCCGCGTTGGTGCGTGGTCCGTCCGGCTTGCAGCTGGATGAGCGCCGCCTCGATCCCTCGTTCCAGCGGCAATTCTCCGGGCATTACTTTCGCATCGACTTTGCTGATGAGCGTACTTGGCGTTCACGTTCGCTATGGGATCGTGAGCTGCTAAAGCCTGATGGCACGGGCATGCAGGCCGAGCTGGGGGATGGTCCGCAGGGGCAGTTGCTGCTCATCTACCGCGCCGATTACCGTCGTTATGGCGAGAACCTGTCGATCAGCGTGGCTCAGGATTACCAGCCGATATTGCAGAGTTTTCGCCGTATGCAGTGGGTTGGCATCGGCCTGGGCGGTGCGGCGCTGCTGCTGATTCTGATCGCTCAACGTTACACCGTGCGCCGCGCGTTGCGCCCGTTGGAGCAGGTGCGCCAGCAGATAGCGCAACTGCAGCAAGGTCGACGTAGCGATCTGGACGCCGAGGTGCCCGAGGAACTTGAACCCCTGGTCGCGCAGATCAACCACCTGTTGGCGCATACCGAGGACACCCTCAAGCGCTCGCGCAATGCTCTGGGTAATCTGGGTCATGCGCTGAAAACGCCGCTTGCCGTGTTGATCAGCCTGGCTGGCCGAGACGAGTTGGCGGCCCATCCGGCATTGCGCGCGAGCATGCGCGAGCAGTTGGAACAGATTGAGCAGCGCTTGAGCCGCGAGCTGGGGCGTGCTCGTCTGGCTGGCGAGGTGTTGCCGGGGGCACGTTTCGATTGTGCGCAGGAGCTGCCAGGACTGTTCGCGACCTTGTCGATGATTCATGACCGCGGCCTGAGCCTGGGCTGGCAGGCACCTTCAGGTCTGGTACTGCCGCGTGACCGTGAAGACCTGCTGGAGCTGCTCGGCAACCTGCTGGACAACGCCTGCAAATGGGCCGATCAACGCGTGCAGCTGACAGTGGAGGAGAGCGCCGAGGGTTATCGCCTGTGTGTCGATGATGACGGCCCGGGTATCGATGCCGAACGCCGCGAGGCGGTACTGGGGCGCGGCACCCGCCTGGACGAGCAGGTGGCCGGGCATGGCCTGGGCCTGGGTATCGTGCGCGACATCATCGAGGCCTGGCAGGGCCATATAGCGTTGCAGGAGAGCCCATTGGGCGGGCTGCGAGTGGTGGTCAGTCTGCCACGGCGTTGAGCCTCAGGTTCACGCCAGGCACGCCATCACCTGGTGAGTTATGCTGCGCGATCAATCGCGGGCATCTGCAAGCGCCGTGTTCAGCGCCGCTAACCCGCCCTGCAGGGCGTGCAAGACGGTCCCTTACATCCCGTTGCTGAAAGCCGGGTTATCGAAACTGATGGCGGCGCGCACTGGCTGCAGAGCGTGGGCGTAACGCACCAGTACATCGAGGGTGTAATCGATGCGGGCGCGGATGCGCTCATCGGCTTCGTCCACTGGCTGCGGGCCGTTCAACACTTTCTCGACCTGGCGCACGATCAGGTGCTCCGGCAGGTAGCACAGGCGGCAGTTCTTGTAGCTGGAGGCGCGCAGTTCGCTGATCGGGTAGGCGCCGCCGATGCCCGAGGAAACGCCCACCAGCAGGCCTGGCTTGTGTGCCAGTTCGGCCTTGCTGGCGTAGATGAAGAAATTCTTGATCGCCGGGCAGGCCATGCCGTTCCATTCCGGTGCAATGATCACCACGGCATCGGCGGCGGCCAGTTGCTGTTGGTACATGGACCATGGGCCGGCATCTTCAGCAGGCCACAGCGGCAGTGGGGCCAGGCCAAGATCGATGATACTGCTGCAGTCCTTAGTGGTTTGCCCCATCTCGACCAGGCGCTGACGCAGTGCGCGGGCGACCTTTCCCGATTGGCTGTTGTTGCGGCTGGAGCTGGCGACCAAGGCGATGTTGAGCATGCTGCTTCCCTCGAAAAAGAGTGCAGGCTAGGCGATAGCCTGCCTGAACTGCAAGGGAGACGCGGCCAGATCACGGATGACTGGGCGTCATGTCCAGCTCTGCCATGCCTCGGTATTGCGCCTCCTGGCTCAAGTTACACACGGAACTGATCCATGAGGCTCTGCTGGTGATTGGCCAGGCGGTTGAGGTTCTGGCTCACCTGCGCCGACTCGTCGGCCTGCGCGGTGATGGCCTCGGTCACATCGCGGATCGAGGCGACGTTGCGGTTGATCTCCTCGGCCACCGAGCTCTGCTCCTCCGCTGCACTGGCGATCTGCAGGTTCATGTCGGTAATGGTGCTGACCGCCTGGCTGAAGCGCTGCAGCGCGGCAACGGCCTGCTGCACCTGCTCGACGCTGCCCTGAGCCTGGCGATGACTGCTGTGCATGGTACTGACCACCTCGCGCGTGCCGTTCTGCAGACCCTCGATCACCTGACGGATTTCCTCGACCGAATCCTGGGTGCGTTTGGCCAGGTTGCGCACCTCGTCGGCGACCACGGCAAAGCCGCGGCCGGCTTCACCGGCGCGTGCGGCTTCGATCGCTGCGTTGAGGGCGAGCAGGTTGGTCTGCTCGGCTATCGAGCGGAGTACTTCCAGCACCGAGCCGATCTGCTCGCTGCTGTTGGCCAGGCCTTCGACTTCCTGCATGGCCACATTCATTTCATTGGCCAAAAGATTGATGGTGCTGGTGGTGCGGTCGATGATCTGTATGCCCTCACGGCTGGCCTGGTCGGCATTACGCGCTGCCTCTGCAGCCTGCGCAGCGTTATGCGCGACATCTTGGGCGGTGGCGCTCATTTCCTGGAAGGCAGTCGCCACCTGATCGACCTCGCGGTACTGCTGCTGCATGCCGGCACTGGTCTGGCTGGCGATAGCCGCCGACTGGTCGGCCGTAGCGCGGGTATCGACCACACTGCTTTTTACGTCGGCGATGATCGGCTGCAGCTTATCGAGGAAGCGATTGAACCAGCCGGCCAGCTCACCCAGTTCATCCTTGCGGGCGTATTGCAGGCGGCGGGTCAGGTCGCCTTCACCGCTGGCGATATCCTTGAGCATGGCGGCCACGCCGAGAATCGGCCGCGTTACGCCGCGTGCCGTCAGCCACATCAGCAGCAGACCGGCGATCACCGCGACAAGCCCCATCAGCAGCGCGACCAGGCTGTCACTGGCACGGTTGGCATCGAGCTGTGCGCCCAGCTTGATGGCACGCTCGAGCAGTACGTTCTGAGGGACTTCGAGCAGCACCGACCAGGGCTTTGACTCGGGGATCGGTTTGAACGGGCTGATCTCGCGGAGCATGTCACCGTGATGCAGCTCGGCATCGCTGCCGCTCTGGATCAGGCTGCGAAGTTCGCCGGCGTTCTCGGCAAAGGTGCGCTCGACCGACTGGCTCAGCAGGCTGCCGTCGCGGCTGTGGCCGGCCAACAGTGCACCTGGGCTGAAAATGCTGATATGACCCTGGCCTTCATACAGCTCACGATTGGCTTCCAGGCTGAGCTGCTGCAGGCTGGCCAGGCTGATGTCCACGCCAATCACGCCAATGATCGTGCCGTCTAGTTCCAGCGGGAAGGCGATGCTGGTCATCAGCGTTCGTTGCCCGCCGACATCGTCGTAATAGGGCTCCAGCACACAGGGCTGGCGGGTCTCGCGGGGGCAGGTGTACCAGGCGTTATAGGCCACGCCGTTGTCACCTGGCGTGGTATCGCCGAGCAATTCTTCGGTCATGGCCTCGGCTTCCAACTGGCCGGCAGTGGGTTGTGCCCAGTACAGCGCGAAGCGGCCGGCTTCGTTGCTGCCCAGCTCGGCCTGATCGGCGAACAATTCGTCCTTGCCGTCCAGCGCGTCGGGTTCGAACACCAGGTACAGGCCGAGCAGTGACGGGTTGGCTTCCAGGCTGCTGCGTACCTGGCGGGTCAGATCCTCACGCAGATCGGAGGCATCGAGAAAACGTTTCTCAGCCTGTTCGCGCAGAAACAGAATCTGCCGGGAGACGCCCTTGCCGTATTGGTAGGCATCCATGAAATAGCGCTGGATGCGTATTGCCTGCAATTCGCCACGTGCTTTCAGGCGTAGCCTGGCGCTTTCTTCGAGCATGCTGGAGCTGGCTTCGCGCACCAGGCTGGCGCTGCGGCTGGCCTGATACTACGAGGCACCCACCAACAAGGTGACGATGGCGAGCAGGCACAGGCCGGCGAGCAGGGTGATCTTCCACTGGATCGAAAGACGGCTGAACAGCATGGTGCGTTCCTTTCTTCTATATGGACTTATGCGGTTATCGGTGCGTGGCGCACTTTCTTGACTGCTGCAGGCTTTGCTCGGGATTATGCACGTTTTGCTTTAAATTCTGAACGACTGCTCATTTTGACAGGATAGTCTGCATCCGGCAGAGTACGCGGCTTTTTGCGCCGGTCTTCACGGCGCGCTCGCAGGTGGAATGCTTTATGAATGCTGTAATCGCCGCAGTCGGCATCATGTTGATCCTGAGTCTCTGTCGCGTGCATGTGGTCGTGGCGCTGATCGTTGGGGCATTGGCCGGTGGTCTGCTCGGCGGCCTTGGGGTCGAGGGGACGCTGCAGGCTTTCAATCAGGGGCTTGGCGGTGGTGCGACAGTGGCACTGTCTTATGCGCTGCTGGGCGCCTTTGCAGTGGCCATCGCCAAATCCGGGCTGGCCCATGCGTTGGCGGACAAAGCACTGACGCTGGTCGAAAGGCAGCAGGAAGGTGCCGTTGGCGCGCTGAAATGGCTGTTGATCGGGTTATTGCTGGTGGTGGCGATCTCTTCGCAGAACCTGGTGCCGATCCATATCGCCTTCATTCCGCTGCTGGTACCACCGCTGCTGTATGTGTTGAGCAAGTTGCAACTGGATCGCCGGCTGATCGCCTGTGTGCTGACCTTCGGCCTGATCACGCCCTACATGTTCCTGCCAGTCGGTTTCGGCGGCATCTTCCTCAACGAGATCCTGCTGGCCAATGTCGCCAAGTCCGGGGTGGATGTCACGGGTATCAATGTCACCCAGGCGATGTTCATTCCGGCCCTGGGCATGCTCTTCGGCCTGCTTGTCGCGGTGCTGTTCAGCTACCGTGGTAAACGCGTCTATGACCTGGAGAAAGTCGTGCAGGCCGAACGCGTGGACGTGCACTACAACCCGCTGAGCCTGCTGGTGGCAGGGTTGGCCATCGCGGCGGCGTTCGTCGTACAGCTCTGGCTGGATTCGATGATCATCGGTGCACTGGTCGGTTTCGTGATCTTCTCGGTATCCGGTGTGGTGCGCTGGAAAGAGGCCGATGACCTGTTCACCGAAGGCATGAAGATGATGGCCATGATCGGCTTCATCATGATCGCTGCTGCCGGCTTCGCCGAGGTGATGAAGACCACCGGCGAGGTCAAGACGCTGGTGGACAGCTCCGCAGAATTGATCGGTCACAACAAGGCGATCGGAGCGCTGCTGATGTTGCTGGTCGGCCTGCTGGTGACCATGGGCATCGGCTCGTCCTTTTCCACTGTCCCGATCATCGCCGCGATTTTCGTACCGCTGGGCGTGCAACTGGGTTTCAGCCCGCTGGCCATCGTCTGCATCGTCGGTACGGCCGGTGCTCTGGGCGATGCCGGCTCACCCGCCTCGGACTCGACGCTTGGACCGACGTCCGGGCTCAATGCCGACGGCCAGCACAACCACATCTGGGACAGCGTGGTACCCACCTTCCTGCACTACAATCTGCCCTTGCTGGTGTTCGGTTGGGCAGCCGCTATGCTTTTGTGAGGCGTGGCTGACGCCGAACTGAAGTTGTCGGCACCTTGGGTCGCTTAACTCCTGAACGGGGCTGCCGATAGACGGGTAGCTCCGTTTTTGCCTTGGCTTCGCGCAAGGACAACGCGTTCTTGCGTCCTTTGCAGCAAATCAAGGTCAATCTTGACGATATCGCAGCGGGTGAGGGCGACCTGACCCGGCGTCTGCCGGTCACCAGTCAGGACTAACTGGGGCAACTGGCTGGGTCATTCAACCGCTTCGTCGAGAAGGTGCATAGCCTGGTGCGGCAGATCGTCGAAATGGCCGGACAGCTTACGGAATTGGTCGGCCAGGTTTCGGATCAGGCGCAGCGTTCCGAGCAGGCCATGGCGCAACAGCGGCATGAAACCGATCAGGTGGCTACGGCAATCAACGAAATGTCGGCAGCCGCGCATGAGGTCGCCAAAAGTGCACAAAACGCCGCCGAAGCTGCGCAGCAGACCGACCGTGAAGGCAACGCGGCCAAAAGCGTGGTCGACGGCAGTATCAGCAGCACTCACTCGCTGGTGGAGGACATTCGCAACAGCGGTGTGTCACTCGACAGTCTGCAGCAGGATGTAGAGTCGATCGTCAGCGTGCTCGATGTGATTCGCTCCATCGCCGAGCAGACCAACCTGCTGGCACTCAACGCGGCCATCGAAGCGGCGCGTGCCGGCGAGGCCGGACGGGGTTTCGCTGTGGTCGCCGATGAAGTGCGCGCCCTGGCCAGTCGCACGCAGCAGAGCACCCAGGAAATTCAGGGCATGATCGACCGTCTGCAGCAGGGCACGCAGCAGGCGGTGACCGCGATGCGGCGCTCCAGCGATGCCGGCGAGCTGACCAGCGAGCAGGCCAACAAGGCCGATGAATCACTCGATGCCATCGCCCGGCTGATCGCCACCATCAACGCCATGAACGCGCAGATCGCCAGTGCTGCGGAAGAACAGACGGCGGTAGCCGAGGAGATCAACCGCAGCGTGCATCAGATTGCGGTTGCCGTGGACAGCGTCGCTGATGAAGCCGAACGCGGCGCGCAGACCGCGCGTAGTCTGGCGGGGCTTGGTGAGCGTTTTGGAGTGCTGGTGCGGCAGTTCCGTATCTGTTTCTGCAACGAGCTTTAGACGATGATGCCCTGGCTGCGCAGGTAGTCGTCGTAGGTGCCGGAAAAATCGGTCACGCCGTTATCCGACAGCTCGATGATGCGTGTGGCCAGCGAGCTGACGAACTCGCGGTCATGGCTGACGAAGATCAGCGTGCCCGGGTAGTTCTCCAGCGCCAGGTTGAGTGCCTCGATGGATTCCATGTCCAGGTGGTTGGTCGGTTCGTCCATCACCAGTACGTTGGGCTTCTGACAGGCGAGTTTGCCGAACAGCATGCGGCCTTGCTCACCACCGGAGAGCACCTTGACTGACTTCTGGATCTCGTCGGAGGAGAACAGCATGCGGCCCAGCGCGGCACGGATGTTCTGCTCCCCAGTGGTCCATTGGCCCATCCATTCGAACAGGGTTTCGTCGGCCTCGAAATCATGGGCGTGATCCTGGGCGTAGTAGCCCACTTCGGCACTGTCGGTCCACTTCACGCTGCCGGCGTCCGGCTGCATTTCACCGACCAGGGTGCGCAGCAAGGTGGTCTTGCCGATGCCGTTGGGGCCGATGATGGCCACGCGCTCGCCGGCTTCGATCTGCATGCTGAAGTTCTTGAACAACACCTTGTCATCGAAGGCCTTGCACAGCTTCTCGATGGTCACCGCCTGGCGGTGCAGCTTCTTGTTCTGATCGAAGCGGATGAATGGGCTGACGCGGCTCGACGGCTTGACCTCGGCCAGCTGGATCTTGTCGATCTGCTTGGCGCGGCTGGTAGCCTGCTTGGCCTTGGAGGCGTTGGCCGAGAAGCGGCTGACGAAGGTCTGCAGCTCGGCGATCTGCGCCTTTTTCTTGGCGTTGTCGGCCAGCAGTTGTTCGCGGGCCTGGGTCGAGGCCGTCATGTACTCATCGTAGTTGCCGGGGAACAGGCGCAGCTCGCCGTAGTCCAGGTCGGCCATGTGGGTGCAGACCGCGTTGAGGAAGTGACGGTCGTGGGAAATGATGATCATGGTGCTGTTACGCGCCGTTAGGATGGTTTCCAGCCAGCGGATGGTGTTGATATCCAGGTGGTTGGTCGGCTCGTCGAGCAGCAGCACGTCCGGGTCGGCGAACAGCGCCTGGGCCAGTAGCACGCGCAGCTTCCAGCCGGGGGCAACTTCGCTCATCGGGCCGAAGTGCTGTTCCAGCGGGATGCCCAGGCCGAGCAGCAGCTCACCGGCACGGGACTCGGCGGTGTAGCCGTCCATCTCGGCGAACTCGCCTTCGAGCTCACCGACCTTCATGCCGTCTTCTTCACTCATCTCCGGCAGCGAGTAGATGCGGTCGCGCTCGGCCTTGACCTTCCACAGCTCCGCGTGGCCCATGATCACGGTATCGATCACGTTGAATTCTTCGTAGGCGAACTGATCCTGGCGCAGTTTGCCCAGGCGCACGTTCGGCTCGAGCATCACTTGGCCAGCCGACGGCTCCAGATCGCCGCCGAGAATCTTCATGAAGGTCGACTTGCCGCAGCCGTTGGCGCCGATCAGGCCGTAGCGGTTGCCGTTGTTGAACTTGACGGAAACGTTCTCGAACAGCGGCTTGGCGCCAAATTGCATGGTGATGTTAGCGGTGGAGATCAAGGGGCTTACCTATCAGTAGCTGAGGTGTGCTGCTTGGAAAGAGATAGCGCTTCATGCCTAATCTGCCCGGCACTAAGCAAGGCAACTGAGCCGGCGCACAGGCGCGAGGCCAACACCCAGCCGGCAGATAGCCGCTAAGGCTGATGAAGCATGGGTGGGCATGTCGGTATCGTGACGCCGGGGCTCGGGATGGCGTCAGGTGCGCAATGGTAACACTTGGAGCCTGCAACTTCAGCTCTGCCGGTATTTTGCCCCGAGCAGCCGATTTCCTATATGCGTGGGCGCAGTTTCAGTTCCGGCGTGGGCTTGGGGCGCCTGTGGCGGGGTGGCTGTCCGGGTGTTGCTCGATCAGCTGGGCGATCTCCCGCAGTTTACCGAGCATGGCCTGGGCCAGCCCGGCCTGGGTGCGATGCAGGCCGGTGTCCGGATTCTGTTGCAGGTCACTCAGGCCTTTGAAGGCATAGCTGTAGCGCTTGGCATCGGCAGTGAAGAAACGCTGGTAAGCCTGCACCGGTTGGCCCCAGGTCGAGGCCGAAGGTGGGGCGTTTGGGCAGCGCGGCATCGAAGAAAAGGATGGGGAAGTTGGAGCTTATGCCGCCATCGGAGAACCAGCAGCGTTCCAGCGTCTTCTTGCTCTTGCGGTAGTCCACGGCATGCAGTGGTACGGCGCTGAGCAGCACGGGGAAGCTCAGGCTCATGCGCACCGCGACGATCACCGGCAGATCATCGGGTAATGGCAGGCGCAGGTAGCCATCACTGCGCGCCACCCAGCGACGCGAACAGCAAGACCCAGAACCAAACCAGCACATTGGCGCTGCTGGCAGCGCTCCACCACTGGGGGGCGGGCCAGCAAGGCATCGGTCAGGGCAGTGAAGCTGCGCCGTTTGAGCATGATCTGCAATGGAGCGAACAGCCGTACGCCGGGACTTTTGTCTTTGTTTTGCAAAATGGCGATGAAGGTATCGAACAGCGTGCGCATGACCGGGTTCGGTCTGAACAGCGCCAGCAGCTTGGTACCATGGCCACTTGCTGCGGGCAGGCAGAGGTGTGCCGGCAGTCGTTAGATAGCGGCGAAGCCGCCAGGCTCATTGCCGAGTTCACCGTGCTGGTAACGCTGACGCCCCAGCTCGGCGGCAGCGGCTGCCGCAGCATCGGTGGCACCTGCGCTGGTACCCCGATGCTGCGCAGACGAAATGCCTTGGCGATCTCGGTAATGGCCAGCGGGTAGACGATGCCGCTGGTGATACCGCCTTTCATGATCAGGTCGCATTCCCTGGCGAATACCGCCTGGCGCGAATCGCTCATCTACTGCTCCTTGTCATCATGTCGAATGCTGGCGCGGGCATGATAGAAGTCTTTGCAGGCGATCTGCCGGTATCGCCGGATGCATATGCAGGCAGTGGTGCCAGCCGAGGCACCCCGGTTTGGCGCGCTTACGCTTCGTCTGTGGCTGCTGGCAAATTGCCTTCCCGTCTCCATGCGTCTAGCATTCGTTACTTGTACATGCGCCAGGCTTTGCCGTTCGCACAGATGAAGGCATGTACGCAGAGGCCATTGCCTTGGTGCTAGGCTCCTCATAGGGATTGTTCAATTAGCGGGAATCCATGGTCGCGACCGTTATCCTCGGCATGCTCTGCGTGTATCTGCTGTGCTTTTCCGTGATGTTTTTGCTGATCAGCACACGGCTCAGTGGCAGGACAATGGGCATGGAAGTCTTTGCCCTGGGCAATCTGCTGCTCGGCATTGCCTATATCCTGCAATTGAGCAGTGGCCCGTCGGAGTGGGGGCTGCTTAGTGTGGTCAATCACACGCTGACGCTCAGCGCTCCGGTGGCCTATGTGCTGGGCGCGCTGCGTTTCTTTGGGCAGTCCACAGCATTGGTGCAGCCATTATTGGGGTTGGCGCTGGTCTATTCGTTGCTCCAGGTACTGGTGCAGTACGGGTTTGGCAGCGAGGCGCGCCATGCGATGCTGGCTGCTGTGTGTACGACGTTGTTCATGGCCATGACGTTCACCCTGCTGTACGGCGTGCGTACCTTTGCCCGCGACCTGCGTATCGAGATGGTTGTCTTTGCCCTGCTGATCGGCGGTCTGGGCGTGCTCAACGCAATGAAGTTTATGAAGATTATCGAGCTCGGTTTACCGGCGCTGGATATGAGCAGCATTTTCCAGAAGGTGTTCTACATCTACATGTCGTTCCTGGCGACGGTGTTGCCGCCCTGCGTGATATGGCTGGTGCTGTGTCGCCTCACCGACGACTTGCGTGCACTGGCCGCTCATGACCCATTGACCCGTCTGCTCAATAGGCGTGGCCTGATGGCGGCTCTGGAGCAGTACTTCCGCTCGCGTACGGCTGTCGCTGCCTACCTGCTCATCGTCGATGTCGATCATTTCAAGGGCATCAATGACACCTACGGCCACAAAGTCGGCGATCTCATTTTGAGTCGCGTCGCCCAACTGCTCAAAGCCTGCGCGCGCCAGGGCGACCTGATCTGCAGGCTCGGTGGTGAGGAATTCGTGGTCATCGCGCTGGCTACCGACAAGGCCGGAGCCCTGCAACTGGCCGAACGCATACGTGACGCGATCGAGCAGGAGGAAGTGCTGCAAAGCGGCTTGCAGCAGGGGATTCGCTGTACGGTAACCGTGGGTGTTTCAGACCGCTTCAGCAGCGCGCAAGCATTCGACGAGCGTTTGCAGGAGGCCGATACAGCGCTGTATTGGGGCAAGACGCATGGACGCAACAGGGTGGAGTGGGGCGGCGTGCCGGCGGCTTAGCCGTGCGCCGACAGGCCAGGTGTGGCGCTGTCCTGTTGCAGGAGTCCTGCTCCTTCCGATGGAGGCCTTGCGGCTGGCGTGGGCGTGGCGCTTGGCGAATAATCCGTGGCCCGTCGTACTCGATCAGCAGGGATCATCATGAGCGCCACGCAACCGCCCCTCGTTCTGTCTATCCAGTCGCATGTCGCCTGGGGCCATGTCGGCAATGCTGCTGCGGTCTTCCCGTTGCAGCGCCTGGGGTTCGAGGTGCTGCCGATCCATACCGTGCAATTTTCCAATCACACCGGCTATGGCCAGTTCCGTGGCCAGGTGTTCGGTGCCGAGCATGTGCGCGAGGTGCTGCTCGGGCTGCGTGAGCGCGGTGTGCTGCAACGGCTGTCGGCGGTGCTGTCCGGTTACCTGGGCGACGCCGATAGCGGGCGGGTGATTCTCGAGGTCGTGGGCGAAATTCGCCAGCACAACCCCAGCGTGCGTTACCTGTGCGACCCGGTGATGGGCGACGTTGGCAGAGGTGTGTTCGTCAATCCGGCGATTCCCGACTTTTTGCGTGACCAGGCGCTGCCCTGCGCCAATATCATTACGCCCAATCAGTTCGAGTTCGAGCTGCTCACCGGCGCGAAACCGGCCAGCCTGCAGGACGCGGTGAAGATCGCCCGGCAGCTGCGCGGCCGTGGCCCGGATGTGGTGGTGGTCACCAGCCTGGCGACGCCGGATATCGCAGATAGCGAGCTGGGCACCCTGGCCGTGAACGGCGAGGGTGCCTGGCTGGTGACCACGCCGCGGCTGGCCCTGCATCCCCTGCCCAACGGCATGGGTGACGTGTTCTCGGCCACGCTTCTGGGCCGCTTGTTGGCCGGACAGCCCTTGCCGCAGGCGCTGGAGCTGGCGACGGCAACCCTTTACGCACTGGTCGGGCAGACCGCCCAAGGTGCGCGTGATCTGCCACTGGTGGCGGAGCAGGAACAGATCGTGGCGCCTGCCAAGCGTTTCGTCGCGCGTCAGATCAGCAATGGCTGAGGATGGCGCTGTGCGACGCCGGTCTGTATGGGCTAGACGCGAGAGATTTGCATTTTTGCCCTGCAAGGCCAGGGGCAGATGACCGCTTTTGTGTTGCCTTGGCATGCGTCAGACTCACTTTCATTTCGCTGCATCCATTCGATCAGGAGGTTGTCCATGAACCCCGTTTCCTTCGCGCGCCAGCGCTACACCACCAAGGCCTATGATGCCAGCCGCCAGGTGGAGCAGGCGGTTATCGACGAGTTGCTCGAGTTGCTGCGTCTGTCGCCATCTTCGGTCAACTCGCAACCGTGGCATTTCGTCGTGGCCAGCACCGCCGAGGGCAAGGCGCGCCTGGCCAAGGGCGCGCAGGGCGGCTTCGCCTACAACCAGGCGAAGATCCTCAATGCCTCGCATGTGATCCTGATCTGTGTCCGTCGCGATCTCGACGACGCCTATCTGGCCGATCTGCTGCAGCAGGAGGCCGATGATGGGCGTTTCCGTGACGAGGAGGCGCGCACCACCCAGCACAACACGCGGCGCAGCTATGTCGAACTGCACCGTGGCCTGGGCGACATCCCGCACTGGACGGAGAAGCAGGCCTACCTGGCGCTCGGCACCCTGCTTCTGGGGGCTGCTGCCAAGGGGATCGATGCCACGCCGATGGAGGGCATCGACCGTCAGGTGCTGGACGCCGAACTGGGCCTGGCCGCGCAGGGCTTGAACTGCGTGGTGGCCGTGGCCCTGGGGTATCGTAGTGACAGCGATTTCAACGCCGCACTGCCGAAGTCGCGCCTGCCTGCCGAGCGGGTCTTCACTCACCTCTGAGGTCTGCCTGGGCCAGTGGCATACGCGGCGTCGTCAGCGCAGGCTGGTCCAGCAATTCATCGAGAATATCCAAGCGAAACTGGCGCTGCAGGGTGACGGCGAAGAACTGCTCGGCGATCTCGGGAATCTCGGCATATAGATGGAGTGCACCGGATTGCAGTTCGTCCTGCACCACCACCGCCGGCAGCAGCGCCAGGTCGCCGGAGTCCCTGGCCAGCAGGCGCAGCATGGCCATGTCGTCGACCTCGACCACCGACAACCAGCGTTTTGGCAGTGGCAACAAGGTGCTGCACAACGTGGTGGGCGGCAATATCGGGGTATTCGAAGGCAACGGTGGCGATCTGCGCTTCGGCCTGGCGCGCCAGTCGCTGCACGATGGCCAGCGCTGGCTACACCGGCCGCTGCGTCTGAGCGTGATCATCACTGCGCCGCGCTCGATGATCGAACAGGTGATCGCCAGCCATCAGGTGGTGCGCGAGCTGGTCGAGCATGCCTGGCTGTATCTGCTGAGGTTGGACGATGATCGCGCTGCGTCACTGCAGATTCGCGACGCTAGCGGATGGCGGGCAGTGCTCGGGGATTGAGGTGCATCCGCGTCTTGCGGGTCGTGCCGGGCGGCGTGCAGAACATTCACTGTGGCAGCTTGGCGATCACCTTGATCTCGAAATCGAAGCCGGCTAGCCAGGTCACGCCAAGGGCCGTCACCGTCGGGTAGGGCGCTTCGCCCCAGTAGTCGGCTGCCACCTCCCAGATGGTTTCGAACTTGGCGTGCGGGTCGATCATGAAGAGGGTGGTGTCGACCACATCTTCGAAGCTGCAACCGGCTTCGGCGAGAATCGTGTTGAGATTGGCGAAGGTGCGGCGAACCTGGTCGTGCAGATCCGGTTCCGGCGAGCCGTCCTTGCGACTGCCGACCTGGCCGGAGACGAACAGAAAACCGTTGCTGCGAATGGCCGGGGAGTAGCGATGCCGCTCGTACAGGGCGTGGCGTTCTGCCGGGAAAACCACATCACGTTTGCTATTCATGGGGACCTCCGTTGGAGCCAGTGCAGCCCGCTGTTATCGATAGCCGCGTCGGCTCGCAAACCAACGCGTCGAGCGTCTGAGCGAACCTCAGTCGCGATAGAACACCTGGATCAGGTGGTAGCCGAACTGGGTTTTCACCGGGCCGTGTACTTCACGCAGCGCCTTCTTGAAGATCACCTGATCGACGGCGCGCACCATCTGCCCGGGGCGCACTTCACCGAGGTCGCCGCCTTTCTTGCCGGAAGGGCAGGTGGAATGCTTGCGCGCCAGTACGTCGAAGGCCTCGCCGGCCGCGATACGCTTTTTCAGGGCGTCGGCTTCTGCCTCGGTCTTGACCAGGATGTGGCGGGCCATTGCCTTTGCCATTGATGGGCTCCTCAATTCTGTTAGGGCGCTATTGTGCCAGCTTTGCTTGCGCCAGCAGAATGGCGTCAATTGTCTGGGTCGTGCGTTGTCCGCTGCGCGAGCGAATCATGGCCTATGGTATTTCAATCGCGCTCACGGAAACGCCGCCATGGATCTCCACGCAATGCTGAAAATCCTGTCCAGTCAGGATGGCTCCGATCTGTATCTGTCCACTGGCGCGCCGCCTTGCGCCAAGTTCAACGGCGTGCTCAAGGCACTGAGCCAGGAGCCGATGAAAGCCGGCGATGTGGCGGCGATTGCCGACTCGATCATGGACAGTGCCCAGCGTGAGGAATTCGAGCGCGAACTGGAGATGAACCTGGCGATATCGCTGACCGGGGTCGGACGTTTCCGCATCAACATCTTCAAGCAGCGTAACGAGGTGTCCATCGTCGCGCGCAACATCAAGCTGGATATTCCGCGTTTCGAAGACCTCAAGCTGCCTGAAGTGCTGCTCGGCACGGTGATGGAGAAGCGCGGCCTGGTGCTGTTCGTCGGCGGCACCGGTTCGGGCAAGTCGACCTCGCTGGCGGCGCTGATTGACTACCGCAACCGCAACAGTGGCGGTCACATCATCACCATCGAAGACCCGGTGGAGTATGTGCACCGGCACAAGAAGTCGATCATCAACCAGCGCGAGGTGGGCGTGGATACCCGCAGCTTTCACGCGGCGCTGAAGAACACCCTGCGTCAGGCGCCGGATGTGATCCTGATTGGCGAAATTCGCGACCGCGAAACCATGGAGCACGCCCTGGCCTTCGCCGATACCGGACACCTGGCGATTTCCACGCTGCACGCCAACAATGCCAACCAGGCGCTGGATCGCATCATCAACTTCTTCCCGGAAGACCGCCGCCCACAGTTGCTCAACGACCTGGGCAACAACCTCAAGGCGTTCGTTTCCCAGCGCCTGGTCAAGACGCTTGACGGCAAGCGCCGCGCCGCAGTTGAGGTGATGCTGGGCACGCCGACGGTGCGCGACCTGATCAAGCGCAACGAGTTTTCCGAGCTGAAGGAAATCATGGAGAAGTCCAAGAATCTCGGCATGCAGACTTTCGACCAGGCGCTGATCGATCTGGTGCACGAAGGTGCAATCGACGAGGAAGAGGCGGTGAAGAACGCCGACTCGGCGAACAACGTGCGCCTGAAACTCAAGCTGCATCGAGACAACCCTGCCAACGCACGGCCTGCACCTGCGGTAGCTGCTGCCCCTGCGGCGCAGCCCGTTGCAGCGAAAAGTGCTGCAGCCGGTGATTGGGGGCTGGAACTGAAGCTGGAGGAGATCGAGCAGGAGCCGTTGCCAGAAGATCCGGGGCGGCAGGGTATTTGACGGATCGCGGAAAGAACAGGGCCTGGCAGGCAGCCAGGTCGTCAAGGATCAGGCTGCAGCGGCAGATAGGCCTGACGCAGGCGCTGGCTGATACCTTCCTGTTCGAGTTCGGCGATGGCGCTGCGCAAGTCTTCGACCAGTCGCGCATCGCATGCCTTCGAGCAGCTCAGATAGAGGCCGGTACTGGCCAGCGTCGGGCTTCGGCGCAGATTCTGCTGGCGATAATTCGAACCTTCCCAGATATACAGCGCCTCCGGCACGCCGGTGAACCAGGCGTCGATACGCCCCCAGGTTCAGCAGGTGGACGGGGTTTTCGCCCGACGTGAGTTGCACGATCTGCTCGTCGCGAAAGCCTTCACGCTGGAGGATGGCGACCTGCGCAGTGCCCAGGCCAACGCCGATGCGGCGGTAACGCTGACGGGCCTCGGCGAAGCTCGTCACGGGCTCGTCGAGGCTGAAGAAGGCACGCTCCAGTTCCATGACCGGCGCGATCCAGGTGTACAGCTCCTCGCGTTCCGGCGTGCGCGACAGGGGAATGATCAGCATGTTGCGACCTCTGGCCGCGCTGGCCTGGGCGCGTGGCCAGGGTTCGGCAACGATTTCGGTCAGTTTGCCGAGCCTGGCCAGAGCCGCCAGGGTGACATCGCCGACCATGCCATGACCGCCTTAGTATTGGTGCAGCGTCAGGGGCGGTGCGTCCGGCATGTACAGTTTCACCGGCTCGTCAGCCGATGCTGCGGTGGCGAAGAGCGCGGCGGCGAGTATGCGGTAGAGGTCGTGCACGGCTAACGTTCCGTTGTCAGTGTGACCTGAAGTGATCGGCATTGGCGCTGTGCACCTTGACCTGACGCACGCGGCTTACTCATGGCGGACGCTGCGATTCCTGCCCTGGGCCTTGGCCTCGTACAGTGCCCTGTCGGCGGCTGCCAGCAACTGTGTCAGGTAGCGGTCACAAGGTTGCAGGCAGGCAATGCCAATGCTCACCGTGACCGTTTCGTTGGCAACCTGCAGGGTTCTGATCTGCTCATGCACGCGCTGGGCAATATCGCTGGCTTCATCCAGATCAGCGTCGGGTAACCAGATCGCAAACTCCTCACCGCCATAGCGCACGACGCTGTCGCCACTGCGTACGCTGTGCAGCAGACGCTGAGCGAGATCTACCAGAACCCTGTCGCTCTCGGCGTGGCCAAAACGATCATTGATCTGCTTGAAATGATCGATATCGATCAACAGCAGGCTGCCATTGGCCTGCGCCGTGGTGCTGGCGAGCCAATGTTCGACATGCAGGGACAGTGCCCTGCGGTTGCTCAATGCAGTCAGTGGGTCGCTGTGGCTCAGTTGTGCCAACTGTTCGGCTTCGCTTTCCACTTCCACCGTGTAGTTGGCCAGTTGCGCGTAGGCGCTTTGCAGCGCCAGATTGGCCTTGGCCAGTTGGGCAGCACTTTCCTGTGCCTGCTGGCGGGCCTTGAGCAGCTCCGTCTCGAAACGCTGGCGATCCTTGGCGACGAAGAACAGCCAGATGACTTCTGCAGTGTCCTCGGCTTCAATGATGCGGGCATTGGTCATCACGGGCATCAGTTGCCCGCTGCCCGACTGCAGTTGCAGATAGAGTTCGTTGAACTCGCCATTGCGCAGCAGCAAAGGCCAGGCATGGGTTTGCAGGAAGATACGGCTGGCCGGCGGAAAGAACTGATCCATATCGCCGCTCAGGGCCGCGTCTGTCAGACGCTTGAAATCGTTGTTGGCATGCTTGATGCAGCCATTGCAGTCGGTCACCAGAACCGGGCAGGGCAGGCGGTCAAGATAGAACACGCTTGATGGCTCCCTGCAAATAGCGATGCATGGCGGCACTGACCAGCTCGGGGTGGCTCATGTGCGCGCAATGGCCGCTGACATCGAGGATTTCCAGCCTGCTGTCGGCGAGCGCTTTGTGCAGATAGTCGGCAACTGCGCCGGGTACCAGCGCGTCACGCTGGTGGTGCAGGATCAGGCTCGGCACCGGGCAGGACGGCAGCGCCGGGCGTATATCGGACAGGAACGTGGCCTGAGCGAAGGTGCGGGCCATCAGCGGATCGGTCGAGCAGAAACTGTCGGAGAGTTGCGTGGTGACGGCCGATTCATCGGCGGCGCTGACCACCGGGGCGAACTGCTTGGCCCAGCCCATGTAGTTGTGCGCCATCAGCTCCAGCAGCCCTTCCAGGTCCTGGCGTTCGAATCCGCCACGGTAATCCGCTTTGTCGTTGAGAAAGCAGGGTGATGGGCCCAGAAGAATCAGCCGGGAAAACAGCTGAGGGCGCCTGATGGCAGCGAGTATGCCGATGCTGCAACTGATCGAGTGACCGACGAAGGTCAGGTCACCCGACAGTGCGAGGGCATCGCACACTTCCAGCAGGTCATCGACATAACCCTGCAGCCGGCCGTAGCGGACCGGATCGAAGGCGCTGGCGTCGGACTCGCCCTGCCGACATAGTCGAACAGAACCTGCCGATAGGCCGGGGTGAAGGCTGGCGTGACCCTGCTCCACATGTCCTTGTTGCAACCAAAACCGTGGCCATAGACGAGCGTTGGCGCATCGTGCGCTGCTGCCGGTAAACAGTGAACGTTGTTGCGCTGGATGATGTTCATGTCGCTCCCTCGCCGCGTACTCCATCGGCCCCGATTCAGGCCCGATTTCAGTGAGGACGAAAAAATGACGCCAGTATAGTGATTTTTCCGGGTGCTGGCTTCGGGCCGTGACTACTCATTCAACTCGGGCAGATTTCGGTACAGTGCCAGGGCCTGCGGGTTGGCCAGGGCGTCGGTATTCTTCACCGGTTGGCCATGGATGACGTTGCGCACAGCCAGTTCGACGATCTTGCCGCTGAAGGTGCGCGGTATATCGGCGACCTGAAGGATTTTCGCCGGTACGTGGCGCGGTGTGGTGTTGGTGCGAATCGCCTGGCAGATCTCCTCACGCAGGCTATCGTCGAGCGTCACGCCATCGCGCAGGCGCACGAACAGCACCACGCGTACGTCACCTTGCCAGTCCTGACCGATGACGATGGATTCCAGTACCTGCGGCACCTTTTCCACCTGACGGTAGATTTCTGCGCTGCCGATGCGTACGCCACCGGGGTTGAGCACGGCGTCGGAGCGGCCATGTATGACCAGGCCGCCATGCGCGGTTTGTTCGGCATAGTCGCCGTGAGCCCAGACGCCGGGGAAGGAGGCGAAATAGGCGGCGCGGAATTTTTCGCCGTCAGCGTCGTTCCAGAATCCCACAGGCATCGAGGGGAAGTGCCGAGCACAGACCAGTTCGCCCTTGCCGCTGCTCAGCGGGTGGCCGTCTTCGTCCCACACCTGCACGTCCATTCCCAGGCCCTTGCACTGCAGCTCGCCGCGCCAGACGGGTAGGGTCGGGTTGCCCAGGGCGAAGCAGGAGACGATGTCGGTGCCGCCGGAGATCGATGACAGGCACAGGTCGCGTTTCATATCGCGGTAGATGTACTCGAAGTTCTCGTGGGCCAGTGGCGAGCCGGTGGAGAGGATGGTTTTGAGGCTGTGCAGTTTATGGCTTTCGCGAGGCTTGACGCCGGCTTTCTCCAGCGCAGCGATGAACTTGGCGCTGGTGCCGAACACCGAGATGTTCTCGGCATCGATCAGGTCGATCAGGCGCGCGGGGACAGGATGCATGGGCGAGCCGTCGTAGAGCACCAGGGTGGCGCCCAGGGCCAGGCCTGCTACCTGCCAGTTCCACATCATCCAGCCGCAGGTGGTGTAGTAGAACAGGGTGTCGCTGGCGCCCAGGTCGGTGTGCAGCCCCAGTTCCTTGAGGTGCTGCAAGAGGGTGCCGCCAACACCATGGACGATGCACTTGGGCACACCGGTGGTGCCGCTGGAGTAGAGGATATACAGCGGCTGGTCGAACGGCACCGGGGTGAACTGCGGCGCGCCGCCGGGTTGGTAGAAGTCCTGCCACAGGGCCACTGGAGCAACTGACTTGTAATCTGCAGGGCTGGCCTCATGGCGTGAGTAGGGCACGATCACCAGGCGCTCCAGGCTGGGCAGTTGCGCGAGAATTTCATTGAGTTTGTCGGTTAGGTCGATGGTCTTGCCGGCGTAACGGTAGCCGGCGGCAGCGATCAGCACCTTGGGTTCGATCTGACCAAAACGGTCGATCACGCCCTGGGTGCCGAAGTCCGGCGAACAGCTCGACCAGGTGGCGCCGAGGCAGGCACTGGCGAGCATGCCCACCACCGTTTGCCAGGTGTTGGGCATGAAGGCCGCGACGCGATCACCGATGCCTACGCCGGCCTCGCGCAGAGCCCGTTGCAGACCGGCGACATGGGCGGCCAGTTGCGCGTAGCTGAGCTGCTCACGGCTGCCATCCTCGCCAATGGCCACCAGTGCCGGATGACCATCTCGGCGGCGCAGCAGGTGTTCGGCGAAGTTCAGCGTGGCGCCTGGGAACCACCGGGCGTCCGGCATGGCCGGGCCTTCGCGCAGCACGCATGCGGCGGGGGTGTGCAAGTGGATGTCGAAGAAATCGACGATGGCCTGCCAGAAGGCTTCACGCTGCTCGACGCTCCAGGCATGCAGGGCCGGGTAGTCGGCCAGTTGCACTCCATGGCGCTGGTTGACGAAGCAGCGGAAGGCGTCCATTCGGCTGGCAGCGATACGTTCGGCGGAAGGTGTCCATAGCGGTTGCGGCATGGTCAGTCCTCGTCGTTCTTGTTCGTATGCTTCAGCTTAGTGGTCGCTGGGTGTCAGGCCTATAACCCTGGCGACCTTTGTTGCTATCGCACCGACCTTTTCATGGTTCCGAATCTCTGTATGAAACGACGGTTCGAAACGCTGCAACCCCTTGTAGGAGCTGCTTTAGCTGCGAAAATCGCGGATGAATCCGCTCCAGCCCGTAGCCTGGATTCAATCCGGGGTGCCAGGGGTAGGGTGGATCACGCTTCACCGATCCACCACAGCGGTGGATGAAAACGGCGTCATCCACCCTACGGCGCCTTATTGACTCAGGCGGGCACGCGCCACCCTTGAGCCATTGGTCTTGCCCAGCACCGCGCAGATGCGTTGTCCGGCAGCGATCAGCTTGTCCATGTCCACGCCGGTTTCGATGCCAAGGCCTTGCATGAGGTACAGCACGTCTTCGGTGGCGACGTTACCGGTGGCGCCCTTGGCGTAGGGGCAGCCGCCCAGGCCAGCCACCGAGCTGTCGAACACGCTGATGCCTTCGAGCAGGCTGGCGTAGATATTGGCCAGGGCCTGGCCATAGGTGTCGTGGAAGTGCCCGGCCAGCCGATCGCGTGGGATGTCGCGGCCGACCACCTCGATCATCGCGCGGGTCTTGCCGGCGGTGCCGGTGCCGATGGTGTCCCCCAGCGATACCTCGTAACAGCCCATGGCGTAGAGCTCACGGGCGACGCTGGCAACCAGCTCGGGGGCGACGTCGCCGTCATAAGGGCAGCCCAGCACGCAGGAGACGTAGCCGCGTACGCGTACATTGGCGGCTTTCGCGGCCTCCAGGAGCGGCACGAAGCGCTGCAGGCTCTCGGCGATGGAGCAGTTGATGTTCTTCTGCGAGAAGGCCTCGCTGGCGGCGGCGAACACTGCCACTTCTTCCACCTTGGCCTCCAGCGCGGCCTCGAAGCCTTTCAGGTTGGGCGTCAGGGCGGCGTAGGTGACGCCTGGTTTACGCCCGATGCCGGCGAACACCTCGGCGGAGCCGGCCATCTGCGGCACCCATTTGGGCGAGACGAAGCTGCCTACCTCGATGTAGCTCAGGCCGGCGGCGCTGAGGTCGTCGACCAGGCGCACCTTGTCGGCGACGCTGATCGGTTGCTTCTCGTTCTGCAGGCCATCGCGCGGGCCGACTTCGACCAGGCGTACGGAGTGGGGCAGGGTCATGTCGTTTCTCCGTGGGGGAGAGGGGATTGTATGGCATAGGGTGGGCCGGGCGACGATCCGCTTTAGCCCACCAACAGGGATCAAGTCGTGACTGGTGGGCTGAAGCCCACCCTACGGGGTGGCACGAATCAGGCCTCCTGCAACTCCACCAGCACCGAACCTTCGCTGACCATTTCCCCTTCGCGGCAATACAGCGCCTTGACCGTACCGGCTTCGGGTGCGCGGATGCTGTGCTCCATCTTCATCGCCTCCAGTACCACCAGGGCTGCTCCGGCTTCGACTGCCTGGCCGGGCTCGACCAGCACACGAACGATGCTGCCGTTCATGGGCGCACTGAGGCCACCATGCTGAGCATGGCTGGCCTCGGCGGCCGCGATAGGGTCGAAACGGGTGATCGAGTATAGCTCGCCTTGCCATTGCAAGTAGAGGCTGTCATCACGGCGGATGGCACAAATGCGCTGGCGCGTACCGTCGATCTCTGCCAGCAGCGCTTCGCCCTGCAAGCAGGCGTTTTGAGCCGCCCGTACCTTGCGACTCTCGCCCTGGCAGCTCAGGTGCAGCTCGATTTCCGCTTGGCCGCCGGAGCGCCAGCCACTGCGGGCCGCCCAGGGCGAATGCGGGTCGTCGTCGCGCTCTCGCGGCGCCTCGCTCTGCACCCAGGCATCGGCTGCCAGTTGCCAGAAGGTTTCCGGCAACTCGCTGGGTGCAGGCAGCAACTGCTGCTGATGACGCGGGATAAAGCCGGTGTCCAGCTCGCAGGCGGCGAACGCTGGGTGGGCGAGGATGCGGCGTAGAAAGGCCAGGTTGGTCTTCACGCCGCCGACCAGGGTGTCGTCGAGCATGGCCAGCAGGCGCAGGCGTGCCTGCTCGCGGTTCTCGCCCCAGGCGATCAGCTTGCCCAGCATCGGGTCGTAGAAGGGCGACACACTGTCGCCTTCGGCCACGCCGCTGTCGACACGGCGGCCGCCGCCGCTGGCTGATTCGCGGTAGAGGGCCAGGGTGCCGGTGGCGGGGAGGAAATCGTGATCCGGGTCTTCGGCATACAGCCGCACCTCGATGGCGTGGCCGTTCAGCGGCACCTGCTGTTGGGTGATCGGCAGCGGTTCGCCGCGAGCGACGCGAATCTGCCAGGCCACCAGATCGAGGCCGGTGATGGCCTCGGTGACCGGGTGCTCGACCTGCAGGCGGGTGTTCATCTCCATGAAGAAGAAGTCACCACGCTCGTCCAGCAGGAATTCCACGGTGCCGGCGCCGACATAGCCGATGGCCAGCGCCGCCTTGACCGCCGCTTCGCCCATGGCGCGGCGCAGCTCGGGGCTCAGGCCCGGCGCTGGCGCTTCTTCCACCACTTTCTGATGGCGGCGCTGGATCGAGCAGTCGCGTTCGTTGAGGTACAGGCAGTTGCCGTGCTGGTCGGCGAATACCTGGATCTCCACGTGGCGCGGCTTGAGCACGTATTTTTCCACCAGCATGCGCGAGTCGCCGAAGGCCGACTGCGCTTCGCGCTGGGCGGATTCCAGCGTTTCGGCGAGCTGCGCCTCGGACTCGGCCACCTTCATGCCCTTGCCACCGCCGCCAGCGGCGGCCTTGAGCAGCACCGGATAGCCGATGCGCGCGGCGGCTTCGCGGAAGGTTTCATAATCCTGCGCTTCGTCGTGGTAGCCCGGCACCAGCGGCACGCCGGCAGCCTCCATCAGCGACTTGGCCGCCGACTTGCTGCCCATGGCCTCGATGGCCGAGGCGGGTGGGCCGAGGAAGATCAGCCCGGCTTGCTCGATGGCGCGGGCGAAGCCAGCGTTTTCCGAGAGAAAGCCATAGCCCGGGTGGATGGCCTGGGCGCCGCTGGCTTTGGCGGCGGCGATGATCTTGTCGATCAGCAGGTAGCTCTCGCCAGGCTTGGCGCCGCCGAGGTTCACCGCGATGTCGGCTTCGCGCACATGCCGTGCATGGGCATCGATGGCGCTGTGTACGGCGACAGTGCGAATACCCATGGCCTTGGCCGTGCGCATCACGCGGCAGGCGATTTCGCCGCGATTGGCGACCAGCAGGGTGTCGATCATGGTCGTTGCTCCTGCCAGGACGGCTGGCGTTTTTCCAGGAACGCGCGCAGGCCTTCCTGGCCCTCGGCGCTGACGCGCAGACGGGCGATGGCGTTCTCGGTGTAGCGGCGCAGGGCCGGGGTCAGCTCGCCGCTGCCGACTTCGCGCAGCAGATCCTTGCTGGCGCGCATGGCTTGCGGGCTGTTGTGCAGCAGGTTGGCCACCCAGGCTTCGACCTGGGCGTCCAGCTCATCGGCCGGGAAGCACTCGGCGAGCAGGCCCAGTTCGCGGGCGCGCTTGCCATCGAAGCGCTCGGCGGTCAGCGCGTAGCGCTTGGCCGCGCGTTCGCCAATGGCCTGCACGACGAAGGGGCTGATCACCGCCGGGGCCAGGCCGATGCGCACCTCGGACAGCGAGAACAGTGCGTCTTCGCTGCCGATGGCCATGTCACAGCAACTGGCCAGACCCACTGCACCACCGAAGGCCGCGCCTTGCACCACGGCCAGGGTCGGGATCTTAAGACCGTGCAGGTTGTACATCAGCTCGGCCAGTTCACGGGCATCGCTAAGGTTGGCGTTGTAATCCAGGGTCGCCGCGTGCTGCATCCAGGCCAGGTCGGCGCCAGCGGAGAAGTGCTTGCCACGGCCGCGCAGCATAAGGAAACGCAGGCTCTTGTCTTCACCGACGGCATCGAGGGCGAGGATCAGCTCGCGGATCATCTCGGCGTTGAAGGCGTTGTTTTTCTCCGGGCGGTTCAGCCACAGGGTGGCGAAACCGCGCGGGTCTTTCTCAAGCTGTACGGTGGTGAAGTCGGTCATGTCTGTCGCTCTCAAAGCTCTGGTGTAGGAGCCGGCTTGCTGGCGATGCTTTTGATCGCCCGCAAGCCGGCTCCTACAGACTGGTGTTACATGCGGAACACCCCGAACCGGGTCGGCTCGATGGGGGCGTTGAGGCTGGCCGACAGCGCCAGGGCCAGCACTTCGCGGGTCTGCGCCGGATCGATCACACCGTCGTCCCACAACCGGGCGCTGGAGTAGAAGGCGTGCGCCTGCTGCTCGTACTGCTCGACGATGGGCTGCTTCAAACGTTGTTCGTCTTCGTCGGAGTACGGCTGGCCGGCACGCTGCGCCTGCTCGCGCTTGACCTGCACCAGTACGCCGGCGGCCTGCTGCGCACCCATCACGCCAATTCGTGCGTTGGGCCACATCCACAAAAAACGTGGGTCGTAGGCACGGCCGCACATGCCGTAGTTACCGGCGCCGAAGCTGCCGCCGATGATCACGGTGAACTTCGGCACCAGGGCGCAGGCCACGGCGGTGACCAGCTTGGCGCCGTGTTTCGCAATTCCCCCGGCTTCATATTTCTGCCCGACCATAAAACCAGTGATGTTCTGCAAGAACAGCAGCGGAATGCCGCGTTGGCAGGCCAACTCGACGAAGTGCGCGCCTTTCTGTGCGGCTTCGGCGAATAAGATGCCGTTGTTGGCCAGGATCGCCACCGGGTAGCCGTTGATGCGGGCGAAACCGCACACCAGGGTGGTGCCGAACAGCGCCTTGAACTCATCCAGTTGCGAGTCGTCGACGATCCGTGCGATCACCTCGCGCACGTCGAAGGGCTGCTTGGCGTCGGCCGGGATCACCCCGTACAGCTCCTCGGCGGCGTAGCGCGGGGCGATGGGCGCGCGGCTGTCGAGCTGGCCGAGCTTGCGCCAGTTCAAATTGCTGATGCAGCGCCGGGCCAGCGCCAGGGCGTGTTCGTCGTCCTCGGCATAGTGGTCGGCCACGCCGCTGGTCTTGCAGTGCACGTCGGCGCCGCCCAGTTCTTCGGCGGTCACCACTTCGCCGGTAGCCGCCTTCACCAGCGGCGGGCCGGCGAGGAAGATGGTGGCCTGTTCGCGCACCATGATGGTCTCGTCGCTCATGGCCGGCACGTAGGCGCCGCCAGCGGTGCAGGAGCCCATGACCACGGCGATCTGCGCAATGCCCAGCGCGCTCATATTGGCCTGGTTGAAGAAGATGCGCCCGAAGTGCTCACGATCCGGGAACACCTCGTCCTGGTGCGGCAGGTTGGCGCCACCGGAGTCCACCAGATAGATGCACGGCAGGCGATTCTCGCGGGCGATGGCCTGGGCGCGCAGGTGCTTCTTCACCGTCAGCGGGTAGTAGCTGCCACCTTTAACCGTGGCATCGTTGGCCACGATCATGCACTCGACGCCTTCGACGCGGCCGATACCGGCGATCACTCCGGCGGCGGGCACTTCCTCGCCGTAGACTTCATGAGCGGCGAGCTGGCCGATTTCGAGAAAGGGCGAGCCGGCATCCAGCAGGCGGTTGATACGCTCACGTGGCAGCAGCTTGCCACGCGAGGTGTGGCGCTCCTGCGCCTTGGCGCCGCCACCTTCATGGATGCGGGCGAGCAGGGCGCGCAGCTCGTCCACCTGGGCGAGCATAGCCGCCTGGTTGGCGGCGAACTCCGGCGAGCGGCTATTGATCTGGGTATGCAGGATGGCCATCGGTGGCGCTCCGATTTTGATTTGATCGCTCCCACGCTCTGGCGTGGGAGTTTCGCCAGGGACGCTCTGCGTCCCCAGAACGGACGCTGAGCGTCCGGTTTCAGGTTCCCACGCAGAGCGTGGGAACCATCACAGATGCCTTACTTGGTCTCATTGAACAGCTCGCGACCAATCAGCATGCGGCGGATTTCGCTGGTGCCGGCGCCGATCTCGTAGAGCTTGGCGTCACGCAGCAGGCGCCCGGCCGGGTACTCGTTGGTGTAGCCGTTGCCGCCGAGCAACTGGATGGTGTCCAGCGCCATTTTTGTGGCCATTTCGGCGGTATAGAGGATCACCGCAGCGGCGTCCTTGCGCGATTCCTCGCCGCGGTCGCAGGCCTTGGCGACGTTATACAGATAGGACTTGGAGGCGTTCATGCCGGCGTACATGTCGGCGAGCTTGCCCTGCACCAGCTGGAATTCGCCGATCGATTGCTTGAACTGCTGGCGCTCGTGCACGTAGGGCGGCACCACGTCCATGCAGGCGCTCATGATCCCGGTGGGGCCGCCGGAGAGTACGGTGCGCTCAAAATCCAGGCCGCTCATCAGTACGCGTACACCGCCGCCCTCGACGCCGAGGATATTCTCCTCGGGCACTTCGCAGTCCTCGAACAGCAGTTCGCAGGTGTTGGAGCCGCGCATGCCCAGCTTGTCCAGCTTCTGGTGGCGGGAGAAACCCTTGAAGTCGCGCTCGACGATAAAGGCAGTCATGCCGCGTGAGCCGGCGTTGATGTCGGTCTTGGCGTAGATCACGTAGGTGTGGGCGTCCGGGCCGTTGGTGATCCACATCTTGTTACCGTTGAGCACGTAGCGGTCGCCGCGCTTCTCCGCGCGCAGCTTCATCGACACCACGTCGGAGCCGGCATTGGGCTCGCTCATGGCCAGGGCGCCGATATGCTCGCCGGAGCACAGCTTGGGCAGGTACTTCTGCTTCTGTGCTTCACTGCCGTTCTTGTGGATCTGGTTGACGCAGAGGTTGGAGTGGGCGCCGTAAGAGAGCCCCACCGAGGCCGAGGCGCGGCTGATTTCTTCCATGGCCAGCACATGCGCCAGGTAGCCCATGTCGGTGCCGCCGTACTCTTCCTTGACTGTCATGCCGAGCAGGCCCATGTCACCGAACTTGCGCCACATGTCCATGGGGAATTCGTTGTCACGGTCGATCTGAGCGGCACGCGGCGCCAGCTCGTTCTGGGCGAACTGATGGACCGTGTCGCGCAGCATGTCGAGGGTTTCGCCGAGGCCGAAGTTGAGGGTGGGGTAGCTCATGGGGGGCACCTGTCGTTGTTGTCGTAGGGTGCGCCATGCGCACCGTGGCAGAACTGTGCTGCGCACTGCACTGGCTAGGCTTGAGTCTCGGCCAGGGCAGCCAGGCAGCGCTCCTCGGCGGTATCCAGCTCCAGTTGCATCTGCTGGATATCCAGCAACTGCTGTTCAAGCTGCAAGCGGCGTTCGGCGATCTTGCCCATGAAAGTCTCCAACTGCCTGCGGCTGCCGGTTTCCGGGTCATGCAGCTCGATCAGCTCGCGGCATTCGGCCAGCGAAAAGCCGATGCGCTTGCCACGCAGGATGAGTTTCAGCGTCACCTTGTCCTTGGCGCTGTAGATACGCTCCTGACCGCGTCGCTCCGGCGCGAGCATGCCTTGCTCCTCGTAGAAGCGGATGGCGCGCGTGGTGATGTCCAGTTCGCGGGCCAGATCGGAGATGGAGTAGGTGATGGACATGGTCATTGCTCCTTTACCTTTACCTTTACCTTTACCTTAACGTAAACCTGTGCAAATCTTCCTGTCAATCTCACCCCACAACAATCACAGAGGCTGAGCATGCGTATCGACGAATCGACATTCCTGATCAGTGGCGGCGCCTCCGGCCTGGGGCTGGCCACGGCCCGTGAACTGGTCGGGCAGGGTGGCCAGGTGGTGCTGCTGGATATCAACGCCGAGGCGGGGCAGCAGGCCATTACCGAACTGGGCGACGCTGCACGCTTCGTGCGCGCCGATATCACCCGTGAAGAAGATGGCCGAGCTGCCGTGACGCAGGCGCTAGAGGCCTTCGGGGCGCTGCATGGATTGGTCAACTGCGCCGGTATCGCACCAGCCGAAAAGGTGCTGGGGCGCAACGGCGCGCATGGTCTGGACAGCTTCCGGCGTACCGTCGAGGTCAACCTGATCGGTAGCTTCAATCTGCTGCGTCTCGCCGCTGAGGCCATGGCGCAAAACACGCCGATCGCTGGGGGCGAACGCGGGGTCATCATCAATACCGCCTCGGTGGCGGCGTTCGACGGGCAGATGGGCCAGGCTGCCTATGCTGCGTCCAAGGGCGGAGTGGCGGCGCTTACATTGCCTGCAGCGCGTGATCTGGCCCGCTCCGGCATCCGCGTCATGTGCATTGCCCCTGGCGTGTTCGAGACGCCGATGATGGCCGGCATACCGCAGGAGGTGCGTGATTCGCTGGCGGCCAACGTGCCGTTCCCGCCACGCCTGGGCCGGCCCGACGAATATGCCGCGCTGGTGCGACATATCGTCGAAAACGTGATGCTCAATGGTGAGGTGATCCGCCTCGACGGCGCGTTGCGCATGGCGGCGAAGTAACGGCAGCCCGGATGCAATCCGGGAAGCACTCATACAGATTTCCCGGATTGCATCCGGGCTACGCAATTTAAGGTGATGCTCATGAATCTGCAACTCGACCCTGTCGTCATCGTCAGTGCCGCGCGCACGCCCATGGGCGGCTTTCTCGGTGATCTGGCCGGGCTGACGGCAGCCGAGCTGGGCGCCGCCGCCATTCGTGCCACACTGCAACGTGCCGGCCTCGCCGCCGAGGCAGTGGATACGCTGCTAATGGGCTGCGTGCTGCAGGCCGGTCAGGGCCAGGCCCCGGCGCGCCAGGCCGCGCTGGGTGCGGGCCTGAGCCAGGCGGTGCAATGCACCACGCTGAACAAGATGTGCGGCTCAGGCATGCAGGCGCTGATGCTCGGCCATGATCAATTGCTGGCTGGTAGTGCCGACGTGCTGGTGGCTGGCGGCATGGAGAGCATGTCCAACGCGCCCTATCTGCTGGCGCCTGCCCGTAGTGGTTATCGCATGGGCCATGGCCAGGTGCTCGACCATATGTTCCTCGACGGTTTGGAGGACGCCTACGAGCGCGGCCGGCTGATGGGCACCTTCGCCGAGGATTGCGCCGAGCAGTATCGTTTCAGCCGCGAGGAGCAGGATGCTTATGCCCTGGAGTCGCTGCGCCGCGCCCAGCAGGCGATTGCGGACGGCAGCTTCGCCAACGAGATCGTCGCCGTGGAGGCGCCGCAGGGGCGCGAACGGCGCCTGGTGGATAGCGACGAGCAGCCGCCCAAGGCGCGGCCGGACAAGATTCCCGGCCTGAAGCCGGCGTTCCGCGAGGGCGGTACGGTCACGGCGGCCAATGCCAGCTCCATTTCCGATGGCGGTGCCGCGCTGCTGTTGATGCGCCTGTCACAGGCGCAGCAACGCGGCCTTGCGCCGCTGGCGCGTATCGTCGGCCATGCCGGTCATGCGCAGGCGCCCAATCTGTTCACCACCGCGCCGGTGGCTGCTATCCAGCGTTTGCTGGCGCGTACCGAGTGGGCGCTGGAGACGGTCGATCTGTTCGAGATCAACGAGGCTTTTGCCGTGGTGCCCATGGTGGCTATGCGCGAGCTGGGCATCGACCACGCCAAACTCAACGTACACGGCGGCGCCTGCGCCCTGGGGCACCCTATCGGTGCGTCCGGGGCGCGCATTCTGGTCACTCTGCTGGCGGCCTTGCAGCAACGCGGGCTCAAGCGTGGCGTGGCTTCGGTGTGCATCGGTGGCGGCGAGGCCACGGCCGTGGCCATCGAGTTGTATTGAATCGACCCGTCGGGTGTCGTGGGGCCGCCCAGGCCGTGCGCACCGCGCGTTTCTGCCAACCAGTGGTGCGCATGGAGCACCCTACGTATGGAGCCAGCCATGCTGCCCAACGAAGAAGAAATCCTGATCCGTGACATGGCGCGCCAGTTTGCTCAGGAGCGCCTGAAACCCTTTGCTGCCGACTGGGATCGCGCGCATCGTTTCCCGGCTGAGGCCATCGTCGAGATGGGCCAGTTGGGCTTTATGGGCATGCTGGTGCCGCAGCAGTGGGGCGGCGCCGAGACCAGTAACCTGGCCTATGCCATGGCCCTCGAGGAAATCGCCGCGGGTGATGGCGCCTGCTCCACCATCATGAGCGTGCACAACTCGGTGGGCTGCATGCCGATCCTCAAATATGGCAGTGAAGAGCAGAAGCAACGATTTCTTCGCCCATTGGCCAGTGGCGAGATGCTCGGTGCCTTTGCCCTGACCGAGCCGCAGGCCGGCTCCGATGCCAGCGATCTGCGCACCCGCGCCCGCCGCGATGGTGATCATTACGTGCTTGATGGTGCCAAGCAGTTCATTACTTCCGGTAATCATGCCGGCATGGTTATCGTCTTCGCCGTGACTGACCTGCAAGCCGGCAAGAAGGGCATCAGCGCCTTTATCGTGCCGACGGATACGCCGGGGTTCTCGGTGGTGCGGGTCGAGGACAAGCTCGGCCAGCATGCCTCCGACACCTGCCAGATCCAGTTCGACGGCGTGCGTATCCCCGCCGATCTGCGCCTGGGCGAGGAGGGTGAGGGCTATCGCATCGCCCTGGCCAACCTGGAAGGCGGCCGCATCGGCATTGCCGCGCAATCGGTGGGCATGGCACGCGCTGCGTTCGAAGCAGCGCGTGATTACGCCCATGAGCGGGTGACCTTCGGCAAGCCGATCATCGAGCACCAGGCGGTGGCGTTTCGCCTGGCCGATATGGCCACGCAGATCGCCGTGGCGCGGCAGATGGTGCACCACGCCGCCAGCCTGCGCGAGGCCGGCCAGCCATGCCTGGCCGAGGCGTCGATGGCCAAGCTGTTCGCCTCGGAAATGGCTGAGCGTGTGTGCTCGGCGGCGATCCAGACCCTGGGCGGTTACGGCTACCTCAAGGACTTCCCGGTCGAGCGCATCTACCGCGACGTGCGCGTCTGTCAGATCTATGAAGGCACCAGCGACGTGCAGCGGATGGTGATTGCGCGCGGTTTGTAGGGCGCGCTGTGCGCACCGGGGTTGGCGCCGTTGTCGAGGGCAATCAACCCTCTCCCCCAGCCCCTCTCCCACAAGTGGGAGAGGGGAGCGGATTTGCGTCGTGTTCAAGTCTTTGACGCTAGCCCAGGCGGTGCGCAGCGCACCCTACGGGCGTCAATCGAACCGGTACTGCACACCCGCGCCGACATACCAGGCCCGTTCCGGGCCGGGTTCGTAGTAGCGCTGGTTGGTGTCGCCGACGATCACCGAGCCGATGTATTCGCGATCGAACAGGTTGTCGATGCGCAGCACTTGGTTGAAGGTCAGCGCGCCGGCTTTCTGCTCGAAGCGCGCCTGCCAGTTGAACAGGGCGTAGCTGGGCGCGGCTTTGTCGATGTTGCGGTCTTCGACGTAGAGTTTGCTGCGGTACAGGCCTTCGACGGCTGTGCTGAACCAGTCCAGCGGTTTCCAGGCGAGTTCGCCGTACAAGGTGTTGGTGGGGATGCCTGGCATATGTTTGCCGGATTCGACGAGCTGATTGCGGCTGGTGAAGTCCTTGCTGTAGGTGGCGTCGATATGGGTGTAGGCCAGGTTGGCGCGCAGGGTTTCGCTCAGGTGGCTTTCCACGGACAGCTCAAGGCCACGGCGACGGGTCTGGGCGGCGTTCTGGAAGCTGTTGCGCCCGCCTTGTGCTGAGGCTACGACAAGCTCATCGTCGGTATCGATCTGGAACAGCGCCACTTGCAGATTGCTGGTGTCGCCCAGTCGCGCCTTGAGGCCAATCTCGATCTGCTCGCTGGTCGCCGGTTTCAGGTCGAAACCGAAGCTGTTATTCGGGCCGGAGTAGGACAGTTCGTTGAGTGTCGGCGTCTCCACGCCCTTGCCCCAGCTGGCGTAGATGTTCAGGTTGGGCAGCAGGGCGTAACTGGCGCCCAGGGTCGGCGTCAGTTCGCGGTAGGTGACCGAGCCGCTGTCGTCGCCGTTGCTCAGGAAGCGGTCGTCCACATCGAACTCAACCTCGCTATGGCGCAGACCTGCCTGCAGATCGAGCTTGCCCAGTTGCCAGGCCGCCTGCAGATAGGGCGACAGGCTGGTGACTTCGTTACGCTCGTCGCGGCGCAGGCGACCTTTGACGCCCTGAGTTGTGCCGACGAAGTTCTCGTAGCCCTGTCGATCATCACGCGAATAGTCGTAATCCAGCCCAGTCGTAACCGTCAGCAGGCTGCTGCCCAGGTCGAAGGATTGAATCCACCGGTTGCCGATGCCATGGAAGCGCCGCTCGAAGTCGATCACGCCGCCTGATTGTTTTGGGTTGTTTTCTTGGAAATCCTTCCCTATCGACTGGTACTGAATCACCCGTCGCGTGCCACTGTAGAGCGTGCTTTGCCAGGTGCCGGCGGCAAAGCTGCGCTCGAAGTTGAGCGCGAACTGGCGATGATCGACGGTCTTGCGCGTATCGAACTGCAAGGCGCTGGGCGCTGCCGCGCGGCGGTCGGTTTTTACCTCCTGCCACTGTAGCCCCTGCGGATCCTGAGTGTCGTTCTGATCCAGCTCGCTGAAGCTCAGACTGAGCTTGCTGACATCGTCCGGGTACAGCGTCAGCTTGGCGAAGGTCTTGTCGAGGATAGCGCCGCTGTGGTCGCGGTAACCGTCTGTCTCGAAATGCGAGCGGTTGATGATGAAACCGGCTCTGTCGTTGCCGCCTTCGGCCGAGACGCGGGTACGGCTGGTGCCGTAGGCGGCCTGCGAGCTGTCGACCGATACCCTGGGCGCACCTTCGCCATCACGCGAGAACAGCTGGATCACCCCGCCGGAGTTGCTGCCATAGACACTGGCGAATGGCCCGCGCAGCACTTCGATGCGCTCCAGTGTGTCGAGGTCGAAGGTCGCCGCCTGGCCCTGGCCATCCGGGTTGGACAGCGGCACGCCATCGGCCAGCAGCTTGATGCCGCGAATGCCGAAGGCCGAACGGGCGCCGAAGCCGCGTGAGGAGATCTGCAGGTCTTGCGCGTAGTTCTGGCGGTTCTGTACCACCAGGCCCGGCACGCTGCCGAGCGCCTCGGAGAGGTTGACACCCGGTTTGCCGAGCGTCGCCTGTTCGGCATCGATGCGGTTGACCGAGAAGGGCAGTTGCCAGCCGCTGGCCTGGTAGCGGCTGCCGGTCACCACCAGTGGCTCGGCCTGGTAAGTGATATTGGCAACCTCGCCCTAGGCGGCCAGCGGCATGAACAGAGTGGGCAGCCAGGCGCAGTGTCTCAGCCGTTGCATACGCTAAATGTCTCCTTCGTGGCAGGTAGGCGATCTTGATCGCGTCAGTCGACGACGATCCACTGCGGATCGCCTTTGGACGGAGGAAATGCTCTACCAAATGTTGCCGGGAGAGGGTTGTCGAACGTATTGGATAGCGCTAACATCCAGCTCAAACAATGAGCGGCACCACTTCGATGGTGCCCATGGAGTCCCCATGCAACAGCAGCCTTCCGTATTGCCTGCCCGCACCACGCTCGTGGTCATGGGTGTCAGTGGCTCCGGCAAGAGCGAGATCAGCCAGGCGGTCGCCACCGCATTGGGCTGGCGCCATATCGAAGCCGATCATTTCCATCCTCCCGAAAACGTAGAGCGCATGCGCGCGGGCATCCCGCTGAGCGACGAAGACCGTCGCCACTGGCTGGATGCACTGTGCGAGCAGATGCTGGCCGCGCAGGCCGCAGGTGAATGCTTCGTGCTGGCCTGCTCGGCGCTCAAGCGCGCTTACCGCGAGCGCCTGCGTCAGGCGGTTCCGGGGTTGCAGTTCGTGCATCTGGATATCGATCACGCCACCGCGGTGCAACGTGTCGGCGCTCGGCCCGGACATTTCATGCCGACTTCGCTGGTCGACAGCCAGTTCGCCACCCTCGAAAACCCGGCAGGTGAACCATACGTACGAGTCGTCGATGCGCAGCAGTCGCGGCAAGCGTTGGTGGCCGATATCCAGGCCTGGGTTCGTCGCGAAGCCACGGAGGCCGTGTCGAGCCAGGCTCAGGATATGCTCGATAGCGAAATTGATAGCGCTAACCAAGCGGCCCAGCTAGGCGCCGAACCGATCTATGAGGGTCGCATCGCGCGCATGTTCGATCGCCTGACCGATGGCCTGATGGCGGTGCTGATGGCCTTCATGGTGGTGGCGGTGTTTACCAATGTGGTGCTGCGCTACGCCTTCGGCACCGGCTGGCCGTGCGCCGAGGAGCTTTCACGGTTGGCGTTCGTCTGGTTGGTCTTCGTCGGTGTGGCCTCTGGTATGCGTCGTGGCGAGCTGATGACCTTCCGCATGATTCGCGACCGCTTCCCGCTGCTGGCGCAGCGACTGGTGGATTCCCTGAGCTGGATTCTCGTGGCAGGAGCGAGCCTGCTCTCGGCCTTGGGCGCCTGGAATCAGGTGCAGTTCGGCTGGGGCAACGTCAGTACCGTGGTCGGTTATCCGGTGGTGCTGGCGATGCTGCCGGTGCTGGCGAGCATGCTGGTGCTGGCGATTCTGGCGGTGGTGCAGTTGGTCAACCTCTGGCGGCGTACGCCGCAGGCGACGCGGACCCAGGCGCACGTCGAATGATGCTGGCCCAATTCCAACAAGACGGGCACTGCCCAGTGAGGACCTGTCGATGACTGTCGCGGTATTTCTTTCTTCCCTGCTGGGGTTCATGGCATTCGGCATGCCCATCGCCTTCGCCCTGATCCTCACCGCGGCCGTACTGATGTGGTACCTGGATTTCTGGGACGTGCAGTTGCTGGCGCAGAACCTGCTCGCCGGCGCTGACAGCTTCCCGCTGCTGGCGGTGCCGTTCTTCATCCTGGCCGGCGAGCTGATGAACGCCGGCGGCATTTCCCGGCGCATCATCGCCATGGCGCAGGCCTACTTTGGCCACCTGCGCGGTGGCCTCGGCTACGTTGCCATTGCGGCCGCCGTGCTGCTGGCCAGCATGTCCGGTTCGGCACTGGCCGATACTGCTGCGCTCGCCACCTTGCTGTTGCCGATGATGCGTCAGCGCGGTTATCCGGTGCATTCCTCGGCGGGCCTGGTAGCCGCTGGCGGCATCATCGCGCCGATCATTCCGCCGTCGATGCCGTTCGTGATCTATGGCGTGGTCACCAACACCTCCATCAGCCAGTTGTTCATGGCCGGTCTGGTGCCGGGGTTGATCATGGGCATGGGCCTGATCATTGCATGGACCCTGATCGCCCGTGGCTTCACCGAGCCGACGCCACCCAAGGCCAGTGCCGCCGAGCGGCGCCGGGTGCTGATCGATGGCGCAGCAGCCTTGATGCTGCCGGTGATCATCGTCGGCGGCCTGCGTTTCGGCATTTTTACCCCCACCGAGGCCGCCGTGGTCGCTGCGGTCTATGCCCTGGCCGTATCCACCTTGCTCTATCGCGAGCTGAGTTGGGACGACCTGATGGAAACCCTGACCCGCGCCAGTCGCACCACCGCGTCGGTGATGTTTCTCTGCGCGGCCGCCACGGTATCGGCCTACATGATCACCCTGGCGCAACTGCCCGATGAGATCGGTGTCATGCTCGGGCCGCTGGCCGAACACCCTAAATTGCTGGTGCTGGCAATCATGCTGCTGATGATCGCAGTGGGCATGGTGCTCGACCTGACCCCAACCATCCTGATTCTGGCGCCGGTGCTGGCGCCCATCGCGATCAAGGCCGGCGTCGATCCGGTGTATTTCGGTGTGATGTTCGTGATGATCGGCTCCATTGGCCTGATTACTCCACCGGTCGGCACCGTGCTCAACGTCGTCGGCGGCATCGGCAAGTTGCGCATGGAGGTGCTGGTGCGCGGCGTCATGCCGTTCTTCCTGATTTACCTGATCATCGTCGCGATGCTGGTGGCGTTCCCGTCCATCGTCACCGTGCCGCTGGCCTGGTTACGCTGAGTTGCCCACCGGCGCCTGCGCGCCGGCAACCTTCACAACAATAAGAGGTAGACCCCATGAAACGTCCACTGCTCGCCATCCTCACCGCTGCCATGTTGTACAGCCCGCTCGCCAGCTTCGTCGTGCATGCCGATGATGTGCGTTCGCGCATGATCCGCTTCGGTTACGGCCTCAACGAAAACAGTAACCAGGGCCGTGCGGCCAGGCTGTTCGCTGAAGAAGTGGCCAAGGCCTCCGACGGCAAGCTCAAGGTGCGAACTTTCAGCTCTGCCAGCCTGGGTTCCGATGAGCAGATGCAGAGCGCATTGATCGGTGGGGCGCAGGAAATGATGGTGGGCTCCACCGCGACCCTGGTCGGCATTACCAGGGAGATGGCGGTGTGGGACACGCCATTCCTGTTCAGCAGTGCCGAGCAGGCCGATGCCGTGCTCGACGGCCCGGTGGGTCGCCAGGTGATGGACAAGTTGGAGGAGAAGGGCCTGGTCGGCCTGGTGTACTGGGAGAACGGCTTTCGCAACCTGACCAACAATGCCCGGCCCATCACCAGGCTGGAGGACTTTTCCGGGGTCAAGCTGCGCGTGATGCCCAACCCGGTGTTTCTCGAGACCTTCAAGCTGATGGGCGCCAACGCCGTACCGCTACCGTTCTCCGAGCTGTTCACCGCGCTGGAAACCAAGGCGGTCGACGGGCAGGAGAATCCGTTCAACACCATTCTTTCCTCGAAATTCTACGAAGTGCAGAAGTACCTGACCGTGACCAACCATGTTTACAGCCCTTGGATCGTCATCGTGTCCAAGCGCTGGTGGGACGGCCTGTCGCAGGCCGAGCAGAGCATCCTGCTGGAAGCGGCAAAGAAGGCGCGCGACTTCGAGCGCCAGGACACCCGCGAGGAGGCCGCCCGTGCGTTGGCCGAGCTGAAAGACAAGGGCATGCAGATCAACGAAGTGGCGCCGGCCGAGGTGCAGCGCATGCGTGAGCAGGCCGCACCGGCGATCCAGAAGGTCGTCGACACGGTTGGCCAGCAGCTGTTCGATCAGGTCCAGGCTGAAGCCGAAAAGGCCGCTCTATAAGGACTTGCCCAGGAATGGCGGCCAGTACGCCGCTGATGCTGGGCGAGCTCGCAGTTTTGCGGGGCACGCAGGTGGTAACGCTCCTTGCATGGTGGCGTTACCCCGGGCGGCGTGTCCCGCGCTTTATTCAACGGCAGCGCTGGTAGAATCGGCCGCTGATCAACAATGGAGGCGCTATGACTCAACGCCGTCGCCGGTCTGCCGAACGTGTCACCCTGTCCGACGTGGCCAAGGCTGCAGGCTGTTCGCTGATGTCTGCCTCGCGTGCGCTGTCGCAACCGGGGCGGGTCTCCGATGCGTTGCGCGAGCAGGTGATGCGTGCGGCGCAGGCGCTGGGCTATGTGCCCAACCCGGCGGCGCGGGCGCTGGCCAGCTCGCGTTCGAACCTGGTGGCCGTGGTGATTCCGTCGCTGTCGAACTCGGTGTTCGTCGATACCGTCGAGGCCATCCAGCGCGTGCTGATGCCGGCCGGTTTGGAGATGATGATCGGCGTCAGCCACTACCGGGTCGAGGAAGACGAGCGTCTGCTGCGTTCCTATCTGGCGCACCAGCCGGCAGGCCTGCTGGTCACCGGCTTCGAGCGCAGCGATGCGGCGCGGGAAATACTCGGCGCCAGCACCTGCCCGCTGGTGACGCTGATGGAACTGAGTGAAGAGCCGGAAGAGTATTGCGTCGGCTTCTCGCAGATCGAAGCCGGTGCGGCCATGACCCGTGCCCTGGTACAGCGTGGCTATCGGCATATTGCCTTCGCCGCCGCCCAGCTCGATCCGCGTACCTTGCAGCGCGCCGAGGGATATCGCCAGGTGATGCGTCAGCTGGATCGCCACGACCCGGCGTTGGAGTTGCTGACGCCGCAGTTGTCATCCATTGGCCTGGGCGCCGAGCTGCTCGATCGCCTGCTGGCGCAGCAGCCGCAGATCGATGCAGTGTTTTTCAATAACGACGACCTGGCTATGGGCGCGTTGTTCCGGGCGCGGCAGCTGGGCCTGGATGTGCCGGGACGTCTGGCCATCGCTGGCTTTAACGACCTGCCGGCAGCGGCCTGGATGCATCCGGCCCTGAGCACGGTACGCACCACGCGCGGCCGTATCGGTGAGCTGGCGGCCAATATGCTGCTGGCCCTGATGCGTGGTGAAACCCCCGAGCAGCACTGCATCGACGTTGGCTTCGAACTGGTGATGCGCGACAGCGCCTGAGCCAGACGAACGCTTGCCCTCAGCCGCGCCTGCACACGGCATGCAGCAGAGGCGAGCTGGCGCGGGGCGTACCTTGACAGTGCGTCGTGGGCTTCTCTAGGATGCGCCCTGCGCCGATTTAAACAGCTACTTGCGGGGCGCCACAGGGTGTTGTCATCGATGCCCGAAATTCCGCTAAAGCGCTGGTTCGGTGTCGCCTCTCACCGCTGCCCAGCGGGATTTTCGAGGCGGAGACTTGAGCATGATCTGTCCCCAACCCCTTATTCGTCTGGCCCCCATCACCTCGGGTCTGCTGCTGCGCAATCCGCGCGTGCTGCTCGCTGGCAGCCATCAACCCACCTTGTTGCGTTATCTCGAAGGCTGGCCCAAGCGTTGGGGCGGGCAACGTGCCTTCCGTATCCAGTTCGTGCAGAACGGCGAGTCATTGAGCCGCTTCGCGCGCGACAGTTTCGACCTGGCGGTGATCCAGGCGCCCTGCGCTGATGATGTGGCGCACACTGTCGCCGAGTTGGTGCGGGTAGCGCGCCAGGGCCTGATAACCCGACGCTAGCTGGCGCCTGAGTGCCCCTGCAATCGCGCCCCGAAAACGCTCAGGGATAGTCGATTGCGACGATATAGCAGGTCTTCTCGCCACTGGGGCTGTGCACCCGTACCTCGGCGTCCAGTTCCTTGCCGAGCAGTGCGCGGGCCAGCGGTGAGTCGATGCTGATCAGCCCCTGTTTCAGATCCAGCTCATCCGGGCCGACGATGCGGTAGCGCGCTTGTTCGCCGTTGTCGTCATCGATGGTGACCCAGGCGCCGAAGTACACCTTGTTCGGATCAGACGGCTTGTCGCTGACGACCTTGAGTTTTTCCAGGCGTTTGCTGAGAAAGCGTACGCGGCTGTCGATCTCGCGCAGCATCTTCTTGCCGTAGGTGTATTCGGCATTTTCCGAACGGTCGCCCTGGGCCGCCGCTTCGCTGACCGACTGCGTCACCTGCGGCCTGCGCACATGCCACAGCTCGTGCAGCTCGGCGCGCAGGCGCGCTTCGCCTTCAGGCGTGATCAAGGGGGTACCGGCAGGGCGAGGAGGGCGATAGCGGCTCATGGTGGCTCTGAACGATGAAAGGGGCGCCAGTCTAGCAAACCCCTTCCGTCAAACTCAGCCTTCGCGCAATACGCTCAATGGGCTGGCATTCAGTGCACGACGGGTGCCGAGTACGCCAGCCAGCCCGACCAGCAATGCGCCGATCAGCGGCAGCACCAGCAGCCAGGGATGAGGCTGCCAGTTCATGTCGAAGGCATAGCGGTAGAGCAGGAAGCTCACCAGTTCGCAGCCCAGTGCGGCGAGCAGGCCGGCGGCTGCGCCGAGCAGGCCAAATTCGGCGCGACGGGCGCTGATCAGCAGCTTGCGTTCGGCGCCCAGTGCACGCAGCAGCGCGCCCTGGCGAATGCGCTCGTCCAGCGTGGCTTGCAGCCCGGCCAACAGAACGGTGATGCCGGCGGCGAGCACGAACAACAGCACGCATTCGATGGCCAGGGTGACCTGGGCGAGGATGCTGCGCAGCTGCGCCAGTAGAGCGTCGACCTGCAGCAGTGTGACACTGGGGAAGGCGCGGCTGAGGCTGACCAGTTCCGCGTCCTTGCCGGGGGGCAGGTAGAAGCTGGTCAGGTAGGTGGCAGGCAGATCCTGCAGGGTTTGTGGCTCGAAGATCATGAAAAAGTTGGGCTGGAAGCTGTCCCAGTCCACCTGGCGCAGGCTGGTGACCTGCGCTTCGCGTTCGATGCCACCGACGTTGAAGCGCAGGCGGTCACCGAGCTTCAGTTGCAGGCTTTCGGCCAGTTCGGCTTCGACGGAGACACCAGGCAGCTCAGCGGCCGATGTGGCGCCCCACCAACTGCCGGCGGTAATCAGGTTGTCCGCTGGCAACTCCTCGGCCCAGGTCAGGCTGAGATCACGTTGCGTCGCGCGTTCACCGCGGCTTTCCTTGCTCACCAGTTGGCGTACCGGCTCATCGTTGATCATGATCAGCCGGCCCGGCACCACCGGATACAGCGGCGCCGGATGCGGTGACAATTCAGCTAGGCGTGCGGCAAAGGCATCGCGCTCGGCCGGTAGCACGTTGAGGGCGAAGTGGTTGGGCGCGTCCTCCGGCAATTGGTCCTGCCAGGTGTCGAGCAGCTCGCCACGCAGCAGGGCGATCAGCGCCATGGCCAGCAGGATCAGGCCAAAAGCCAGCGACTGCCCGGCTGCAGCCAGCGGATGGCGTAGCAGTTGCCCCAGGCCCAGGCGCCAGGGCAGGGCAGCGCGCTGCAGCAGGCGGCGCAGGCTCTGCAGGCCGAGTAATAGCAAACCACCGAGCAGCAATGCGGCGAGCAGCCCGCCACCCAGCAGCGCCAGCGTCAGGCGCAGATCCAGGCTCAGGCGCCACATGATCAGACCCAGTGCGATCAGCGCTGCACCATAGACCAGCCAGGAGCTGGCCGGCACCGGCAGCATATCGCGGCGCAAGACGCGTAATGGCGGTACGCGGCCGAGCGCGGCCAGCGGCGGTAGGGCGAAACCGGCCAATGCCACCAGGCCGGTGGCCATCCCGGCCAATGCGGGCCACAGGTCGGCAGGTGGCAGGTCGTCCGGGATCAGCCCGCGCAACAAGTAGAAAAGAACGTGCTGCCCAGCCCAGCCGAGCAGGGCGCCAATCACGCAGGCGACTAGCCCGAGCAGTGCCAGTTGCAGGCCGAACAGGGCCAGCGCTTCACGCCGCGACAAGCCGAGGCAGCGCAGCAGGGCGCTGGCATCGAAGCGCCGGGCAGCGAAGCGTGCCGCTGACAGGGCCACAGCGACACCGGCGAGCAATACGGCGGCCAGGCTGGCCAGGTTCAAATAACGTTCGGCGCGACCGAGGGCGCCGCCGACCTGGCGATTGCCGTCGCGCGCGTCATCCAGGCGCTGGTTGGGCTGCAGGCCGGCTTCGACTGCCTGACGGTAGGCCGCCAGGGCATTGGCGTCGCCGCGCCAGAGTTCACGAAATCGTACGCGGCTGCCGGGTTGTACCACCTCGGTCGCGGCTAGGTCGTCCAGATGCATCAGCACGCGCGGTGTCAGGCTGTAGAAATCGCCGGCGGTGTCCGGGTCATAGGTCAAGACGCGGCTAAGGCGCAGAGTCCTGGCGCCTATTTCCAGTTCATCACCGATGTTCAGGTTCAGCGCGGCCATCAGCCGTGCTTCGGCCCAGACTTCCCCAGGTCGTGGGCCGGGGCCGGCTTCTTCCGGGGCATAGGGTTCGGTTGCACTGCGCAGCTCTCCGCGCAGCGGATAAGAGTTGCTGGCTGCCTTGACGCTGGCCAACTGAATGCCGCCCTGTGCCGCGACCACGCTGGAAAATTCCACGGCCTGAGCATGGTCGAGCCCCAGCTTGAGTCCTGCATCGATCTGCTCCTGGCTGGCGGGCGTGCTACCGCTCAGGCGCAGGTCTGCAGCGAGAAATTCACTGGCGCGCAGCAGCATGGCGTCGTTCAGTCGTGCGCTGAAATAGCCGATGGCGCTGCTGGAGGCCACGGCCACCAGCAAGGCGAAGAACAGCACCCGCAACTCGCCGGCGCGAGCATCGCGCAGCAGTTGGCGGGCAGCGAGCGAAAACAGGCGAGACAGGGGCACGCGTTTCATCAGGGCTCCACGCGATCGATCAGGTGCCCGGCTTCCAGGCGGATCAGGCGCTGGCAACGGTGCGCCAGGCGCTCGTCATGGGTGACCAGTACCAGCGTGGTACCGCGCTCCTGGTTGAGCTGAAAGAGCAGTTCGGTGATGCGCTCGCCGGTATGGCTGTCGAGGTTGCCGGTGGGCTCGTCGGCGAACAAGACATCCGGCTCGGCGGCGAAGGCGCGGGCGATGGCCACACGCTGTTGTTCGCCACCGGAGAGCTGGCGCGGATAGTGCGTCAGACGCTGGCCGAGGCCAACCCGTTCGAGCAGGGCGCGGGCGCGCTGACGGGCATCGGCATGACCTTCCAGCTCCAGCGGCAGCATGACGTTTTCCAGCGCAGTGAGGCTGTCGAGTAACTGGAACGACTGGAAAACGAAGCCAACATGCTCGGCGCGCAGGCGTGCACGCTGGTCTTCGTCGAGTTCGCTGAGGTTGTTGCCGGCCAGCAATACAGCGCCGCCGCTGGGTAGATCGAGGCCGGCGAGCAAACCGAGCAGGGTGGACTTGCCGGAGCCAGAGGCGCCGACAATGGCCAGGCTGTCGCCTTTGTTCAGTTCCAGGTCGAGATCATGAAGGATGGTCAGTGCGCCTTCCGCGCTGTTGACCACTTTGCTAAGGTTCCGCGCAGCGAGAATGCTCGAAGTCATGGAGATTCCAAATGCGTGCATGGTGGCTCAGTGGTGCCTTGACCCTGATGTTTTGGGCTCAGGGAGCGGTTGCAGGCACCCTGCTTGTGGTCGGCGATAGTATCAGCGCCGCTTTTGGCCTGGATAGCCGGCAAGGCTGGGTCGCTTTGCTGGAAAAACGCCTGGTGCAAGAGGGGTTCGAGCATCAGGTGGTCAATGCCTCGATCAGTGGCGACACCAGTGCAGGCGGCGCCGCACGGCTGCCTGCGCTACTTGTCGAGCACAAGCCGGAGCTGGTCATCATCGAGTTGGGTGGCAATGACGGGCTGCGTGGACAGCCCCCTGCGCAATTGCAACAGAATCTTGCGTCGATGGTCGAGCAGTCGCAGCAGGCCGGGGCCAAGGTGCTGCTGTTGGGGATGAAGCTGCCACCCAATTATGGCGTGCGTTACACCACGGCTTTCGCCCAGGTTTTCACTGATCTGGCGGAGCAGAAGCAGGTGCCGCTGGTGCCGTTCTTCCTTGAGGGGGTGGGCGGTGTACCGGGCATGATGCAGGCCGACGGCATTCATCCGACCGAGGCTGCGCAGGAAATACTGCTGGATAATGTCTGGCCGACGCTCAAACCCATGCTCTGAGTCGGTTTTGAGTGCAGCACACTGCAATGAGCAAGGCTTTTCCGCCTCGAGCCTTTCGGCTAATGTGGCCGGCCTGTCACGGAGCCCCAGATGCCGCGTCTCGCCTGGTCCCTATACGCCTATCAATTGATCGAGCCGGATGAGCAGCTGGATCTGTTCGCCTGTCGTGAGGTGCGTGTGCATCTGGTGGCTCGCCAGTTGCGTCTGGGCGGCCATGCTGATCGGACATTGTGTGGCGGTTTGTTACCGGCCCGGCCACGCTGGCAGGCACTGGAAAAGCCCTGGCTGCGCGATAGTCGACTCTGTCTCGCCTGTTTGGCGACGTTCGAGGCGCAGCGGCAGGGTCTGTGCTCGAACTGGGCGGACGGCTGAGGCCTGCCCGCTGCCATAAACGCGGTGTACAATCGCCGCTATATCTTTCCATTCTCAGGGGACATCCCGGATGTTGTCGCGCTTCTCTGCGGTCAACCGCTGCCTGACGTTGCTCGCACTGTGCTGCAGTGCCACGGTGCAGGCTCTCGAACTGCCATTGCCGCCGCCAGGCGAGGATGTGGTGGGCCAGGTACAGGTGATCAAGGCCAAGTACGAGGATACGTTCGCCGATCTGGGAACGGCAAACGATCTCGGCTATCTGGAAATGGTCGCGGCCAACCCCGGTGTCGATCCCTGGCTGCCGGGTGAGGGAACCGAGATCATCCTGCCGACCCGCTATGTGCTGCCACCTGGCCCGCGCGAAGGTATCGTGATCAACCTGGCCGAGTACCGTCTGTATTACTTCCCGAAAGGGCAGAATGTGGTGCACACCTTTCCGTTGGGTATCGGCCGTGAAGGCTGGGGCTCGCCATTGGGAACCGGGCGTGTGACCGTCAAGACGCCGAACCCTGCTTGGTATCCGCCCAAGTCGATTCGCGAAGAGCACGCTGCTGAGGGCGACATTCTGCCCACCGTGGTGCCGCCTGGCCCGGACAACCCGTTGGGGCCGTACAAGATGACGTTGTCCTTCCCGGGTTACCTGATCCACGGTTCGAACAAGAAGTTCGGCATTGGCATGCGCGTCAGCCATGGCTGCTTCCGCATGTTCAACCATAACGTGCTGGAACTGGCGGACATGGTGCCGGTGGGAACGCCGGTGCGCATCATCAATGAGCCCTACAAGTTCGGCGTGAGTGGCGACAAGGTCTACCTGGAAGCGCATGCGCCGCTCGACGATGAAGGTGTTCCGTCGGTTGTCGACAAGCACACGGCCGTGATCAACGCCCTGCTCAAGCGCGACGAGCTCAGCGGTCTGCGTCTTGACTGGGACATGGTACGCGAGGTGGTGGCTGCCGAAGACGGTATGCCAGTACCGATTGCCGCGCAGACCGAGCAAGTCGTTGCGAGCAGTGACAACCCGTTCTGATTCGATACCGTAGTCTACAACCCGCCTGCATTCGTGTTGGCGGGTTTTTTATTGCCTGGTCAGCGCCGCCCAATAAAAAAGCCGCACCAGTTGCCTGGGCGGCTTTCTAAAAACGAGTCGCAAATTACTTGCGGCTTGCTTTTTCCAGCATGCGCAGAGCGCGCTCGTTGGCTTCGTCAGCGGTCTGCTGAGCTTTCTGAGCGGCGGCCAGAGCTTCATCAGCCTTGCGGTAGGCTTCGTCGGCACGGGCTTGAGCGCGGGCAGCTGCGTCTTCGGTAGCAGTCAGACGAGCTTCGGTTTCTTTGGACATGCTGCTGCAACCGGTAGCCAGAACTGCGGCCAGAGCCAGAGCAGAGAATTTCAGAACGTTGTTCATCGTGTTCCCCTTTAGGTGGAGTTTTCCATAAAAAGCAATTTCCCTACTGTGGGAAATTAGCCGGCGTACATACTACCTATTACTTTTAGTAAGTAAACGGAGCCAAGGCAAGAGTTGCAGTTTTTTTTCTGCGCGCAGGGTGCCGCCCAAGGGGGTTGGCTAAAAAACACTCAATTACGCAATCGCAACAGTGCAACGCTTTTACGAGCTGTTATAAATGCCCCAGCTTTGCAACTAAAACAAAAAGAGGGAACGCAGATGCTTGGGAATTTGGGGCTGTTGCTCGGTTTGGCGTTACTTATCTTCATGGCGTTGCGTGGGGTGAATATTTTCATCGCGGCATTGCTTTGTTCCATTCTGGTGGCGTTGAGCAATGGTGTAGCGGTACCGGGAGCGTTACTCGAGCATTTTCCTTTTGGTCCGTTGGGCGCCTTTACCTTCGCCGGCAAGTTCTTCGTGCTGTTTCTCTGTGGTGCGATCTTCGGCAAGGTCATGGCTGCCAGCCAGGCTGCCAGCAGTATCGCTCAGGCCATCACCCGTGGGCTGGGCACGCAACGCACGCTCTGGGTGGCAATGCTGGTATGTGCCGTGCTGACCTATGGCGGGGTGGTGGTGTTCGTGGTGATCTTCACCATGTATCCGCTGGGTATCACCCTGATGCGCGAGGCCAACCTGCCCAAGCGGCTATTCTGTGCCGCCACTGCGCTGGGTGCCGGCACTTTCACCATGACGGCGTTGCCTGGCTCACCTTCGATTCATAACGTGATCGCCGCCAGTGCGCTGGGGACCGATCTGTTCGCCGGTGCCTGGATCGGTTTGTTCGCATCACTGGTGATGATCGTTCTGGGGATGGCCTATCTGCAGCGCGAGTGGCGTCTGGCGCGTGAGCGTGGCGAGGGCTTCGAGCCCAATGCTCAGGATGAGCGCATGCAGCAGTTGGCCGGCACGCCCGGTAGCGGGCCGCACTGGGGGATGGCGCTGGTGCCGATCATCGTGGTGCTGGGGATCATTCTGCTGCCGCGTTTGCTCGCCTTATCAGGTATGGCTGCGCCTGGTGAGAGCGCTCTGGGAGGCTTGCTGGCCTTCAGTCAGGCGCAGCCGATTCTCTGGCCCAGCCTTGCCCTGGTGATTGCCACAGGGGTGGCCGTGATGCTGTTCCCGAGCCTGCGCCGTAACACGGTCAGTCTGCTTGGGCAGGGGGCCGATGATGCGATCATGCCGCTGCTCAATACGGCTGCGGTGATCGGTTTTGGCGGTGCGGTGACGCAGACTGCGGGTTTTGCCCAGTTCGCCCAATGGATATTGGCGGTGGATCTGCCGCCGCTGCTGTCGGTGTTCGCTTCGGTCAGTGTGGTTTCCGGGATCGTCGGTTCGTCTTCCGGTGGCCTGCAGATTTTCATGCAGACGCTGGCGCCCAGCTACCTGGAAATGGGCATCGAGCCTGAGGTGTTGCACCGTATCGCCAATATTGCTGCAGGTGGATTGGACTCGCTGCCGCACTGCGGTGCGGTGATCGCCATGCTGATGATCATGGGCTTGACGCACAAGCAGGCCTACAAGGACATCTTCGTCATCACCGTGTTGATTCCAGTGGTTGCCGTATTGCTGTGCATTGCACTTCTGAGCCTCTGAACCTGCGCGGGCAGTCTGTGCCCGCAAGGCCGGGCTGTGAAGGGAATGCGCTGAAATGTAAATTTACGCTTTCGTCGACATGCGGGTATGAGGTAAAAATAGGTGCGCCGCTAACGGTTTGCGGCTTGAGGAGAGAAGATGAGCGAAGGGCTTTCCATCCATCACGACCAGACGAGTCATCAGTTTGTGACGACCGTCGATGGTGATCGCGCCTATCTGGCCTATATGGATCTGGGCAAGCAGACGCTGGATATCTATCGCACCTTCGTCCCCAATACCCTGCGCGGGCGCGGTATTGCCGCCGCGCTCACCGAACATGCCCTGCAGTATGCCGAAGGCAAGGGCTATACGGTGATTCCCTCCTGTTCGTATGTTGAGCGCTACATGGAACGCCGTTCGCGGCACCAGTAGAGTCGGCTCGGCAGGGGTGGGCTGAAGCCCACCCTACGTTGAGCGCAGATATGAAAACGCCGGGCAATGCCAATCCGGTGGGCTAATCTGGTGAAAACGCGATTCGCGCTGGAGACAGGAAACCACAGCAAGATC
>NZ_VRYE01000108.1 GCF_008041835.1 Ectopseudomonas mendocina
GCCTGGCGTGGAACTTGAAACGCATGGCCACGTTGCGCCCGCATTCCGTTCAAAATGCGTGAACAGAGGCTGAATCCGCTCGAATTCAGGCAATTCAGGGCAACAGCCGGGTAAAAACGCTCAAATAGTGGGCAATTCGCTTTGTCTTTGTCGCGCTCTGTCCATTGATGAATTCAAGTCCGACAGGCTGCTAGGTCTTCCTTGTCGCCCAGCAGGTGGTCCGGGTCGTAGGCCTTGAAGGCCAGGCCGAGTAGGGTGGCCACCGGGCCGAGGGTGATGTAGCGCTTTTCCCAATTCAGACGCAGGCCGATAACTTCTTCGCCGTTGAACTGGCCCTTGCAGATGATCCCGGTGTCCGGCATGGCGCCGGCGTCGGAGCCAGCCAGCGGGCCGGTAAGGGCGAGGCAGGGGATGTCATCGCCGCGCGCCAGACGCGGCAGGTAATGGTTGCGCTGTGCTTCGGTGCCGTAGTGCAGCAGCAGTTCGGCCGGGCCGAGGGAGTTGGGCACCATCACGGTGGAGGCCAGATCGCCGCTGCGCGTGGCCAGCTTCATCGCCACCTGCGAGTGGGCGTAGGCGGAAAAACCCTTGCCGCCGTATTCCTTGGGAATGATCAGGGCGAAGAAGCCGTGCTGCTTGATGTGCGCCCAGGCCTTCTCCGGCAGGTCCATCTCCTGGCCGACCTGCCAGTCGCTGATCATCGCGCAGAGTTCTTCGGTGGGGCCGTCGATGAAGGCCTGTTCTTCTTCGGTCAGCCTGGCCTTGGGGGAGGCCAGCAGCTTGTCCCAGTCCGGCTTGCCACTGAACAGCTCACCGTCCCACCACACCGTACCGGCTTCGATGGCGTCGCGTTCGGTGGCCGACATCGGCGGTAGTACGCGCTGGAACCAGGCGAACAGCGGGCGGGTGAACAATTGCCGGCGCAGATCACCGAGCAGAATGAAGGCGGCGACGGCGCCGGTGACGATCCACAGCAGCAGTTGCAGCCAGCCGGGTACCGGGCTGAACAGCGCCATGGCCACCAGATAGGCTGCGCTGATGCCGAGAGCGGTGCGGGCGGCGGTGCGGCGATGGGCCAGGTAGGCGACCCCAAGCAGTAGCCCCAATAACCAGATGACGAGCATGTGCATTCCTCCATGATTCGAGCGGGCGACGCCCCGAGCATAGCTATTAAATGGCGAGAGGGGCGGTGAGCTTGGCCAGATCGTCGTAAGCATCGCGCAACTGGCGGATTAGACTGAAGCGAACTTCAGGAGTCCCACCATGCAGACCTGTCTTCGTCCCGGCCGCTTCATTGACAGTGACCACCCAGCGGTAATCGAGTTCGCTGAGCGTTGGCGTGGCGCTTCACGAGAGCCGCGTAATCAGGCCATCGCACTCTATCTCGCCGTGCGCGATGAGATCCGCTACAACCCCTATACCTTCAGCCTCGATGCGCAGACGCTGAAGGCCAGCTATGCGCTGACGGCCGGGGAGTCCTACTGCGTGCCCAAGGCCAATCTGCTCGCCGCCTGTGCCCGGCATTGCGGGATTCCCGCACGTATCGGCCTGGCCGATGTGCGCAATCACCTGTCGACGCCACGTCTGCTGGAGTTGTTGCGCAGCGAGGTGTTCGCCATGCACGGCTACACCGAGCTGTATCTGGATGGGCGCTGGGTCAAGGCTACGCCGGCCTTCAACGAAGCGCTGTGCCGGGTGTTCAAGGTGGCACCGCTGGCGTTCGACGGTGTGCATGACAGCGTCTTCCATCCCTACAACGAGCGCGGCGAGCGCTATATGGAGTACCTGCAGGACCACGGCCAGTTCGAGGATCTGCCCGAGCAACTGTTCTTCGCGCACCTGCGCGATTGCTATCCACATCTGTTCGAGGCTGGTGCGTTAGAAGTGAGTGGCGACATGCAGCGTGAGGCCAGTGTTATCGACTGAGTCGATAATCAAGATCGCCATCGCGGCCTTTTCTCCGCGCGTCAGGGCCGGTAGGGTGCATGCCAGCAAAGCGCGGACGAAACACGCGGTTGCAATCGTGCGTCTTCACCCTCATCTATAACGATCTCACTCTCGCGCGGGAAACCCCTTCTTCATGAGCTCCGCCCTGACCATTCGGCAGTTGACAAAGACCTACGGAAACGGCTTCCAGGCCCTGCATGGCATCGACCTGGACGTTGCCGAAGGTGACTTCTTCGCCTTGCTCGGCCCCAATGGCGCCGGCAAGTCCACCACCATCGGTATCCTCTCCACGCTGGTGAACAAGAGCGGCGGCACGGTCAGCGTGTTCGGCCATGACCTCGACCGCGAGCCCTATGCGCTCAAGCGCTGCCTGGGCGTGGTGCCGCAGGAGTTCAACTTCAACCAGTTCGAGAAGGTGTTCGACATCGTCGTCACCCAGGCCGGCTACTACGGTATTCCACGCTCCATCGCCAAGGCGCGTGCCGAGCAGTATCTGACCCAGCTTGGCCTGTGGGAAAAGCGCAACGTCGCCTCGCGTGAGCTGTCCGGCGGCATGAAGCGCCGGCTGATGATTGCCCGCGCCCTGGTGCATCAGCCGCGCCTGTTGATCCTCGACGAGCCCACCGCCGGCGTTGACATCGAGCTGCGCCGATCGATGTGGAGCTTTCTCACCGAACTGAACCAGCAGGGCATCACCATCATCCTCACCACGCACTATCTGGAGGAGGCCGAACAGCTGTGCCGCAATATCGGCATCATCGACCATGGGCGTATCGTCGAGCTGAGCAGCATGAAGGATCTGCTCAAGAAGCTGCATGTCGAGACCTTCCTGCTCGACCTCAAGGACTCCTACAGTGAGGCGCCGAACCTGCTGGGTTACCCCGTACGCCTGGTCGACCACCACACCTTGGAAGTGCAGGTGGAGAAGAGTCAGGGGCTCAATGCGCTGTTCCAGCAGTTGGCCCAGCAGCAGGTGCAGGTGCTGAGCCTGCGCAACAAGAGCAATCGCCTGGAGGAACTGTTCGTCTCTCTGGTGGAAAAGAACCTGGCCAAGGTGGCGCAATGAATACCCAGTACCTCAACAGCGAGTTCGCCGCCAACCTGGTGGCCCTGCGTACCATCGTTCACCGCGAGGTGCGCCGCTTCGTGCGCATCTGGCCGCAGACGCTGCTGCCGCCGGCGATCACCATGGTGTTGTACTTCGTCATCTTCGGCAACCTGATCGGCCGGCAGATCGGCGACATGGGCGGCTTCAGCTACATGGAGTACATCGTGCCGGGGCTGATCATGATGTCGGTGATCACCAACAGCTACGGCAACGTGGTGTCGAGCTTCTTCGGCAGCAAGTTCCAGCGCAACGTCGAGGAACTGCTGGTGTCGCCGGTGTCGCCGCATACCATCCTTATCGGTTTCGTCGTCGGTGGCGTGCTGCGCGGGCTGGCGGTGGGTTTCATCGTCACGCTGCTATCGCTGTTCTTCACCCAGTTGCAGGTGCACCACCTGGGTGTGACCGTGCTGGTGGTGTTGCTGACGGCGACCATCTTTTCTCTCGGTGGCTTCGTCAACGCGGTTTATGCGCGCAATTTCGACGACATTTCGATCATCCCCACCTTCGTGCTGACGCCTTTGACCTACCTGGGCGGGGTGTTCTATTCCATCACGCTGTTGCCGCCATTCTGGCAGACGGTGTCGCTGGGCAACCCCATCCTGCATATGGTCAATGCCTTTCGTTACGGCATTCTCGGGGTGTCCGACATTCGCATTGGCGTGGCCATTGGCTTCATGCTGCTGGCCACCGCCGTGCTCTATACCCTGTGCATTCGTTTGCTGATCAGCGGCCGTGGCATGCGTCAGTGACGTTGCCACTCATGTAGGAGCGGATTTATCCGCGATTTTCGCGGCGCAGGCAGCGCCATACCCCGGATGAAATCCGGGGTATGGCTGCAGTGTTCCCCGGGTTTCATCCTGGTTAACGTTGAATGCTCGCGGCCAAAGCCGCTCCTACAGAATGTGGTGGCGCCCGAAAAAACATAGCGAAATAACTTGCGTACCTCTCATTGACACAGCTGCCGGTTAGACTTCCCCTCTACCAAGAAAAAGGGGTCGATCATGACGATGCTGTTGCGTGCTCTTCCATGGCTGTTACCGCTGGCGCTGGTGCTACCTGCAGTGGCTGCCGAAGGGCCAATGGTCGAAGTCGTCGAAGTCCGGCAGATGGAGGTACGTGACGAGCTGATTACCTTTGGTTCGCTGCGTTCCGATGAGTCGGTGATGATCCGCCCGGAAGTGGAGGGGCGCCTGGCTACCCTGCATTTTCGTGAAGGTCAGGCGGTAGCGGCGGGTGATCTGCTGATCAGCCTTGACGATGCCATTGCCCGTGCCGAGTTCGCCCAGGCTCGGGCCAACCTCGACCTCGCCGAGAAAAACTACCAGCGTGCGCAGATGCTGTTTCAGCGTGGCGCCAGCAACGCCCAGGCGCGGGACGAGGCGCAAAGCCAGCTCCAGGCCGCGCGTGCCAGTCAGGCGCTGGCCCAGGCACGGCTCGACAAGACCCAGATCAAGGCGCCCTACGATGGCACGCTCGGCCTGCGCCAGGCCAGTGTCGGCGACTACCTCAGTGCCGGGCAGAACATCGTCAATCTGGAGGTGCTCGACCCGCTCAAGGTCGATTTCCGTATTCCGCAGAAGGCCGTGGCTCAGGTGCGCCTGGGGCAGACCGTGGAAATCACCCTCGATACTTACCCGGATGAACGTTTTCGTGGCGAAATCTTCGCCATCAACCCGCGCCTGGATGAAGCCGGGCGTAGCCAGGCCATCCGTGCACATATCGCCAACGATGACCGCCGCCTGCGTCCGGGGCAGTTCGTGCGTGTCTCGGTGATTCTCGAAGAACGGCCCAACGCGCTGGTGATTCCCGAAGAGGCGGTCATGCCGCAGGGCGACAAGCTGCTGGTCAATCTGTTGGTCGATGGCAAGGTCGAGCGCCGTGAAGTGACGCTGGGCAAGCGTTTCGACGGCTGGGTCGAGGTGCGTGAAGGTTTGCAGGGCGACGAAACCATTATCAGCGCCGGTTGGCAGCGTGTACGCGAAGGGCTGGCCGTGCGCAGCAAGAGTGGGGAGCGCCAGCTGTGACACTCTCTGACGTCTGCATTCGCCGGCCGGTATTCGCCACCGTCCTGTCGCTGATCGTGGTGCTGTTGGGGCTGATGGCCTACGACCGCCTCAATGTGCGCGAATACCCCAATATCGATGTACCCATCGTCACCGTGCAGGTCACCTATCCCGGTGCCAGCCCGGAGATCATGGAGTCGCAGGTGGCGCAGCCGGTGGAAGACGTGCTGTCGGGCATCGAGGGGTTGGACTTCGTCACCTCCATCAGCCGTGCGGAAAACACCCAGATCACCGCGCAGTTCCGTCTTGGCCGCAGCGCCGACGAGGCGGCCAACGACGTGCGAGATCGCCTGGGGCGGGTGCGTAACCTGCTGCCCGACGAAGTCGACGAGCCTATCGTGCAGAAGGTCGAGGCCGATGCCCAGCCGGTGGTGTGGATCGCCTTCCACAGCCAGCAGCACAGCGCCATGGAGATCACCGACCTGCTGGAACGGGTGATCAAGGATCGCCTGCAGACCATTCCCGGCGTCTCCGAAGTGCAGGTGCGTGGCGCCCGAACCTTCTCCATGCGTATCTGGCTCGATCCGGAGAAGCTCGCCGCACACAACCTGACCGTGCAGGACGTGGAAGATGCCCTGCGCCGGCAGAACGTGGAAATCCCGGCCGGGCGCATCGAGTCGCGCGAGCGCGAGTTCAGCGTGCTGTCGGAAACCGATATGCGCACGCCGGAGCAGTTCAACGAGCTGATTCTCGATGATTCGCAAGGCTATCTGCTGCGCCTGTCCGATGTTGGCCGCGCCGAAGTGGGGCCGCGTGACGAGCGCACCGTGGTGCGCTTCAACGGTCTGCCGGCGGTAACCCTGGGCCTGGTCAAGCAGGCCACGGCCAACCCGCTGGATATCTCCGACGGGCTCGAGGCGGCCTGGGACGATGTTCAGGCCTTGTTGCCCGACGGCATGAACATGACCGTGGCCAACGACAACTCGCAGTTCATCCGCGAATCCATCGACAACGTCTTCACCACCATCTGGGAAGCCGTGGCGCTGGTCATCCTGATCATCTTCATCTTCCTGCGCTCGCTGCGCGCGACGCTGATCCCGCTGGTGACCATTCCGGTGTCGCTGATCGGCGCCTTCGCCCTGATGTCGCTGATGGGCTTCACCATCAACACCCTGACCCTGCTGGCCATGGTGCTGGCCATCGGTCTGGTGGTGGACGACGCCATCGTCATGCTGGAAAACATCCATCGCCATATCGAGGCGGGGATGAAACCCATGCAGGCGGCCTTCAAGGGCAGCCGCGAGATCGCCTTCGCGGTGATCGCCATGACCCTGACCCTGGCTGCCGTGTTCGCCCCCATCGGCTTCATGCAGGGGACTACCGGCAAGCTGTTCACCGAGTTCGCCTGGACTCTGGCTGGCTCGGTACTGGTCTCCGGTTTCGTTGCCCTGACGCTGACGCCGATGATGTGCGCGGTGATGCTCAAACCTCACTCGCACGAGCAGCGCCATGGTCGCGTGTACAACCTGATCGAAGGTTTCCTCAACGGCCTGACCTACAGCTACAAGCACAGCCTGGATCGCGCCTTGAGTGCCTGGCCGCTGGTGCTCGCTGTACTGCTGGGGGCTTTCGTGCTGTGCGCCTGGCTGTTCGGCGGCTTGCGCTCCGAGCTGGCGCCAACCGAGGACACCGGCACCATCGTCGGCGTGTTCAATGGCCCTGACGGTGCCACCATCGATTACACGGCGCGCTACGCCCGTGAGGTCGAGGCCGCTTACGCGAGCATTCCCGAGACCAATCGCTATCTGGTCATTGCGGGTTTTCCGACCGTGGCCCAGGGCATTTCCTTCATGAAACTGGAGGACTGGGGCGATCGTTCGCGTAACCAGTTCGAGATTCGCAACGAGTTGCTGCCGCAGTTGCAGGATATTGCCGGTATGCGCGTCACGCCGGTCAACCGTCCGCCGCTGGGGCAGAGTGCGCGCAACCAGCCGATCAACTTCGTCGTGCGCTCGTCCATGGAGTACGCCGAACTGCAGGGTTACGTCGATCAACTTATGGAGCGCATGCGCGACTATCCGGGGGTCGAGGGCCTGGACAGCGACCTCAAGCTCAACTCGCCGCAGTTGCAGATTACCGTCAACCGTGAGCAGGCCGCCGCCGTTGGCACCGATGTGTCGGTGATCGGCCGCAGCCTGGAAAGTCTGTTCGGCAGCCGTCAGGTGACCCGCTTCAAGCAGAATGGCGAGCAGTATGACGTGCTGGTGCAGTTGCAGGACGTCGACCGCAGCAACCCGCAGGATCTGGATCGCGTCTACGTGCGTGACCGCGACGGTGGCATGGTGCAGCTCTCCAACCTGATCGAGGTGCGTGAGACCGTGGCGCCGCGCGAGCTCAATCATTTCAACCAGTTGCGCGCGGTGACCATCAGCGCCAACGTCGGTACGGGTTACACCCTGGGCGAGGCGCTCAATCACCTGGAAAGCGTGGCGCGCGAGGTGTTCCCGCCGGAGACGCAGTATGACTACACCGGCACGTCGCGTGATTTCAAGGAATCCAGTTCGGGCATTCTGCTGGTCTTCGCCCTGGCCCTGGCCTTCATCTTCCTGGTGCTGGCGGCGCAGTTCGAGAGCTTCAGCGATCCGCTGATCATCCTCTTCAGCGTGCCGCTGTCGATGGCCGGTGCCTTGCTGGCGCTGAAGCTGTTCGGTGGCACCTGGAATATCTATTCGCAGATTGGTTTGGTGACCCTGATCGGCCTGATCACCAAGCACGGCATCCTCATCGTCGAGTTCGCCAACCATCTGTTGCGTGAGGGCAAGGCGCTGCGCGAGGCGGTGATCGAGGCGTCGGTGCAGCGCCTGCGGCCGATCCTGATGACCACCGGCGCCATGGTGCTGGGTTCGTTGCCGCTGGCCATCGCCACCGGCGCTGGTGCGGAAAGTCGTCAGCAGATCGGCCTGGTGATCGTTGGCGGGCTCATAGTCGGTACCTTCTTCACCCTGTATGTGATCCCGACGCTGTACCTGCTGCTGCGCCGCTGGGCGCCACTGCGCAAGATCGAGGAGGAGCCGGTGGCGGTCTGAATCCTCCAGGAGGGGCTTTGGCGGCAGTCGCGTCTACGACTGACGGGATGCAGGATGCCCGAGCTGAAAGCCCCTCCCATGGATTACCGTTCAGCTTCGGTCAGCGGGTGCAGTAGGACGGCCAACCCGCTAAACTCGCGCGGTTTTTCGCCACCCTGGATTGCGCGCCATGCAGCACCCTGCCGAACACTCCCCGCTGGGCAAGTCCAGCCAGTACATCGCCGAGTACAGCCCCGAGCTGCTGTTTCCCATCTCGCGCACTACCAAGTGGGCGGAGCTGGGCCTTGATGGCACCAGTCTGCCGTATCAGGGCGTGGACTACTGGAACTGCTACGAGTTGTCCTGGCTGCTGCCGTCCGGCAAGCCTGTAGTGGCCATCGGTGAGTTCGCCATCCCGGCTGACTCGCCGAACATCATCGAGTCGAAGTCGTTCAAGCTCTATCTCAACTCGCTGAATCAGTCGGTTTTCACCTGTTGGGATGAGCTACAGGCGACGCTGGTGCGTGATTTGTCAGCGGTGGCCGGCAAGCCAGTGGCGGTGCGTCTGCGCTCTCTGGCTGATGTTTCCGAGGAAGGAGTGGCGACACTACCCGGTCAGTGCATCGATGAGCTGGATATCAGCGTCAGCCAGTACGATCACCCGCAGCCCGAGTTGCTGCGTTGCGACGCCGGTCGTGTGGTGGAGGAGAGCCTGCACAGCCATCTGCTCAAGTCCAACTGCCCGGTTACCGGCCAGCCGGACTGGGGCAGTCTGGTAGTCGAGTACCGCGGCGCGGCGCTGGATCATGCCAGCCTGCTGGCTTATCTGGTGAGCTTCCGTCAGCACGCGGATTTTCACGAGCAGTGCGTCGAGCGCATCTTCCTCGATCTGCAGCGCCTGCTGCAGCCGCAGTCGCTGACCGTCTACGCGCGCTATGTGCGTCGCGGCGGGCTGGATATCAACCCTTACCGCAGCACTGGGGCGATCACGCCGGAAAATGGCCGCCTGGCGCGCCAGTAGCCCATGAAAAACGCCGCTTAGACAATGCTGCCAATGCGGCCATTGTAGGAGCCCCGCCCCGGGGCAAGGCTTTTCCCGTCAGTTACGCCCTGGTTCGCGGCGGGGCGCCGCTACTGCACCTTCGATGCGTCGACGCTTGGCCAGGAGGCATTGGCTAGCAGCCTGTCGGACTTTTCCCCTCGCCGGTAGAATTGCGCATCGCTCCTGGAACCTGACTGTATGAGCCGCTTTCGACCGATAAACCGCGAAATCGACTACTTGCTCCCGCCGTCGGTGCAGGACTGGCTGCCCGAGTCACATTTGGCGCGCTACGTGGTGGAGGTCGTAGAGGGCCTGGATCTGTCGAAGCTGGAGAGCGTCTATGCGGGCCGTGGCAGCGCTGCCTACCATCCGGCTATGTTGCTGTCGTTGCTGATCTACGGCTATGCCACGGGTG
>NZ_VRYE01000109.1 GCF_008041835.1 Ectopseudomonas mendocina
ACCCGTGGCATAGCCGTAGATCAGCAACGACAGCAACATAGCCGGATGGTAGGCAGCGCTGCCACGGCCCGCATAGACGCTCTCCAGCTTCGACAGATCCAGGCCCTCTACGACCTCCACCACGTAGCGCGCCAAATGTGACTCGGGCAGCCAGTCCTGCACCGACGGCGGGAGCAAGTAGTCGATTTCGCGGTTTATCGGTCGAAAGCGGCTCATACAGTCAGGTTCCAGGAGCGATGCGCAATTCTACCGGCGAGGGGAAAAGTCCGACAGGCTGCTAGGTCTAGTTGACCGGAAAGGCGGGAAGGGTAGCCCGCCGCGTGACCATCTTTTGCCGATCAGCGGTCGCTTGAGTGAGAGGCTTGAACCATTTCTATCCCGCAAGGAAATGTCACGCAGTGATGGAATCTTTAGCCTCGACGATCTCCAGCCTATGAATGCAAACACGGCGCAAAAGATTTTTTCAGCCCTTGGAAAATCTCTATCAGAGAAGCAACTCACCCGCTATTTCACATGGCGAACAGTTCGCGCGACTATAGAAACTCATCTTGCTGCACTCGGTGTTGATGAGCAGCGAAGAGCTTGGCTTTTGTCCCACGGGCGTAGTGGTGTTCAGGCCAAACATTATGATCGCTACAATTACTTGCGTGAAAAGCAGGAGGATCTTGAGAAGTGGGCGATATACTTGGATGAATTGATATTGAATGACAAAAAAATATGAAAACTATCTATTTTTATTGCGTTAGCTGAGTGCAATGCGGTTATTGAGCTTTAGGTCTGTGTGCTGCTTATTTATGACATTCGTTAGATTTACTTCGATCAGGTATCCAAAAGCCTGAAGTCAGCAACCACTGAGCCTGCATACATTACCGGTCACTCCTGCGTTATTCCGGTCACTTTTTCCTGCAGCCGAGCAAAAACGATTTTTTCCGGTCACTCCAAAATCTCAAAGCCAGCAACCACGGGGCTTACAGCGATTTTCCGGTCTATTTTTTCCGGTCACTCCGGCGATTTTCCGGTCACTTTTTCCTGCAGCCGAGTAAAAACGGTTTTTTTCCGGTCACTCCAAAATCTCAAAGCCAGCAACCACGGGGCCTGCAGCGATTTTCCGGTCTATTTTTTCCGGTCACTCCGGCGATTTTCCAGTCACTTTTTCCTGCAGCCGAGCAAAAACGATTTTTTCCGGTCACTCCAAAATCTCAAAGCCAGCAACCACGGGGCTTACAGCGATTTTCCGGTCTATTTTTTCCGGTCACTCCGGCGATTTTCCGGTCACTTTTTCCTGCAGCCGAGTAAAAACGGTTTTTTTCCGGTCACTCCAAAATCTCAAAGCCAGCAACCACGGGGCCTGCAGCGATTTTCCGGTCATTTTTTTCCGGTCACTCGCGCAGCTACGCAAAAACACTACAACCTAAAAAAGGCATACCTTCCCGCATATAATTATAAGAAAACGGGCTTTTTTGAGGAAAACCCCGTGTCGCGCAGCGTAGTGATGCTTTTACGGACATTGCCTCGGGGGTGAGGCGTGGGCTTGGGACTTTTGCTTGCTGGGGGATGATACTCGTGTGAATACCGGAGCAAGGCGAAGTAGTGGTTATGAATACAGCACATTTGCTCGGTGGGGTTCTACTTTCTCTGCTTGGTTGCCTTGGGGTTGTGTGGGTGGTGTGTAAGGCCTACGGCTGGATCTTGGATGATGTCCGTTCTGACCTGAGGGTTGTTGCTGATCTTCACGGGCGACTTCGAGGAGAAAAGTCCTGATGGTAGAGGTTTACTGGCTGCCCCACTTTGGCCCATGGACGGAAGCTGTTCATGGAGCGGTAGCGACGGGGATTGTTGTGATAGGAGCGGCCTGCGCTGTCGGCGTATCTGTCCTCGCTTACCGCCTGGGTCTCCAGGCTTTGGTATGGATTCTTGGTAAATGATTATGGGAGATGCTTTGCTGTTTCGAGAGATTAGGCCTGGTGAGTATTGGCCGCCTGTATTGCCGAACGGCAAGTTCTGCGCAGTACCTAAAGGTGCCTTAAGGGAGCTTGAGATTTTAGAGGTTACGGATGATGGGTTGCGCTGCGAGGGTGTTAGTTTTGCCTGGTCAGAAATAGAGGGGATATCGATCTCTGGTGATTTTGTCTGCCTGCTGAGCACTAAATACATAACTGGCGGATTGAAATTTCACATTTCGATATGTTCTTTCATTGATAGACTTGGGAGTGTCTACAGGTTGATCAATGGTTACTCTGTTGGGTATTGCTTGATGAATAGGATTAAATTCGAACAGCAGGGTTGTTTGTATGAGCTTGTGTCGCGCAGCGGAAGAAATTAGATGTATAGTCCTTAGGTTTGATAATTTGCTTGTTTCCATAATGGTCGGCGTTTTTAATTGCATTCGTAGCATTAAGCCGGTCGGTTGATCTTCACTATGGCAACGGAATTGCGTATTAATGAAGTATTTTAGCCAAGTTTTACCATCGCGCTGCCACCGGACTTGCACTCCGGTAAATATGGCTACAAATCAACAGGAAACATCATGGATACAACAACGCAAACGCTCATTTTTTTCATCTGTTTAACGCTGGGGGTGATTGCGGTTGCCACAGCAATTGGCCTAGTGGTGGCCCAGAGCCTCGACGCCGAGTACCCGAAGAGGCGATCTATTGACTGATAACATGCCAGTGGATGATGGACGCGCTACCCCGCCTGATCCTGATTGAGTCGATTTGAGCTGAGGTCCGGTATGAGGCGCCGATCGAGTGCAAGAACGGCTGATTTGCTCGGTTTTTGTCAGGTGATGATTCTATCCAGTTCTGAATCGATTATTTTTTGGCCCCGTGATGCCATTGCTTTGGGCGCTTCAAGAAAGGCCTGCAGGGCCTCTTGCTGAGGTTTTGGCGATGAGCCTGTTGGGCGGGAGGGGTTGTCATAGAAATAACGACTGTGGGGCTCCTGTGGTGTTCTTCAAAAATCTTCGGCTCGATGCCTTCTTTTCGAGTGTTGCAAATTTGAAGATGATCGAAAGACATAAAGTCGCCTCGACGCGAATTGATACCTAACTGAAGGCGTTCGCTCGCCACGTAGAGATGGCGTCAGTAGGGTGTATCCGATTCCTGAGATTGGGGTTTATGCCAGTAAGGGACTGAGTTCAGCCGCCGCCATGATTAGGCTAATGCTGCTGCCCAAGGGAGCTACCATGCTGGGGCATCACATTGAATCTGTAGCCGACGACATGCAGTCTTTTGTGGCGCTGTCGTAGTCCGGAACCATCGGGCTCCGGACATAGATCTCCGCAAAACGCGGCCTGCTGATTTGCCGCAACGCACAAAAGACGGCTGGGTAATTGCGCAGACTTGCCTACCCAATTGCATTCGACCTGACCAGTCATTTGCATTGAATTTGACCGGCATGCTGGCAGTGAACAACCGTATCCGCTCCATAAACCCCACCTGCCCATAGCCCGCAGATCATTGGAAGCTGAACTCCCGTTTTCACCGGAGTTCATCCCATGATGCGTCCCGACGCCAAGGTGCAGAAGGTCTACCTCTACCCAAAACCCGTCGATTTCCGCACATCCATCAACGCCCTGGCCGCTCTGGCCGAGCTGGAAATCCAGGTGGAGGTGTTCAACCCCGTGCTGTTCGTGTTCCTCACC
>NZ_VRYE01000011.1 GCF_008041835.1 Ectopseudomonas mendocina
CCGCCTACCCTGCACACCCCCTTCAGTGCCGCCGTGTCGATCGTCCCTCCAGCAGCGAACTCCCCATCTACTCTCTGGAGCAACGGCTCCCTTTACGAAGTCGAATATACGGTCGCTTTCATCACCAGCTTGCTACTTGCGCCAGAGTATGAGTCCATAGACCGGCTACGGGTATAGGCTTTCTGGTAAACTCGACAACTTTTCAGGCTTCACTCGCAGATTCCCATGCAAGCACCTAACACCCAACGCGTGATCGTCGGCATGTCCGGCGGCGTCGATTCGTCCGTTTCCGCCCTGCTGCTGATGGAACAGGGCTACCAGGTCGAAGGCCTGTTCATGAAGAACTGGGACGAAGACGACGGCACCGAATACTGCACCGCCATGGATGACCTGGCCGACGCCCAGGCCGTATGCGACCGCATCGGCATCAAGCTGCACACCGCCAACTTTGCCGCCGAGTACTGGGACAACGTGTTCGAGCATTTCCTGGCCGAATACAAGGCCGGACGCACACCGAACCCGGACATCCTGTGCAACCGCGAGATCAAGTTCAAAGCCTTCCTCGACTACGCCCTGTCGCTCGGTGCGGATCTGATCGCCACCGGTCACTACGTGCGTCGCCGCGATATCGATGGCCGTACCGAACTGCTCAAGGGCCTGGACCCGAACAAGGATCAGAGCTACTTCCTGCATGCCGTCGGCGGCGAGCAGATCGCCAAGACCCTGTTCCCGGTCGGCGAGCTGGAAAAGCCGCAGGTACGCGCCATTGCCGAAAAGTACGAGCTGGCCACGGCGAAGAAGAAGGACTCCACCGGCATCTGCTTCATTGGCGAACGCCGCTTCAGCGATTTTCTCAAGCAGTACCTGCCGGCCCAGCCCGGTGACATCGAAACCACCGAAGGTCAGGTCATTGGTCGTCATCATGGCCTGATGTACCACACCATCGGCCAGCGCCAGGGCCTCGGCATCGGCGGCCTCAAGGACGCCAGCGATGATCCCTGGTACGTGCTGCGCAAGGACCTGACGCGCAACGTGCTGATCGTTGGCCAGGGCAACGAACACCCCTGGCTGTTCTCCCGTGCCCTGCTCGCCTCGGACATCTACTGGGTCAACCCGGTGGACCTGAGCGCCCCACGCCGCCTCACGGCCAAGGTGCGCTACCGCCAGAGCGACCAGGCCTGCACCCTGGAGAAGACCGAGAACGGTTATCGCGCCGTGTTCGACGAGCCGCAGCGCGCCGTTACCCCCGGGCAGTCCGTGGTGTTCTACGACGGCGAGGTGTGCCTTGGCGGCGGCGTGATCGAAACCGCCGAAGCCTGGTACGAGGACGCCCGATGACTCCGATGCAGGAACAACTGGTTGCCCTGGGCGCGGTATTCGAAGCCGCCGTGCTGGCCGACAAGATCGCCCGCACCGGCCAGGTCAGCGAAGCCTCGATGAGCTGCATGCTCGGCAGCCTGCTGGTGCGCGATCCGCAAACCACGCTGGACGTCTACGGTGGCGACGACCTCAACCTGCGTGATGGCTATCGCGCCCTGATCAGCTCGCTGGAGCGTAATCCATCCGCACTGCAGCGCGAGCCGTTGCGTTATTCGCTGGCGATGATCGGCCTGGAGCGGCAACTGGATAAACGCAGCGACATGCTGCAGATCATGGGCAGTCGGCTGGATCAGATCCAGCAACAGGTCGAACATTTCGGCCTGGTCCACGACAACGTCATCGCTGCCTGCGGCAGCCTCTATCAGGACACCATCAGCACCTTCCGCCAGCGCATCCAGGTGCATGGCGACATGCGCTTCCTGCAGCAGCCTAACAATGCGGCGAAAATTCGCGCGCTACTACTCGCCGGCATCCGCTCGGCGCGTCTGTGGCGTCAGCTCGGCGGCCACCGCTGGCAGTTGGTATTCAGTCGCGGCAAGCTGCTCAAAGCGCTCTACGACATGACGCGAAACTGACCATGGAGCCCGCCAGCCGCAACGTCAAACCCCTTCAGGGTGCCCTGCTGCTGGCGCTCTCGGCGCTGCTGTTTGCCTTCACCGGAGTCGGCATCCGCGAGATTTCCGTCAGCGTCAACAACGAGTCGGTAGTGTTCTTCCGCAACCTGGTCGGCGTGCTGTTCTTTCTGCCGCTGCTGCTGGTTCGCGGCGTCCGCCCGTTGCGCACGACTCGCCTGAAATCCCACCTGTGGCGCACCACCTATGGCCTGGCAGCGATGTACTGCTTCTTCTACGCCATCGCCCACCTGCCACTGGCCGACGCCATGCTGTTCACCTATTCGGCCCCCGTCTTCACTCCGCTGATCGCGCATATCTGGCTCAAGGAACCACTGACCCGACGCATGCTGATCAGCAGCCTGATTGGCTTGTGTGGCGTACTGCTGGTGGCCAAACCCAGCAGCGCTCTGTTCGAGGGGCCCGCCCTGTTTGGCCTGGCCGCCAGCCTGCTGGCGGCCTTTGCCTTCGTCTCCATCCGCGAAATGAGCGACAGCGAGCCGGCCACACGTATCGTGTTCTATTTTTCGCTGTTTTCCGCGCTTTTCTCCGCCATTCCGCTGACCTGGAGCTGGCAGCCACTGGACGCCAACCAGCTTGGCTGGCTGCTGGGCATCGGCCTGCTGGCCACCGCCAGCCAGGTGATCATGTCACGCGCCTACGGCCTGGCGCCGCCGGGACTGATCGGCCCGGTCGCCTACCTGGCCATAGTCTTCGCCGGCCTCATCGCCTGGCTGCTCTGGGGCGAGACGCCAGACACCTTGTCACTGCTCGGTGCGGCGCTGATCTTTGCCGCCAGTCTGTTATCGGTCGCAAGACGCAGGGCATAGGCGGCCAAGCTCTGGTTTTCATGTATGATATGCGCCCTTTTCGTCAGAGGTCGTCCAGGCACCTGAGCTAGCGCCCGCTTCATCGAAGCCAGCACGATGCACAGCGATCCAGGATGACTTTTCAGCCCGACAGCTCGAGAACGCCTACATGCAGCTTTCCTCGCTCACCGCGGTTTCCCCCGTCGACGGCCGCTACGCCGGCAAAACCAGCGCCCTGCGCCCCATCTTCAGCGAATACGGCCTGATCCGTAGCCGCGTACTGGTCGAAGTGCGCTGGCTGCAGCGCCTAGCTGCCCACGAAGGTATTCCGGAAGTCGCGCCCTTCTCCGCCGAAGCCAATGCCCTGCTCAACGAGCTGGCCGAGAACTTCGCCGTCGAGCACGCCGAGCGCGTCAAGGAAATCGAGCGCACCACCAACCACGACGTCAAGGCCGTGGAATACCTTCTCAAGGAGCAGGCTGCCAAGCTCCCGGAGCTGGACAAGGTCAGCGAGTTCATCCACTTCGCCTGCACCAGCGAGGACATCAACAACCTGTCCCACGCCCTGATGCTGCGCGAAGGCCGCGACAACGTGCTGCTGCCGCTGATGCAGCAACTGGCAGGCGCCATCCGCGAGCTGGCGGTGAAGTTCGCCGACGTGCCGATGCTCTCGCGCACCCACGGCCAGCCGGCTTCGCCGACCACCCTGGGCAAGGAACTGGCCAACGTCGTGTACCGCCTGGAGCGGCAGATCGCTCAGGTCGCTGCCGTGCCGCTGCTGGGCAAGATCAACGGCGCCGTGGGCAACTACAATGCGCACCTGTCGGCCTACCCGAGCATCGACTGGGAAGCCAACGCCCGTCAGTTCATCGAAGGTGACCTGGGCCTGACCTTCAACCCCTACACCACCCAGATCGAGCCGCATGACTACATCGCCGAACTGTTCGACGCCATCGCGCGCTTCAACACCATCCTGATCGACTTCGACCGCGACGTCTGGGGCTACATCTCCCTCGGCTACTTCAAGCAGAAGACCGTGGTCGGCGAAATCGGCTCCTCGACCATGCCGCACAAGGTCAACCCGATCGACTTCGAGAACTCCGAAGGCAACCTGGGCATCGCCAATGCGATCTTCCAACACCTGGCCAGCAAGCTGCCGATCTCCCGCTGGCAGCGCGACCTGACCGACTCCACCGTGCTGCGTAACCTCGGCGTCGGCTTCGCTCACAGCGTTATCGCTTATGAAGCCAGCCTCAAGGGCATCGGCAAACTGGAGTTGAACGAGCAGCGCATCGCCGCCGATCTGGATGCCTGCTGGGAAGTGCTCGCCGAGCCGATCCAGACCGTGATGCGTCGCTACGCCATCGAGAACCCGTACGAGAAGCTCAAGGAGCTGACCCGTGGCAAGGGCATCAGCCCCGAGGCCCTGCTGGCCTTCATCGACGGCCTGGACATGCCGACCGCCGCCAAGGAAGAGCTCAAGCAACTGACCCCGGCGCGCTACATTGGTAACGCCGTGGCCCAGGCCAAGCGTATCTAAGCGCGATCAGCCTGGCAGACAGCCGAAAAACTACCTGCGTTGGCAATACTGCGTTAAAACCGGCCTTAGAATGCTCATTTACAGCACGTAAACTCCGCTTCTTCGGCCGCTTTTGCCTTGTCTTGCCTGCCTCGCCTACGTTTTTCGACAGTCCGCCAAGGACGCCCGGCTGAGCCGGGCGTTTTTGTTTTAAGGTTTTTATCTATTTCAAGGGCTTACTGATGAATCCTGATACTCCGCTGCAATTGCTGGGTGGCCTCACAGCCCGTGAATTCCTGCGCGACTACTGGCAGAAGAAACCGCTGCTGGTACGCCAGGCCATTCCCGACTTCGAAAGCCCGATCAGCCCGGACGAACTGGCTGGCCTGGCACTGGAGGAGGAAGTCGAGTCACGCCTGGTGATCGAGCATGGCGAGCGCCCCTGGGAACTGCAGCGTGGCCCGTTCAACGAAGACACCTTCCAGGATCTGCCCGAGCGCGACTGGACCCTGCTGGTCCAGGCCGTCGATCAGTTCGTTCCGGAAGTGGCCGAACTGCTGGAAGACTTCAAGTTCCTGCCCAAGTGGCGCATCGATGATCTGATGATCAGCTTCGCTGCCCCCGGCGGCGGCGTTGGCCCGCATTTCGACAACTACGACGTATTCCTGCTGCAGGCCCACGGCCATCGCCGCTGGCAGATTGGCCAGATGTGCGATGCCGACAGCCCGCTGCTCCCCCACGCCGATCTGAAGATCCTGGCCCAATTCGAACCAACCGATGAATGGGTGCTGGCACCCGGCGACATGCTTTACCTGCCGCCCTGCCTCGCCCACTGTGGCACCGCTGAGGATGATTGTATGACCTATTCCGTGGGCTTCCGCGCGCCGAGCGCCGCCGAAGTACTGACCCATTTCACTGATTTCCTCGGCCAGTTTCTGCCCGACGAAGAGCGCTACAGCGACGCCGACATCCAGCCGAGCGAGGATCCCAACCAGATCCAGCGCGACGCTCTGGAGCGACTCAAGGCCCTGCTCAACGAACACATGAGCGACGAGCGCCTGTTGATGACCTGGTTCGGCCAGTTCATGACCGAGCCCAAGTACCCGGAACTGGTTGCCGGCATCGAGATCGAGGAAGAAGACTTCCTCGGCGCCCTGGAAGACGGCGCGATCATCATCCGCAACCCCAGCGCGCGCATGGCCTGGTCGGAAGTGGGTGAAGACCTGGTGCTGTTCGCCAGCGGCCAGAGCCGCCTGGTTTCGGCACGCCTGCGTGAGCTGTTGAAGCTGATCTGCAGCGCCGATGCGTTACATGTGGAAAACCTCGGCGCCTGGCTGGCCGACGACGAGGGGCGTACCCTGCTATGGGAACTGGTCAAACAAGGCAGCCTGGGATTTGCCGATGAGTGAGATCTCCGTCCGAGTCGCGGACTGGCATAGGGACAATGCCGAGCTGCGCCGCATCCGCGACAGCGTGTTCGTCGCCGAGCAATCGGTACCACCGGAGCTGGAATGGGACGCCGAGGATACCGAGGCCGTGCACTTTCTTGCCGAAGAAGGTGACTATCCGGTCGGCACCGCACGCCTGCTGCCCGACGGCCATATCGGCCGCGTCTCGGTGCTCAAGGACTGGCGCGGCCTCAAGGTTGGCGAAAAGCTGATGCAGGCGGTGATAGCCGAAGCGGAAAAGCGCGGCCTGCGTCAGCAAATGCTCACCGCTCAGGTGCACGCCACGCCGTTCTATGAAAGGCTAGGCTTCAGGATTGTCAGCGACGAGTACCTCGACGCCGGCATACCGCACGTGGATATGGTGCGCACCAGACAATAGAGACCCAGATGAACGAAAAAGACGCCCCGGTCGAATTGATCGATACGCCAGCAGCCCTTGAGCTGACAGCCATCGAATTCGAATCACCGGGGCGTTTTGCCGTGCACAACCCGCAGTCCGTCACGCCGGATGCGGCGCAGTGGGAGCCGGCGCCCTTCATCCTTGGTCAGCACCAGGACCTGCAGCGTTTCAGCCAGCCGCAGGAGGCGCGTGCTCACGTTCTGGCATTGATCCAGCAAGCCCAACGCAGCCTGTGCCTGTACAGCGATGACCTGGAGCCCTGGCTCTATCACCACAGCAGTGTGCAGCAGGCCTGCACCCGCTTCCTGCTGAGCAGCCCGCGGGCGCGTCTGCGCATCCTGTTGCGCGACCCGACCCGTGCCGTGAAGGAGGGTCATCGGCTACTCAGCCTGTCTCGCCGCTTGTCCTCCAACCTGCATATCCGCAAACTCAACCCGGATCACGCCAACGAAGAGTCGGCCTTCCTGATTGCCGACGACAGAGGCTTGTTCTTACGCCCGGAACTCGATCAACAATCCGGCTACACCCTGTACAACGACCCTGCGCGCGTTCGTCAGCGCCAGGCCCAGTTCGACCAGGCCTGGGACACCAGCATCACCGATCCCGATCTGCGGAGCTTTCTGCTATGACCCTGCGCACCCTGTTCGCCGCCCTGCTTCTGAGCCTTTGCCTGCCGCTGCAGGCGGCCACCGAGGTAATTCCGCTGAACTACCGTACCGCTGATGAAGTGATGGGTGTTGTGCAGTCGATGCTCGGCAACGAGGGCAAGGTCAGCGCCTATGGCAACCAACTGATCGTCAATGCCTCACCCGCCAAGATCGGCGAAGTTCGCGTGCTCTTGCAGCAACTCGACACCCGTCCACGTCGCCTGCTGATCACCGTGGAGAGCGCCGACAGCAATTACCAGAACGACCGCGGCTATCGCGTCGATGGCACGCTCAGCGCCGGTAATGCCGAGGTGCAGGTCGGCCGCGGCGAAGTGAACGGTCGTGACCAGGTGCGCATCATCCGCCGCAGCACCGACAGCCGTGGCGGCGGCACCCAGCAGGTACAAGCAACCGAAGGCTATCCGGCGCTGATTCAGGTCGGCCAGAGCGTGCCACTGACCACCACCCGTACCGGCCCTTACGGCCAGGTCTACCAGGACACCCAATACCGCGACGTGACCCGCGGCTTCTACGTGACGGCCAGCCTCACCGGCGAGTTGGTGCACGTTTCCATCAGCAGCCAGCGTGACCGCGTCAGCAACAGCCGCCCTGGCGTGATCGACGTGCAGAGTACCGATACCCGTGTCAGCGGTCGCCTGGGCGAATGGATCACCCTCGGCGGGGTCAGCGAGCAAACCAGTTCCAGCGGCCGCGATGTACTGCGCAGGCACACTACCCAGGGACGTGAAGACATGTCGCTACGCCTCAAGGTCGAAGCGCTCGACTAACGCTCCGACCAAAGTCGAATGCTCTTTAGCCCTAAGCATGATGGACAAGTCGCATAGCCCGCAAACTGCTTGAAACGCCCGCCCCATGGGCTGCCAGGCATGACCAGGCAGTCGCCGAATGAATATGTAGTAGTTTTAAAAAACCACTACAAAACGTTTGACGAAGCATCTTCCCAGAGGCATGATGGCTTCGCTCCCGCTAGCCAGGGGTCCTGAAAAGGATCTCCAGACCGCCCGCGAAGTACTTCGCTACGGTCCGTGTCCCAACAGCCCATAAGGCCGTACGACGAGGTTGCGACTGGAACGAAGTTGTCCTGAGGGACGGGGAAGCGTTAAGTAACAGACAGCTCGCCAGGTTCAGCGCAATGCCAAGGGTTTCCACGAGCCCGACGCCTGAAGCGACCAGCGATCTGCTCGCCTACATCCCCTCTTCGCAGTACACCCTCGCCTTTCAGCCGTTTTCTCGCCGTCGAAGTGGTAGCCGCCCAGCCGCTGCATTCGTGCACGCTTTGCGTGGGTAGTCGGTGCTCAACCAACACATTTTCTGAAGGATTGACCATGTCCGCATATCAAAACGACATCAAGGCTGTAGCCGCTCTGAAAGAGAAGTTCGGCAGCAGCTGGAGCGCTATCAACCCCGAGTCCGTCGCCCGTATGCGCGCTCAGAACCGTTTCAAGACCGGTCTGGAAATCGCTCAGTACACCGCTGACATCATGCGCAAGGATATGGAAGAGTACGACGCCGACTCCTCCCTCTACACCCAGTCGCTGGGTTGCTGGCACGGCTTCATTGGTCAGCAGAAGCTGATCTCGATCAAGAAGCACCTGAAGACCACCAACAAGCGCTACCTCTACCTGTCCGGCTGGATGGTTGCCGCTCTGCGTTCCGAGTTCGGCCCACTGCCGGATCAGTCGATGCACGAGAAGACTGCCGTCTCCGACCTGATCGAAGAGCTGTACACCTTCCTGCGTCAGGCCGACAGCCGCGAGCTGGATCTGCTGTTCACTGCCCTGGACGCTGCTCGTGACGCTGGTGACCACGCCAAGGCCGCTGAAATCCAGAACCAGATCGACAACTTCGAGACCCACATCGTCCCGATCATCGCCGACATCGACGCCGGCTTCGGTAACCCGGAAGCCACCTATCTGCTGGCCAAGCGCATGATCGAAGCAGGCGCCTGCTGCATCCAGATCGAAAACCAGGTTTCTGATGAGAAGCAGTGCGGCCACCAGGACGGTAAAGTGACCGTTCCTCATGCCGACTTCCTGGCCAAGATCGCTGCCGTGCGTTACGCCTTCCTGGAACTGGGTATCGACAACGGCGTGATCGTTGCCCGTACCGACTCCCTGGGTGCTGGCCTGACCAAGCAGATCGCCGTGACCAAAGAGCCGGGCGACCTGGGCGACCTGTACAACTCCTTCCTCGATTGCGAAGAAGTTTCCGAAGCCGAGCTGGGCAACGGCGACGTCCTCATCAAGCGTGAAGGCAAGCTGCTGCGCCCGAAGCGTCTGCCATCCAACCTGTTCCAGTTCCGCGCTGGCACCGGCGAAGACCGCTGCGTACTGGACTGCATCACCAGCCTGCAGAACGGCGCTGACCTGCTGTGGATCGAAACCGAGAAGCCGCACGTTGGCCAGATCAAGGGCATGGTTGACCGCATCCGTCAGGTCATCCCGAACGCCAAGCTGGTCTACAACAACAGCCCGTCCTTCAACTGGACCCTGAACTTCCGCCAGCAGGTGTTCGACGCCATGGTTGCCGAAGGCAAGGACGTTTCCGCCTACGATCGCGCCAAGCTGATGAGTGTCGAGTACGACAACACCGAACTGGCCCAGATCGCCGACGAGAAGATCCGCACCTTCCAGCGTGACGGTTCGGCCCACGCCGGCATCTTCCACCACCTGATCACCCTGCCGACCTACCACACCGCGGCTCTGTCGACCGACAACCTGGCCAAGGGCTACTTCGGCGACCTGGGCATGCTGGCCTACGTCAAGGGCGTTCAGCGCGAGGAAATCCGCCAGGGTATCGCCTGCGTCAAGCACCAGAACATGGCTGGCTCCGACATCGGCGACAACCACAAGGAGTACTTCGCAGGCGAAGCGGCTCTGAAGGCCAGCGGTAAAGACAACACCATGAACCAGTTCCACTAAGAACGGTTCAACCGCTGCGGGCCACGCACCCGCAGCGGCCGATTGCCTAATCCGCCCCGGCTTGCCGGGGCTTTTTTTACTTGCGCGATAAACCGCTTCAGCCAAACAGGGCTCAACCTTGGCATATCCAAGACAGGATGGGCGAGTGAATGTCCCAAGGCCCGATAAACCTTGATGCAGAGCTGCAGGCGGAGAGATACATCAAGAGAATTTAAGTCAATGCCTGCTGCCGCCGCCCCAATACCAAAGTGGCAGGCAATTACTCATCTTGCCGAGGCGCATCACCCAGCAAAATGAGGCAGATTAGCCGGATGAATGGGCGCCACGGATTGCCAGAACAAAGCCATCAGCTATAGTCCAGAAGCGCCGACCTGCATGGCCTGCGGCGCAATTACAGCGATGCGACAATTCAGGCAAAAACCTGGCAATAGTGATGAAAATGCAGGAATAATTTTCTCTGAAAAATTTACTTACAGTCGGCATACACATAGTATCGTAAACACACTTTGCGTCAGCACCCTTGGTGGAGCTGCACTGCTGACTAAATTAAAAGCCGTTCCTTAGTTCAAGGAGTACCGGCATGCCTGATGCGGTAACGACCATGCCCCATAACTGGGCCTTCGCTGTTTTCTTGCTGGGTGTCTGCGCGCTCATCGCCTTCATGCTCGGCCTTTCCAGCCTGCTCGGCAGCAAGGCTTGGGGACGCAGCAAGAACGAACCCTTCGAGTCGGGCATGCTTCCTACCGGCAGCGCGCGTCTGCGCCTGTCAGCCAAGTTCTATCTGGTCGCGATGCTCTTCGTGATCTTCGACGTTGAAGCCCTGTTTCTGTTCGCCTGGGCCGTATCCGTGCGTGAAAGCGCATGGCTCGGCCTGGTCGGTGCTACCGTTTTCATAACCATTCTGTTCGCGGGTCTTGTCTACGAGTCGGCGATAGGTGCGCTGGATTGGGCACCTGAGGGACGTCGCAAGCGGCAAGCGAAGCTGAAACAATGAGGCTTTGGCGATGCAATACAAACTTACTCGGGTCGACCCGAATGCGCCCAATGAGGTGTATCCGATCGGCCAGCGGGAGGTCGTTTCCGACCCGCTGCTAGAGGATCAGGTTCACAAGAACATCTACATGGGCAAGCTCTCGGACGTGCTTAACGGCGCTGTCAACTGGGGGCGCAAGAATTCCTTGTGGCCGTACAACTTCGGCCTGTCCTGCTGCTATGTGGAAATGACCACCGCCTTCACCGCCCCGCATGACGTGGCGCGTTTCGGTGCGGAAGTCATTCGCGCATCACCCCGCCAGGCCGACTTCATGGTCATCGCCGGCACCTGCTTCATCAAGATGGCGCCGGTCATCCAGCGTCTCTACGAGCAGATGCTGGAGCCCAAGTGGGTCATCTCCATGGGTTCATGCGCCAACTCCGGCGGCATGTACGACATCTACTCGGTCGTTCAGGGTGTGGACAAGTTCCTCCCCGTGGACGTCTACATTCCCGGCTGCCCACCCCGCCCGGAGGCGTTCCTGCAAGGCTTGATGCTGCTGCAGGAATCCATCGGCCAGGAGCGCCGCCCGCTATCCTGGGTCGTTGGCGATCAAGGCATCTACCGTGCCGAAATGCCTTCGCAGAAGGAACAGCGACGCGAGCAGCGAATCGCCGTTACCAACCTGCGTAGCCCCGACGAAGTCTGAGCCGATGCTTGCCTGCGCAAGCGTCACGCCCACTTTCTACGTTGATCGACAGCGACCGAGACCATGACTCAAGACACCGTTGTGTCCATACCGCCTTACAAGGCTGACGACCAGGACGTCGTCGCCGAACTGCGCGCCCGTTTTGGCGACGACAGTTTCACCCTGCAAGCGACCCGCACCGGCATGCCGGTTCTCTGGGTCGCCCGTGAGCGCCTTATCGAAGTGCTCACCTGCCTGCGCAACCTGCCGCGCCCCTACGTGATGCTCTTTGATCTGCACGGCGTCGACGAGCGTCTGCGTACCCAGCGTCGCGGCCTGCCGGACGCCGACTTCACGGTGTTCTATCACCTGATGTCGCTGGAGCGTAACAGTGACGTGATGATCAAGGTCGCCCTGTCCGAGCGCGACCTCAACCTGCCCACCGCCACCGGCATCTGGCCCAACGCCAACTGGTACGAGCGTGAAGTCTGGGACCTGTACGGCATCACCTTCACTGGCCACCCGCACCTGAGCCGCATCATGATGCCGCCGACCTGGGAAGGTCATCCGCTGCGCAAGGACTACCCGGCGCGCGCCACCGAATTCGACCCGTTCAGCCTGACCCAGGCCAAACAGCAGCTGGAAGAAGAAGCCGCGCGCTTCCGCCCCGAAGACTGGGGCATGAAACGCGGCGGCGAGCACGAGGACTACATGTTCCTCAACCTCGGCCCCAACCACCCTTCCGCCCACGGCGCCTTCCGCATCATCCTGCAGCTCGACGGCGAAGAGATCGTCGATTGCGTACCGGAGATCGGCTACCACCACCGTGGCGCAGAGAAGATGGCCGAACGGCAGAGCTGGCACAGCTTCATCCCCTACACCGACCGCATCGACTACCTCGGCGGGGTGATGAACAACCTGCCCTACGTGCTCTCGGTGGAGAAACTCGCCGGTATCAAGGTGCCGGCCCGCGTCGATGTCATCCGCGTGATGCTCGCCGAGTTCTTCCGCATCACCAGCCACCTGCTGTTCCTCGGTACTTACATCCAGGACGTCGGCGCCATGACCCCGGTGTTCTTCACCTTCACCGACCGCCAGCGCGCCTACAAGGTGATCGAAGCCATCACCGGCTTCCGCCTGCACCCGGCCTGGTACCGCATCGGCGGCGTCGCCCATGACCTGCCGCGCGGCTGGGACAAGCTGGTCAAGGAATTCGTCGATTGGCTGCCCAAGCGCCTCGACGAATACGAGAAAGCGGCGCTGAAGAACAGCATCCTCAAGGCCCGTACCATCGGCGTGGCGCAGTACAACACCAAGGAAGCGCTGGAATGGGGCACCACCGGCGCCGGCCTGCGCGCCACCGGTTGCGACTTCGACCTGCGCAAGGCGCGCCCCTACTCCGGCTACGAGCACTTCGATTTCGAGGTGCCACTGGCGGCCAATGGCGATGCCTACGACCGCTGCATGGTGCGTGTCGAGGAGATGCGCCAGAGCATCCGCATCATCGACCAATGCCTGAAGAACATGCCGGAAGGCCCGTACAAGGCCGACCATCCGCTGACCACGCCGCCGCCGAAAGAGCGCACGCTGCAGCACATCGAAACCCTGATCACCCACTTCCTGCAGGTTTCCTGGGGCCCGGTCATGCCGGCCAACGAAGCCTTCCAGATGATCGAGGCGACCAAGGGCATCAACAGTTATTACCTGACGAGCGACGGCAGCACCATGAGCTACCGCACCCGGATCCGCACCCCCAGCTTCCCCCACCTGCAGCAGATCCCCTCGGTGATCCGCGGCAGCATGGTCGCGGACCTGATCGCCTACCTGGGCAGTATCGACTTCGTCATGGCCGACGTGGACCGCTGATCATGAATACGCTTATCCAGACAGACCGTTTCACCCTCAGCGAAACCGAGCGCTCGGCCATCGAGCACGAGATGCACCACTACGAAGACCCGCGCGCCGCCAGCATCGAGGCGCTGAAGATCGTGCAGAAGCAGCGCGGCTGGGTGCCGGACGGCGCCGCTGACGCCATTGGCGCGGTCCTCGGCATTCCCGCCAGCGACGTCGAGGGCGTGGCCACCTTCTATAGCCAGATATTCCGCCAGCCGGTGGGCCGCCACGTGATTCGCGTATGCGACAGCATGACCTGCTACATCGGCGGCCATGAGTCGGTGGTCAGTGAGATGCAGAAGCAGCTTGGTATCGGCCTTGGCCAGACCACCAGCGATGAGCGCTTCACCCTGTTGCCGGTGTGCTGCCTGGGCAACTGCGACAAGGCCCCGGCGCTGATGATCGACGACGACACCTTCGGCGACGTTCAACCCGACGGCGTCGCCAAGCTGCTGGAGGACTACAAATGAAGCCCCTGACGTCCATCGGCCCAGCCAACCGCATCGCCCGCAGCGAAGAAACCCATCCGCTGACCTGGCGCCTGCGTGACGACGCCCAGCCGGTATGGCTGCAGGAATACCAGCAGAAGAACGGCTACGCGGCCGCACGCAAGGCACTGACCGAAATGGCCCAGGCCGACATCGTGCAGACCGTCAAGGAATCCGGCCTCAAGGGTCGCGGCGGTGCAGGCTTCCCCACCGGGGTGAAGTGGGGCCTGATGCCGGCTGATGAATCCATGAACATCCGCTATCTGCTGTGCAACGCGGACGAAATGGAGCCCAACACCTGGAAAGACCGCATGCTGATGGAACAGCTGCCCCACCTGCTGGTGGAAGGCATGCTGATCTCCGCGCGCGCACTCAAGGCCTATCGCGGCTACATCTTCCTGCGTGGCGAGTACGTCGACGCCGCGGCCAACCTCAACCGCGCCATCGAGGAAGCCAAGGCCGCCGGCCTGCTCGGCAAGAACATTTTTGGCAGCGGCTTTGATTTCGAGCTGTTCGTGCATACCGGCGCGGGCCGCTACATCTGCGGCGAGGAAACCGCGCTGATCAACTCGCTGGAAGGCCGCCGCGCCAATCCGCGCGCCAAACCGCCCTTCCCGGCTGCCGTCGGCGTCTGGGGCAAGCCCACCTGCGTCAACAACGTCGAAACCCTGTACAACGTGCCGGCCATCGTCGGCCAGGGTGTGGACTGGTACAAGGGCCTGGCCCGCCCGGGCAGCGAAGACCACGGCACCAAGCTGATGGGCTTCTCCGGCAAGGTGAAGAACCCCGGCCTGTGGGAACTACCGTTCGGCATCACCGCCCGCGAATTGTTCGAGGACTACGCCGGCGGCATGCGCGATGGCTACAGGCTCAAGTGCTGGCAGCCTGGCGGCGCCGGTACTGGCTTCCTGCTGCCCGAACACCTTGAGGCGCAGATGTACGCCGGCGGCATCGGCAAGGTCGGCACCCGTATGGGCACTGGTCTGGCGCTGGCGGTCGACGACTCGATCAACATGGTCTCACTGCTGCGCAACATGGAAGAGTTCTTCGCCCGCGAGTCCTGCGGCTGGTGCACGCCGTGCCGCGACGGTCTGCCCTGGAGCGTGAAGATCCTTCGTGCGCTGGAGCGGGGCGAAGGCACCCGCGAGGACATCGCCACCCTGCTCGGCTTGGTCAACTTCCTCGGCCCGGGCAAGACCTTCTGTGCTCACGCGCCAGGCGCCGTGGAGCCGTTGGGCAGTGCCATCAAGTATTTCCGTGAAGAGTTCGAGGCCGGTGTGGCCAAGGTGGCGACCACGCCCCGCATGCCGGCAAGAGCGAGCTGAACAGACGAATTCCCTTAGCCAGCCGCTTTTCTGAAGCGGGTAAACGAAGACTGAAGAAATGGCCACTATCCACGTAGACGGCAAAGATTTCGAAGTCGATGGTGCAGACAACCTCCTGCAGGCCTGCCTGTCCCTTGGACTCGATATCCCCTACTTCTGCTGGCACCCGGCGCTTGGCAGCGTCGGCGCCTGCCGCCAGTGCGCGGTCAAGCAGTACAACGACGAGAACGACACCCGCGGTCGCATCGTCATGTCCTGCATGACGCCCGCCACCGATAACACCTGGATCAGCATCGACGACGAGGAGTCCAAGGCGTTCCGCGCCAGCGTCGTCGAATGGCTGATGACCAACCACCCGCACGACTGCCCAGTGTGCGAGGAAGGTGGTCACTGCCACCTGCAGGACATGACGGTGATGACCGGGCACAACACCCGTCGCTACCGCTTCACCAAGCGTACCCACCAGAATCAGGAACTCGGCCCGTTCATCGCCCACGAGATGAACCGCTGCATCGCCTGTTATCGCTGCGTGCGCTACTACAAGGACTACGCCGGCGGCACAGACCTGGGCGTCTACGGCGCGCACGACAACGTGTACTTCGGCCGTGTCGAGGACGGCACGCTGGAAAGCGAGTTTTCCGGCAACCTGGTCGAGGTCTGCCCGACCGGCGTGTTTACCGACAAGACCCACTCCGAGCGCTACAACCGCAAGTGGGACATGCAGTTCGCCCCGAGCATCTGCCACGGCTGCTCCAGCGGCTGCAACATCAGCCCCGGCGAGCGCTACGGCGAGCTGCGCCGCATCGAGAACCGCTTCAACGGCTCGGTGAACCAGTACTTCCTCTGCGACCGCGGCCGCTTCGGCTATGGCTACGTCAACCGCGAAGATCGCCCGCGTCAGCCGCTGCTGGCCGGCCAGGCCATCGGCATCGATGCCGCGCTGGACAAGGCCGCCGAGCTGCTCAAGGGCAAGCGCGTGATCGGCATTGGCTCGCCGCGCGCCAGCCTGGAATCCAACTTCGCCCTGCGCGAACTGGTCGGTGCCGACAACTTCTATAGCGGTATTGCTGCCAGCGAACTGGCCAATATCCGTCTGATCCGCGACATCCTGCAAAACGGCCCGCTGCCAACGCCGACCCTGCGCGATGTCGAACTGCATGACGCCATCTTCGTCCTCGGCGAAGACCTGACCCAGACCGCCGCGCGTATGGCCCTGGCCCTGCGCCAGGCGGTCAAGGGCAAGGCTACCGAGATCGCTGCCGGTGCGCGGATTCAGGACTGGCACATGGCGGCGGTGCAGAACGTAGCCCAGCACGCTCTGCACCCGCTGTTTATCGCCAGCGTCGCTGAAACTCGCCTGGATGATGTCGCCGAGCAGTGCGTGCACGCTGCCCCGGCCGACCTGGCCCGTATCGGTTTCGCCGTGGCTCACGCCATCGACCCCAGTGCACCGACCGTCGACGGCCTGGACGCCGAGGCTCAAGCGCTGGTACAGCGCATCGCCGATGCCCTGATCAACGCCCAGCGCCCGCTGATCGTCTCCGGCGCCTCGCTGGGCGACAAGGCCCTGATCGAGGCCGCCGCCAATATCGCCAGCGCGCTGAAGAACCGTGAAAAGAACGGCTCGCTGAGCCTGGTGGTGCCCGAGGCCAACAGCCTGGGCCTTGCCCTGCTCGGCGGCGAGTCCGTCGATGCTGCGCTGCAAGCCCTGAGTGGCGGCCAGGCCGATGCCGTGATCGTGCTGGAAAACGACCTGTATCGCCGCGCCGATGCGGCCAAGGTCGACGCTGCGCTCAACGCCGCGCAGGCGGTGATCGTCGCCGATCACCAGCGTACCGCCACCAGCGAACGCGCCCATCTGCTGCTGCCGGTGGCCTCCTTCGCCGAAGGCGACGGCACCCTCGTCAGCCTGGAAGGCCGCGCCCAGCGCTTCTTCCAGGTCTATGAGCCGAGCTACTACGACGCGGGCATCCTGATCCGCGAAGGCTGGCGCTGGCTGCACGCGCTGCACAGCACCCTGCAAGGCAAGGTAGTGGACTGGACGCAACTGGATCAGGTCACCGAGGCCTGCGCCGCCAGCAACCCGCTGTTGGCCGGGATCAAGGACGCCGCGCCGAGCGCCTCGTTCCGCATCAAGGGCCTCAAGCTCGCCCGCGAGCCGCACCGCTACAGTGGTCGTACCGCCATGCGCGCCAATATCAGCGTGCACGAGCCGCGTCAGCCGCAGGATCAGGACAGCGCCTTCGCCTTCTCCATGGAAGGCTATGCCGGCAGCAAGGAAGACCGTCAGCAGATTCCATTCGCCTGGTCGCCGGGCTGGAACTCGCCACAGGCCTGGAACAAGTTCCAGGACGAAGTCGGAGGTCATCTGCGTGCCGGCGACCCCGGCGTGCGCCTGCTCGAAGCGGCCGGTAACGTCCTGCCCTGGTTCGCCGTGAATGCAGCGTTCAACCCGGCAGCCGGCACCTGGCAGGTGGCGCCGCTGCACCACCTGTTCGGCAGCGAGGAAAACTCCGCGCGCGCCAAACCGATTCAGGAGCGCATGCCCGAGCCCTACGTGGCCCTGGCCCGCGATGAAGCGGCACGTCTGGGCGTGAACGACGGTGCGCTGCTGGCTCTGCGCGTCAACGGCCAGGCGCTACGCCTGCCGCTGCAGGTGCGTGATGATCTGGCCGTTGGCCTGGTCGGCCTGCCGGTTGGTTTGCCAGGCATTCCGGTGACACTCGCCGGCGCCAGGGTGACCCTGCTGCAGGAGGCCGCGCAATGAGCTGGTTGACGCCCGAACTGATCGAGATCGTCATCGCGGTGCTCAAGGCCATCGTCATCCTGCTGGTGGTGGTGGTCTGCGGCGCACTACTGAGCTTCGTCGAACGCCGTCTGCTCGGCTGGTGGCAGGATCGCTACGGCCCCAACCGTGTGGGGCCGTTCGGCATGTTCCAGATCGCCGCCGACATGATCAAGATGTTCTTCAAGGAGGACTGGACGCCGCCGTTCGCCGACAAGTTCATCTTCATCCTGGCACCGATGATCGCCTTCTCGGCGATGCTGATGGCCTTCGCCATCATCCCCATCACCCCGACCTGGGGCGTGGCGGACCTGAACATCGGCATCCTGTTCTTCTTCGCCATGGCGGGTCTTTCGGTCTATGCCGTGCTGTTCGCCGGCTGGTCGAGCAACAACAAGTTCGCCCTGCTCGGCAGCCTGCGTGCCTCGGCCCAGACCATCTCCTACGAGGTGTTCCTGGCCCTGGCGCTGATGGGCGTGGTGGCGCAAGTCGGCTCGTTCAACATGCGCGACATCGTCGACTACCAGGCGCAGAACCTGTGGTTCATCATTCCGCAGTTCTTCGGCTTCTGTACCTTCTTCATCGCCGCCGTCGCCGTGACCCATCGTCACCCGTTCGACCAACCGGAAGCCGAGCAGGAGCTGGCCGATGGTTACCACATCGAATACGCCGGCATGAAATGGGGCATGTTCTTCGTCGGCGAATACGTGGCCATCGTCACCGTATCGGCGCTGCTGGTCACCCTGTTCTTCGGTGGCTGGCACGGCCCATTCGGCATCCTGCCGCAGATTCCGTTCTTCTGGTTCGCGCTGAAAACGGCCTTCTTCATCATGATCTTCATTCTGCTGCGCGCGTCGATCCCACGCCCGCGCTATGACCAGGTCATGGCCTTCAGCTGGAAGTTCTGCCTGCCGCTGACCCTGATCAACCTGCTGGTGACCGGCGCCGTCGTGCTGGCCACGGCCCAGTAAGAGGAGATTTACAAAGCAGCGAACGAAGGTCAGGCAAGGCGAAGTTCGCCGAAAAAGCGGAGTGTACGAGTAGTACATGAGCATTTTGAGGTGGACTTCAACGCAGCATGACCGAGTGCAGCAATTTGTAGATTTCCTCGTAGGAGAGATGAGAATGTTCAAATATATCTGGGACGTGCTGGTCGGTACCGGCACCCAGCTGCGCAGCCTGGTCATGGTGTTCAGCCATGGCTTTCGCAAGCGCGACACCCTGCAATACCCGGAAGAGGCGGTTTACCTGCCGCCGCGCTACCGTGGCCGCATCGTCCTGACCCGCGACCCCGACGGCGAGGAACGCTGCGTGGCCTGCAACCTGTGCGCCGTGGCCTGCCCGGTGGGCTGCATCTCGCTGCAGAAGGCGGAAACCGACGACGGTCGCTGGTACCCGGAGTTCTTCCGCATCAACTTCTCGCGCTGCATCTTCTGCGGCCTGTGCGAAGAAGCCTGCCCGACCACCGCGATCCAGCTCACCCCCGATTTCGAGATGGGCGAGTTCAAGCGTCAGGATCTGGTGTACGAGAAGGAAGACCTGCTGATCAGCGGCCCCGGCAAGAACCCGGACTACAACTTCTACCGCGTTGCCGGTATGGCCATCGCCGGCAAGCCCAAGGGCGCCGCGCAGAACGAGGCCGAGCCGATCAACGTCAAGAGTTTGTTGCCATGACCCGTTCTTACCCTCTCCCCCAGCCCCTCTCCCGCAAGCGGGCGAGGGGTGCAATGAGGAGCTTCTGATGGAATTCGCGTTCTACTTCGCCGCCGGTGTGGCGGTGGCAGCAACGGTTGGGGTGGTTACCAATACCAACCCGGTGCATGCCCTGCTCTACCTCATCGTCTCGCTGTTGGCGGTGTCGATGGTGTTCTTCGCCCTCGGCGCGCCCTTTGCCGGCGCGCTGGAAATCATCGTCTATGCCGGCGCCATTATGGTGCTGTTCGTCTTCGTGGTGATGATGCTCAACCTCGGCCCGGCGGCTGCCGAGCAGGAGCGCAAGTGGCTGACGCCCGGCATCTGGGTCGGCCCGGCAATCCTCAGCGCGCTGCTACTCGGCCAGCTGCTCTATATGCTGCTGAACCACGTCAGCGACGCCCATATCGGCCACACCACAGTGGAAGCCAAGGCCGTCGGTATCAGCCTGTTCGGCCCTTATCTGCTGGCGGTAGAGCTGGCTTCCATGCTGCTGCTCGCCGCACTGGTCGCTGCCTACCACCTGGGCCGCCACGACGCCAAGGAGCCCACCGCATGATCGGCATCCCACTCGAACACGGCCTGGCCCTGGCCGGCGTGCTGTTCTGCATCGGCCTGGCGGGCCTGATGGTGCGGCGCAACATCCTGTTCATCCTGATGAGCCTGGAAGTGATGATGAACGCCGCTGCACTGGCCTTCGTCGTCGCCGGCGCCCGTTGGGGCGCGGCTGACGGCCAGGTGATGTTCATTCTGGTGATCACCCTGGCAGCCGCCGAGGCCAGCATCGGCCTGGCGATCCTGCTGCAGCTGTATCGCCGCTTCAACACTCTGGATATCGACGCTGCCAGCGAGATGCGCGGATGAACCTTCTAGCCCTGACTCTATTCTTCCCGCTGCTCGGCTGGCTGCTGCTGGCCTTCTCGCGCGGACGCTTCTCGGAAAACACCAGCGCAGTGATCGGGGTCGGCTCCATCGGCCTGGCCGCTGCCAGCGCTGCCTGGGTCATCGCCGCCTTTCTCGGCAACCCGCCGGCCGGCGGCGCCTACAGCCTCACCCTGTGGCAGTGGATGAGCGTCGAAGGCCTGGCGCCGAGCTTCACCCTGCATCTGGACGGCCTGTCCGTGACCATGCTCGGCGTGGTCACCGGCGTGGGCTTCCTGATCCACCTGTTCGCCAGCTGGTACATGCGCGGCGAGGAAGGTTATTCGCGCTTCTTCGCCTACACCAACCTGTTCATCTTCAGCATGTTGCTGCTGGTTCTCGGCGACAACCTGCTGGTGCTGTTCTTCGGCTGGGAAGGCGTGGGCCTGTGCTCGTACCTCTTGATCGGCTTTTACTACAAGCACGTGCCCAACGGTAACGCGGCGCTCAAGGCGTTCATCGTCACCCGCGTCGGCGACGTGTTCCTGATGATCGGCATGTTCCTGCTGTTCATCAACCTCGGCACCCTGAACATCCAGGAGCTGATGGTGCTGGCGCCGCAGCAGTACGCGGCCGGCGACGCCTGGCTGTGGCTCGCCACGCTGATGCTGCTGGGCGGCGCGGTGGGCAAGTCCGCCCAGTTGCCGCTGCAGACCTGGCTGGCCGACGCCATGGCCGGCCCGACCCCGGTGTCGGCGCTGATCCACGCCGCTACCATGGTCACCGCCGGCGTCTACCTGATCGCCCGCACCCACGGCCTGTTCCTGCTGACCCCGGAGATTCTCGAACTGGTCGGCATCGTCGGCGGCGTGACCCTGGTGCTGGCCGGCTTCGCCGCGCTGGTGCAGACCGACATCAAGCGCATCCTCGCCTACTCGACCATGAGCCAGATCGGCTACATGTTCCTCGCCCTGGGCGTTGGTGCCTGGGACGCGGCGATCTTCCACCTGATGACCCACGCCTTCTTCAAGGCCCTGCTGTTCCTTGCTTCCGGTGCGGTGATCCATGCCTGCCACCACGAGCAGAACATCTTCAAGATGGGCGGACTGTGGAAGAAACTGCCACTGGCCTACGCCAGTTTCGTCGTCGGTGGCGCGGCGCTGGCCGCCCTGCCGCTGCTGACCGCCGGCTTCTACTCCAAGGACGAAATCCTCTGGGAAGCCTTCGCCAGTGGCCACAGCGAGCTGCTATATGCAGGCCTGGTCGGTGCCTTCCTGACCTCGATCTACACCTTCCGCCTAATCTTCATCGCCTTCCACGGCGAGCAGAAGACCGAGGCGCACGCCGGTCATGGCATCGCCCACAACCTGCCGCTGCTGGTGCTGATCGTGCTGTCCACCTTCATCGGCGCCTGGATCACTCCGCCGCTGGCTGGGGTGCTGCCGGAAAGCGTCGGCCATGCTGGTGGCGAGGCCAAGCACAGCCTGGAACTGCTCTCGGGGCTGATCGCGGTGAGCGGCATCGTCATCGCCGCCCTGCTCTTCCTCGGCAAGCGGCGCGTTGCCAGCGCCGTGGCGCAGAGCGCGCCGGGCCGCTTGCTGAGCGCGCTGTGGTTCGCTGCCTGGGGCTTCGACTGGCTCTACGACAAGCTGTTCGTACGCCCTTATCTGGCGCTCTGCCACCTGCTGCGCCGCGACCCCATCGACCGCAGCATCGGCCTGATTCCGCTGCTCGCGCGTGGCGGCAACGCCGCACTGGTACGCAGCGAAACCGGCCAGGTGCGCTGGTACGCCGCTTCGATCGCCGGGGGCGCCGTGCTGGTGCTCGCCGCCATCCTCTTTCTTGGTGGGGTCTATTGATGTTTCGCACACGGCCGCGCCGGAGCCCGTTTTTGCGCGGGGCAAGGCACGAGGAGAGAAGTTTGGTCGCTCCAAATGAACGACGAGTAACGCAGCAGCGCGCAAAAACGGGCCCGGCCCTTCGGGTTGCGCGCCAAATAGCGCCATGCTGCGTTGCAGGACTTGGCAAGGGAACACCATTACCGGCGTCCTACGCCTTGCCTGGCGCTATTTCACGCAGCAACGCGGCTCGTGTCGAAACGTCAATAGACCCCAAGGAAAACAGCCTGTCATGATTCTGCCCTGGCTAATCCTGATTCCCTTCATCGGCGGCCTGCTGTGCTGGCAAGGCGAGCGTTTTGGCTCCGTGCTGCCGCGCTGGATCGCCCTGATCACCATGGGCCTGCTGTTCGGCCTGAGCCTATGGCTGTGGGTCAGCGGTGATTTCACCCTGGCACCGGCCCCGGACAGCGGCCCGCGCTGGGCCCATGAGTTCGTCATCGACTGGATTCCGCGCCTGGGTATCACCATCCACCTGGCGATGGACGGCCTGTCGGTGCTGATGGTGGTGCTCACCGGTCTGCTCGGTGTGCTCTCGGTACTGTGCTCGTGGAACGAGATCCAGCACCGCGTCGGCTTCTTCCACCTCAACCTGATGTGGATTCTCGGTGGCGTGGTCGGCGTATTCCTCGCCGTCGACCTGTTCCTGTTCTTCTTTTTTTGGGAAATGATGCTGGTGCCGATGTATTTTCTCATCGCGCTCTGGGGTCATAGCGGCAGCGACGGCAAGACCCGCATCACCGCCGCCACCAAGTTCTTCATCTTCACCCAGGCCAGCGGCCTGCTGATGCTGCTGGCGATCCTCGCCCTGGTGTTCGTGCACTTCAACCAGACCGGCGTGCTCAGCTTCAACTATGCCGACCTGCTGAAGACCGAACTGGCGCCGGGCACCGAATACCTGCTGATGCTGGGTTTCTTCGTCGCCTTCGCGGTGAAATTCCCGGTGGTACCGGTACATTCCTGGCTGCCAGATGCCCATGCTCAGGCACCCACCGCTGGCTCCGTTGACTTGGCCGGCATCCTGCTGAAAACCGCCGCCTACGGCCTGCTGCGCTTCGCCCTGCCGCTGTTCCCCAACGCCTCGGCGGAGTTCGCGCCCATCGCCCAATGGCTCGGTGTGTTCGCCATCGTCTACGGCGCGCTGCTTTCGTTCGCGCAGACCGACATCAAGCGTCTGGTGGCCTACTCCAGCGTGTCGCACATGGGCTTCGTGCTGATCGCCATCTATTCCGGCAGCCAGATCGCCCTGCAAGGTGCGGTGGTACAGATGGTCGCCCACGGCCTGTCGGCCGCCGCGCTGTTCATCCTCTGCGGCCAGCTCTACGAGCGCGTGCATACCCGTGACCTGCGCCAGATGGGCGGCATCTGGGCGCGTATGCCGTGGCTGCCGGCCATCAGCCTGTTCTTCGCCGCTGCCGCGCTGGGCCTGCCGGGCACCGGCAACTTCGTCGGCGAATTCCTCATCCTGATCGGCAGCTTCCCCGGCGCGCCCTGGATCGTGGTGCTGGCCGCCACCGGCCTGGTGCTCGGCTCGGTGTACGCCCTGGCGATGATCCACCGCGCCTACTTCGGCCCGGTGCAACAGGAGGCGCCGCTGCCTGGCCTGAAAGCCCGTGAGCTGACCATGGTACTCGGCCTCGCGGCCCTGCTGATTCTGCTTGGCGTTTACCCGCAACCGGTGCTCGACACCTCCGCTGCCAGCATGCATGGCGTGCAGCAGTGGATGGCTGGCGCCCTCGATCAACTCGCCTCGGGCCGGTAAGGGTAAGGATTAGAGACTCATGGAACATCACGCTGTCGACTTCACCCTGCAACACCTGATCGCCCTGCTGCCGCTGCTGGTGACCAGCCTCACCGCCATCGTGGTGATGCTGGCCATCGCTGCCAAGCGCAATCACACGGTGACCTTCATCCTCTCGGTGGTGGGCCTGAACCTGGCGCTGCTATCGTTGATTCCGGCACTGGAGGTGGCGCCACTAGAGGTCACCCCGCTGCTGCTGATCGATGCCTTCGCCTGCTACTACATGGGCCTGGTACTGGCCGCCAGCCTGGCCTGCATTACCCTGATCCACGCCTATCTGGGTGGTGATTCGGGCAAGGGTTATCCGGGCAACCGCGAGGAGCTGTACCTGCTGGTGCTGCTCTCCGCCGCGGGCGGCCTGGTGTTGGTCTGCGCCCAGCATCTGGCGGGCCTGTTCATCGGCCTGGAACTGCTGTCGGTGCCGACCTACGGCATGATTGCCTACGCCTTCTTCAACAAGCGCTCGCTGGAGGCCGGCATCAAGTACATGGTGCTGTCGGCAGCCGGTTCGGCCTTCCTGCTGTTCGGTATGGCGCTGCTGTATGCAGAGTCCGGCAACCTGGCGTTCGCTGATATCGGTATCAGTCTGATGCGCGAGAGCAGCCAACTGGTGCAGATCGGCATTGGCATGATGTTGATCGGCCTGGCCTTCAAGCTGTCGCTGGTGCCCTTCCACCTTTGGACGCCGGACGTCTACGAAGGCGCCCCGGCGCCGGTGGCGGCCTTCCTGGCCACTGCCAGCAAGGTGGCGGTATTCGCCGTGCTGCTGCGCTTGTACCAGATATCCCCGGCCATGAGCGGTGGCTGGCTGAACGAACTGCTGACCCTGATCGCCATTGCCTCGATCCTGTTCGGCAACCTGCTGGCGCTGCTGCAGAACAACCTCAAGCGCCTGCTCGGTTATTCCTCCATCGCTCACTTCGGTTACCTGCTGGTGGCATTGGTGGCGAGCAAGGGCCTGGCGGTGGAAGCCGTCGGCGTGTACCTGGCCACCTACGTGCTGACCAGCCTCGGTGCCTTCGGCGTGATCACCCTGATGTCCACCCCCTATAGCGGCCGCGATGCCGATGCGCTGTACGAGTACCGCGGCCTGTTCTGGCGCCGTCCGTACCTGACCGCCGTGCTCACGGTGATGATGCTGTCGCTGGCCGGCATTCCGCTGACCGCGGGCTTCATCGGCAAGTTCTACGTGATCGCCGCCGGCGTCGAGGCGCAGCTGTGGTGGCTGCTCGGCGCCATGGTGCTGGGCAGCGCCATCGGCGTGTTCTATTACCTGCGGGTGATGGTCACCCTGTTCATGCGCGAGCCCAACATGCATCGCCACGACGCGCCCTTCGACTGGGGCCAGGGCGCCGGCGGCATCATGCTGCTGGTAGTCGCTCTGCTTGTCTTCGTTCTCGGCGTATACCCGCAGCCGTTGCTGGAACTGGTGCAACACGCCGGCCTTGTCGTCCTGGCGCAATGAAGCACAAGCCCCGCTAACTGCGGGGCTTGTGCTTTTAAAGGTCGCGGCTGAAGCCCCTCCCACAAGTCATCATGAACTCCGTGGGAGGGGCTTTAGCCGCGACAGACCTGCCCCGGATTGCATCCGGGCTACCGCCGAGCCACCAGAAACAGACGCGGAAACGGCAGCAGCACCCGGCCATCGGCCTGCGCCGGATAGGCCTCGGCAATCGCCACTTGATAGCGTTGCAGAAATGCGACCTGCTGCTCGGCCTCCAGCGGTTGCAAAAACGGCAGTAACGCCGTGGATTTGAACCACTCCACCACCGCTGCGGCATTCTCCAATACGTGGAAGTAAGTGGTACGCCAGATATCCAGCTCACGGGCGTGGGCAGCAAGCATGTCGTAATAGGTTTGCGCGTCATGCCGCTCGGCATGGCGCACCTCGCCGATCTGCGCTGCCCATGATCCATCTGCCGCCACATCACGAGCCAGGCGATGCGCAGGTTCCTGCAGGTTGTCCGGGGTCTGGATCGCCAACCAGCCACCGGGCGCCAGTTGCGCGAGCAATCTCGGATACAGCCGAGCATGGTCCGGCAACCACTGCAGCGAGGCATTGGCCAGGATCAGCTGCGGCGCGCACTCGGCCTGCCAGTGCTGGATATCCGCCAACTGGAAGCTGACCTGCGGCAGACGCTCACGTGCCGCGCGCAACATGTCTTCGCTGCTGTCGATACCGATTACTTGCGCTTGTGACGCATGCGCCTGCAATACAGCTGTGGAATTGCCGGGACCGCAGCCCAAATCGACGGCCAGCTCGACACTCTCGCGGGGCACCGCCGCCAACAGGTCATGGACCGGGCGAGTACGTTGGCGCTCGAAGAGAGAATACTGCTGCGCGGACCAACTCATTCGGGCACTCCTGCGTTCAGACGAGGCGACAGAATAACAGGCGAAGACAAGTCGCCGGCGCACCGGCAATTTTCCGCTGCCTGTGCACTGGCACATGGCGGTTATCCGCCACTCACTGTGCGCCAGATCACATGCTTTTTAACGCTCCAAGCAGGCTGGCGGAAATTCGCCACAATGGCATAACCCTTGCCATGCAAGACCCAGCTCTGAACTGTCTGAGGTGCTGCCTATCCCCCCACAGCAGAACAGTAGAGCGACCAACACGAGGCGCCTGCCAAGGCACCGCAACCGACAAGAAGAAAAGGAAGCAGTATGTTCAATCCTGTCCGCGCCCTGGCCGCCTGCGCCTTGGCGTTAGCCTCTTTCGGTGCCGCCACGGCACTGGCCGATGAACCTATCCTGATCAAGTTTTCCCATGTTGTCGCCGACACCACCCCGAAGGGTCAGGGCGCGCTGCTGTTCCAGCAACTGGTCGAAGAGCGCCTGGGCGGCAAGGTGAAGGTCGAGGTCTACCCGAACTCCAGCCTGTACGGCGATGCCAACGAACTCGAAGCGCTGCGCAACAACGAGGTACAGCTTCTGGCTCCGTCGCTGGCCAAGTTCGACCAGTACACCAAGCAGTTGCAGGTATTCGACCTGCCTTTCCTGTTCGATGACCTGGAGGCCGTCAATCGCTTTCAGAAACGCGCCAAGGGGCGCCAATTGCTGCGTTCGATGGAAGATCACAACATCGTCGGCCTGGCCTACTGGCACAACGGCATGAAGCAGCTGTCTGCCACTCGTGCCTTGTACAGCCCGGGAGATGCCAATGGCCTGAGCTTCCGCATCCAGCCGTCAGCGGTACTGGAAGCTCAGTTCAGGCAAATTGGCGCAAATAGTCAGAAACTGCCTTTCGCGGAAGTGTTCAAGGCGCTGCAGAGTGGCCAGGTGCAAGGTGCGGAGAACCCCTGGTCGAACATCTACAGTCAGAAGCTGCACGAGGTACAGCCGTTCATCAGCGAAACCAATCATGGCGTGCTGGACTACATGCTGGTGAGCAACTCACGCTTCTGGTACGGCATCCCGCATCAGGTCCGTGTGGAACTGGAAGCCATCATCGACGAAGTCACCTACGTGGTGAACAAACAGGCAGAAGCGGCCAACCAGACCGACCGTCAGCGCATCGCCGACTCCGGCAAATCCCAGCTAATCACCCTCACTCCAGAGCAGCGTCAGGCCTGGCGTGACGCCATGCGCCCGGTATGGGAACAGTTCGAAGGGCAGATCGGTTCGGACGTGCTCAAGGCAGCCGAAGCGGTCAATCGCAAGCAACGCAAATAAGCCAGGGCCGGCATGGCGGAATCCCGCCATGCCGGCTACTCGGCTCCGCCCATTATCGGGGCTCTTGCTGACGCAATTGCTCCAGGTCCCAGCCACCACCCAGTGCGGCAATCAGCTGCACGCTAGCGGTCAGCCGGCTGCCCAGCAACGTAAGATTGGTGCGCTCGTTGTTCAGCGCCGTGGCCTGTACGTTGACCACGCTGTTGAAGTCGACAGTGCCGGCGCGGTACTGGTTTTCGATCAGGCGTAACGACTCGCGCGCCGCATCAAGCGCTTCCTGTTGCACCCCACTCTCCTGCTCCAGCACACGCAACTGCACCAGGTAATCCTCTACTTCACGGAAGCTGTCCAGCACGGCCTGGCGGTATTGCGCCACGGTCTGGTCATAGACGGCTTCGCTACGTTCCAGCTCCGCGCGCCGCGCGCCGCCGTCGAACAGGCTCAAGGCCAGTTGCGGGCCCAGCGACCAGAAACGATTGGGCACTTCGATCCAGTCGGCAAAGCTGCTGCCGCGATAGCCCCCGCTGGCCGATATGGTCAGATCCGGGAACCAGGCCGCCTCCGCTACGCCGATCTGCGCATTGGCTGCCATCACCCGGCGCTCGGCCGCGGCGACGTCAGGGCGACGTTCGAGAAGTTGCGACGGCAATGCTACGGGCACCTCGGGCAGCGCCGGCAGGTCGTCGCGCGGCGCAATGGACAGTTCGGCCGGGCTGACGCCCACCAGCACGGCAATGGCATGTTCGAGCTGCGCGCGCTGCCACTCGAGATCGATGGCCTGGGCCTGAGTGCTCTTGAGCTGGCTGGTGGCCTGGGACACGTCGGATTTGGGCACGATACCGGCGCGGTATTGGTTCTCGGTCAGGCGCAGGGAGCGCTCGTATGCAGCGACGGTCGCGTCGAGCAGACGCTTCTGTTCATCGAGGATGCGCAGCTGCAGGTAGTTCTGCACCAGTTCGCTCTGCAGGCTCAGGCGCGCCGCAGCCAGGTCGGCGGCGCTGGCCTCGAACTCGGCACGGCTGGCTTCCAGGCCGCGACGCAGCTTGCCCCAGATATCCAGCTCCCAGGCGGCATTGAGATTGAGATCGTAGCTCTTGGAAATGCTCGATGCACCGGAGCCGCCAACAGTGACGCCGTAGGCGGTACGGATGGTGCTGTCACCGCCCCCCTGCCCGGCCCGCGTCACCCCGGCGCTGGCGGACAGAGTCGGGTAGAAGCTGGCACGCGCGCCGCGCACCAGTGCGCGCGCCTGGCGATACTGGGCCTCGGCAGCGGCCAGGTTCTGGTTGGACACATGCAGGCGCTCGACCAGGGCATCGAGCTCGGCGTCGCCATATAGCGCCCACCAGTTGCCACGTTCCAGAACGTCAGCTGGCGCGGCGGCTTTCCAGCCCTCGACCTGCTTGAACTGCGCAGGTGCCGCCAGTTCGGGGCGCTGATAGTCAGGCCCCAGGGCGCAGCCGCCCAGCACGCCGGCCAGCAGCAAGGAAACAAGAGTTCGGGCGAAAGGAGCTCGATTCATAACGGATTTTCCAACGAAGCATCGGTGCTCACGCCACGCCAGCGGTTGACGCGATGGCGCAGACGGTCGAAGTAGAGGTAGACCACCGGAGTGGTGTAGAGGGTCAGCACCTGACTCAGCACCAGGCCACCGACGATGGTGATGCCCAGCGGTTGGCGCATCTCCGAACCTTCGGCACTGCCCAGTACCAGCGGCAAGGCACCGAGAATCGCAGCCAGGGTGGTCATCAGGATCGGCCTGAAACGCAACAGGCAGGCCTGGCGAATGGATTCCTGCGGGCTCAGGCGCTCGCCACGCTCCAGTTGCAGGGCCAGGTCGACCATCAGAATGGCGTTCTTCTTGACGATACCGATCAGCAGGAACAGGCCCAGCAAGGAAATAAGGCTGAATTCCATGCCCACCAGCTGCAGGGCGAGCAAGGCACCGACACCGGCCGACGGCAAGGTCGAAAGAATGGTCAGCGGATGCACGTAGCTCTCGTAGAGCACGCCCAGCACGATATACACCACCACCAGCGCCAGCAGGATCATCAGCGGCTGATTGCCCTGGGTCTGCTGGAAGGCCGCGCCAGTGCCGCCGAGCATACCCTGCACCTCGGTGGGCAGGCCGACCCTTGCCACGGCGTTGTCGATGGCACGGCTGGCCTGATCCAGACTGACGCCCTCGGCCAGGGAGAAGCCGATGTTCTCGGCGGCGAACTGGCCCTGATGGTTGACCCGATCCTCTTCCAGGCTGCGCTCCCAACGGGCGAAGGTGGACAGCGGGACACGCGCACCGTCGGCGCTGATCAGCTGGATCTGATCCAGTGCCTCCGGATGCTGGGCGTACAGCGGGTTGATTTCCATCACCACGCTGTACTGGTTCAGCGCCTCATAAATGGTCGACACCTGACGCTGGCTGAAGGCGTTGTTGAGCACGGCCGTAATCATGCTCATTTCAACGCCCAGACGCTGCGCGGACTCGCGGTCCACCACCAGACGAATCTGCTGCGCACCGCTGTTCTCGCGCGCGTCGATATCGGTCAGTTCCGGCAATGCGCGCAGCGCCTCGCGCACCCTCGGCAGCCATTCACGCAGGGCGTCGAGATCGCCGGAGAGCAACATGTACTCGTTTTCCGAACTGCGCCCCTCGCGCCCACCTATCTGCAGGTCCTGATCGGGCATGAGGAACATGCGCCCACCCGGCACCTTCGGCACGCTGGCACGCAGGCGGTTGATCACCTGCTGCGACGACACCTTGCGCTCGCTGATCGGTTTCAGACGCACGATCATGAAGGCGTTGTTGATACCGCCGGCGCCACCAATGAATCCCGCCACGCTGTCCACTGCCGGATCGGCCAGCACCGCCTTGCGGAAGATCTCCATTTTCGGCTGCATGACCTGGAACGACAGACCGTTGTCGCCGCGAATGAAGCCGATCAGCTGGCCGGTATCCTGCTGCGGCATGAAGGTCTTGGGAATGCTGACGAACAGGTAGACGTTCAGCGCGATGGTCGCCAGCAGGCTGATGACCATCAGCAACGCATGGCGCAATGCCCAATCCAGCGAACGCCCATAGATGGCCAGCACCCGCGCCTGCAGGCGGTCACCCCATAGCTGCAGGCGGCTGCGCGACTGCTCCTGCTCGGCCTTGAGCCAGCGTGCGCAGAGCATCGGTGTCAAGGTCAGCGACACCAGCAGAGAGATCACCACCGCCACCGCCAGGGTGATGGAGAATTCACGGAACAGCCGCTCGACGATGCCGCCCATGAACAGGATGGAGATGAACACCGCCACCAGCGACAGGTTCATCGACAACAAGGTGAAGCCGACTTCGCGCGTGCCCTTGAACGCCGCCGCCATTGGCTTTTCGCCGTTATGGATATGCCGGGCGATGTTCTCCAGCACCACGATGGCATCGTCCACCACCAGCCCGGTGGCGATGATCAGCGCCATCAGCGACAGGTTGTTCAGCGAGAACCCCAACAGGTACATGGCGGCGAAACTACCGATCAGCGACACCGGCACCGCCAGTGCCGGAATCAGCGCAGCGCGCCAACGCCCGAGAAACGCCAGCACCACCAGGATCACCAGGCCCACGGCGATCAGCAGCGTTTGCTCAGCTTCGTGCAGGGTGGCGCGGATGACAGGCGAGCGATCCATCGCCACTTCCAGCTCGACACTGGCCGGGATCACCTCGCGCAGCGCTGGCAGCTCGGCGCGGATATCGCTGATGGTCTGCAGTATATTCGCCCCGCTCTGCCGGTTGATCACCAGCAGCACCGCTTCCTTGTCGTTGTAGAAGCCGCTGTTGTAGCGGTCCTCGACGCCATCGGTGACCGTGGCCACGTCGCCCAGGCGCACGGCAGCGCCGTCCTGGTAGCGGATGATCATCGGCAGGTAATCGGCGGCCTTGGCCAACTGGTCGCTGGCCTGCACCTGCCAGCGGCGCTGCTCATCCTCGACTGCGCCCTTGGGCCGCAGCGCATTGCTGGCGGCGATGGTCTGGCGCACTTCGTCCAGGGCAATTCCGTACTGGTCGAGCAGGCGCGGCTCCAGCGATACGCGCACCGCCGGCAAGGAGCTGCCGCCGACCTGCACCTCGCCGACGCCGCCGACCTGCGACAGCTTCTGCGCCAGGATGGTCGAGGCCACGTCGTACAGCTGGCCCTTGCTCAGGGTATCGCTGGTCAGTGATATGACCATGATCGGCGCCTGCGACGGATTGATCTTGCGGTAGCTGGGCATGCTGCGCATGCCACTGGGCAGCAGTTCGCGCGCCGCATTGATCGCCGCCTGCACCTCGCGCGCGGCGGTGTTGATGTCCTTGTCCAGGTCGAACTGGATCATGATCCGCGTGCTGCCCTGGCTGCTGCGGCTGTTCATCTGGCTGATACCGGCGATGGTACCGAGCGAGCGCTCCAGCGGCGTGGCCACGGTGGAAGCCATGATCTGCGGACTGGCCCCCGGCAGGCTGGCCTGCACGGTGATGGTGGGAAAATCCATCTGCGGCAATGGCGCCACCGGCAACAGGCCGAAGCTGACGCCGCCAAGCAGCATGATCGCCAGGCTCAGCAGCAGCGTGGCCACCGGGCGGCGAATAAAGGGGGCGGAGAGATTCACCGTCCTTCTCCCTCTGGGAGCAGATGGCGCGCAGCGCCGGATGAAGGTTGTAACGGCGCCCCGATTGAAGCTCGGGCAATCTTCATACCCTCACCCCCAGCCCCTCTCCCGACGGGAGAGGGGAGTAAAAGCGCTGCGCCGCTCATACCGCCACTCCCGCCGCACTGCGCCCGCTGACGCGGCGCGACAGGCGATCGAAGTAGAGGTAGATCACCGGCGTGGTGAACAGTGTCAGCACCTGGCTGACCAGCAGGCCGCCGACCATCACCAGGCCCAGCGGCTGACGCAGCTCGGCGCCGGAGCCCGAGGCCAGCATCAGCGGGATGGCGCCGAACAGCGCCGCCAGGGTGGTCATCAGGATGGGGCGGAAACGCAGCAGCGCAGCCTGGTAGATGGCTGCTTCCGGCGCCATGCCCTGATGGCGCTCGGCCTCCAGGGCGAAGTCGATCATCATGATCGCGTTCTTCTTGACGATGCCGATCAGCAGGATGATGCCGATAATGGCGATCAGGCCCAGATCGTTCCCGGTCAACAGCAACGCCAGCAAGGCGCCGACGCCCGCCGAAGGCAGCGTGGAAAGAATGGTGATCGGGTGGATATAGCTCTCATAGAGCACGCCGAGCACGATGTACATGGTGACGATGGCCGCCAGGATCAGCAGCAGCGTGGAGCTCAGCGAGGCGCGGAAGGCCTCGGCAGCGCCCTGGAACTGGGTGTTGATGGACAAAGGCAGGCCGATTGCCTGCTCGACCCGCTCGATGACCTCGACCGCCTCGCCCAGCGACACCCCCGGTGCCAGGTTGAACGACAGGGTCACCGCCGGGAACTGGCCGATATGGTTGATCAGCAGGCTGGCCGGACGCTCCTCGATGTGCGCCAGGGATGACAGCGGCACCTGCTGGCCGTCGCCGGTGGCGACATGGATCTGACGCAGCGCGGCCAGGCCGATGCGCCCGCCATCGCGGCTCTCCAGCACCACACGATACTGGCTGGCCTGGGTGTAGATGGTGCTGATCTGGCGTTGGCCGAAGGCGTCGTACAAGGCATCGTCGATGCTGCCGACATTGATGCCCAGGCGCGCGGCAGCGTCGCGGTCGATATCCAGGTACACCTGCAGGCCGCGGTTCTGCAAATCGCTGGCCACGTCGGTCAGCTCGGGTTGCTCACGCAGCGCCTCGACCAGGCGCGGCGTCCAGGTTTCCAGCAGTTGGCTGTCAGGTGACTCCAGGGTGAACTGGAACTGGGTGCGGCTGATGCGATCCTCGATGGTCAGATCCTGCACCGGCTGCATGTACAGCTCGATACCGGGAACCTTCGCCAGTTCCGGACGCAGGCGTTCGATCACCTGGCTGGCAGTGACGTCGCGCTCGGCGTGGGCCTTGAGATTGATCAACAGACGGCCGCTGTTCAGCGTCGGATTGTCGCCATCCACACCAATCGAGGAAGACAGGCTGGCCACCGCCGGATCGCGCAGGATGACATCGGCCAGGCGCTGCTGGCGCTCGCTCATGGCGCTGAAGGAAATCGACTGCGGCGCCTCGGAAATACCCTGGATCACCCCGGTGTCCTGCACCGGAAAGAAGCCCTTGGGCACGGCCATATACAACAGCACGGTCAGGCCCAGGGTCGCCACGGCCACCAGCAGGGTAAGCGGCTGATGCCTGAGCACCCACTGCAGCCACACGCCATAGCGTTCGATCATGGCGTCGATGAAGCCACCGGCGGCGTGGTAGAAGCGCCCTTCCTGCTCAGGCTTCTCCGCTTTGAGCAGACGCGCGCACATCATCGGCGTCAGAGTCAGCGACACCACCAGGGAAATCAGGATGGCCACCGCCAGGGTGATGGCGAACTCGCGGAACAGCCGCCCTACCACATCGGCCATGAACAGCAGCGGGATCAGTACGGCGATCAGCGACAGGGTCAGCGACACCAGGGTGAAGCCGATCTGCCGGGCGCCCTTGAGGGCGGCGTTGAACGGCGTCTCGCCCTCCTCCAGGTGGCGGGCGATGTTCTCCAGCATGACGATGGCATCGTCCACCACAAACCCCGTGGCAATGGTCAGCGCCATCAGCGTCAGGTTGTTGATGGTGAAACCGGCCAGGTACATCACGCCGAAGGTGCCGATCAGCGACAGCGGCACGACGATGGACGGAATGATGGTCGCCGACAGCTTGCGCAGGAACAGGAAGGTCACCATCACCACCAGGGCGATGGCCAGCAGCAGTTCGTGCTGTACGTCGCGCACTGCAGCGCGGATGGTCTGCGTGCGGTCGGTGAGCACCTTGACCTCGACGCTGGCCGGCAGGCCTTCGGTCAGGTGCGGCAGCAGGGTCTGGATGCGGTCGACCACATCGATGACGTTGGCGCCCGGCTGGCGCTGCACGTTGACCAGCACCGCCTGGTTGCGGTTGGCCCAGGCCGCCAGGCGCTCGTTCTCGGCACCATCGATGATATCGGCGACATCCTTCAGGCGCAGCGCAGCGCCGTTCTGATAGCTGAGGATCAGCTCGCGGTATTCATCGACCGACTTCAGCTGGTCGTTGGCGTCAAGCTGCGAGACACGGGTCGGCCCGTCGAAATTGCCCTTGGGCTGGTTGACGTTGCTCGCCGTGATCAGACTGCGCACGTCGGCCAGGCTCAGACCGTAGGACGCCAGCGCCTCCGGGTTGACGCGAATACGCACCGCCGGTCGTTGCCCACCGGCCAGGGTCACCAGGCCGACACCGCTGGTTTGCGCCAGTTTCTGCGCCAGACGGGTATCGACCAGGTCGTTGACCTGCGGCAGCGGCAGCGTCTTTGAGCTCACCGCCAGGGTCAGCACCGGCGTATCGGCCGGGTTGACCTTGTTGTACACCGGCGGCGCCGGCAAATCAGCGGGTAGCAGGTTGCTCGCTGCGTTGATCGCCGCCTGCACCTCCTGCTCAGCCACCGCCAGCGAGACATCGAGATTGAAGCGCAGAGTGATCACCGAGGCGCCGCCAGAACTGGTCGAGGACATCTGCTTGAGCCCGGCCATCTGCCCGAACTGGCGTTCCAGCGGCGCGGTCACCGCGCTGGTCATCACATCCGGGCTGGCGCCTGGATACAAAGTCAGCACGCGGATGGTCGGATAATCCACCTCCGGCAGCGCCGACACCGGCAGCAGACGATAGGCGATCACACCGCTGAGAAAGATCGCCACCATCAACAGCGTGGTGGCAACCGGCCGCAGAATGAAGGGGCGGGAAATATTCATGCGTCGTTCCGTGCGGAGCCATCGCGCTTGCCCTGGCGAGCGCCCGGCTGCCTGGCCGCATCATCAGGGCTCTGCGCCTGATTTGGATCGACCACTTCCACCTCACTGCCGTCACGCAGACGGTCGGTGCCCTCCAGCACCAGCCGCTCGCCCTGATGCACGCCCTCGCTGACCATGCTGCGTTCGGCATCGCTGGCGGCGATGCTGACCGAGCGAATGCTCACCTTGTTGGCGTCATCCACCACATAGACGAAGGTGCCCTGGGTACCGAACTGCACCGCAGCGGACGGGATGATGGTGGCAGCGTCACGGGTTTCCACGCGCAGGCGCACGTTGACGAACTGGTTGGGAAACAGCATCTGCTCGGCATTGTCGAAGCGCGCCTTGAGCTTGACCGTGCCGGTGGTGGTGTCGATCTGGTTGTCCAGGCTTTCCAGCACGCCCTCGGCCAGCTTCAGACGCTCACCACGGTCCCAGGCCTCGACAGCCAGGGTGGTGCCGTCACGCCTGCGCTGCAGCACGGCCGGCAGATCGCCCTCGGGAATGGTGAAGATCACCGAAATCGGATCGGTCTGGGTGATCACCACCAGCGGCGTGGTATCGCCGCCGCTGACCAGGTTGCCGATATCCAGTTGACGCAGGCCGAGACGGCCTGAAATCGGCGCACGAATCTGGGTGAAGTCGAGATTGAGCTTGGCCGTGGCGACGCTCGCCTGATTGCTCTGCAGGCTGCCGCGGTACTGATTGACCAGCGCCTGCTGGGTGTCGAGGGTCTGCTTGGCGATGCTGTCTTCGTCGTACAGCCCCTTGTAGCGCTGCAGATCCAGCTCGGCATTCTTCAGCTGCGCCTGGTTTTCCTGCAGCGCGCCCTGCGCCTGCTGCAGGGCCACCTGATAAGGGCGCGGATCGATCACTGCCAGAAGATCACCGGCCTTGACCGGCTGACCTTCCTCGAACAGCACCTTGACCAGCTCGCCGTCGACCCGCGAGCGCACATTGACCGTGTTGTAGGCAGTTACCGTGCCGAGCGCCTTGAGCTCGATGGCGAACTCGCCCTGCTCGACCTCGGCCACACGCACCGGCACCGGCCCCATATCACCAAAGCGGCCACGACCCATCTGCTGGGACTGCGGCTTGCTCGGCCAGAACCACCACAACAGCAAAATCAGCACGGCGAGCAGCGTCAGACCGATCAACCATTGGCGGGAAGTGTTCGAGGCAGGTGAGGAAGCATTCGACATGGCAGGAGTGAGATCACTTTTGGTGGGAGTCGGCACGATAAGCACTGGCCCGCGTCAAGCAAAGCCCATTTACCCGCTTTTTACGCTCCCCTTACGTTACTAACTGTTTGAGTCAGCGATAAATTCCGGGTCAGGCAAGAGACTCTCGAAGTGCCCGGACGTTCGCTCGGCCGACCAATAAAAAGGTTCTTCGCATATTTTGGGGAAAGTGCGGGTTGATACCGGACTGGCAACTACGTGTTAGCTGCCGATGACTTGGCACTATCCCTTAGCGTGTTGTCTGATCTGATGGGTTTCGCCCCTTACGGGCGACTTACTTTCTTTGCTTGTGCAAAGAAAGTAAGCAAAGAAACACACCCCTGCATACGGCCCCGGCTGCGCCGGGGTTCCCTCGCTCCATCACCGCTCCAGGGGCACGCCACGAAGGGCCGTCCCTGGCCCATCGTGGCTCTCGCGACATCCATGTCGCTCAACCCCTTCCACGGTGATTTCACTCGGCCTCCTGAAGGGGGCTTGGGCGTCGTCTTTGAGATCGCGCCTCAAGAGCAAAATCCAAACACTACCGACTTTGATCTTCCAGAGATGTCGCAAGCTCGCGACCTGGTCCCCTTCAGGAGGCCGAGTGGAGGTGTTGCGCAGGGGGACGAGCCGCATGGATGCGGCGAGAGGCTTAATGGGCCAGGGACGGCCCATGTAAGCCGGCCCCCGGAGCAGCGCCGGAGCGAGGGAAGTTTCGCGTAGCGAAACCCGGATGGTGGGGTGCCCTTCTTTGGCACACCTTTCTTGGGCAAGCAAGAAAGGTGTGGCGCCCGTAAGGGGCGCAACCCAAACGCTCAGTACACGCGGTAATGGATAGTGCTAAGTCAGTAAGCGATACACACACAAACTTGCCAGTCCGGTGTCAAGCGTATCTTCCCCGCGATAACGCGAAGAACCAATAAAAACGGCCTGCACAGCAGGCCGTCCGGTTCAGCGGGTGCTTACTTGAGTACAGCGAGGGCAGCTGCGTAGTCCGGCTCGTCGGCAATTTCACCAACCAGCTCGCTGTACAACACCTTGTCGTTTTCATCCAGCACCACCACGGCACGCGCGGCCAGGCCGGCCAGCGGGCCACTGGCGATGGCCACACCATAGTTCTTGAGGAACTCGGCGCCACGCAGGGTGGACAGGTTGACCACCTTGTCCAGGCCTTCGGCACCGCAGAAGCGCGCCTGGGCAAACGGCAGATCCGCAGAGATGCACAGCACCACGGTGTTGTTCAGTTGGCTGGCTTCAGCGTTGAACTTGCGCACGGAAGTGGCGCAGGTCGGCGTGTCGACGCTGGGGAAGATGTTCAGCACCTTGCGCTTGCCGGCCAGGCTGGCCAGGGTGACGTCGCTCAGGTCGCCCGCGACCAGGCTGAACGCCGGCGCCTGTTGGCCAACTTGCGGCAGTTGACCATCGACCTGTACCGGATTGCCTTTGAGAGTGACTTGCGCCATGGGAGTTTCCTTATCGTCAGGGAGTTGAAGGGCAAATATGTGACACGGGCTTCGCCACAGCGAATAACCCGTCGAATGGCAGGTCACGGCCCGATCATGCGTCCAGACTAGCGCAGAAGCGACGCCGATACACCGGAGACCGAGTAGGGATTTTAGCCAATGAACCTTTTGTCATCAGAAATCGCGCCGGTAGAACAGGTCGAGCGAACTGGCCAGGCCGCTGGCGGCCTCCAGATACAAGCGCCGGCTCAACTGATAGCGCAGGGCGATGGTATTGGCCGGCTCGAACACCCCCACGCCATATCGCAGGCTGAGGCGCTCGGTGATGTTGCCGCTGGCCACCACGCTGGTGGTCACCCCACTGCCTTCGGTATCGAGCTGAAAATCCTGAATGCCCAGGCTGTTGGCCAGGCCGGTGGTGATCGAACTGCTGCCGGCCAACCCCAGCGCCAGCGCCGCCTGGCCCAGCATATTGTTGTCGCCACTGCTTTGCCCCAGTGGACGCCCCAGTATCAGGTAGGACAGCGCCTGCTCCTGGCTCATGGCCGGTTCGGCGAAGACTGTGGTACTCGGCTGCTCGGCACTGCCGGACAGACGAATACCGGCGACTACCGTATCGACCCGGCGAATCGCCTCGACATCGAGAAACGGCTGATCAATGGGGCCGGTGAACAACAACCGCGCGCGACGGATGGTCAGACGCTGACCGTAGGCACGATAGCGGCCATTGGCAAGATCCAGCTCACCACGGGTATCGAGGTTATCGCCGATATGCACGCGCCCACGCAGGTCGGCAGTCAGGCCAAAACCGCTGAAGGCCAGCTTGTCCTGCCCCACCTCGACATCGACATCCATGGCGACGCCGAGCCCCTCTTCGGCCTCTGGCACTTCACGCCCGACCACCTGCGCATCGCCGGAGACTTTCACCGTTGACGGCGGCAGCTCACGGACGCTGATCAACCCGCGTGGCACGCCGACTTTACCGCTGATGGCCAGGCGCTGAGCACGTAGCTGCAATTGCAGGTCAGGTTCGACTTCCAGTTCGGCGTAAGGCTCGACCTTCACCGGCAGACGCCTGCCCTGCAGGGCCAGGTCGCCGCTCAGGCCTTCGGCCCAGGCGATTTCGCCACGCAGGTTGCCCTGGCCCTGCTCGCCACTGCGCCAGTCTGCAGACAGCTGCATTCGCTCACCTGCGATCAGCGCCTGCAGCTGCAAGCCCTCCAGGCTCACCGGCAACTCGCTGCCGGATAGCTCGCCGCCCTCCAGCCGCAGTTGGCCGTTGATCTGCGGCGCCATCAGCTGGCCACCAATAGTGCCACTGCCCTGCAGCTTGCCTTCAAGGGTGTCCGCCATTGCCACGAAGGGGCGCAAGACGGCGAGGTCGAAACCACTCAGACGAAACTCGCCGCTGACCGGCTTGTGCGCCGGGCGCGGGTCGATCTGCGCCTGCAGTGCCAGCTCACCCAGGCGAGCGCTGACGAAACGCAGCTGGCTGTCCACCCGCTGCGGACGTAACGTGCTGCTCAGGCGCAGACTGTCATAGGGGAAATCCAGCCACTGCTCGTCATCGGCCTGACGAATGCGCAGATTGCCGCCACCGGCGTCGAGCGTGATCTGGCCATTGGGGCCACTGTCCGGCAACTCGACCTTGAGCTGACCATCCAAGCGCCCCTGCCAGGCGAAATCTTCAGGCAGCCAGGGTTGCAGACTGGCCAGGGGAAAGTTCTCAAGGCGCCAGTCCAGGCTGGGTTGCGGCATCAGCCGCTGCTGCCCGCCGCAAAGACTGGCGTCAGCGGATTGCCAGCAATGCGCGCCCAGGTTGAGCCGGCCACTGGCCAGACGTTCCAGGCTTGCCGCCTGCTGCAGCTGCCAGTCCTGGCCGCCACTCTGGATACGGCCACTGGCAATACGACCGCGCCAGTCGCCCTGCTCGCTCAAGCTGCCGTCCAGGGCCAACGCCAGCTGCAGCAGCGGCCCTTGCAAATCGATAGTCAGCGCCTGACGACGCTGATCGCCACGACCATCAGCCTGCAAGCGCCCGAGGTAGGTATCGCCGATACGAATACCGCGCAGATTCAAACCGATGCGCGCCTGCTGGCGGGCATCCAGCGTCGCGTCCAACTGCAGTCGCCGCAGGCTGGGGTCGCCAAAGGCCAGGCGCTCGCCACTCAGCGCCAGCTGGCCTTGCGGCGTTTGCAACGTACCGGCCAGGGACAGCTGGCCCTGTATCTGCCCTTGCAGGCCGGGCCAGAGTTGCCCCAGACGCGGCAAGGCCAACTCCAGTTGGCCACGCAAGCGCTGATCCAGCGCGCCCTGAGCGTTGATCCGGTTGTCGCCCAGGCGTACCAACAAGCGCTCGAGCTGCCACTGCTCGCCGCTACCGGCGCCCTGTACCTGTAATTGCGCGGGCTGGCCACGCAGACGGCCATTGAGGTCGATATCGGCCTTGGCTTGCAGCGCACCGGCATTGAAGCTGCCCGGGGTATTCAGCGGCCCTGCCAGATTACCCGGCATCTCAGCCAGCCAATAACCCGGGTCGAGGGCGCTGAGCTGCAGCATGGCCTGCCAGTCGACGCCGTCGGCAAAACCGACCTTGACCACCCCTTCGGCGCGGCCCTGGCCAGCCACCAACTGCAATTGCGGCAGGCTGACCTGGCCGAGATCGCCACTGACCGGACTGCTCAGGCTGAAGTCCCCTGCCGGCCCCTTGAGCTGCGCAGCGAAGTTACCCAGGTAATTGCCTTCGCTATAGCTGACTTCTGCCTGCAGTTGCTGCAGCGCCACGGGTGGCGGCTCGTCCAGCGGGTACAGACGCTGCCAGGGGAAATTAAGCCAATCGAGCTTGGCATCGGCCTGAAACGCCTCGCTCCAGGCGAGCGTACCGCTGAGCTGCAGATGCTGCTGATCCTCGGCTTCGATGCGCAGCAATTCGATATCCGCGCCCGTGGCATCGACCCTGCCGCGCAAGGCCAGCGGCATCGGCGCCTGCTCGGCGGGCAGAGTGGCGCTGCCGTCGATTCGATAGCCGCTGCTCAGGTCACCCTTTGCCGACAACGTCAGCGCCTGCAGGTGCAGCGTCTGCGGCAAGGCGCTGCTGGCCTGAAAATCCTGGATGGTCAGGCGCAGTTCGGCGGGCAGGTGCTCGGCCAGCGCCTGCACCTGTCCTTCGAGACGGGCGTCGAGATAACCGCTGCTGTCAGCCTCGATGTTCAGGCTGCGCTGCAATTCGCCACCTACCTGCAGCGCCACCTGCCAGGCCTTGCCATCGACTTCCGGCAACTGCAGACGGCCGCTCAGGGCCAAGGGCCAATCGCCCTGCGGCGTCAGTTGGCCACTGAGGTCCAGGCTCAGGTCATCACGTTGCAAGGCCAGGCGCTGCAGCTCCACACCCTGCTCGTTCCAACTGGCGCCCAGTTCGAGATCGCTCAGTTGCGTCTGGCCGTCCAGGCGCAGTTCGCCCAGCTGGATATCGCCCAATTGCAAGCGCAGTGGCAGGTTGAGGTTCGGCAGGCTCAACGGCTCATCGCTGCCCTCCCCACTGTCGGGCAGGGTCACGGCCACCTGCCGCAGATGCAGACGATCCAGGCACAGCGTCAGGCGCAGCAGGCAGGACGGCGACCAGGCCATGTCCAACTGCTGCAGCTCCACCCGCATATCGTCTTGCTGCCAGATCAGCGCATCGGCCTGCCAGGCACCGCCCAGACGCCCGGCGAAGTTGTCGACTTGCAGGCCTGGAACCTGGGCCAGCAGCCAACGACTGCCACCCTGGGTGCCCAGCAGCGCCCACAGGGCCGCGACGAGCAGCAACGCCAGGCCGAGCAGACCGCCGGCCAACCATTTCAGCAGGCGCCGGGTCATAGCTCAGGCCCCATGGAGAAATGCAGGCGTACGCCACCGTCGTCGTCCAGCGCATGAGCGAGGTCCAGGCGCAGCGGGCCCACCGGCGAAACCCAGCGCACGCCGAAGCCGACACCAGTCTTCAAGGTGGGAATGTCCAGCGAATTGAAGGAATTGCCCTGGTCGATGAAAGTCGCCAGGCGCCACTTGTCGGTGAGGCTGTACTGGTACTCGGCGCTGGCGGTGAACAGGTAGCGGCCGCCAATCTTGTCGCCGCGATTGTTCACCGGCGACAGACTCTGGTAGTCGTAACCACGCACGCTCTGATCGCCACCGGCGAAGAAGCGCAGCGACGGCGGCACGGCAGAAAAACCATTGGTTTCGGTACCGCCAAACTGCACCCGCCCGAGCAGACGGTGATTGTCGAATACGGTAGTCAGGCCCTTGAGCATGACGTTGCCGTGCAGCACGTTGGCATCGGACAGTACGCCATCGACAGCGCCGCGCAAGTCGAACTGCACGCGGTAGCCCTGGTTCGGGTCGAGGCGGTTGTCGCTGCGCAGCAGCGAGTAGCTGACACCCGGCATCAGCAAGTTGCTCAGCCCGGAGTCGTCGCCCAGGCGATATTCCTCACGCTGCCATTTCACCGACAGCACGCGCTGCCAGCCCCCAGGGCGCTGGCTGTGCCATTCCGGACCGAGGGTAAGCAGCCGGCTCAAGCTGTCCTTGCTGGCCAGCTCCTCATACTGATAACCGCCGGCCAGGCGCAGTTTGTCGGTCAGTGGCGGGTCACCGGGAATGTCGTACCACAGACCGATATTCTGTCGCGGTGCCGACAGCTCGGTTTCCACCCCGTAGCTGTGCCCCTGCGGATTGCGCCAGTGGCGCGTCCAGTTGGCGCGCAGGCGCGGCCCGACGTCGGTGGAAAAACCCAGCCCCAGGCCCATGGTACGCGGCTCACGCACCTGCAGCGCCACCGCAACCGGAATACGCAACTGGTCGGCCTGAGTGGGGATGGCATCGACCCTTACCGACTCGAAATAGCCGCTGGACTGCAGCGCCTGGTACAGCTCGGCGATCAGCTCGGAATCGTAGGGGGTGTCCGGCTCGAACGGCACCATGCGCCGCAGCAGGTCGTCATCGAAGGGAAAGTCGCCACTGAAGCTGAGATCGCCCAGGTTGTAGCGCGGCCCACTGGCGAATACCAGTTCGATGTCGGCCACCCCGGCGGCCGGATCGACCTGCAGACTCTGACGGGTGAAACGGCCATCGAAGAAGCCATAGCGCGAGGCCTGATTCTGAATCAGCCGCTTGGCGTCCTCGTAGCGCCCGTGATTGAGCACCGAACCCGGCTGCAGACGGCTGGCATTGGGGATGCGAAAAGCCGGCAACTCGCTGGCCGGCCCTTCGATGCGAATGTCGACATGGCGCAGGCGAACGCGCTCGCCGGGCTCGACCTCGAGCACCAGGCGCGGTGTTTCGTCCTCTTCGATACGGCTGCGAATACGCGCCTGGTAGTAACCCAGGGCCTGAGCAGCCTTGTCGGCCTCCCCCTCGGCGATGCGCCGCAGGCGTCGCAATGACTGCGCGTCGCGTCCATCGAGGCTACCGACATAACCTTCGATATTGGCCTTGAGAGCCGAATTGCTCGGGGTAATTCGTACGTCCAGCTCGCCTGCGGCGAAGGCACCCGTACTGATCAGCAGCACCAGGCTGCGCTGAAGATGTCCATATACGCTCATAGCGGAGGATGCTACCACGGAGCGGAGCCCACGCTAGCAGGCCATTGAAAAACTACCTGCGTTGCCATTGCTGCGTTAAAAACACGCTCAAAATGCTCATTTACAGCTCGTAAACTGTGCTTTTTCGCCTGTTTTTGCCTCGCACTGGCTGCCTCCCCTACGTTTTCAACGGCCTGCCGGAGCCGTTGAACGTGCGCCAGACAGCCGCAGTTCAGGCGCTGGCTCTGACCACCGGTTGTGGGTTGGGATGAAAGAACACGTGTTCGACCACCGGGCCAATGGCCAGCTCGCCGATTTCCTCGTAGCCCTGGCGCCGGTAGAAATCCAGATAGCGCGCATTGCCGGTATCCAGCACCACGCCTTGCGAGCCGCTGTCCTGGGCACACCAGTCGTGCAGCGCCTCGAGCAACTGCTCGCCGCGATGCTGCCCCTGAAACTCGGGGTGAATACCCAGAAGCGGCAGCACGTGATAAGGACCAGGAGGCAGGCTGGCGAGCACCGCATCGTGGTATTCGAGGTAGCGTTTGGTGCAGCCAAAGCCGGTGCTCAGCAGCATGCGCAGACGCCAACCCCAGCTTTCGGTGATATCCAGGCGACGCTGTGGCGGTGCGATCAGCGCTGCGCCGATCAGGCGGTCATCGATCAGCAGGCCGATGGCCGGCTGGTCTTCAGCGAAATGCTGCTGCACCAACTCGCGAATCGTCGCGCGCACGCGCTGATCGAAACCCGGGCGTTCGGCTTCGAACAGGTAAGCGAAGGTCGGCTCGTGACGATAGGCATGGTAGAGCAGCGAACGCACCTCGCGGGCGTAACCACCGTCGAGCATGCGCACTTCTGCTGGAGCGTTGTTGGGCATGGCAGACCTCTGTTGTTATGCGTTGTGGGTCAGGCGCGTCCCAGCCAACTTAGCACCACCTCATCACGCCCGCCAGGCGCTGGCCGCGAGCGCCGAGGATCGGCTAGCATCGCCGTTTAATCTGAAAGTCGCGCAGCGACACCTTCACTCATCCCCCTCTCCCTCCGGGAGAAGGTGGCGCGAAGCGCCGGATGAGGGAGGGCATGCCGCGAAGGCTTTCATCATCCGGGATGCTTCTCTTGGCATGCCCGTTAGCTCAGGACTCGCTGCTCATGAAAATCGTCTCCTTCAATATCAACGGCCTGCGTGCGCGCCCGCATCAGTTGCAAGCCTTGATCGAGAAACACCAGCCGGATGTGATCGGTCTGCAGGAAACCAAGGTAGCCGACGAGCAGTTCCCGGAAGCGGAAATCCGCCAGCTCGGTTATCACGTGCATTACCACGGCCAGAAAGGCCACTACGGCGTCGCCCTGCTCTCGCGCCAGGCGCCGCTGAGCCTGCACAAGGGCTTCCCCGGCGACAACGAGGATTCCCAGCGTCGCTTCATCTACGGCACCTTCGCCGATGCCCACGGCAACCCCATCACCGTGATGAACGGCTACTTTCCGCAAGGTGAGAGCCGCGACCATCCGGTGAAATTCCCGGCCAAGCAGCGCTTCTACGCCGACCTGCAGCAACTGTTGGTGGAGCGTTTCGAGCCGCAGCAGGCACTGGTGGTGATGGGCGACATCAACATCAGCCCGGAAGATTGCGACATCGGTATCGGCGAACCCAATCGCCTGCGCTGGCTGAAGACCGGCAAGTGCAGTTTCCTGCCAGAAGAACGCGAATGGCTGGCGACCCTGAAGAACTGGGGGCTGGTGGACAGCTTCCGCCACCTCTACCCCGAGGTGAATGACCGTTTCAGCTGGTTCGACTACCGCAGCCGCGGCTTCGAAGACGAGCCCAAGCGCGGCCTGCGCATCGACGTGATCCTCGCCAGCCAGCCGCTGCAAGCGCGCTTCAAGGACGCCGGCATCGACTACGAATTGCGCGGCATGGACAAGCCGTCCGATCATGCGCCGATCTGGCTGGAACTGGAGTGAAATACCAATGCGTGACGAGCAGGCGCCCCGTCACAAGACTGCAACCTGACTGACTTAATCTGCGCGGCACCTTATCCCACCCACTAGAAGGTGCCTGCCGCATGCCGCGCGCCCTGTCCGCTGATCACGACCTCTGGGGTCGTACGCTGTCGCTGTTGCTGATCGGTTTCATCTGCTACGCCCTGCCGCTTTCCGTCTTCGCTACGGCACTGCCAGCGTCGGAGGATAACCAGCCGCTGCTGCGCATTGAGGGTTCCAACACCATCGGTGCCAGGCTGGCGCCGGAACTGGTCAAGGGGCTGTTCGAGGCACAAGGCCTGCTGGACATCCATAGCGAGGACGGTGCCCGGGCAAACGAGCAGCGTGTGCTGGCACGCCAGGCCGATGGCAGGGCGGTGGTTGTCGAAATTGCCGCTCATGGCTCGGGCACCGGCTTTACTGCGCTCAGCGATGGCAGCGCCGATCTGGCCGCTTCATCGCGGCCGATCAAGGACAGCGAAGCCGCCAGCCTGGCCGCCCTGGGTGATCTGCGCAGCCCGCAAAGCGAACAGGTCATCGCCATCGATGGTCTGGCGATCATCGTCCACCCGTCCAACCCTGTCGCAGCGCTCAGCGTGGAGCAGATCGCGCAGCTGTTTTCCGGCGAAATCGACGACTGGGCCACACTGGGCGGCAGGCCTGGCCAGGTGCGCCCCTACGCACGCGATGACAATTCCGGCACCTATGACACCTTCAAGGAGCTGGTGCTGGCCCCAGGCGGACGTACACTTGCGCCCCGCGCGCAACGCTTCGAGTCCAGCACCCAACTGTCCGACGCGGTGAGTAGCGATGCCAATGGCATCGGCTTCATTGGCCTGCCCTACATCCGTCAGGCCAAGGCGGTCTCGGTCGCGTCTGGCGACTCCCAGCCAATGCCGCCGAGCACCACACTGATCGCCACCGAAGACTACCCCCTGGCGCGGCGCCTGTATCTCTACAACGCCCCGCAACTGACCAATCCCTGGGCGCGTGCGCTGATCGACTTCGCTCACAGCCCGCGCGGCCAGGCCATCGTCGACAGCAGCGGCTTCATCGCCCAGACCGTGCAGGCGGTGAAGGTCAGCACAGATACGCAGATGCCCGCGGAGTACCGGCAACTGGCAAAACAGGCGCAACGCCTGTCGGTGAACTTCCGTTTCCAGGAAGGCAGCGCGACGCTGGACAACAAGGCCCATCGTGATGTGCGACGGGTGCTGGACTACCTCAAACAGCACGACAAGTTGCAAAACAAGGTGGTGCTGGTCGGCTTTGGCGACCCGAAAAGCGACCCCGAGCGCGCCGAGTTGCTGTCGAAGCTGCGCGCCATGGCCGTGCGCCGCGAACTGGCCAGGGAGGGCGTACTGCTGCGTGAAGTCACCGGCCTGGGCAGCGAGCTGCCGGTGGCAGCCAATGATCAGGACAACGGCCGCATCCGCAATCGCCGCGTGGAAGTCTGGGTCTACTGACGCCTGAAAATATTTCCTTACAAAGGGCTTGGCAGAGTAAGGGCTCGGCGCTAGTCTTTGCAGCGCGTGACGCCGGGCCCCTCTGGCGGTGAGTTTTCTCACCGTGATGTCGGAGTCACTGAGTAGATATCTTTCAACTCAGGCAGACATAAGGGAGGGCTCATGGACGCTCTACTTGCCTTTTTGACATCCCCCATCTTCGGTACCCCCGGCTGGTTCTGGCTGGCCTTTCTGGTACTGATCATCACCCTACTGGTACTTGACCTCGGCGTGCTGCATCGCGATCAGCATGAAATCGAGATGCGCGAGAGCCTGCTGCTGTATTCCGGCTATTTCAGTGTCGGCGTTGCCTTCGGCGGCTGGATCTGGTGGCAGCTCGGCGGCACCAAGGCGATGGAGTACTACACCGGCTTTCTGGTGGAACAATCGCTGTCGATGGACAACGTCTTCGTCATGGCGATGATCCTCGGCTACTTCAATATCCCGCGTAAGTACCAGCATCGCGTGCTGTTCTGGGGCATTCTCGGGGTGATCGTGCTGCGCGCAATCATGATCGGCCTGGGCACGGCACTGGTGCAGCAGTTCGACTGGATTCTCTACATCTTCGGTGCCTTCCTGCTCTTCAGCGGCATCAAGATGCTGCGCAGCAACGATACCGAAGCCCACCCAGACCTGGCGCAAAACCCGGTGATCCGCTTCGTGCGCAAGCACATCCGCGTAACCGACGACCTGCACGAAGGCAAGTTCCTGGTACGCCTGCAGGACAAGGCCAGTGGCAAACCGCTGCTCTATGCCACTCCGCTGCTGCTGGCACTGGTGCTGATCGAGTTGGCCGACCTGGTGTTCGCCGTCGATAGCGTGCCGGCGGTGCTGGCCATCTCGCAGGATCCGTTCATCGTCTACACCTCGAACATCTTCGCCATTCTCGGCCTGCGTGCGCTGTACTTCGCCCTGGCCGCACTGATGCACCGTTTCATCTACCTGAAGTACGCCCTGGCGCTGGTGCTGATGTATATCGGCGGCAAGATCTTCCTGCACGACCTGATCAAGGTACCTGCCCTGCTCTCGCTTGCCGTTACCCTGGGCCTGCTGGCTGGTGGTGTGCTGCTGTCACTGCTGAAGACGCGCGACCAGAGCGCTCCGCAGCACTGATAAAGCCTCCAGTACCCATCCATGACAAGGCCCGCATCTGCGGGCCTTGTCATTTGCCTGATCAGCGACTGGCTTTCATCACGTCACGTGGCACGTATTTACCGATTTCGTACTTGCCGATGGCGGCGCGGTGCACTTCATCCGGTCCGTCGGCCAGGCGCAGGGTGCGCTGCATGGCGTACCAGTACGCCAGCGGGAAGTCGTTGGAAACCCCGGCACCGCCGTGCATCTGGATCGCCCTGTCGATCACCTTCAGCGCAACGTTGGGCGCCACCACCTTGATCTGGGCGATTTCGCTGGCAGCGATCTTGTTGCCCACGGTATCCATCATGTAGGCCGCGTTCAGGGTCAGCAGACGCGCCTGGTTGATCTCCATGCGCGAATCGGCGATGTGGTCGATGTTGCCACCCAGGCGTGCCAGCGGCTTGCCAAAGGCGGTCCGCGAAACAGCGCGCTTGCACATGAGTTCCAGGGCGCGTTCGGCCATGCCGATCGAGCGCATGCAGTGGTGGATACGGCCCGGGCCGAGGCGACCCTGGGCAATCTCGAAACCACGGCCCTCACCCAGCAGCACATTCTCGTAAGGCACGCGCACGTTCTCGAACAGCACTTCGGCGTGGCCGTGCGGTGCGTCGTCGTAACCGAACACCGGCAGCGGACGCAGCACGGTGACACCGGGCGCATCCATCGGCACCAGTATCATCGAATGCTGTTGGTGACGCGGCGCATCCGGGTTGGTCAGGCCCATGAAGATCATCACCTTGCAGCGCGGGTCACAGGCGCCCGAGGTCCACCATTTGCGGCCGTTGATCACCCACTCATCACCTTCACGGCGGGCATTGGCCTGCATGTTGGTGGCGTCGCTGGAGGCCACGCCCGGTTCGGTCATGGCGAAGGCGGAGCGAATCTCGCCGGAGAGCAGCGGCGCCAGCCATTGCTGTTTCTGCGCCTCGTTGCCGTAACGCACCAGCACCTCCATGTTGCCGGTATCCGGCGCGGCGCAGTTGAACGGCTCCGGGCCAATCAGTGAACGGCCCATGATCTCGGCCAGCGGCGCGTATTCGGTGTTGGTCAGGCCCGCGCCATAGTCCGACTCGGGCAGAAACAGGTTCCATAGGCCTTCGGCCTTGGCCTTGTTCTTCAGCTCTTCCATGATTGCGGTAGGCTGCCAGCGGTCGCCCTCGGCCACTTGCTGCTCGAACACCGCTTCGGCCGGGTAGACATAAGCCTCCATGAACGCGGTAACACGCTCACGCAGCTCTTGAACCTTGGGGGAATAGGCGAAATCCATGGAGATACCTGTTTGTGACAAAGGGTGAGAGGTTGTGGAAATGATGCTAGAACAGCGCTTAAGATTTATCGAATCTATTTTCAGTGTGTATGAACATTCATAACCGATATATGATCGATTGATATCGACGCCCCTGGAGCACTGCCGGCATGAACCTGACCAAGGTGGACCTGAACCTCTTCATCGTCTTCGACGCCATCTACACCGAGGCCAACCTGACCCGTGCCGGACAGATCGTCGGCATCACTCAGCCGGCGGTTTCCAACGCCCTCGCCCGCCTGCGTGAAACCTTCAACGACCCGCTGTTCGTGCGCACCGCCCAGGGCATGGTGCCCACGCCCATGGCGCAGAACATCATCGGCCCGGTGCGTAACGCCCTGCAGCTGCTGCGTGTCTCCGTACAGGAGAGCCGCACCTTCAACCCGCAGCAGGCCGGCAAGACCTACCGCATCAGCATGACCGACCTCTCCGAGCAGATTCTCCTGCCGCCGCTGTTCCAGCGCCTGCGCCGTCTGGCACCCAGCGTGTGCATCGAAAGCTTTCTGGCCAAACGCCGCGAGACCACCAAGGAGCTGGCTGCCGGCCGCCTCGACTTCGCCGTCGATGCACCGCTCAACACCGACCCGCAGGTGCGTCACGTCAAACTGCTGGATGATCGTTACGTCTGCGCCATGCGCCCCGGTCACCCGCTGGCCAAGGAAAAGATCAGCCTCGATGAATACCTGTCACTGAGCCATATCCACATCTCCAGCCGCCGCAGTGGTCTCGGTTATGTGGATCTGGCCCTGGGCAAGATGGGCATCCAGCGCAAGATTGCCCTGCGCTCGCAGCACTACCTGATGGCCAGCACCGTGTTGCAGCAAACCGATATGGTGATGACCGTGCCGGAGCGTTTTGCCCGCCGCCACAACCTGCATCATGTGACCTTACCGGTCGGTGATGTGCCGGCGCTGGAAACGCACCTGTACTGGCATGAGAGTACCGATCAGGATCCGGCCAACCGCTGGATGCGCGAGCAGATGATCGAACTGGCGCAGCAGGTCATTGCGCAGGAAAAGAAAGCTGATCAGGCCGCTACCGCCTGATCGTTCGGCGCTTGATGCAAGAAGGCCCGATGTGCGGGCCTTCTTGCTGGTACCTGATCGATCAGCGAGCGAGCTTGCCATCGACCGACAGCTTGCCGGCACCTTCGAATACCAGCGCCACGCTGATGGCCAGCAGGGCCAGGGCGAACTCGTAGCCGTTGTTGCTCATGAAAAAACCATTGGCCAGGTGCACGGTGATGATCGCCACCAGCATGGTCACCGCCAGTACCGCCGCCGCCGGGCGCACCAGCAGGCCGACGATCAGCGCCACGCCACCGAAGAACTCGGCGCTACCGGCAGCCAATGCCATCAGGTAACCCGGCGTCAGGCCAATGCCCTCCATCCACTGTGCGACGCCCGCCAGGCCATAGCCGCCAAACCAGCCGAACAGTTTCTGCGCACCATGAGCGGCGAAGGTGATACCGGCGATGATGCGCAAAATGGTGATACCGTAACCGGCCTGGCTGGCCGTGATGCTTTTGATCAGGGTGTTCATGAGGAGATTTCCTTTTGCAGTGCGGGGTAGATGGCGCACAGAATATCCAAATTATTCGATCTTAAAATCGCAAAATATGCCTAACAATGATCGACTTATTTGATATTTATCTGACCATCAGCCGCTGACTACTGCGGCTCTAGCAGATAGCGCTCACGGTCATAAGCCAGGTAGTACTTATTGACCGCATTCACATAGCTCACCACCCCCATGCCCATCTGTTCCATGGCCACACGTTCGACCTGAAAGAACCACTGATTGGGGTTGAGGCCACGCCTGCGGGCCTCGGCACGCAGGCTCTGCACCCGTTGCGGGCCCAGGTTGTAACCGGCCAGGATAAAGGCCATGCGCTCGCGCTCGTTGAGCTGCGGGCTATTGAAGAAATTGCGCCGGATCATCGCCAGGTACTTGCTGCTGGCCTGCACATTGCCATCGAGACTCTGGATATTGCTGACCCCGACATTGCGCGCGGCGGCCGGGGTAATCTGCATCAGCCCGGTCGCCCCGCTGGCGCCGCGCGCCGAGGGGTTGAGCGTCGACTCCTTGAAGGCCAGCGCTGCCAGCATCAGCCAATCGAAGCCCTGCTGCTCGGCATGCTGCTGCAGCACCGGACGTACCTGTTCCAGACGCTGGCGCTCGGTGCGACCGAAGGGAGAATGCACCTTGTACAGCCGGCGATAGACACGCTGAAACGCGGCATCCTGATCCGCCGGGCTCCTGTAGCCACTGAAGAAGCGATCGATGCTGGCACGCAGCATCGGCGCATCGGGGCGTACGAACCACTTCATATCGCCGTCACGGGCCAGTACCAGATGCCTGTCGACACGCAACCTGGGCATCACCTTGGCCCAGCGCTCGGCAATCGGCAGCTCCACCGCCGTGCGCTCGAAGATGCCGGCCTGGACCATCTCCAGCACATCCTCGACGGCCAGACTGGGATCGACCCACTCGACCACCATCGGCGGCAACTTGCGATCCGCCAGTTGCTGGTTGATCAGGCGCAACGCCTCGCCCACGGCACTGCCCGCCGGCAATGAGAGGCTGCGCCCGGCCAGTTGCTCAAGGTTGCGGTAGTGCCTGTTGCCCTGCTTCGAGACCACCACCAGCGGCACTTCACGGCGAATCGCCGTACTGGCGCTGACCTCATGCCCTGTACGTACATTGAGCAACTCGCCCGGCGCGACCAGATCGCCTTCGCCGCGCTGCAGCGCACCGAGCAGTTGATCCTTGGCCTTGGGGATGATCTTCAGCCTGAGGCTGCGCCCATCACGGGCATTGCGATTGAGGAACTGCTCGAAGGCACGCAGACGGTGATACTCGACGCCAATGCTCTGGCCCTTGACCGATCCCGAGCTGTTGCGGCTCTGGTTGACCAGCACACGCAGCTCACCACTGCTGCGAATGGCTGGCAGATCACGCGCGCTGCGGGCCTGCTCACCGACCTCTGGCGGGCCAGCCAGGCGTGCACTGACCGGCAGCGGCAGCATGGCCAGCAGACACAGGATCAGCAACAATCGCGACATCGATTCTCCAGCAAAGACGGTTGGCCGCCGAGACTTCGTCGTGGCCTGCTGCTCGCCGATACGCGACAGTCAGGCTCAGACCCCTGGCGCACAGAACGAGTTCCCAGGCCTGCAGGGGGGCGGAGATTGGCACAGGCGAACGTCATGGCGCCAGCCCATAACCTTGCGTGAATCTTAAAAAGAGCTACCAAGTTCTTGTTTTAAATCGACTTCCTGACGAATGGCGGGCTTCTGCTATTCTGCCTGCTGGCTTTCAACAGGTGGCTCCATGCAACTCATCGACATTGCCGTCAATCTCACCCATCCCAGCCTCGCGGCACAGGCCGAAGCGCTTCTGGAACGAGCCTATGCAGCCGGGATCTGTCAGCTGGTACTGACTGGCACCAGTCTGAACGAAAGCGAGGCAAGCCTGACACTTTGCCGACAACTGGACGACAGCCGCCAGCGCCTGTTCAGCACGGCCGGCGTCCATCCGCACGAGGCCAGCACATGGAGCAACGCCAGCGGCAATGCCCTCAAGGCCTTGCTGGGGCAACCAGAAGTGCGCGCCGTGGGTGAATGCGGGCTGGATTTCGACCGTGACTTCTCACCACGGCCCCTGCAGGAGAAAGCCCTGGAGGAACAGCTGGCACTGGCCGTCGAGTTACAGATGCCCGTGTTTCTTCACGAGCGTGAAGCCAGCCAGCGCCTGCTGGAGATCCTGCGCGACTATCGCGACCGGCTACCGGCAGCCGTGGTTCACTGCTTCACCGGAGAGCGCCGCGCGCTCTATGCCTACCTCGATCTCGACCTGCACATCGGCATCACCGGCTGGGTCTGCGACGAACGGCGTGGCACGCACCTGCACCCACTGCTCAGGGATATACCCGACGAGCGCCTGATGCTCGAGACCGACGCGCCCTTTCTGTTGCCGCGTACCCTGCGACCCAAGCCCAAGAGTGGGCGTAACGAACCGGCCTTCCTCGGCGAGGTGCTGCGCGAGGTGGCGCTGCACCGAGGTCAGCCCGAAGACAGCCTGGCGGCACAGACCACGCGCAATGCGCGAGCGTTCTTTGGCATACCGGCCATACTGGATGAGCCACCACCAGAGTCTTGATTGACGTCAAGACTCTGGCTTTTTCCCAAGGCATACTGCTGGCACTTAGCCAACAGCGAATGCAGCGAGATGGATAACCAAAGCATGGGCGCCTGGATCAGCAACCTTTCTCTCAAGTACAAATTCTGGGCAGTCAACGCCGTTGCCTTCGTCATCAGCCTGATGCTGGTGCTGTTCGCCCTGCAGACCGAGCAGCAGGCACGTAGTGGCGATGCCCAGCAAGCGGCAATCGAGCAGGCGCGTCTGCTCCAGCAATGGCCGGCGCAGGCGACATTGCCCACTTCGAGCAACATTCAGCTACTGCAGGGCGACAGTCTGCCGGGCGCGCAAGGCGCCCCGGACGCCAGCGGCTGGCAGGCACTGGCACACGATGCCTGGTTCGCCGACTCGCCCCTGATCGGCGCCCAGCATGTCACCCTCGGCGATGGGCGCACCCTGGCGATCCTGGCGCACGCGCCCAGCCTGCTCGATCTGTTTACTCAGCATGCCCTCACTTACGCCGTCGCTGTCGCCGTGCTGATGCTGTTGCTGCTGGCTGCCTCGCAGTTGTTGATCCGCTTTCTGCTCAGCCACCTCAATACCCTCAAGGATGTCATGTTGCAGGCCGAGCGCAGCGGCGACCTGTCTCTGCGCGTGCCGCTGGACGGCCGTGACGAGGTCGGCCAGATGGCCGCCGCCTTCAACGCCATGCAGGCTGGTTATCAGCGTGTGGTCGGCACTGTCGGTCAGGTCGCCAGTGAACTGAACAGCGGCACCCGCGACATGGCCGAGCGCATGAGTGCAGTGCGCCAGGGCATGCTCAGCCAGCAAAGCGAAACCGACCAGGCCGCCACCGCGATTAACGAAATGTCGGCGACCGTGCAACACATTGCCGAGCATGCCGGCACCACCCGCGATCAATCCCAGAGTGCCGATCAACTGGCCCGCGCCGGTCAGCACGTGGTCGAGCGCGTCGAACAATCCATCGCCGCCCTGTCGCAGGGGGTACGCCAGAGCGCCGCCAGCATCGAGCGGCTGGCCGAAGACAGCCAGCACATCAACCGTGTGGTCGGGGTGATTCACGGCATCGCCGAACAGACCAACCTGCTTGCACTCAATGCCGCCATCGAGGCTGCCCGCGCCGGGGAAATGGGCCGTGGCTTCGCCGTGGTGGCCGATGAGGTGCGTAACCTGGCCAAGCGCGTGCAGGACTCCACCGATGAAATCACCCAGATGATCGGCAGTCTGCAGGGTGGCACCCGCGACGCCGTGGAATTCATGCGCGAGAGCTCGGAGAGTGCCAATCAATGCGTCCAACTGGCGCAAGAAGCGGGCGAGTCTCTGGCCGCGATCACCGCCGCCGTGGCGCTGATGCGTGAGAGCAATACTCAGATCGCTGTGGCCGCAACGCAGCAAAGCCAGGTCGCCGAAGAGATGAGCCGCTCGGTGGTGGGCATCCGCGACGTCACCGAGCAGACGGTCGGTCAGACACTCGAGTCGGCCGCCACCAGCCAGCAACTGGCGCAGTTGGCCGGCGAACTGAACAAGGCCATCGGCCAGTTGCGGCTGTAATCGGCAGCCCCAGGATGAATCTATCCCGGCCATAGCCAGGAGCAATTCGTCGCCCGCCCCTGGCGGTTCTAGACTCGCTCTATCGAGTCGAGGACCGCATCATGAACAAACGCACTCCCAACCTGCTGAGCAGGCAGTGGCGTCACTACGCCGACCAGCACCAGCATCCGACCAACCTGCTGCTGCACCTGCTCGCCGTGCCGCTGTTTCTGCTGTCGCTGGCGCTGCTGCTGATCGGCCTCTGGCAACCGGGTTTCATACCACTGGTGCTTGGCGCCATCGGCCTGTATGCCGCCCTGGCTCTGCAGGCGCGGGGGCATCGCCTGGAGCAGAATCAACCGGAGCCCTTCCGCGGCCGGCGCGACGCCTGCAAGCACCTGCTGCTGGAACAGTGCGTCACCTTTCCGCGCTTCGTGCTCAGCGGCGGCTGGTGGCGCGCCTGGCGCAAGCGCAAGTAGCCTGCCTCCAGCCGACGCGCACGCTCAGGCAAATACCGTGACGGTCTGCCGGCTCAGGGCAATCAGCTCGCCCGCCGGGCTCCATATCGCCGCCGCCACATGGCCATAGCCATCGCGGGCATGTTCAATATCGGCACGGTACAGGCACCAGTCGTCACTGTTGAGGGTGCGTAGCGGCTGGACGAATTCGATGGTCCAGGTCAGTGAGCTGCCCGGCGCCGGGCTTTTCAGATAAGGCAGCACCGCAGGCGGCCAGGCATCGACCAGTGCCAGCAGATGCGCTTCGCTCATCGCCTGTGGCACGCTCTCGCCGCGCAGACGCACCCAGCCGCCCATCTGCCGTGAGGGCGTATTGCTGAACGGCATGCCGCCAATGCCCCAGCGCATGGCCAGAAAGCGGGTGAATTCCGGTGTGACGTTACGCACGTAGGGCAGCTCCTGGCACTGCTCGGCCGGCGTGATCTGTGGTGCGGCCAGCGCCTCCACGGCAACCGACGACGGCCGTGAGGCGCCAAAGCTGCCCTGAACCACGGTCATCACCTGGCCATCCTGAACCGCACGCAGCAACATCTGGCTGACCGCCTTGCCCTCGCGCAGCACTTCGGCCTGAAAACTCACCGGCACATCCGGCGCCACCGGGCCGACGAAGGTAATGGCCAGTGAACGCAGCGGCCGGTTCTCGGGCACCTTGGCGCGCATCGCCTCGAACGCCAGAGCCGCCACCAGACCGCCGAAACTGGCGCGCCCCTGCCCCCATTCGGCCGGGATCACCACGGCATGAGGATCGCGGCGTACCGCTTCGAGCATTTCGGAAAAGATCATACACACCTCGGCATTCATCGATGGCGACGATCTTAGGGGATGCCGGCCGCGCAACGATAGCCCGGGAGGATGGCTAGTCGGTCATATTGGCGGCGAAAATGACACCCTATTTCGCCTTGGGAAAATCGCCATAGAGCGCCAGCAGGGCGTCATCCGCACGCTGTTCGGCCGCCCACTGGGCCTGTAACCAGGCAGCCCGACAAGACTGTAACGCTTCGCTTGCCTCGGTCTGTGCCAGCCACTGCAGATGATCATGCCAGTCACCGAGTGCACTCTGCGCACGCTTGAGCCTGAGCTGCGCCGCCTTGCTCAGGCCACTGTGCTGCGGATAGGTTTCAGCAGCGTAGCGCACACGTTTGATCAGCAGGCGCAGGCGATGACGGTCATGGGCGGGATAACGCAGCGCCTCGGCCAGCTGCCGTTGCTGGCGGCGCAGGCGCCGGCGAATACGCCTGCCCAGATCACTCAACAGCCCCTGACGGGCGGCCTCACGCCAACTTGCCGGCCAACGGTCGAGCAGATGCAGGACATCCATCAGCTCACGGGAGGTCGCAAGCATGGCGTAGCCTGCCGCACGTGATGGCGCATCAAGCGGTAGCGGGTGTGGCAGCTCTCTGCCGGTCAACTCGGCCAGTAATACCTCGCGGTCACGCAACGAGCCGCTGAGGCGCCCCAGTACGGCCGCGCCCTGTTCCAGGGCATCCACACCCGGCAAACCACGCAGCGGACGCAACAGGCTGCGCAGTTGACGCAGGGCAATGCGCAAATCATGCAGCGCTTCGCTGTCGGTGCAGTCGGCCAAGCGGGCCTGGCAGGCATACAGGCGTACCTGCAGGGCCAGGACGCGGGACAGGCAATGTTCGCTCAAATCACTCATGCGGACTCCCAGAGCAAGATACCTCTGCACTGTATCACTGGCGCGACAGGCGCCAGGGCAAAGCCTTGCGTACCTGCCTCAGCGCGTGCACCAGGGCGGTACGCGAAGCGGGCTGCGATGCATAGCGCTGCTGCTCGAAACAATGCGCGAAAGCCTCGATTTGCTCAGCCTGTGCCGGCAGTTCGCGGGCAGCCCGCAAGGCGAATGAGCGTGCGCCCTCGCCCGTTTCGCGGCGTACACCATGGCGCGCCAGCACGCGCTCGAACTGGCGGAAAATCTGACGCTGTGGATCAACCCGTTGCTGCCAGGGCTTGAGCAAGCACAGCGCCAGCAGGCCAATCAATAGCGCACCGGTGCCCACCAGGGCGAGCGCCAGACGCTGCCAGTCGAGGCTGCCGAACCAGTTCTGCAGCAGTTTCAGCTGCTGCTCACCCTGGTACCCCAGCACCCAGCGCTGCCAGCCGTAGTTGAGGTTTTCCCAGCTCAAACGCAGCTGATTGAGCCAGGCCAGCTCGCGGTAGCGCAGCGGCGAGAAGGGTTGATCGTCGAGAAAACCATCCTCTTCGGCCAACGCCTCCTCCAAGCCCTGCTCGATACGCTCGGGGGCAACCTGGAAGGTCGGATCCACGCTGCGCCAGCCCTGCCCCGGCTGCCAGTACTCGACCCAGGCATGCGCATCGAACTGGCGCACCTGGACGTAGTTGCCAGCGGGATTGAGCTCACCGCCCTGGTAGCCGGCCACGACCCGCGCCGGAATACCCGCTGCACGCAGCACGAAGGTCATGGCGCCGGCATAGTGCGCACAGAACCCGCGCCGCGTGTCGAACAGGAACTCATCGATGCTGTCAGCACCCAGCGGCTGCGGACGCAGGGTATAGACATAGGGCTCGCGATTGAAATGCTGAAGTATGGCCGCCACCAGCGCATCGCTCTGTGGATACTGCGCCTTCAGCTCGGCTGCCCAGGCGCGGCTACGCGGATCGCCCTGCGGCGGCAACTGCAGCGCCTGGCGCAATCCAGGCGGCTCGCCCTGCGCCTCACGCACAGCCTCTGGCCAGGAGCGCACCTGGTACAGCAGTGGCCGATCCACCGGGCGCAGCCGCTGCCAGCGAAAGTCACTCATCATCCGTGCGCCGTCCTGGGTCATCTCGCCAACGTCGAGGGCGAACAGCCAGCGCTTGCCACTGGGCTGCATGATGATGCTGTAGTCGAGCGGGTCTCCGGCCTTGCTCCACTGCGCGGACATCGGTACATCCGCGTAAGCTGACTGCGACCAGCGCCGGCCATCGAAACGCTCCAGTGTCAGGGCGCGCCAGTACAGTTGTTCGCGCGGCGGCACGTCACCTTCGAAGCTGGCGCGAAAGGCCAAGGCCGGGGAGCGACTGAGTTCGGCGATATCGGCCGGTTCCATGCTGTCCGACAGCCCGGTAACGCCCTTGTCACTGGGCAGTGGCAGCGACCACAACGGCCCCATGCGCGGGAAGAAGACGAACAGCAGCACCATCAGCGGTATCGCCTGCAGCAGCAGCCCACCGGCCAGGCGCAGGGTCGGCCAGGGGCGCTCGGCGAAACCACTGTGCTGCAAACCAACCAGGGCAGCCAGCAAGGCAGCGACCGGCAACAGACTGTAGAGCGCTGCGAGGATGCCGTCCTCGAACAGATAGGCGGTCACCACGCAGAAGAAACCGAGGAAGATCAGCACCAGCGCATCACGCCGCGTGCGCATCTCCAGCAACTTCAGAACGAAGGTGGCGATCAGCAGCACCACGGCGGCATCCAGCCCGACCAACGTGCCACGCGACAGCAGGATGCCGGCCAGCACCAGCAACATCAGCCCGCCCTTGACCCAGCCACCGGGATAAGGGGCACGCATGCGAAAAATCTGTACGCGCCAGGCCGCTGCGCCCAGCCACAGCGCGATCATCCACAACGGCAAATGCAGCAGATGCGGCACGATCACCAGCACCTGGGCGACCAGCAACCAGATCAGAGCAATACGCGGGATACCCGGCCTGCTCATGGACGCGCTCCGAACAACGCCAGGGCACGCAGGCAGGCATCGCGGTGGTCCTCGCCATAATCCGGGGCAATCACCTGCCCCGGCAGTTGCAGACCGAAGGCCTGCTGACGCTGTGATAACTGCAGCACCCAATGACAGAGCAGCGAAAGGCGCGTTTCACTGTCACCTCCCAGACTGTCGAAATCCAGCCACAGGTCACGCCCGCTGAGCATGGCGAAATCCTTGACCAACAGGCCCTGGCCGCGAGAATAGGCCTTCCAGTCCAGGCGCCTATTCGAGTCACCCGGCTGATACTCGCGCAGGCCCTGAAAATCATCGGCGCCCTGGCCGCGGGCACGCATGCCCTCTTCCTGCTCCTCGTCACCCAGGCCCGCCGACAAGGGCAGATCGCCTTCCAGCGGCCGCGGATAAACCAGCACTGCCTGGTCCAGGTCGACCCAGCTCCAGGCCACCAGCAACCCCAGGGGGAAACGACTTTCCACCCGCATACGCTCGGGGCGTAGCCAGCCCCGCCGAGTGGCGGGAAGGTCCAGCTCCACTTCGGTCTGGCCTTCGCGAGGCACATCGCGCATTACCAGCTCGGCCGGTGGCCAGCCCAGCGCAATAGCCTGGTGTTCGCGCTCGCGGCTTTCCAGGCGCACGCGAAAACGCGCCTGCTCGCCGACGAACACCGCTGCGCCGCCACCCGCCTTGAGCACCAGCCCGGCCAGGTTGCGGTAGGTGTGCAAAATGGTGACGACGAACACCGCCATCAATAGAAAAGTCAGGCCATAGGCCAGGCTGTTCTGGTAATTGATGCCCACCAGCAGCATCAGCAGCAGCGCCACAGCAAATGCGCCTCCCACGCGGCTGGGCAGGATGAAGATACGCCGCTGGTTCAAACGCACGCTGGCCGCTGGCGGAATGCGCCTGGCCAGCCAGCGCTGCCAGAGCGGTTTCAACGCGGCACCCATCAGAGCGCCGGCACTTCACGCAGCAGCCATTGCACCAGGCTGCCGCCGCCATGGCCAGCCGGGTCGGCGCGCTCGCGCAGGCGATGGCCAACCACCGAGGGCAGTACGGCCTGCACGTCTTCGGGGATCACATAATCACGCTCGGCCAACAAGGCCCAGGCCCGTGCCGCCGCCAACAGCGCCAGACTGGCACGCGGCGACAGGCCCCAGGCGAACTGCGGCTGGCTACGCGTGGCCTCGACCAGACGCAGCACATAGTCGACCAGGGCATCGCTGGCGCGTACCTTCGGCACTTGCGCCTGCAGGTGCGCCAGCTCGGCGTGATCGAGGATCGGCTGCAAACGCGGCAGCAGATCGCGCCGGGCATCGCCCAGCAGCAACGCCCGTTCCGCAGCTTGCGCCGGATAGCCCAGCGAAAGACGCATAAGAAAACGATCGAGCTGGGATTCGGGCAAGGCGAAGGTGCCGCCACTGCTGACCGGGTTCTGCGTGGCGATGACGAAAAACGGCTCGGGCAGCGGCCGGGTCGCGCCCTCGATGGTCACCTGCCCTTCTTCCATGGCTTCGAGCAGCGCGCTCTGACTCTTCGGCGTGGCGCGGTTGATTTCATCGGCCAGCACCAACTCGGCAAAGATCGGTCCCGGATGAAAGGCGAACTGCCCGCTGTCCTTGTCGAACACCGAGGTGCCAAGAATGTCGCCCGGCAACAGGTCGGAGGTGAACTGAATACGCTGGAAACTCAGCCCCAGCACGCGCGCCAGGGCATGGCTGAGGGTGGTCTTGCCCATGCCCGGCAGGTCTTCGATCAGCAGGTGTCCGCGTGCCAGCAGGCAGGTCAGCGCCAGACGCACCTGCGCCTCCTTGCCCAACACCACCTGATTGACCGCGTCGAGACAGGCATCGAGTTTGCTTCGCATCGTTCACTCCTTATACAGAGGGTCGATGCTACTGGGGCGCAGGCATGCGGCATAGCGCCATGACATTTTTGCTCACGAAACTGTGAGGCCCGCCGCTATGCCAGGTGAAATTGCCTAGCCATTCCCTGCAACTCGCGCCCCAGCTCGGCCAACTGAATGCTCGAGGCAGCGGTTTCGTCCATGGCCGTGGCTGACTGATCGGCAATATCACGGATCGAGGTGACGCTACGGTTGATCTCCTCAGCCACGGCAGTCTGCTGCTCGGCCGCTGCGGCGATCTGCTGGCTCATCTCCGAGATCAGGCTCACTGCCTCGGCAATGGCTGCCAAGGCGCCCTCGGTCTGGTTCGCGTCGCCAACGGTCAGACCGACCAGGCTGGCGCTCTGCTCCATGTCCGTCACGGCGCGGCGGCTACCCTCGCGCAAAGCCGCGATCAGCGACTCGATTTCCGCCGTGGATTGCTGAGTGCGTTTTGCCAACGCCCGCACCTCATCGGCGACCACCGCGAAACCGCGCCCCTGGTCAGCGGCGCGCGCCGCCTCGATGGCCGCATTGAGCGCCAGTAGGTTGGTTTGCTCGGTGGAAGCCGCTGCGGCCTCGGCATTGCGTGCCACCTCGTGCACCGTGGCGGTCATCTCGCTCATCGCGGTCGCCACCTGATCGGTTTCCAGCTTCTGGCCGTTGACGCCCTGACGCGTTTGCTCGGCGGTTGCCGAAAGTGTCTGGGCCGAACTGGAAATCTGCGCCACGCCGCCCTGCAGACGCCCGACCATCTCCCGCAGGTTATTCGCCATGCGCTGCATGGCAGCAAGCAGCTGACCGACTTCGTCACCACGGTTCTGCTCGATGCGTACACTGAGGTCGCCAGCGGCGATGGATTCGGCCAGGCCAATCACCCGCTTGAGCGGACGCACGATGGCCAGGCTAATCATGACTGCCGCGCCAAACCCGAACAGCAGGGCCAGGGCCGCTGCCGCGATGATCAGGCCACTGCTGGCCTGACGTTCGGCCTGCATGACCTGGCGCTGAGTGTCCAGGGCCAGATCAACGCGCTGCAGCAACTGCTCGATCTGAGCGACCAATTGCCCGTACACCTGCGTTTGTTGCTGCAGCAGGGCCGCGTACTCCCTCAGACGCTCGTTGAAAGAGTCAACATTGACGACGACATCACCGAGCACGGCCGCATAGCCGGGATCCTCCAGCGCATCGCGCAGTTGCGCAGCCAAGGCCTGTGCCTCACGAGCCTGGGCGATTTCGCTCTGTTGGTTATCTGTACCGCGCCGACTGGCCTCCAGACGCTGGCGTGCCTGATCCAGCGCCTGCAGCAGCAACTGGTGAATCTTGCCGACTGTGCCGGCCTGCAACACCGAATCGCCGCCCCGCTCACCCTGGGTGCTTTTGAGCAGGTCGACACCGTCCTCGGACAAGCCTTCCTGGAGCAAATCCAGACTGTTGGCGGCGCTGACCACCAGCCAGTCGGCCGCCTGCAGGGATAGCTGCATGTTGTCGGTAAGTTCAACGTAGCCGGCAAAGGCGCTGCGGTAGTCGGCCAACGCCGGCCCGACCTGCGCCATGATCGCAGCCGTTTCGCTATCCAGTTCGGTTTGCAGCGCCTGGCCAGCCTGCAGGATCATCTCGACTTGTTCAGCCAGGTGTTCGGCATGCTGCTTGTCACCGCTCAGGGCGAATGCCTGCTCGCTCTGGCGCATACGCAGCACCTGCTCGCCCAGAGCGCTCATGCGCTGCTGCTGTTCGGCGCCGGCACTGACCTCACGCAATGCCAACAAGCCAGTGGCCGCGACCAGGACGGTCAGCATCAGCACCAAGGCAAACCCCAGCATCAACTTGCTGGCCGTGCTCAGACTGGCCAACCACTTGCCCAATGAGCCATCCATGACACCTCCTGTCTACTACAGCCTACCAATCCTGAAACATAGGGGCGCAGCACTGCTGGCGACAAGCCAGCAGCGGTCGAGATGGCCGGGAGAGTTAAGTGGGCGTCGCTTTCAGAACGGGTTCAGGGCCGCTGCATCTGGAACAGATCGCGCGTGCGACAATAGGCACTGCCACCGAGGCGCCCGACCAGATCGAGCTGGAGCGGATCGAGACGGCCCTGCTCGTTGAGCACGGCATCATCGATATGCGCCAGCAGCACTTCGGCGAAGATCAGGTGACAGTTGGGCCTCTGCGGCGGATAGGGCTGGATCTGCGCCACGCGGCACTCGAAGGTCACCGCTGCGCCACTGACACGCGGCACGTCGATGCGCTCGCACGGCTGGCTGGCAATGGCGCAGTGGGCAAATTCGCTGACCTCATGCGGCAGGATCGCGGCACTGGCATTCATCGCCTCAGCCTGAGCGAAGCTGACCAGTTGAATCGCCAGCTCGCCGCTGGCCTGGGCATTGCGCAGGCTGTCCTTGAGGCTGCCATCATCACGGGTGTTGACGTTGACCAGCACGGTCGGCGGGTTGTCGCTGATCACCTGAAAGAAGCTGAACGGCGCGAGGTTGGCCACGCCCTCGGCCGAGCGGGTTGACACCCAGGCGATGGGCCGTGGCGTGACACTGGACGCCAGCCAGCGATAAGCCTCGAGCGGGCTCAGATCAGCGAAATCGATCTGCATCAACGCCCCGCTCGGGATTCGCGGATGTAGAAACGCGCACGTTCGGCCTTGCTGACGCAGCCTTCATAGGCTTCGAACTGCTGCTGGGTCTTGGCGGCAGTGAGCAGCGAAAGCGCCTTGGAATAGCTCACGGTGCCGGCGAAACCTTCGGCCTCGGCGATGCTCAGCTCCTTCCAGGCGGCATCCAGCTGGTTGGCGCAGGTCTCGCGGTAAACAGTCTTGCCGGCACAGCCGGTGAGCATCACCGCCAGCAGCGGCAAACAGATCCAATGTTTCATCGACCACACTCCTCGGGAGGGACAGGACTACCAGGCTGTTGAAAAACTATCTGCGTTGCCACTGCTGCGTTAAAAACAGGCTCGTGCGCGAGTCCGATCAAAATGCTCATTTACAGCTCGTAAAGTCGAGCGCGACTCCGACCGTTTTTCGCCTATTTTTGCCTTGCATTGGCTGCCTCACCTACGTTTTTCAACGGCCTGCTACAGGTTGGCTCATCTATGACGCCTCGCCTGCGCGAAAGTGCCCGCCTCAGCCGCCGTTTCGTTCACGCAGGTATTGCACTACAGCCTCTTGTTCGCCAGCGAACTCTATACGCCCGGACTTGCTCTCGCGCTGGAACACATACATGGGATCGTAGTATTCGACCAGCAAGGCCTCGATCCAGCCGCGATGGGTGTCCACCTGGCCATCGACCTGCTGCTCCTGCAATGCCTGATCCATGATCGCGGCCAAACGCTGGTAACGCTCGCCACCCAGACGCCGGGTGATATTGGCCAGACTCTCGCGCAAGCGCGCAGCGAAGGCGCTGAAACCCTCTTGCTCGCCCTGCAGTGCAACGAACTCGGCACACAGCTCGACCACATAAGCCTGCAGGATACGTTCGACCCGATTGGCCACGCTGTCTTCCAGCCAGACCAGCGGGTAGTGCTGCATAGCCTGGTGCAGCGGCAATGGCAGGGAGCAGCGACCGATCAGGCGCGCTTCGTCCTCCAGCACGAATTGCTGCTGCCCTGCCGCGCGGCGCTTGAGCAGGTCGATGGCCAGGGCATTCTCGAAATCGATCTGCGCCGGCTGGGCACTGGCGCGCTTGCCAAAACTGGAGCCACGATGATTGGCATGCGCCTCCAGATCCAGGCTGTTGCCAAGCTGGCTGAGCACCTCGGTCTTGCCGGTGCCGGTCATGCCGCCCACCAGCACGAAATCGCACGCGGCAATGGCCTCGTCGGTACTCTGCAGGAGGAAGGTGCGCATGGCCTTGTAGCCACCGACCACGCGCGGGTAGTCGATCCCCGCCTCGCTTTTCAGCCATTGCTGGACGATCTGCGAACGCAGGCCCCCGCGAAAGCAGTACAGGTAACCCTCAGGGTTGGCCTTGGCAAAGGCCGCCCAGGCTTCGATGCGCTCGGCCTTGGTCTGGCCGCTGACCAGTTGATGGCCCAGCTCGATGGCCGCCTGCTGGCCCTGCTGCTTATAGCAGGTGCCGACCTTCTGCCGCTCGATGTCGTTCATCAGCGGCAAGTTAATCGCACCGGGAAAGGCGCCCTTGAGAAACTCGACCGGCGCGCGGGTGTCCATCAGCGGCCGGTCATGCAGGAACAGGTCGCGGTAGTCGATGCAGTTGTCGCGCATCAGAACACCTCGACCGCGTAACGCTGTCGCTCAACCATCTCGCCGATGGGCGCCAGCGTCAGCCCCAGTTCGGCGGCCACGGCGAGAAACTCGGCCTCACCTTCCGCCGCCACGGCAATCAGCAAGCCGCCGCTGGTCTGCGGGTCGCACAGTAGCAGCTTGGCCAGCTCCGGCAGCGGAGCGATCTTGTCGCCATAGCTGTCGAAGTTGCGCAAGGTGCCACCGGGTATGCAGCCCTGCTCCAGATAGTGTTCGACACTCTCCAGACGCGGCACGCGGGCGAACTCGACACGGGCGCTGAGGCCACTGCCATCAGCCATTTCCACCAGATGACCGAGCAGGCCGAAGCCGGTGACATCGGTCATCGCACGCACGCCGGCGAGCTTGCCAAAGCGGCTGCCGGGCTTGTTCAGGGTGCACATCCAGTCACGCGCCAGGCCAATGTCGGCGTCACGCAGCTTGGCCTTCTTCTCCGCCGTGGTGAGGATGCCAATACCCAGTGGTTTGCTCAGGTACAGCTTGCAACCAGCCGTGGCGGTGTCGTTGCGCTTCATGTTGGCCTTGCTCACCAGACCGGTCACGGCCAGGCCGAAAATCGGCTCCGGGGCATCGATCGAGTGCCCGCCTGCCAGCGGGATGCCGGCTTCGTCGCACACGGCGCGGCCACCGCGGATCACTTCGCGGGCTACCTCCGGCGCCAGCACATTGACCGGCCAGCCAAGAATGGCGATGGCCATCAGTGGATCGCCGCCCATGGCGTAAATATCGCTGATGGCATTGGTGGCGGCGATACGGCCGAAATCGTAAGGGTCATCGACGATCGGCATGAAGAAATCGGTGGTGGACACCACACCGCGCTCTTCGTCGATGGCATACACCGCCGCATCATCGCGCGAGGCATTGCCGACCCATAGATTGGGGTCGAGATTCTGCGCCCCGCTGCCCGCGAGGATCACTTCGAGCACCTTGGGCGAAATCTTGCAACCGCAACCGGCGCCGTGGCTGTACTGGGTCAAACGAATGGGTTCGCTCATGCTTTTCTCTCACCGCGATGACTGGCGGCGGATTCTAGCAAAGACTGCATTGTCTGCCTTGGCTCAACGCTGGCGTGCGAGTAAGGTCAGAGCTTCAACGGGGGAACCATCGATGAGCAAGAAAGTGGCGCTGGTGCTGGGCTCGGGGGGCGCGCGTGGCTATGCGCATATCGGCGTGATCGATGAGCTGCAGGCGCGCGGCTATGAAATCGGCTGCATCGCCGGCTGTTCGATGGGTGCGGTGGTCGGCGGCATCTTCGCGGCGGGCAAGCTGCCGGAGTACCGCGAGTGGACGGAAAGCCTGGATTATCTCGACGTGCTGCGCCTGCTCGACGTCAGCTTCAGCCTGGGCGCCATTCGCGGTGAGCGGGTGTTCGGGCGGATTCAGGACATCGTCGGCGACGTGGATATCGAGAACCTCAACATCCCCTTCACCGCCGTCGCCACCGACCTCACCAACCAGCAGGAAATCTGGTTTCAGGAGGGCTGTCTGCACCAGGCGATGCGTGCCTCGGCGGCGATTCCCAGCCTGTTCACCCCGGTCATTCAGGGTAAGCGCATGCTGGTCGATGGCGGCCTGCTCAACCCGCTGCCGATCGTCCCGGTGGTGTCCAGCCACTGCGATCTGATCGTCGCGGTCAACCTCAACGCCACCAACCAGAATCACTACCAGTTGCCGCTGATCGAACGTCCGGCAGCGCTCAAGGGCCGCATCGATCAGTTGATGAGCAACCTCGGCTCGCGCCTGCCGAACTTTCGCCGCAAGGGCGATGACGAAACGCTGCTGCTCGGCAGCGCACAGCATCCGGGCGATGAAATCGCTCCGGCGGCAGCCCCGAACCGCAAGGAAGATGGCGCAGCGCCCCGATCCGCCAGTGGCTCGCGTGTTGCCGAATTCAGCGGGCCAGGCTCGCTGCTGGAGCTGGTCAACCAGAGCTTCGAGGTGATGCAGACCTCCCTGGCGCAATACAAGATCGCCGGTTACCCGCCGGATATCCTGATCAATGTGCCCAAGCGCGTGTGCCGTTTCTTCGAGTTCTACAAGGCGCCGGAGCTGATCATGCTCGGCCGGCAGATCGCCCGCGACACCCTCGACAAGTACGAAAGCGAGCGCGGCTGATCAGCCGCGTGGTTCCTCGCCCGGCAGGGGTTTGTCCACCACCATCTCTGCTGGCGGCGCCTTGTCCGCCACCCAATCGCTGAGCAGGCTATAGGCCACCGCCAGCAGGGTCGGGCCGAGGAACAGGCCCATGAAGCCGAAGGCCAGGATGCCGCCGAACACGCCGAGCAGCACCACCACCAGCGGCAGGTTGCCGCCACGGCTGATCAGGTAGGGTTTGAGAATATTGTCCACGCCGCTGATGACAAAGAAGCCCCAGACACCCAGGAAGATCGCCATACCGATCTCCCCCTGCCACACCAGCCAGGCCACGGAAGGCCCCCAGATCAGCGGCGGGATCATGATGAAACTGCAGGCGAAGGTCAGCAGGGCCAGCACCAGCGCCCCCGGTACGCCGGCGATGGCAAAACCGATATAGGCCAGTACGGCCTGCGCGGCAGCGGTACCGATCACGCCGTTGACCACGCGCTGCACGGTGCCGGCGACCAACTCCAGGTAATGGTCGGCGCGCACGCCGATCAGCCGCTCCAGCAAGCTGTGCACGAATACCGCCAGGCGTGGCCCGTCACGGTAGAAGAAGAACACCAACACCAGGCTCAGGGCCAGCTCGACCATACCCGTGCCGATTTTCGCGCTGCGCGCCATCAGCCAGTTACCGACCTGGCCCAGAAAGGGCCGTACGGTATCGAAGAGCGCCGCGCCTTGCTGATCGACGGTGCGCCACAACTCCAGCAATCGCTCGCCAACCAGCGGAATGCCGGCCAGCCAGCTCGGCGGCGGCGGCAGGCCTTTCACTTGCAGATCTCTGACCAGCGCGTTGGCATCCTTGATGTGATCGGCCAGGTTGAAGCCCAGCCAAACCAGAGGCACTGACACCAGGACGACCCAGACACCCGTGAGGATGCCTGCCGCCAGCGACATACGGCCATTGAGCAACTGCGTCAGCAGACGCATCAGCGGCCAACTGGCAAAGGCCAGCACGGCCGCCCAGAACAATGCCGACCAGAATGGCGCCAGCACCCAGAGACTGGCGGCCAGCAGACCGAGCAAAAGAATCTGCACCAGCAGACGATCATTGTTGGCCATCGAGCGAAACTCCCTTCGGCGAAACGACAAAGCGCCCTTACGGGCGCTCTGTATAGGCGATTGCGAGCGCTAGCTTAACGCAACAGACGCAGACTCAGGGCACCATCGGCAGCATCGCCAAGCTCCAGGCGCGCTTCACGTACACGTTGCGCGATCAACGCCTCGCGCCAGGCCTCGGCCTGACTACCCGCGAGAGTAACGCGCAGCGTGCTGTCCAGATTGAGGCTGCGTGCCAGTACGTCCACCCAGGCGCTGTCAGCCTTGGCTTCATCGGGCAGTTTCAGTTGCCCGTCGGAACGCAGTTGACGCAACAAGGTTGCCGGAGTCGGCAGCAATTCACCCAATGGTGCGTCGGCATCCAGTTGCTCGGCATGCAGATAGGCGCGGCGATTACCCCGGGTGATGCTGTACAGCGCCAGCAGGCTTTCGTGATTCGGCTCGGCCAGGCGCAACAGCGCGTAGGCCTGCTGGTCGTCGGAACCATACAGCGTGGCATTGCCGAACACCGAGTTGGCCCACAGGCTGCTGGCGCCGCACTCACGGCCCTGGCACCAGTAAAGCAATTCGGCGCCCTGCTGCAGCAGCGTTTCCCGTGCGGCGGTGAATACCTGATCAGCGCTGTGGGTGCGCGGCAATTCGTAGGTCACCGCACGGTGCTGGCCCTGTACGAGAATCTCGCGCTCGTAACGCAAGCGTCCGCTGATACGGCGAATCGAGCCCTGCGGGTAGATACGTTCGACGTCCGGCGCCTCCTTGAACGCCACGATCAGACTGCCGGGAAAACGCGGCAAAACCTCAAGATCGCGGCTGCCTGGCAGATCAGCCGCCAGCACGGCAGCACTGCAAAAGGTAGCCAGCGCTGCGCACAACAGCTTCGTATAGCCCTTCATTGACTGCAGACCTGTTGCAGGCCAAGGGCAAACGAACTTGCAAAGCAGTAGGTGACGACTTTTGACGGGGCGATCATGCAATCCTCCATGGCAGACCGCCACACCTTTCCCCAGGGCCGCAGGCAAGTCAAGGCAGGCGCAGGAATGGATTGAAACAATCCGCTACGAGCTGCGCGCCAGCCTCGTCATCCAGATGCAGATGATGCCCGCCAGGCAGGCGATGCACCTCGAACGGTACGTGCTGGAGCAGAGCCTGCACCGCCGGCTGTGCGCTCATCATGCCTTGCTCGGCCAGCACCAGACTGACCGGGCATTGCAGCGCATGGACGAACGCCTGGGCATGAGCCCAGCTCAGGCGCAGCGGTGATGGCAGGGTCAGGCGGCTGTCAGTACGCCAGGTGTAACCGCCAGGCACCGGCATCAGCCCGCGCTGGGCCAGCAATTCGGCCGCCTCTCGACTGACCGCACCGACGCCTTTCATGCGTGCCTCGACTGCACGCGCCACCTCGGCATACACCGGCTTGCGCTTGTCGGTGAGTTTCTGCCTGGCGCGCAACGCTTCCCCGAGTTTTTCCGGTGCCTGTTCGGCCTCACCGGTATAGGGCACCAGGCCGTCGATCAACGCCAGGCGCGCAATGCGCTCGGGCATCGCCCCGGCCAGCAACACCGCGGTAATCGCGCCCATGGAATGGCCGAGGATGGAAAACCGCTGCCAGCCAAACTGTTCGGCGACCTGCAGCACGTCATAGGCGTAGTCCCATAACGCATAACCTGCGCCTGCTGCACGATGCTCGGAGTGGCCATGACCGGCAAAATCCAGCGCGACGATGCGCAGCCCTTCGAGTTTCGGTGCCAGCCGCGCGAAGCTCGCGGCATTATCCAGCCAGCCGTGCAGGGCCAATACCGGCAAACCCTCTTCGGGGCCATAGAGATGCGCCGCCAGCTCGATATGCGGCAGGCTCAGACGCACTTCCTCGAAGCCTGCGTTCATGCGTCTTGCTCCTGATGACCGGCCCAGCGACTGAACAGCTGACGCAGCAACTCGGCCGTGGCCTGCGGCCGCTCCAGCGGGAACATATGGCCGCCAGGCAAATGGTGATATTCCGCACGCGGCATGCGCTTGAGCAGACGCGCATGATGCGGCAGCACGACACGGCTGTGGCGCCCCCGAACCATGGCCAGCGGTACGGCAAGCTGCTGCGGCCGACCCGGCGCGGTGTGCGGCACGCTGCGGTAGATGCTGATCTCGGTGGCAGGGTCGAACTTCAAACGCACACCCTGCGTTCCCGCCTGCAGACCGTGGCTGACATAAGCATCCAGACATTCGGGATCGAAACGCCGGAACAGGCTCTTGCCGGCAAAATAATTACGCGCTTCGAGCAGGTCGGCGAATGCTTCACGGCGTCCCAGGGTGCGCCCGGCCGGGGTGATGCGGTCGATGAAACCGAAGCGTTTGGCGGCACGGATCACCATGCGGTCGGCCAGGGTCAGCACGGGTGAATCGAGCATCACCACGCCACGATACAGCTCGGGCCGGAGCAAGGCTGCGTGATAGTGCAACACACCGCCGAGCGAATGACCAACGCCCCAGACCGGCTCGTCACCACCCTCGAGGTGATGGATCAGCTCATCGACCAGATTCGACCAGTTGTCATTGACCGGAAAACGCGGGTCATGGCCGTGCTGCTCGAGGTGCTGCACCTGAAAATCCGGTGCCAGCGCAGCGAACAGCTTGCTGTAGGTGGCCGACGGAAAGCCGTTGGCATGAGCGAAAAAAACGGACTGCGACATGCATCAAACCCGAAATCCAGTGGTGTCGGGATTCTCCGGCAGCCATCAGCCTGGGGCAACGACTGTAACGGCCATTGATGACGGTGCAATGGTCAGGGCTATGCCTACCGGCGCCCAAGATGGGCCTCTGTATTCACTGATGCTGCGTTGATAACGGGCTGGAACACCAGCCCATTTACAGCGCCTTGACTCGGGGGCGAGCCCAATCCGCCCCCCGCCCCCCTTTCCGGGGTCGCCCTGAGATCGCCAGAACCTCGCTCGACGACTTTTCGTACGAACCCGGGCAGGCTTGAAAAACCGCCGGATATGCTCGGCCCGCCCCCCTCACTGGATATGCCAGGCTCGCATCAGCCCCCATGTGCAGCATCACACCCTGGCAGGCTGCTCACCCAACGGCACGATGGCCATGGTCAGACGCGAAATGCAGCTGGACTTGCCATCGTCACCGCTGAGACGAATGTCCCAGACATGCGTGGTTCGCCCCAGATGCACCGCCCGCGCCACCGCCTGCACACGCCCGCTGCGCAGGCCGCGCAGGTGGTTGGCATTGATCTCCAGACCGACGCAATAGAAGCGGCTGGTGTCGATGCACAGGTAGCTGGCGGTCGAGCCAAGGGTTTCCGCCAGCACCACCGAGGCACCGCCATGCAGCAGGCCATAAGGCTGGTGGGTGCGCGAATCGATCACCATACTGGCGCTGAGCGATTCGTCATCGAACGCCTCGAAACGAATGTCCAGCACCTCGCCGATGGTGTTTTTCAAGGTTGCGTTAAGTGCATCGATATCCGGTGTTCGTTGCCACAGCCCCATAAATAGCGCTCCCGGAAGGTTGAAGTGAGGGCCGGTCGTCCCGGCCCATTCAGGCTCAATCGTGCCAGAGTACCGCTTCGCTGCGCTGCTGCCACTCGGCAAAACGCTCGCCATAGGTGCCTTCGATCACTGCGCGCTTGATCTTCAGGGTTGGTGTGAGGAAACCGTTCTCCACCGCCCAGACCTCCTTGACCAGCACCAGGCCCTGCAGACGTTCATGTTGATCGAGGCGACCATTGACCTCGGCAAGCAATGCCTTGAGGCTGCTTTCCAGCTCGTTGCGGCTGTCGTTGGCCGCTTCCTGGCGCCCCACATCAGACAATACGCATAGCGCGATGGGCTGTGGCAGACCGTCCCCAACCACACAGACCTGCTCGATGCGCGAGTGCTCACCGAGACGGTTTTCGATCGGCGCCGGTGCCACGTACTTACCCTTGCTGGTCTTGAAGATCTCCTTGATGCGCCCGGTCAGGCGCAGGTTGCCCTCGGCATCCTGCTCGCCCTTGTCGCCCGTACGCAGAAAACCGTCGTCGGTCAGCGCTTCGGCGGTCTTGAGCGGGTCCTTGTAGTACCCCTGCATGGTTGCGCCACTGCGTACCTGAACTTCACCGTCTTCAGCAATACGCACCTCGACACCCGGGTTGTTCTGGCCAATCCAGCCCTGCTTGAACCTGCCGGGCAGGCAGACGTGGGAATAACCGCAGTTCTCGGTCATGCCATAGACCTCCTGGATCTCCATGCCCAGACGCCGATACCAGTTGAGCAGCGCCTCGGGGACCGGGGCGGCCCCGGACAGCGCATAGCGAATGGCGTCCAGACCCAGCCCAGCGAGCACCTTGCGGCCGATAAAGCGACCAATGATGGGTAAACGCAGCAGGCGGTCGAGCTTGTGCGCCGGCATCTTGCTGTACACGCCCATCTGGAACTTGGTCCAGATGCGCGGCACACCGAACATCACCGTCGGCCGCGCGCGCTTGAGGTCTGCAAGGAAGGTATCCAGGCTCTCGGCGAAGAAGATGGTCTGTCCGGCATAGAGTGACGCCAGTTCGATGAACATGCGCTCGGCGACATGACACAGCGGCAGGTAGGAGATCAGTCGATCATCCTCACCGACGCCAAACAGCTTGATGGCATTACTGGCGGCGAAGCCGAGGTTGGAGAAGTTGTGCATCACGCCCTTGGGCATGCCGGTGGTGCCGGAGGTATAGATGATGGTGGCCAGCTGGTTGGCCGCAGGCTTGGGATCGTCCTGAATCGGTGCACTGCGCTGCAGGTCATCCCAACTGAAGTCGAAGCGACCCTGCGGGTGCAGTGGCAGGCTGATGGTCGCCACCCCTGGCGGCAGCCCCGGCGCCATCGAAGCCCAGTCATCGAGCTTGCCGATGAAGGCCAGTGTCGCCTCTGAATGCTCCAGTACCTGACGCATGGAGTCGCCAGTGAGGTTGGGATACAGCGGCACCGAGACGCAGCCCGCCATCCAGATCGCCAGATCGGCAATGATCCAGTGCGCGCAGTTCTTGGAAACGATGGCGACACGACTGCCCGGTGGCAGTTCGCGGCTGCGCAACCAACTGGCCGCACGCCGGGCCTGTTCCCCGACCTCGGCCCAACTCAGCTCCAGTAGTTGACCGCCAGCGAGAGGTTGAACCATGTAGCGTTTGTTCGGGTGCCTTGCTTCACGTTCGTAAAACAGCTCGAGCGGCAAACGGATTGCATCAGCCACAGGGCTTCCTCCTTTGTTGTTTTTGTAGGAATCAACCAAGCACTTGCTTGGTTGACTATTCCACGTGAACAAAAGAGGTGCAAGTTAAGAAATGTTTCGCAAGTGGAACATTCGCCTTCAGACGCCCTGGAACGGGCATCAGGCGCTTGCAACAAGGGAGCAGCGCCACAGGGCAAAAGCTCAGCGCGGGTGAATCAATGCCAGCAGCTCCATCAGCCCGGCTGCCGGAATATCACCTTCCAGCTCAGCCAGGCTGGCAGTACGCATCGGCAGCGGCTCCTGGCGATGACCATGCACCAGCAAACCACCCAGTGCGCCGATCAGCGGCTGATGGCTGACCAGCAGTACCTCGGCACGCTCGCGTTCATCGAGGTATTTCAGCGCATCGCGCGGGTCGCTGTCCGGCGTCAGCCAGGACACCGTCTGTACCGAGCCGCTGAACCCCAGCTCAAGGCGTACCAACTCGGCCGTCTGCTGAGCGCGCACGTAAGGGCTGGCCATGATAGCGGTCAGCGGGCGACCAAGCAGTTGCGCGGCAGCCTGTTGCACTTCCTGGCGACCATGGGCGGTCAGTTCGCGAGCCGCATCGCTGGCGGCCTGAGGTTCGGCCTGACCATGACGCAACAGCCATAACCTCACAGCTTGGGCTCCTCGTCACGTACCGGATGCGGCGCCGGCGGGATACTGTGTGCGGTCTCGCCTTCAGGCGCTCGCGGCGTCGGCCAATCGGCGAACGGCCAGGGTTTTTCATCGGTGTTGAAGGTGCCGAAACGACCGATCTGCGCCAGGTACTGGCTGAGGCTGTCGCCAAAACCCAGCAGGCTGGCATTGGGCGCGCCGTAGAACAGGCGGTACCCCAGTTGCAGCAGCACCACGGCACCGAGCAGCAATTCGGCCAGTTGCCAGACGATGACGAAGATCACCATCCACAGAATGCGCAGCAGAATCGACTCACGTTCCAGTTCCTGCTTTTCATCGCTCATGACGCAACTCCTTGATTGACTACCGGGCTCAGAAGCCGGCAGTGGGGATGAAATCGACATCGGTCTTGGGTTCGCCGCGCATCAACAGTTCGATGACCTGCGCCAGCGTACGCCCCTCGAAAAGAATGGCATGCAGACCGGCAACCAGCGGCATGTAGACGTCCAGCTCCTCGGCACGCGCCTTGAGTACCTTCAGTGTGTTGACCCCTTCGGCAACCTCACCCAGACGCTGCACCGCCTCCTCCAGGCTCAAGCCCTCGCCCAGTGCGTAACCCACCTGATAATTGCGGCTTTTCGGTGACGAACAGGTGACGATCAGATCGCCGACACCGGCCAGGCCAAGGAAGGTCATGGGATTGGCACCAAGCTTGACCGCGAAACGGGTCATTTCCGCCAGGGCGCGGGTGATCAGCATGCTCTTGGTGTTCTCGCCCATGCCCAGCGCCGCCGCCATGCCGGACATGATGGCGTAGACGTTCTTCAACGCACCGCCGAGTTCGACACCAAAACGGTCGGCACTGGCATAGACGCGGAAGGTTCGACCATGCAGCGCCTGCTGCACGCGCAGGCACAGTGCTTCATCCTCACTGGCGATGACCGTGGCAGTCAGTGCGTGATCAGCCACTTCCTTGGCCAGATTCGGCCCGGACAGCACGCCGATACGCGCCTCAGGCGCGATCTCTTCGAGAATCTGGCTCATCAGCTTGAAGGTTCTGGCTTCGATGCCCTTGGTGGTGCTGATCAACATCTTGCCGGCCAGCAGCGCAGCGACCGGTTGCAGGGCATCGCGCAGGGCACTGGAGGGCAAGGCCACCAGCACCAGTTCGGCCTGCTGCAATACGCCGCTCAGATCGCTGGTCGGCTCGATGCCGGGATGCAGCTTGACGCCTTTCAGGTAGCGCGGGTTTTCCCCGCTCTGGCGCATCTGCTCGGCCTGCTCGGGATCACGCATCCACTGCAGGACGCGCTGGCCGTTCTCCGCCAGCAAATTGGCCAGTGCGGTACCGAAACTACCGCCACCGAGTACGGCAATGGGTTGAAGCTGTGTCATAGGTCTTCCGAATGAGGCCATGCGTGATGGCGGTCTGCGGGCATTATACGGAGCCGAGAGTACCTGGTCAGGGCAAAAGTTCAGCAATCCCCCTGCGCGGGCAGGCGCAAACGAGAATTGGCGCAGGGTGCACACGCCTGAAACTGGCAAAGCGCGACGGCTCGCTTACCATGAGCAACCAGCGTTAATTGCCAAGGACGACTCGTGCCCACAGGCTGCCCCTCGCCCCCTTCCGGAGCCGCCGCAGCCAGCGGCAAATCCCCGGCCAATGCCTGGCAGTAAAGCTCATGCTCAGCGCCGCGGCTGGAACATCCACACCCGCACCCAGCTGATCAGTGTCGGCCCGGCATTATTTCTGACGTTGCTGCTGACCGGCTTTCTCACCTTTACTCGCCCGCAGGATCTGCGCCAGGAGCAGGGACACACCGGCCAATTGATCGCCAATCAACTGGCGCCGGCCACCGAATATGGTGTGATCAACGGCAAGCTCGATACCCTGGAAATCCCCCTGCCATTTCGCCCCTGCAGCACGCAGGCGCCCGACCGTGACGGTCAACCGCTGACCGGCGGCAACGGTCAGGCCGTGCTGCTGGTCGAGGACAACCCGGTCAACCAGACCGTGACCGAAGCCATGCTGCGCAGCCTGGGCTACCCGGTCAGCCTGGCCGGCGACGGTCAACAGGCCGTACAGAACGGCCGCGCACAGGATTACGCCGCCATCCTCATGGACTGCAGGCTACCGCTGATGGACGGTTACGAGGCAACGCGGCAAATTCGCCAGCTCGAGGGCAGACAACAACTGCCCATCATCGCCCTCACCGCCAATGCCCTGCAGGGCGACCGCGAAGCCTGCCTGGCCGCCGGAATGAACGATTACCAGGCAAAACCATTCAAACGTGCCGACCTGCAACGTATCCTGCAGCGCTGGCTGCCATCGCGACCTTAGTCAACTGGCGCCCGTGACAAGCCGGCGTTACAAGGGGAAACTGCTGCAGCTGTGACAACATGGAAGCAGCAGAGTACAACTGTACTCACTGCGCTGTGACTTTCACCACAACGCAACAGTCTATGACTAGGCTGCCGGCGCCCGATCTGATTTTCCAGACGCGCCGGCCAGGACGATTCGCCCAGCCTTAGAAGCATGGGGACAATTGAGGAGCTCGCATGACAAAACAAAACGCCTACTCTCGGGAAGATCTGCTCGCCTGCGGCCGCGGCGAACTGTTCGGCCCCGGGAACGCGCAACTGCCCGCCCCGAACATGCTGATGATCGATCGCATCGTTCACATTAGCGAGACCGGCGGCAAGTACGGCAAGGGCGAAATCGTCGCTGAGCTCGATATCAATCCGGATCTGTGGTTCTTTGCGTGCCACTTCGAAGGCGACCCGGTCATGCCAGGCTGCCTCGGCCTCGATGCCATGTGGCAGCTGGTTGGCTTCTATCTGGGCTGGCAAGGCAACCCAGGCAAGGGCCGCGCCCTGGGCTCGGGTGAAGTGAAATTCTTCGGTCAGGTTCTGCCGACCGCCAAGAAAGTCACCTACAACATCCATATCAAGCGCACCATCAACCGCTCACTGATCCTCGGTATCGCCGATGGCACCGTAGCCGTCGATGGCCGCGAAATCTACAGTGCCGAAGGCCTGCGTGTTGGCCTGTTCACCTCCACTGACAGTTTCTGAAGGACTTGCACATGCGTCGTGTAGTGATCACCGGTCTGGGCATCGTTTCCTGCCTGGGCACTGACAAAGAAGCCGTGGCCGCCAGCCTGCGCGCAGGCAAGTCGGGCATCCGCTTCAATCCGTCCTACGCCGAAATGGGCCTGCGCAGCCACGTTTCCGGCTCGGTCGACCTGAACCTGGAAGAGCTGATCGACCGCAAGCTGTTCCGCTTCATGGGCGACGCGGCAGCCTACGCCTACCTGTCGATGGAGCAGGCGATCAAGGACTCCGGCCTCAGCGAAGAGCAGGTTTCCAACCCGCGCACCGGTCTGATCGCCGGCAGCGGTGGCGCCTCCACCATCAACCAGATGGAAGCCATCGACACCCTGCGCGAAAAAGGCGTCAAGCGCATCGGCCCATACCGTGTCACCCGCACCATGGGCAGCACCGTATCGGCATGCCTGGCCACGCCGTTCAAGATCAAGGGCGTGAACTTCTCCATCTCTTCTGCTTGCGCCACCAGCGCACATTGCATCGGCCAGGCCATGGAGCAGATCCAGCTGGGCAAGCAGGATGTCGTCTTCGCCGGCGGCGGTGAAGAAGAGCACTGGAGCCAGAGCTGCCTGTTCGACGCCATGGGCGCCCTCTCCACCCAGTACAACGAGACACCGGAAAAGGCTTCGCGCGCCTACGACGCCAAGCGTGACGGCTTCGTCATCGCCGGCGGTGGCGGCATGGTCGTGGTCGAGGAGCTGGAACATGCCCTGGCCCGTGGCGCGAAGATCTACGCCGAAATCGTCGGTTACGGCGCCACCAGCGACGGCTACGACATGGTGGCCCCGAGCGGTGAAGGTGCCGTGCGCTGCATGCAGCAGGCGCTGGCCACCGTCGACAGCCCGATCGACTACCTCAACACCCATGGCACCTCGACGCCGGTCGGTGACGTCGCCGAAATTCGTGGCGTGCGTGAAGTATTTGGCGACAAGGCACCGGCCATCAGCTCGACCAAGAGCCTGTCCGGTCACAGCCTGGGCGCAGCTGGTGTGCAGGAAGCGATCTACTGCATGCTGATGATGGAAGGCAACTTCATCGCTGGCTCGGCCAACATCGACGAGCTGGATCCGGAAGTGGCCGACATGCCGATCCAGCTGACCACCCTCGAGAATGCCAAGCTCGATACCGTGATGAGCAACAGCTTCGGTTTCGGCGGCACCAATGCCACCCTGGTGCTCAAGCGCTGGGCCGGCAAGTAATCGCTGCTACGGTAAAGATAACGGCGCCCTCGGGCGCCGTTATCGTTTGCGGCCTGCCTCAGACCTTGAAGCGCGCCACCAGCCCGTTCAGATCCACGGCCAGACGCGACAGCTCCTGACTCGCCGCACTGGTTTGATTGGCACCGGCCGAGGTCTGCAGCGACAGGTCACGGATGTTGACCAGGTTGCGATCCACCTCGCGCGCCACCTGCGCCTGCTCCTCGGAAGCGCTGGCGATCACCAGGTTGCGCTCGTTGATCGAAAAGATCGCCTGCGTGATCTGCTCCAGCGCCACACCAGCACCCTGCGCCACCTCCAGGGTCGAGCGCGTACGGCCATTGCTGCTCTGCATGGCAGTCACGGCGCGCTCCGTACCACTCTGGATGCCGCCAATCATCTGCTCGATTTCCTGAGTCGACTGCTGCGTACGATGCGCCAGCGCCCTCACCTCATCGGCCACTACGGCGAAACCCCGCCCGGCATCACCGGCCCGCGCGGCCTCGATGGCGGCGTTGAGCGCGAGCAGGTTGGTCTGCTCGGCGATGGAGCGGATGACATCGAGTACCTTGCTGATCTCGTGCACCCGCTGCGCCAGTTGCTCAACCTCGCCGGCCGTGCTGGTCACGTCGGTGGCCAACTGGCCGATGGACTCCACCGTCTGCCGTACCTGCTCGCGCCCCTGCTGTGCGGTCACGGTAGAGGCGCGCGACGCTTCCGAGGTGCTCACCGCATTACGCGCCACCTCCTCGACGGCGGCGGTCATTTCGTTGACCGCCGTAGCGGCCTGCTCGATCTCGGTGTTCTGCTGGTGCAGGCCACGCGTGGAATCTTCGGTGACCGCATGCAGCTCTTCCGAGGCCGAGGCCAACTGATTGGAGGAGTCGGCAATGCTCTGGATGGTGCCTCGCAGGTTGCTCTGCATGTTCTTCAGGGCAGCCAGCAGGCGCGCCGGCTCGTCCGTACCATCCACATCGATGGCCTGCGTCAGATCGCCCGAAGCAACGACCTCAGCCACGCGCACGGCCTCGGCCAGCGGTGCAACGATGCTGCGCGTCAACAGTATCGCCAGAATGATGGTGGCCAGGGCGGCCAGCACCATCATCGTGATCACCCAGATCAGGGCGGAGTCGAATACCCGTTCAGCTTCACGGGCTGCGGCAGAGGCCCCTTCCCTGTTGATCTCGGCAAGATCACGCAGTGCTCTCGTCATATTGTCGGCATACTCATTGAGCGGGCCACGCGATACAGCAACGGCCCCGTCGAAATTGCCCTGACGAACAAACTCGACAATCTTGCCCTGCTCCTGCAGATAACTTGCTTCGGCCTGGCGGAAGACGTCATAGGCTGCGCGCTCCTCAGGACTCGAGATCAGCTCCCGGAACACCGATTCGGCCTGAAGCACTTCATTGCGTAGCTCATCTGCCAGACGCAAGTTGCTTTGCACATCAGCGGGATCACGGTTGAGCATGAGGCGCAGCGTAATGGCTCGCAGGCGCAGGATGTCCTGGCTCACTTCCCCAAGCGTTACAACACTGGGTAGCCAGTTCTTGTCAATCGCTTCGGCTTGTTTGCGCATCTCCAGCATCTGGAAGAGAGAGAAGGCTCCGAGCAATAACACCAACAGAGCCACCAGGCCGAACCCTAAAGAAGCACGCGGGGCAATCGAAAGGTTACGCAGCGACATGTTGTGAAACTCCCATTACGCGCAGAAGTCGAGGCACCTTCAACCCATACTTGGTCGAAGATCAGGTGAGATTGCGCTGATCCCATCATACATATCGGCGGTATTTCCATACCCTTTATAGAGGCGCGCTAAAAATCTAACGCCGCTGCGCCTTGGCCATTATCTGATCGACATGGTGGCGCCATTCATCGTTATGCCACCGTTCTACCCGGCGCGCCGGCCAGTCATCGATGCGCTGCACGTCTTCGCATTGGCGGAAGCCATCCTCCCAGCCGCGGGCATACAGCGGCTCGGCCATGTAACGTGGTACGTCCTTGTCGAACTGGCCGAGCGGGCCAGCAGCCGAACGCCCACTGCTGCAGCCGTCCTCGAAGCCGTCGACGAAGGCCGGCGGATAATTGGCCGCCAGCATCTGCTCGCGCAGGCTCTGACACCCCAGCAAGAGCAGCAGCGAGAGGCTACAGATCAGTAAACGCGCGACCTTCATGGCCTCATACCCCCAGGATCGCGCCGAGCAGCCGATCCTTGAGCGCACACAACGCCCAAGCACTGGTGCTGCAGGCACCTGTGGCTAATGCTGAACGCAACGCCGGAATGTCGGCGTCGCGCAGGTAACGCTCGGCGTCGCCCATACGCTCCTCGCCACCAAAACCACCACCGCGCATTTCTGCCAGTGCCTGTTCCTTGCTCCAGTTTTGGTAGATCACCCGGTACAGGGTAGCGATCAGCCCGGTACGGTTCTGCCCATGCTTGCAATGAATCAGTACCGTGCCGCGACTCTGCGCCTGGCGGATGCTGCGCAACACCTCGATGACATCGGTGTCATCGATACGATCAGTACGCAACGGCAGGTGTACCTGATGAACACGCGGATCACCCAACCATTGCTCGTCGCCGCGCTGATAGAAGTTGATCACCGTGGCGATGCCGAGCGACTGCAACTGCGGCCAGTCCCGCGCGGCTGGCAATGCGCTGCGGTACAGATCAGGCGCCATGCGATACAGGTTGATGCGGGTGTCCAGTGGCTGTGCCCAGCTGGCTGGGCGCACGCCTTGCAGGGGCGCCGCTGATGTCGTCGCGCCCCACGCCATGCTCAGGGGTAGTGCCAACAGCGCACTGACGAAAACCACGGTGGCCAACGCCAGGCGCAAGCCCTGTTGGAGTCTGTTCATCGGCAGGTTTCTCCCCAGACCACCTGATTCCCTGAGTTTTGTGCGACAGGCGCTCGGTAAAGCAGCCAGCGATAGGTCAGCACGCAGATCACCCAGTCGATCAGCAGCGTCCACAGGTTGTGCGAGAAAAAGTGCGCGCCCTGCAACATCCGCCCCAGGGAAAACAGCGAACCGAGCCCCAACGCCACCACCAGCGCGATTCGCGCAACACGTGGGCGGCGGTCGCGCAAGACGAAGAACAGCGCCAGCAGCGAGAATCCTGCCGAGGCATGCCCGCCCGGCCAGCATCGGCCAGGGTTGGCGGTGGGTGTACGTTCGCTTAGCAGCGGGGTGAACTGCTCCTGGCCACCAAACTCGCTCAGGCTCCAGGGGCAATGCATACCGGTCAGCGTCTTCAGCGGCGTGACCACCGAAGTCGACAGACCCAGCGCCAGCACCAGATAGCCCAGCTGCCGCCGCCAAAAGCGTAACCGCGTGGGCAGCAGGCTGAGCGCAAAGCCTGCGATAGCCAGCACACCGAGCAGGATCAGCGCCTGCTTGGCGCGGTCATGCAGGATGTCCTCGAGCCAGAAGCTGCTACGCCCGATGAAACCTTGTCCGGGTTCGTAGAACAGCCGCGCCAGGGCGAAATCCACCGGGCTGGGGTCGAACGCCAGCAGCAGCGCCATGAGCAGTAGCGGTATGCCGAGCGCCAGACGAAAGTCGAAATAACGGGATGACATTTCCACTCCTTAGCGCTCACTGAGTTGCTGGCTGGATTGGCTATCTGGATGCCAGGCCATCAGATGTTTACTGAAGGCATGGCTGGCGCCCTGGTAGTAAGCGATGTCGCGACGCAGCAGCGGATCGTCGCCATCGCTGCGCGACTCATGGCTCAGCCCCAGGGCATCGTCATGGCGGCGCATGCCCCGGCGCGGGCTGAGAATCGCCAAATCCTTGCCGTCGAACAGCCCCAGGTGCTGGTAGTTGCCCAGCAGCGCACGGCCTGCTGGATGATCCGCGCGCAGCAGGTTGCGGCCGAAGAAGGTGGAGACGTAATCCAGGTTGAGCAGGCCGAGCAGCGTCGGCGCCACGTCTATCTGGCTGGCCACGTCGCGGTACTCGCCCGGCTCGATGTAGCTGGGGGCATAGATGAATAAGGGGATGTGGTAGTTGGCCACCGGCAGGTCCTCACGCCCGGCACTGCCGGCGGTATGGTCGGCGACGAAGACGAATAGCGTCTGATCGAACCAGGGCTTGCTGCGCGCCTCGGCGAGGAACTGGCCGATGGCGTAATCGGTGTATTTCACTGCTCCCTCACGCCCCTCGCCGGAGGCGATGTCGATACGCCCGTCCGGGTAGGTGTAAGGCCGGTGATTGGAGGTTGTCATCAGTTGCAGGAAGAACGGCTTGCCGGCCGCATGGTCGCTATCGGCCACCTTCAGCGCCTGATGGTAGAGATCCTCGTCGGCCATGCCCCAGGCATTCTGGAAGCTCATCTCGGACTCATCGACGCTGCTCTGATCGACGATGCGATAACCATTGCCGCCGAAGAAGGCGTTCATGTTGTCGAAGTATCCGCGCCCGCCATAGACGAAGACGCTGTCGTAGCCCTGCGCGCCCAACTGCTGGCCCAGGCTGGCATAGCCGGACTCGCGGCCGATGCGCTTGACGATGGAGCGCCCCGGGGTCGGCGGTACCGACAGGGTCAGCGCCTCCAGACCGCGGTCGGTGCGCGTACCCGTGGCATAGAAATTGGTGAACACCAGGCTGTGCTTGCGCAGCTCGTCCAGGTTCGGGGTCAACCCACGGGTATCGCCAAAACTGCCCAGATACTTGGCACTCAAGCTCTCGATGGTGACCAGCACCACGTTGAGCTTGCGCGCCTGGCCGGGGTTGTCGATCACCCGGCGAATGTCCTGCGGGTCACTGCCGATGAAACGGACATTGGGCTCGGCCACCTCGGCGCGCAGCTGCGCAGCTACCAGCGTATCAGGCAAGGTGGCATAGAACTGCTGGTAGTCCAGTTCGTTGTTACGGAATGCGGCGAAGAACTGATACGGACCGTTGCTGGCCAATTCCCGCTGGTAAGTGTTGCCACCCAGACCACGCGGCGCGTCCTGCCCGACCAGACCACTGCACAGGCCTGCCAGCAACGCCAACATGACCAGCGTACTGACAGCCTGCAGCGCAGGCAGGCGCGGTGCTTCCAGTGCGGCCCGCAGCGGTCGTCGCAGCACCAGCGTCAGGCCTATGGCCAGGGCAGCTAGCAGGGCCAGCAAGGGATAAATCGGATAGGACTCGAGAATGTTGTCGACGACCTCTTTGGAGTACACGAGGTAGTCCACGGCAATGAAATTGAAGCGCACGCCGAACTCGTCCCAGAACAGCCATTCGGCCACCGCGGTGAATAACATCGCGAACAGGCTGACGGCCGCCAGGGCGATCAACAGACGCTGGTGCCAACGGCGCTGCCACAACCAGGCAGGACACAGCAGCAGGTAAAGCGCCAGCGGCGCGGCGGCGTAGACCAGGAAGCTCAGGTCATAGATCAGACCGACGCCATACAGGCCAAGCAGGTTCGGCAGGGTGACACCGGCATCGCCCAGATGCGCGATCAGCAGCACGCTACGAGTGAGGAAGAAAACCGCCAGCCAAGCCAGCAGAATGATCGACAGATAACGAAGTTGCGCGTAATGGAGACGTGGCATCGTATGATCCTTGCAGGATGAACGTGCCGCAGTCTGCGAGGCGAGCCGTGAGCCTCTCGTCAAAGCCGTGTGAAAAAATCGTCAAACCCAGGAATTACTCGCGATGCGCATTCTGGTCATCGAAGACAACCGAGACATCCTCGCCAACGTGCTCGACTACCTGCAGCTCAAGGGCTTTTCCGTCGACTGCGCGCAGGACGGTCTCAGCGGTCTGCACCTGGCCAGCAGCGGCCACTACGACCTGATCGTGCTGGACATCATGCTGCCGGGCATCGACGGTTATCAGGTGTGCAAGCGCCTGCGCGAGGATGGTCGCAGCGAAGTCCCCATCCTCATGCTGACCGCGCGCGATGCGCTGGATGATCGCCTGAAGGGGCTCAATGCCGGCGCCGATGACTATCTGATCAAGCCTTTCGCCCTGTCCGAGCTGGTGGCGCGCATCGAAGCGATCCTGCGCCGTAGCCGCGGCAGCCGCAAACGCCAGCTGCAGGTCGCCGATCTCAGCTACGACCTCGATACCCTGCAGGTCAGTCGCGCCGGCCAACTGCTCAAGCTCAACCCGTTGGGCCTCAAGCTGCTGGCCATCCTCATGCAACGCAGCCCAGCGGTGGTACGCCGTGAAGCGCTGGAAGAAACCCTGTGGGGCGACGATTGCCCGGACAGTGACAGCCTGCGCAGCCATGTCCATCAACTACGCCAGGTACTCGACAAACCCTTTCCCACACCACTGCTGCACACCATCCACGGCGTCGGCTATCGCCTGGCGGAGAACCCCGATGCTGTCTAAGCAGCCCTTCCAGCGCCGGATTCTGATCGCCTTCGTGCTGATGACGGTGATGGTCAGCGGCCTGTTCTCGTTGAGCATCGTCGGTGTGGTGCATTTCATCGAGGAGCATCTGGTTTCCCAGGAGATGAGTCGCGAGCTGGGTGAAACACTGAACGAGGACATCCGCCAGGGGCACCCACCGCGCCTGGACTCCAGCACCCGCTTCTTCTCGTCGAATAATCCCGACTATGCCATCCCGCCCGAATATGACGGCCTGCGGGAAGGGTTCAACGAGGTCGTCAGCGGCAACGAGGCGTTTTACGTCTACGTACAGAAGATCAACGGCGAGACCTACATGCTGGTGCAGGAGCAACAGGAATTCGAAGCCCGCGAGAATGCGCTGTTCAATGTGGTGCTGGCGGGCTTTCTGCTGACGGTGATCGCCGCCTGGGGCCTGGGCTTGATGATGGCGCGCAAGGTCATGGCGCCGATCAGCCGGCTGGCGCAGCAGGTGCGTCATCGCGACCAGCTGCATCCGCTGGCGCCACCATTGGCACCGGATTACCCCGACGACGAAATCGGCCAGTTGGCCGCTGCCTTCGACAGCACGCTGGGCCAGGTGCGTCAGTCCCTGGAGCGCGAGCGTCTGTTCACCAGCGATGTCAGCCACGAACTGCGTACACCGCTGATGGTCATCGCCACTTCCTGCGAGCTGCTTGCCGAGGCGCCCCTGGGCTCGCGCGAGAAGGAACAGGTGGCGCGCATCGCCCGCGCCAGTGAGGAAATGCGCGAACTGGTGCAGACATTCCTGCAGCTGGCGCGCGACAAGAGCAACGAAGCCGCGTTCGTCGGCGACCGTACCTTGGCTGCCGTCGCCGATGAGCAAGCCAGTCGCTGGGGCGCGCTGATGAAAGAGAAAGGCCTGGACTTCCAGTTGATCGAGGAAGGCCAGGACGACGGCCGCTACAACGCCACGTTCCTCGGTACGGTGATGGCCAACCTGCTACGCAATGCCCTGCACTACACCGAGAGCGGCAGTGTGCGCCTGATCCTCGAAGCGGGCGCGTTTCGTATCGAGGACAGCGGCGCCGGCATTCCTGCCGAGCAGCACGAGCAGATCTTCCAGCACTTCGTGCGCGGCTCGCAGGCACGTGGCGAGGGGCTCGGGCTGGGGCTATCGCTGGTCAAACGCATTTGCGCCAAACAGGGCTGGAGCGTCAGTTTGCAGAGCAAGCCAGGTCATACCCGCTTCCGGGTCACCCTGAACAATGGCGCTTGACGAAATTTTCACGTCCCTTTGACGGGACCTTGATGCGCGGCTCTCTAAGGTGGCGAACGTAGCCATCAAGGGACGTTCATCATGCCCAAGCCAAGCCCCATCGAACTGGATTTTTCCCGCAAGTACGATTTCGAGCACGCCCAGCAATACCTGCACAAGCATCAGGACGGCCTGTTTCGGCGCCTGTCCCACTGGCGCGACGTGCAGGTGGCGCGCCGTGCGCTGCAGATGGCCGATCAGCCGAACCTGGTGCTCGACCTGCCCTGCGGCGCCGGCCGTTTCTGGCCGATGCTCTGTGAGCAGCCAAACCGGGTGATCCTCGCCGCTGACAATTCCGCCGATATGCTCGCCACCGCGCGTGCCGCACAGCCCCCCGAGGTGGTGGCGCGAGTCAACAGCTTCCGCACCTCGGCCTTCGCGATCGACCTGGGTGACAACGCGGTGGACTGCATCTTCTGCATCCGCTTGCTGCATCACATCGAGTCGGCCGAGCACCGCCTGGCCATCCTTCGCGAGTTCCACCGCGTCAGCCGCGACACGGTGATCGTCTCGCTGTGGGTCGATGGCAACTACAAGGCCTGGAAACGCCGGCGCCTGGAGGCCCGGCGCGCCGCTCAGGGCCGTGCGGCGCAGAACCAGAACCGCTTCGTCGTCCTTCGCAAGACCGTTGAGGATGAGTTCCACCAGGCCGGCTTCGCCATACTCGGCCACCTGGACTTCCTGCCCGGCTATGCCATGTGGCGCACCTACGTACTGCGCAAGGAGGCCTGAAATGGGCGTTCTCAGCGAACAAGCACTGGCCGCCCTGCCCTCTACCGAGTTCGATCGCTGGTGGCACAGCCCTGGTCAATGGGTCGAGCTGGCCAACCAGCGGCGCGGCGGCGAAAGCGGTGTACGCCTGCTGCAGCACTGGGACGGCAGCAGGCCGCTGCTCTACTGCAAACGCCAGAACGGGCACATCTACCGCTCGCTACGCCATCCTTTGGGCAGGCCTACCATTCTCCGTGAGCTACAGGCCTATCGCGCCTTCGCCCGCCTCGGTATTCGCACACCGAACATCGTTTACTGCTCAGCGCGCAAACAGGCCGGGCAATGGCAGGCACTGCTGGTCACCGAGGCTTTACCGGGTTTCGTCAGCCTGGAGCAGTGGTACAGCGAGCCCCATGTGGCGCAGCTCAATGAGGTCATGCTGCGACGCCTGGCGGTAACACTCGCACGCCTGCACCTGGGCGGCTGGCAACACGGCTGCTGCTATGCCAAGCACCTGTTCGTCAAAGCCCGTAGCGATGGTGACGTGGATATCGCCCTGCTGGATCTGGAAAAAAGCCGGCGACGTTGGCGCGTCGCCAGCGCCTCGCGGCGCGACCTGGGCCAGCTGGACCGGCATCGTGGCGCCATGCCCGACGCCGACATGAGTTACCTGCACCAGGCCTACCAGCAGGCCCTGAACGATCCCTGGGGTAGGCTGCAACCATGAACGACAGTTCCGATCTGGACGCCCTGTCCTTCAAGGGGAGCCGCGGCCTGGCGCGCATCCTCAATGCCACCGGCTATTCGCTGGCCGGGCTGCGTGCGGCCTATCAGGGTGAAGCCGCGTTCCGTCAACTGGTCTGGCTGAATCTGCTCCTGCTGCCGCTGGCCTGCCTGATCGATGTCAGCCACGCCGAACGCGCGTTGCTAGTAATAGTCCCGCTGCTGGCACTGGTGGTGGAGCTGCTCAATTCCGCCATCGAGGCGGTGGTCGACCGCATCTCGCTGAATCTGCACCCGCTGTCCAAGCAGGCCAAGGACATGGGCAGCGCGGCGCAGATGGTCGCGCTGCTGATGATCGCCCTGACCTGGGCGATCATCTTGCTCTGATCAGCGCACGGTGAAGCGCTGTTCGGCCAGCTTGCGGTCGCCCTGGTAGACGATGAAGTGCCATTCACCGGGCACCACCTCGTGGTGTTCGGTGAATTCGAAGGCCATCACGTCCTGCGGAGCACCGACTACCAGCTTCTGCTGCACCTCGAACTTGTCATGACGCTGACCATCCGGCGTGACAACGCCTGGCGTGAGGTACAACAACGTCAGGGGGGGTTCGCCCTCACGCTTGCCGGCCAGGCTGTAACGCATGCCGAACTTGGTGCCGAGCTTGGCGGGAATCTGCTCGGTACGCTCGATGTCCTGATTGCTGCGGGTCAGTACCCGCTCGCCGGGCTGAAAATCCTGATACTGACTGCTGAAGATGCCGTATTCCACCAGCCCTTCGACACGGACGTCAGCCTGGCTCAGACCTGCCCAGACGAATAGACCGGCCATCACGGCCACTCGGGTGTAATGCATGGTGCACTCCTCGTTGAGATGAGCGCGAGCCTATGACGTGTGAATGACAGGTTGATGACATATTGCCCTTACCGCCCTTGCTTGTAAGACTGCACCGCACGGTTTAAAGGACATTACCGAGGGAACCTGATGCCGTCGCTCACGCCCCCAAGCAGCCTTACCCCGCATCACGCCAAATATTTCGCCTGGGAGCTCACGCGCCGTCGCGCTGCCAGCGAAGAGGATCGGCTCTCCCAATCGTTATTCGATGCCAGTGTCGATCTCAATCCACACCAGATAGACGCAGCCCTTTTCGCCTTGCACAACCCACTCAGCAAAGGGGTGATGCTGGCGGATGAGGCAGGCCTCGGCAAAACCATCGAAGCCGCGCTCGTCCTGTGCCAGATGTGGGCAGAACGCCGCCGTCGTTTGCTCGTCATCTGCCCGGCAGCGCTGCGCAAACAGTGGGCACAGGAGCTCTCCGACAAATTCAACCTACCGACCCAGGTGCTGGACGCACGGACCTGGAAATTGCTCCGCGAGCAAGGCATCTACGACCCATTGGATCGCGACGTCATCAGCATCATGTCGCTGAACTTTGCAGCCCGGATGGAGGAGCAGCTTGGCAACATTCCCTGGGATTTGGTCGCCATCGATGAAGCCCACAAACTGCGCAACGCCCATCGCAAAAGCAATGAAACCGGCCAGTCGCTCAAGCGTTCATTGGCTGGACGGCGCAAGCTTCTGCTGACCGCCACCCCTCTGCAGAACTCATTGACGGAGCTGTATGGTCTCAGCTCCTTGATAGACGAAGACATCTTCGGCGATGAGCGCAGCTTCCGTGCCCAGTACAGCAACATCGACGCGGATCTAGTTGCGCTACGTCGCCGCCTGCATGCCTTCATCAAGCGCACACTGCGTAAAGACGTCCTTGAGTACGTGCCCTATACGCAGCGTCACGCACTGACTACGCCGTTCACCCCCAGCGATGATGAACAGCGCCTCTACGATCTCATTTCCGCCTACTTGCATCGCGACTTCAGCTACGGCTTTCCACAGCGGCAAAAGCATCTCGTCGCACTCATCCTGCGCAAGCTCCTGGCCTCTTCGACAGAAGCCGTTCTGGCTACCCTTGAAGCCATCAAAGCGCGTCTACAGAAGCTACTGGATCGCCAGAGCATTGATGAGCAATGGTTCGAGCATCTGATCGAAGAGAACGAACTCGAAGAAGACCTCCTGGAAGCCGCAGAAGCGGCAGCTAGCTACGAAGCCCAAGACTCTGCAAGCAAGATCGACTTCGAGCTGCTGAGCAAGGAAATCACCGAGCACGATACCTACATCGAGATTGCCCACAGCATTCGCGAAGACCAGAAATCATTCGCCTTGCTCAATGCGCTGGAGCAAGGCTTTGCACGCATGTCCGGCATGGGCGCCCCACGCAAGGCCGTCATTTTCACCGAGTCACGCCGGACTCAAGAGTACCTGGCCCGTTTTCTAGAAGCCCACGGCCACCTTGGCAAAGTCGTCACCTTCAGTGGTGGCAACCAGGGTGAGGCCGCTACCGGCATCTATCAACGCTGGCTGACTCGCTACCAGGGTAGTGACCGTGTAACCGGCTCGCCAGCTATCGATCGCCGCACAGCGCTTATCGATCACTTCCGTGATACGGCCGAAATTCTGATTGCGACCGAGGCTGCCGCCGAAGGTGTAAACCTGCAGTTCTGCTCTTTGGTCGTGAACTATGACCTGCCGTGGAACCCGCAACGGGTAGAACAGCGCATTGGGCGTTGCCACCGCTATGGCCAACGGTTTGACGTGGTCGTCATCAACTTCCTCAACCAGCGCAATGCCGCAGATCGACGAGTCCTGGAACTCCTCCAGGACAAGTTCCATTTGTTCGAGGGCGTTTTTGGTGCGTCCGACCAGGTGCTCGGCAGGATCGAAGCCGGCATTGACTTCGAGAAGCGCATTGCCGAGATCTACGACTGCTGCCGCACCCCACAAGAGATCGACGCAGCGTTCACCCGCTTGCGCGCCGAACTGGACGCCGACATCCAGGCAAGAATGCTGGAAACCGAAAAGCTCCTGCTGGAAAACTTCGATGCGGACATTCACAGCCTGCTCAAGACCCACAAAGAGCGCGCCGAAAGCCAGCTAGACCGTATAACCCGCCTGTTCTGGAAGCTGACTCAGTACATCCTGGCTGAGCACGCTAAATTCGACAGCCAGAACCTGGCTTTCGATCTCCAGCTGCCACCTCTCCCACAGGTGGTCACAGGGCATTATCAGCTCATCCGCAAAGGCGAACAGGCCAAGCAGATCCAGCCTGAAAACACCCGCATCTACCGGCTTACACACCCCCTTGGTGAATACGTTCTCGATCAAGGCCGCAGCGCTCAGGCGCCCAGCGCAACGCTGCACTTCAGTTATGCGCAATGGCTTGAAGCCCGTAACCCACGTATCAGCGTGATCGAGCAACTGCTGGGTAAACAGGGCTGGCTTCAGCTCAACCTGCTTGAGCTCGATAGTTTTCAGCGCGAAGAGCACTTGGTTTTCACCGCCATGACCGATAGCGGCGAGCTACTCGATCAAGAAACCTGCGAGAAGCTCTTCCAGCTTTGCGCAAATGTAGAGCCAACGCAGATCAGCCCGCCTGATGATCTACATGGCAATGCCCGTCGCCAGATCGATGCCGCATTGAGCCAAGCACTGGAACACAATGACAAGTTCTTCCAGCAAGAACGCGACAAGCTCGATGCCTGGGCCGAAGACCGCATTCTCGCTGCCGAGCAAGCCCTACAAGACACCAAGCTCAAGCTCAAAGGACTGAAACGTCAAGCGCGAGTTGCCCAGAGCATGGACGAGGCCCGCCGTCTGCAGGATCACATTCGCAAGGTGGAGGGAGAACAGCGGCGTCAACGCCAGGAAATCTTCTCCGTGGAGGACGAAATCGAGGCTCGCCGCGATGCGCTCATCGAAGCCCTGGAGAAACGCCTGCATCGCGCCAGCCGTACCCAAACACTCTTCACCGTGCGCTGGGCCGTGATTTGACACGTCGCCGAAAGAGCATTTCGAGAACACGAAGAGCACACATGTCGCTACCAACGACATGAACGCAAAACGTGTCGCCGAAATCTAATAATAGCGACACGTCGCGCATACATGTTTACACTGCAACCACGAAAGGGCGCTCACCAGAGCGCCCTTGCCACTAGCAGGCCGTTGAAAAACGTAAGCGAGGCAACCAGTGCAAGGCAAAAGCAGGCGAAAAAGCGGAGTTTACGAGCTGTAAATGAGCATTTTGATCGGACTCGCGCACGAGCCTGTTTTTAACGCAGCAATGGCAACGCAGATAGTTTTTCAACGGCCTGTTAGATGGATACTAAGGATTAGGACTGCATCCATGACTGCATCCCCCCTGCCCTGGCAGGCTGACAAGCCTTATAACCAACTTCCGCCATTGCCGCCCACGGCAGAGCTGGAAACCCGTGCAGTGCTCAAGCGCTGCATCGAGGCCCGCACAGCCCTGGCGGAATTGAAGCAGGCAGCCGAGCTGATTCCCAACCAAACGGTATTGATCAACACCATCCCGTTACTGGAAGCCAAGGACAGCTCGGAAATCGAAAGCATCGTCACTACCACGGATTTGCTCTTCCAGCATGCCCAGGATGGCGACAATCACGCCGACCCGGCCACCAAGGAAGCCCTGCGTTATCGCAAAGCCCTGCACCAGGGCTATCTGTCCTTGAGCGAGCGCCCACTCTCGACCGTTACGGCAGTGGAGATCTGCCGCACGCTCAAGGGCGTGAATATGGATATTCGTCGGGTGCCGGGTACCCAGTTGGCCAACGACCGCACCGGCGAGATCATCTACACACCACCGGAAGGTGAAGACCATTTGCGCGACCTGCTCGCCAACTGGGAGCGCTTCCTGCACAACGAAACCGACCTCGACCCGCTGGTACGCATGGCCGTTGGGCATTACCAGTTCGAAGCGATCCACCCGTTCGCCGATGGCAACGGCCGCACCGGGCGCGTGCTCAACACCCTGTACCTGATTCAGGAAGGTCTGCTGAGTCTGCCGATTCTCTACCTCAGCCGTTACATCATCGCCCACCGCGCTGATTACTACCGCCTGCTGCTGGATGTCACCCGCGACCAGGCCTGGGAACCTTGGCTGCTGTACATGCTCAGCGCCGTGGAAGAAACCGCCCGCTGGACCACCGCCAAGATCGCCGCCATCCGCAGCCTCTCGGAGCACACCACCGAGTTCGTGCGCGAACGCCTGCCGAAAACCTATTCCCGTGAGCTGGTCGACGTGATTTTCGAACAGCCCTACTGCCGTATCAGCAATCTGGTCGACAAGCAGATCGCGCAGCGGCAGGCCGCCTCCCGCTACCTGAAAGAGCTGGTCGGCATCGACGTGCTGCGCGAAGTGCAGGTCGGCAAGGAAAAACTCTTCATTCATCCCAAGCTGATGCAGCTTCTGACGCGCGACAGCAACGAATTCCAGGCCTACGCCTGACCTTTATCGAGACGTACCCATGAGCAAGCAAAAAGACCAATTCATCGCCCTGCTGGGCGAACTGTTCCAGCTCAACCAACCCGAGCTCGACTTTGGTTTGTACCGCATCCTTCACGCCCGTAGCGCACAGATAAAGACCTTTATCGATACCGAACTGGGCAGCGAGATCGATGCCCACTTTGCCGAGCAATCGCAAAGCAACGCTCACGACTCGCTCGAAGCCGCTCGGGTCAAGGTCGCTGAAACACTCGGCGAAGATGCTTTCCTGCCCACGGGCGAACTGAAACCCGAGTATCGCGGCACCAAGGTCGGCAAGGAATTCGAACTCGCCCAACAGCAAGCCCGCGACGGTGGCGGCGTGCTAGCGGACGATGCCCAGGTATACGAGCACCTGTACCGCTTCTTCAGCCGCTACTACGACAAGGGCGACTTCATGTCCAAGCGCTACTTCGTCGCCGAGAACGACAGTCGCGCCGCCCCCTATGCCGTGCCTTATGACGGCCGTGAAGTCATGCTGCACTGGGCCAACAAAGACCAGTACTACATCAAATCGAGCGAAGCGCTGAGCAACTTCACCTTCGACCTCAGCACGGCCCAGGCCAAGGAACAAGGCCAGCAAAGCGGCTTCGACTTCCAACCCGCACAGGCCAGCCCGCTGAAGGTGCACTTCCGCCTGGCCGCTGCCGCAGAGGGTGAGCACAATAACGTCAAGGAGGGCCAGGAGCGTTTCTTTATCATCCACGCGGCAGAGCCGCTGAAACTGGAAACCAACGATAAAGGCCTGCCGGAACTCGTTATCCAGTTCGACTACCGTCCGGATCATGAAAAAACCGGCCAGGCGGCCACCTGGCAACAAAAACGCCTGGCTGAAGCCGAACAGGTGATTGGCGATCAACTCGCCAAGCTGGCCTCAGCAACTCAGCAACTCAGCATTTTACTTTCGCCAGCACCCACTAGCAAGCAGCCTAATCGAACTTTATTAGGGAAATACCTGAGTCAATTCACTGCACGCAATACCATGGATTACTTCATCCATAAAAACCTGGGTGGATTCCTGCGTCGTGAGCTGGATTTCTATATCAAGAACGAGATCATCCGCCTCGACGATATCGAAGCTGCCGATGCTCCGCGCGTGGATGACTACCTGAAGAAGCTGCGTGTACTGCGCAAGATTGCCCGCCGTATTATCGACTTTCTCGCCCAGCTCGAAGACTTCCAGAAGAAGCTTTGGCTCAAGAAGAAATTCGTAGTTGAGACGAATTGGCTGATCTCATTGGATCGCATCTCTGAAGAGCTATATTCCGACATCTGTGCTGAAGCCAATGCAGCACCAGAGGATGGCCTACTAAAGCAATGGAGGGAGCTGTTTGACATCAGAGTTACCCAACTGACCCCCAGTTTTCTTAACAAAAATAGCGCACTGGTAATAGACACGGCACAGCTAAGTGACGAACTCAAATCTCGCATCATTGCCAGCATTAGCGAGCTGGAGGAGCGTGCCAATGGCGTATTGGTCAACGCCCACAACTTCCATGCATTAGCCTTGCTGAACACGCGCTATAAAAAATCAGTAAAAACTGTCTATATTGACCCGCCTTACAACACTGGCGCCGGAGAGTTCCTCTACAGGGATGGATACAAAGAATCCTCTTGGCTCTCCATGATGGCCAATGCAGTTGAGCAAGGTCATTCTCTTCTAAAACCTGAGGGTTCGCTATTCGCCTCAATCGATGACAACGAATCGCACCGCCTAAAACTCAATCTCGAACAAGTATTTGGCGCTGAAAATCATATCGCTGATATTGTTTGGCAGAAAAGATATGCCCCAGATGTAAGGACTATAATCAGCGATGCACATGAATATGTACACTGCTTCGCAGTAGAACGGGAAAAATTCGCAGAAACAAGACGCAAGCTTCCGCTGACTGCGACCCAAACTAATCAATTTGACAACAGCGATGATGACCCTCGCGGCCCCTGGAAAGCTGCTGACTTTACAGCTCAGGGGTATCGCCCAAATCAAATGTATGAAATTACCAACCCTGCAGGTCAGGTAATGACACCACCAGCAGGACGTTGCTGGGGCGTAGTTGAGGAAAAGTACAAACAACTGCTTGCAGATAATCGCATGTATTTTGGCCGAGATGGCACGGGCAGACCTGCAGTTAAGCGTTTCTTGAATGAAATGGATGGAATGGTTCCTTGGACATGGTGGTCTTGCCAGGATGTCGGTCACTCTCAAGATGGCATGAAAGAAAGTGTGTCCTACTTTGGACGTGAAGGCGCATTCCTGACAGCAAAACCTCTGGAGCTAATCAAGCGTGTTATCAAAATCAGCAGTGCTAATGGAGACATCATTGCAGATTACTTTGCAGGCTCAGGCACCACTGCTGATGCTGTGATTAGGCTGAATGCTGAAGAAAGCTTCAATAGGCGCTTCCTATTGGTTGAAGCCGGCGAGCATTTCGACTCAAAACTCAAGACTCGCATTCAGAAAATTGGCTATACATCAAAATGGCGCGAGGGTAATCCAGAAACTGCCGACGGCAACTCTCTCCTGGTGAAGTACATCCGCCTGGAATCTTTCGAGGACACGCTAAACAATCTCCAACTCCCAGATACGCCTCGTTTGAATGTCAGCGCGACCGACTCCAGTGAGATGGCCCGCGACTATCTGCTCAAATACTGGCTGGAGTTCGAAACAACTGGCAGCCCGAGCCTGCTCAATGTTCGCGAATTTAGTGACCCGACCGCCTACAAGCTCAAGGTCAAACAGCCAGGCAGCGATGCTCAGGTGGAGAAAACCATTGACCTGGTGGAAACCTTCAACTGGCTGATTGGCCTGCATGTCGCCCACCTCGATCAGCCGCGCCGCTATGCCATCGAGCTGGTGCGCGAAACCGATCCCGAGCTGCCGCAGGATCAGGACACGCGCTGGCGCGCCACCTCCATCAAGGAGCGTGAAGACGGCGAGTTCTGGTTCCGCGCCGTGGAGGGCCATGTGCTGCGTGTACCGGGTGATGAACTGTCACGCGAGCGCGTGCTGGTGATCTGGCGCAAGCTCACCGGCAACTCCGGTCGCGACCAGGCGGCGCTGGAGGCCTGGCTGGGCAAACGTGGCATCAACCCACGGGAGAGCGAGTTCGCCACCATTTACGTCAATGGCAACCATGCGCTGCCCAGCGATGGGGAAGCGGCCATGCGCGTGCGCTTGATCGAAGAAACCTTCGCTCAGCGCATGTGGGAGGACGCCTGAGATGGCTCGTGCTCCACGTAAAGGCAAAGCTCAGCCGCCCTTGGTGGCCAGCCATTTCCAAGAGGCGTTGGTGCTCAATCAGTACCTGATCAGCCTGTTTGGCATCGACCCGCTGGTCACGCACAAGGACGGCACTCACAACGTTCGCCCGCTGGAGATCATCGCCAAAAGTCTGCGCGGCGCTACGGCGGGCATCGACAAGAATGGCAAGCACCACTTTCTCACTGCCCTGCTCTCACACTTGCCGCCCCATGCCGCATTGACCCCGGCCCAGTTGGAGCACTACGACGCCAATCTGGTGGCCCATACGCGCACCATCAACGCTCGTCGCAAGCACAAAGGTGAAATTGCCTGGAAGTACTTCCAGTGGCTCACGCTGCTGTTTGTCGAAATCTACCTCGACCGCTATTTCAACGACCGCCAGGGGCTTTGTGTTGCTCTCAATGCCTTTATTGAGCGCTTCAACCAGCACCACCTCACGCAGGGGCGCGAAACCGGCATCGGCGCTTACGCCGTCGAAGACCTCAACAAGCTCTGCCTGCAGAACGCCACAGGCAGCGGTAAAACGCTGCTGATGCACATCAACCTGCTGCAGTTTGCCCACCATGCGCGGGCCACCGGCCAGGCCGATGATTACAGCCGGGTGATCGTGCTCTCGCCGAATGAGCGCTTATCCGAGCAACACGAGCGTGAGCTGCGTGAGAACGGCTTCTACCCCGAGCCGCTGCGCCAGGAAAGTGACCTGATCTCGCGCGGGCAAAATGCCCTGGATGTGCCGCTGCTGACCGAAATCACCAAGCTGGCGGACGAGCAAAAGGTCAAGCAGATGGCGGTCGACAGCTTCGGCGATGCCAACCTGCTGCTGGTGGATGAAGGCCATCGCGGCATGAGCGGCAGCGACTGGAAGAGCAAGCGCGACAAGCTGGCAGCAAAGGGCTTTACCTTCGAGTACTCCGCCACCTTCAAACAGGCCGTCAAGGCAGCCAATGACCGTGCACTGGCTGAAAGCTACGCCAAGGCCGTGCTGTTCGATTACAGCTACCGCTACTTTTATGCAGACGGTTACGGCAAGGACTACCGCATCTTCAACCTGCCCAAGGATGAGCTGGCGCACAAGGACACCTACCTCACCGCCGCTCTGCTGGCGTTCTATCAGCAGCTACGCATGTACACGGAGGCCGGTAAGCGTTACGCCGGCTATAACCTGGAAAAACCACTATGGGTCTTCGTCGGCGCCAGCGTCAGCGGGCGCAAGGTCGACGAGGAAAGCGTATCGCCCTCGGACGTCGCGCAGATCCTCGATTTCCTCGCGCGCTTTCTGGCCCATCGTGAAGCCTTCACCACGCTCATCGACACCGTGCTCAACGGCAATAGCCAGCAGACCGGCCTGCTCGACGCCCAAGGCCGCGATATCTTCATACAGTCTTTCCCCTACCTGAAAAGCTTGAAGCAAAGCGCGGCGCAGCTTTATGCCGACATCTGCCAACGCCTGTTCCACGCCCCTGGTGGTGGTCATCTGGTGGTCGAGCGGGTGAAAGGCGACAGCGGCGAACTGCTGCTCAAGGTGGGCGAGGCCGAACAACCCTTTGGCGTGATCAACGTGGGTGACGCCGCAGCGCTGGCCAAGCATGTGCAGAGCGAGCTGGAAGACAAACACTCCCTGGCCGAGGTTCGCCCGAGCGAGTTTGGCGAGCCGGTATTCGCGGACGTGCACAAGCCGACTTCGCCCATCCATATGCTGGTCGGCTCGAAGAAATTCATCGAGGGCTGGGACTGCTGGCGCGTGTCCAGCCTTGGCTTGATGCGTATGGGCCAGAGCGAGGGCGCACAGATCATTCAGCTTTTCGGCCGTGGCGTGCGCCTGCAAGGCAAGGACATCAGCTTGATGCGTACCAGCCGCTATCAGCCGGTTAATCCGCCACAGGATATTCACTTCCTGGAAACGCTGAACGTGTTCGGCGTGCAGGCTGACTTCATGGCGACCTTCCGCGACTTTCTGGAAAGCGAAGGCCTGCCTCCGAACGACGCGCCGCATGTCGAGGAAATCAAGCTCAACGTCACCCATGACTTCGGCCAGAAGCTCAAGATCCTGCGCTCCAAGTTCCGCAAGGACACTCAGGAACAGTACGACTTCCGCAAACATGGCCCCATCGTGGATCTCAGTATCGATGCCCTCCCCCCAGGCATGACCAAAGGCGCCATGCCGCTGGTGGTCGATCGCTTCCCACGTCTGCAGATGCTCCAGGCCACCGAGGTCACCGGCCAGACACCAGAGGCTATGGCCAACCCGCCCCGCCACTTCGACAACCTGAGGCTGTCGATGCTGGACTGGGATCGGCTTTGGTTCGATTTGGAGCGTTTCCGTCGCCAGCGACATCTGGATAACGTCATCATCAAAGCCGGGGCATTACGCTCGTTGCTGGAGATCCCGGACTGGTATCGCATCCTGGTGCCAGCGCATTGGTGGGCACCTTCGATGGCCAATCTGCGTCACTGGCAGTCCATTGCACTGGAATTGCTCTGTGGCGCTCTCGAACGCTGCTTCAATCACCAGAAGCGCAAATATCTCGACCCGCGCATGGAGCTGGTGCTGCTCACGCGTGAGCATGAAAACCTGCCAGGCGACGACGCCAGCTATCAGTTGATCGTCGAAGCAACGGAGCAATACCTGATCGACGACATCCGCAAGCTGAAGGACGAGCTCGCTCAGGTTGGCTGGCGTGACAGCGGCTATATCCAGGGCCTGCGGCTGGATGCTCACCTCTACGAGCCACTACTTTCCAGCGAGAAAGTGAAGATCCAGCCTGTCGCGCTGAACAAATCCGAATTCCAGTTCGTTGACGACCTACGCCAATGGCTGCAAGCCAACGAGGCGAATCTTGCCGAGCGTGGCGAGCGCATCTTCTTGCTACGCAACCTGGCTCGCAAAGGCGTTGGCTTCTTCGAGGCGGGTAATTTCTATCCCGACTTCATCCTGTGGTGCCTGAAGTCTGACGGCAGCCAGCGCATCTGCTTCATCGACCCGCACGGTCTTGAGCATGAAGGCCCTGGCAGCGACAAGGTTCAGCTCGCCCAAAACATCAAGGATCTTGAAGCTCGCCTGAATGATCCAGAAGTGAGGCTAGAGTCGGCCATCCTATCGCCAAGTACGAACCGCATGCGTATCGAGCATCTGTGGAGCCAACAAGGCCTTGGCGCACCTAACCTGGGCGATCTGCACATATTCTTCATTGGCGAAGAGGGCTATATGGACGAAGTGCTGAGCCTCGTATTGCAGTGAGCCACCATAGCAGCGGGCTACTCAACCCGCTGCCATGATCACTCACATACCACAGTAGTCGCGTTCGACTTCACTTCGGCAGATCAGCCTGCACCCGGCGCGGCAGCACGGAGAGGAAGTTGTCGCGCGCCACCTTGTGCGCCACGTCTTCGGGCAAGGCATCGAGGAACGGGTCGAAGCCCTTCATGTAGTCGCCCAGGCTGCCGAAACGGCCGACCACATCCGAGCCCAGCATGAAACGCTCCGGGTAACTGCTGACCAGATGCACCCATTTCGGATCAGGCTTGCCGTCCGCGTCCAGCAGATAGGGGCGCAACATGGTCCAGGACAGGTCGATATAAAGATTCGGGTACTGGCCGAGCATGCGCTCGACCGTCTCCAGGAGGAAGTCGAGCTTCTCCTGATGACGGTGAATCTCGGCGCTGGTGCCGGCATGCGCCCAGATGAAACGCACATGCGGATGGTTGCGCAGCGGCGCCTCGATTTCCTGCAGATAGATCGGCTCACGCTCACGCTTGGAGGTGATGTTCGAATGCAGCATCACCGGCAGGTCGTACTCGGCGGCCAGATGAAAAACCCGCGCCAGCGCTTCGTTGTTGGCACGCGGCGCACTGCCATGAATCAGCGCGGTGAGATCGTCATGTCGGGTGAAGACCTCGCCGATGCCCTGCCACAGGCCAGGGTCTAGCTCGAGCATACGGCGGATATGCGCGTCGGCGTTCTTGTCGTTGGGATTGAAGCCGGAAAGAAACGGATGGAAGCGCTTGCGCTGCTCGGCGGGCAGACGCTTGTAGGCGGCCGCGATGAACACGTCGGTCGCGCTGTACCAGTAGGCATTGGCGTCGTCACCCGCGTAATAGCGCGGACGTTTGGGCTCGTCCTCGTCCCACTTCTTGGCCACCGGGATGCCGGAGAACATCACATGATCGACGTTGTTTTCCGCCATCTTCTCCAGCAGTTCGTCCATGCCGGCGCTTTCCTGGAAGAAGTCGACGTAGTGCAGGTGGGCGTCGCTGTAGCGGTATTCGCGGGCCTGGGCGCTGCAGACGATAACGGCACTGAGCGCGAGTATCCATGGCATCGTTCGAGATGTGAGCAAGGCGAGTCCTCCTGACGGTACGAGCAGCATAGACCGCCGAGCGGCCCGGCAAGTTCGGAGATCACCCCACGCCATTCGCATCAGCGCCCTCAAAAGAAGCAGGCAACCAGAGGCCGCACCAAGCCGGAACATTAATAGCTGGCTAACGGCCTGAAACGGCCATGGGTACGTCAGCCAATGATGGCACCTCGCTTGCAGTGACTCAGGCAGACCAAACAGGGGAATCACCATGTTGCAGTTGCTGCGCAAGCCAACCCGCAAGGCCCAGGACGAGGCCGCATTGGACGCTTTGTTCCAACAGCACGACCTCACGACTCGCCTCCCGGGGGACTACCAGTGGATGGTGCGTCTGAATGATTTCAGCGCCGGCCTCCAGCAACGTATCCGCGCCAGCCTCGGCGCCGCCGTCGGCATCGCCGCGCATGCGCCTCAACTGGCGCGCATCGCCGCTGCCAACCAACAAAGCGGACAGACGCTGGCACAGTCATCGGAGTTGATCGCCAGCGCCAGCGAGCAGGTCACCACCACACTGGACGCCGAGCTGGTGCCCGGCGCTGGCGAAGTCGCGCGCTTGTCCGCCGAGGTTTCCGCCACCCTCAACCAATGCCAGCAAAGCGGCCAGGCGGTACTACGGCAAGTCGAAGTGATCGATGCCAGCGAGGCGCAACTGGCTCAGGTGATCCAGCAACTGGCCGGACAGCTCGATGAAGTGAGCAAGGTCATTGGTGTGATCGCCAGCATCTCCCAACAGACCAATCTGCTCGCCCTGAACGCCGCCATCGAGGCCGCACGCGCGGGTGAACATGGTCGGGGCTTCGCCGTGGTCGCCGAGGAAGTGCGGCGTTTGGCTGGCCATACCACCGATGCCACCGGCCAGGTCAGTGGCATCATCGAGCGTTTCCGCGAAGGCATGCAGCAGCTCGGCAGTGCCGGCCAGCACATGAACCAGGCGGTGGCCGACGGCCGCGCCGGCATTCTCGCCGTCAGCGGAGGACTGGACAGCACGCGCCAGGCCATGGATCGCCTGGACGCTCAGGTTGGCCAGATCGCCGCCGGCACCGAGCAGATCGGCCAGGCGGTGCGCTCGATCAACGGTGATGTGCAAAACATCGCCCAGGTCGCTGGCGAGCTGCTTGGCAAGGCTGGTCAGGTGCTGCATCACAGCAAGGCCGTGCGCGAAGACGGTGATCGCCTGCTCGCCGGGCTCGGCGACTTCCGCCTGGAAATTCACGCAGCAGTGCGCGCCAGCGTCGAACAACTGGCCAAACGCCCCGAGCTGGCCAGCGACGTGACAGCGGCCGAACGACTGCTTGCCGATACGCTGACGCGCGACAGCCGTTTCGAGCTGTTCTACCTGGTAGACAGCCGCGGCGTGCAGATTTCCGAGAACGTCTTCGCCGCCGATGTGGCGCACGGTGAGGATGCCAGCTGTCGCGGCCGCGACTGGAGCCAACGCCCCTGGTTCCGCGCCGTGGCCGAGCGCATGGAGAGTCATATCACCCAGGTCTACCGCTCCTCGGCCACAGACGACTTCTGCTTTACCGTTTCAGTCCCCATTGTCGATGAGCGCGGGCAACTGCTGCGTGTGCTGGGAGCGGACGTGAGGCTCTCGGCGCTGGTGTGATCGGTGCAGGCTGGGCTAGGCTGGCCAGTGTCGATTCGTCACACCTCAAGAGAAGCGCCATGATCCGCATTCACAACAACAAGGGCCTGCAGCAGCAGATCGAAATCGGCTCGCACCAGCTCATCGGCGACGTCTCGCCCGAACAGGGCGGGGATGGCGCCGGACCGGAACCGCACGATCTGTTCGACGCAGCCCTCGGCACCTGCAAGGCCATGACCCTGCTGCTCTATGCGCGCCAACGCGGCCTTGCGCTGGAAGGCATCGACGTGCACGTCGAGCGTGACGACAGCGAGGAGCGCCAGGGCAACTACCGCCTGATAGTCGACCTGGCGCTCAAGGGGCCACTGGACGAGACACAGCGCCAGCAACTGCTGCGCGTGGCGGACAAATGCCCGATCCACAAGCTGATGACCACCACCGACATCCAGATCGAGACCCGCCTGGCGGGAGCACCGGCATGAGCGAGTTACAGCTGATCCGCCCGCGCGCCGAGGACATTCCCGGCCAACCGATTCTGCGTCCCCTGCCCTCGGCACGCTTTCGCAGCATCGGCCCCTTCGTGTTCTTCGATCACATGCTGGAGCATGACTACCCGGCCGGCAAAGGCATGAACATTGCCCAGCATCCGCATATCGGCCTCTCCACCCTCACCTACCTGTTCGAAGGCCAGCTGCAGCACAAGGACAGCCTGGGTTCGGACCAACTGGTGGGCCCTGGCGATGTCAGCTGGATGACCGCAGGGCGCGCCGTTGCCCACGTCGAACGTACGCCGCCCGAGCAGCTCGGGCAGAACAAGCGAGCCCACGGCCTGCAGGTATGGCTGGCCTTGCCAGAAGCCGAGGAACAGTGCGAACCGGCTTACAGTCATCACCCCGCCGCTTCGCTACCCCGCAGCGAAGCCATGGGCGTGCAGATCACCCTGATCGCCGGCAGTGGTTTCTGCCTCGAATCACCAGTACCGGTTCGCTCACCGACCCTGTATGTCGAGCTGCGTCTGGGCGCTGGGGTCAGCCTGCTGATCCCGACCGAACACAGCGAGCGCGCCCTGTACCTGATCGATGGCGAAGCGGAACTGGATGGCGAGACGCTGCCCAGGCACACCATGGCCGTGATCCCGGCAGGTGAAACGCCTCTGCTCAGCGCCTACGGTGAGTGCCACCTGGCCCTGATCGGCGGCGAGCCCATCGGCCCGCGGCGTATGAACTGGAACTTCGTCGCCAGCACCGGGGAGCTGATCGAACAGGCGCGCCAGCGCTGGGCCGTCGGCGACTGGCCACAAGTGCCAGGCGAAACCACGCGCATCGAATTGCCGCGCTGAAACCCGTGCCGGCGACTTTTTGTTACCTGTGCGTGATCCAGAAGCGCAGTGCCCGGGTATAAGCTGCATGCGGATTTTTCAGGCCAACGGATGACCCATGGCAGATCGCGAGTTCGACTACGAAAGCACCCTGGAAGCCTGTGCACGCGGCGACAAACGAGCCTTCCAGGCGCTCTATCGGCAAGAAGCCGGGCAATTGCTCGGCCCTGGCCATCAGCATGCTGGGGCGGCGCGATATGGCCGAGGACTGCCTGCACGATGCATGCGTGCGTATCTGGCAACACGCTGCACGCTTTCGACGCGAGCTGGGTAGCGGTCGCGCCTGGGTGCATAGCATCCTGCGGCTACCGCGTGCTCAATGCCCTGCGCAGTGGCGACGCATACCGAGGTGGACGATGAGTTCTTCGAGCGCGTGCTGGACGACAGCCCACAGGCTGAAGCCAAGGCGCTGGAGCAAGCCGAGCAGCGCCTGCTGCACAACTGCCTGCAGCGCCTGGAAAAGCCGCGCCATAACCCGATTCTGCTGGCCTTCTACCGGGGCCTGAGCCATGAGCAGATCGCCAGCCGCCTGAGCACCCCGCTGGGTACCATCAAAGGCCGTATCCGCGCCGGCCTGCGCGCGCTGCAGGAGTATCTGCAAGCATGATTCCGCACGATCCCGTAGAACGGCGCGCCCTGATTGGCGAATACCAGCTCGGCCTGCTCGACGAGCACGAAGCGGCCGAAGTGCGCCAGTTGCTCGAAGACGATGAAAATGCCGCCCGCATGGCTAATGCCAGTCAGTTAAGGCTGTACGCGTTTGGCTCCCCTCTACCGTTTACGGGAGAGGGGCTGGGGGAGAGGGCCGAAATACCGCGAAACGGCCATTTACCCCTCTCCGAACATGGCTCGCCAGAGGGGCGAGGGGACTGATCGTAGGCAGCCGGCGCTTAACTGATCAGCATTAGGCTGAAGGCAGGTTTTACACAGAGGATTTCAGCAAGCTGGTTGCTCGGCCCAGCGCTCCTTGATGCGCAGAATTTCCGGCAGACAATCGATGAACAGCTCGACCAGGCGCGGATCGAAGTGACGACCGCTCTGTTCACGCAGGAAAGCCACGGCATCCTCCACGGACCAGGCCTGCTTGTAGGGCCGCACGCTGGTCAGGGCATCGAACACATCGGCGATGGCAACGATGCGCCCTTCCAGGGGTATATCCTCACCCTTCAGGCCATTGGGATAACCACTGCCATCCCACTTCTCATGGTGCGACAGGACAATACGATGCGCCGTGCGCAGCAGCCCCGAGCTGTGCTCGCCGATGATCCGCGCACCGATTTCTACGTGCTGACGCATCACCTGCCACTCTTCTTCGTCGAGCTTGCCCGGCTTGCGCAGCACCGCATCGGGAATGCCGATCTTGCCGACATCGTGCATCGGCGCGGCGTTGAGCAGCTCCTCGGCCGCGCTTTCGCTGAAACCGGCCGCCAGCGCCAGCACCCTGGAGAAATGACTCATGCGAATCACGTGCAGACCCGTTTCATTATCCTTGTACTCGGCAGCCATACCCAGGCGCTGAACGATCTGCAGGCGGGTCTGCCTGAGCTCGTCGACACGCACCAGCGACAGATGCGTGCGCACCCGCGCCCGCACGATGGGTGGGCTGACCGGTTTGGTGATGTAGTCCACCGCACCGACTTCGAAGCCGCGCGTCTCATCCTCGACGTCGCCAAGGGCGCTGACGAAGATCACGGGAATGGCCTTCAGCTCAGGGCTGGCCTTGAGCTGCTCGCACACCTCGTAGCCGGTCATGCCGGGCATCATCACGTCGAGCAGGATCAGATCGGGCCGCTCGCGCTCGGCCATTTCCAGCGCGCGCATGCCCTCCTTGGCGAACAGCAGGCGGTAGTCCTCCTGCAGGATATGGCGCAGCACCTGCAGGTTGCTGGGTTCGTCATCGACCAGCAACAGCAGCGGACGGGTATCGGCAGCCTGATTCATGATGGAGTCGTTTCCTCGTCTTGCAGTTGCAGCAACAGTTGATCGAGCACCAGCAGTGCCTGATCGAAATCGAAGTCATCGAGCGCCTGGCGCAGGCTGCTCAGGGTGCTGGCGCGGGCGCTGCCGCTTGCAGCCCGCTCGATGGCCTGCAGTGCCTCATCGTCGAGGCTACCACGCACCAGGGCGCTACGCAGTTGCATCGCATGGCTGAGCAACACCTGCGGATCAATGCTCGAACCGAGCACATCGGCGCTGGCCTGCGGCACCTGCGGCAGGTTCTCGCGGATGGCCTGCAGGGCTCGCTCGAGGTCGCGCAGCAGCCTGCCCAGCGTGGCTTGGTCATGTGCGACGAACGCCTGCTCGATTTCCCGGCCGAGGCTGCTCAGATGGTTCAAGGCCAAATTGGCGGCCGCACCGTGCATGCGATGTGCAAGTGCCCGTCCGTTTTCCCAGTCGTGCGCCTGCACCGACTGCTGCAAGCGCATGCTCAGGTCAGCCTGCTCGGTGATGAACACGCTGATCGCCTGGGCCATGGGTAACGGCCCACCCCATAAGCGGCTGCCACGCACCCAGTCGAACAAGCTGTCGTCGGCAACTTGGGTGGCACTGACGACGGCGCCGGGCACATCGGTCAAACCGAGCAAACGCGCCATTTCCCAGAGCAGTGCGTTGGGATCCAGCGGTTTCGAGGCAAAGGCATTCATCCCCGCATCCAGCGCATCCTGGCGATCCTGGTCGAGTACGCTGGCGGTCAGCGCAATGATCGGTATCGCTTCTCGCGCCTCACTGGCCTCCAGCTGACGAATGCGCCGCGAGGCCTCCAAACCATCGACACCCGGCATCTGTAAGTCCATCAGAATGATGTCGAAACGCTCTTCGGCGAATGCCAGCAGCGCCGCCTCGCCATCGGCCACGCAACGAACGCGGTGACCGAAGTGTTCCAGGCTCAGCTGCAGCAACTCGAGGTTCTGCGGCACGTCATCGGCGGCCAGGATATTCAACTGGCGCAACGCCGGCAGCTCGCTACGCGGTTGCGCGGCCAGACGTTTGCCGGCCCGCAAGGGCAACTCGACGGTGAAGCAGCTGCCCTGCCCCTCGCGACTCTCGACCCGCAAGCGGCCGCCCATCAGCTCGACCAACTGGCGGGAAATGGTCGTACCGAGACCGGTCCCACCAAAACGTCGACTCATCGACGCATCGGCCTGGGCAAAGGGCTCGAAGATTTTCTCCAGGCGCTCGGCGGCGATACCGATACCGGTATCCTGTACGGCCAGGCGCATGGCACCCGGCTCGCCCGTAATCTTCAGCCGCACCTCACCCTGCAGGGTGAATTTCACCGCATTGCCGAGCAGATTGGTCAGTACCTGCTGCAAGCGCAGCGGGTCGCCACAGAAGAACTCGCTGAGCGTCGCCGGGTAATCCAGGTAAAGCTGCAATCCTTTGCTCTCGGCCGTCAGGCGTTGGCTGGCGATCACCTGCTCGCAAACTTCGCGCAGGGAAAAGTCCAGCTGCTCCAGCTCGATGGCGCCGCGATCGAGTTTGGCGGTATCGAGAATGTCGTTGAGCAACCCCAGCAGCGAGCGTGAGGAGTTTTGTACGGTGCCGAGATGACGGCGCTGCTCGCCGGACAGTGGCGTTTGCAGCAGCAACTCGGTGAAACCGATGATGGCATTCATCGGCGTACGAATTTCGTGGCTCATATTGGCCAGGAAGCTGCTGCGGGCGGCAGCGGCCGCTTCGGCACGATCACGGGCAGCGCGCAAATCCTGCTCCATCACACGGCGGGGAGTCAGGTCGGTGGCCAACTTGACCACCTTGAACGGCTTACCATCGGTGTCGAAGATCGGGTTGTAGCTGGCCTGAATCCATACTTCCCGACCGCACTTGGCAAGGCGCCGGTATTCGCCCATACGGAGTTGCCCAGCACGCAGCTCTGCCCAGACTTCGCGATAGACATCACTGGCAACCAGTTCAGGGGCGCAGAACATGGCATGGTGATGGCCGACCACCTCTTCGCGGTTATAACCAAACAAGGCCAGCGCGTTGTCGTTGATTTCGAGGATATTGCCATCTAGGTCGAACTCGACCAACGCCATGGCCTTGCTGATAGCCGTGACCTTGCCCTCGTACTCGGCATTACGCCGCTTGGTCTCGGTCTGATCGATCAGCACGCCGTCGATCCAGCGTGGAACGCCCTGCTCGTCACACACCGCGCTGCCGCTTTCCCAGATCCAGTGTTCGGCTCCATCGCGATCGAACAAACGATATTCGACGGTGTAATTGCGTGCCTGCTCGATGGCCAGGGCCACCTCATCGGCCACCCGCTGGTAATCGTCGGGGTGGTAGAGATCGGCAATCGCGCAACGCTTGCTGATGAAGTCCTCGGCACTGTATCCGGTCAGGGTCTGCACCGCATCGCTGATGAACAGCATGGTCCAGTCACGATCCGGCAGGCAGCGGAATGACACACCGGGAATATTGCTGATCAACGAACGGTACTGTTGTTCGCTCTCGCGCAGGGCCTTCTCCATCGCCTGTCGCTCACTGATATCGGCAACGAACACCACGAATAGCGGTCGGCTACCGGCATGCGTGACACCGACACTGATGCGCACGGGTTTCTCCGCGCCCTCGCGGGTCAGACAGATCAATTCACGTTCGCCGGCGGGCAGGGTCAGCCGGCCGGTTCTCAGGTATTGCTCCACCTGCGCCTCGATCCCGCCAATGTAGGGCGCCGAGATCAGTGTCCTCATATGCCGGCCCATGAGTTCATCGGGCGTCCAGCCGAACAGCCGCGAAACCGCACGGTTGGCCGAACGCAGCGTGCCGGTGTGATCGACCGTGACGATGGCATCGAGTGCGGTATCGAAGATCGAGCGCAGGTGCTGTTCGCTCGCCTTGAGCTGATGGCTCATGCGGCGGTAGCGCAGCAAGGTATTGACCACTACCACGAACACCGTAAGCGCCACGGTCAGCAGCGTGATGGCGAGAGCAATGTAGCCACTGTCGACCACTGCCATCGGCGCTTCGGATTCCGCCGTGCCGACAAAACGCGCAGCCGCCATGCCGGTGTAATGCATGCCACTGATGGCCAGGCCCATTACCAGGGCGCTGAGCAGCAGCGCCCAGGGCGTCGGCAAACGCCCCTCCAGACCGAAGCGCACCCACAACGCGAGAATCGCCAGCGCGACAGCCACAACGATGGACAGGGCAAACATCCAGGGGTCATAGCGCAACAGCGGCGCCATCTGCATCGCCGCCATACCGCTGTAATGCATGGCGCCGATACCGGCACCGACCAGTACCCCTCCGACGCAAAGCTGCTGCAGGCTGAGCTCACGCCGGGAAAGCAGACTCAATGCCACCCAGGACGCCGCCAGGCTCGGCAACATCGACAGCAGCGTGATGCCAAGATCGAAGCGCACTGCCGCGCACAGCTCGAAGGCGAGCATGCCGAGAAAGTGCATGGCCCAGATGCCGACACCCAGTGCCAGCGAACCGGTGAAGATGGTGATATGCCTGGCGACTGGATGCGCACTTTTGCGCGCCTCGCCAGCCAGTTGCAAAGCCATGCCCGCAGCGAAGGCGGCAATGGCCAGAGACAGCAGCACGAGCGGAGCATCGTAGCTGCTGAGCACAAGGACGCCTGGGTCTGCGCCCATGATGAAGAACAACTCGATAATCGACATACAACCCCGATGCGCCGGCAGAAAGCCAGCCAATTGCCAGCCTCTAAAACGACAGGGCTGAGCTTGTCAATTGCCAGCATCTAAAACGACAGGGCTGAGCTTGTCAATTAAAGCCGTTCAATCATTCCCATAGAAAAGCCCGCCGAAGCAGGAATGCTGTTCACATAAGAAATGGTCGGACGCGATGAGTCCCCTCGCCCCTTTGGGGAGAGGGTTAGGGCGGGCCGCGTTCGGAGAGGGGAAAACTGGCAGGTTTGCGGTGTTTTCAGCCCTCTCCCCCAGCCCCTCCCCCATAAATGGGAGAGGGGAGCCAAACGTGTGCAACCTTAAGTGAACAGCATTACGCCGAAGCGGGCTTGTTCCAGTACCTGGCAGATCAGGCGGACAGTTCCACCAGCAGCTTGTTCAGGCGCTGCACGTAGGCGGCGGGATCTTTCAGGCTGTCGCCGGCAGCCAGCGCGGCCTGGTCGAAGAGAATGTGCGACAGATCGGTGAAGCGATCTTCATCCGGCTCGGCATCCAGGCGCTCGATCAGCGGGTGCGCCGGGTTGAACTCGAAGATCGGCTTGGACTCAGGCACTTTCTGCCCGCTGGCCTCGAGAATCTGGCGCATCTGCAGGCCCAGATCCTGTTCGCCAATGGCGAGGATCGCCGGCGAGTCGGTCAGGCGGTGGGAGACGCGCACTTCGGCCACCTGCTCTCCCAACGCGCCCTTGAGCCGCTCGATCAACCCTTCCTTGGCCTTGGCGACTTCTTCCTGGGCCTTCTTGTCTTCTTCCGAGTCCAGCTTGCCCAGATCCAGGTCGCCACGCGCCACGTCGACGAACTGCTTGCCATCGAACTCGGTCAGGTAGCTCATCAGCCACTCGTCGATGCGGTCGGTAAGCAGCAGTACTTCGATGCCTTTCTTGCGGAACACTTCCAGGTGCGGGCTGTTCTTGATCTGCGCGTAGGACTCGCCGGTGAGGTAGTAGATCTTGTCCTGACCTTCCTTGACCCGACCGAGGTAGTCGGCCAGCGACACCGACTGCTCGTCGCCCTCGCCGGCAGTGGAGGCGAAACGCAGCAGGCCGGCGATCTTCTCCTTGTTGGCGAAGTCTTCCGCCGGACCTTCCTTGAGCACTTGACCGAAGGCCTTCCAGAAGGTCTTGTAGTCGTCCGGCTTATCCTTGGCGAGTTTCTCCAGCATGTCCAGCACGCGCTTGGTCAGCGCCGACTTCATCGAGTCGATGACCGGACCGGACTGCAGGATTTCGCGGGAAACGTTCAGCGACAGATCGTTGGAATCGACCACGCCCTTGATGAAACGCAGGTACAGCGGCAGGAACTGATCGGCCTGGTCCATGATGAACACGCGCTGCACGTAGAGCTTGAGGCCCTTGGGTGCTTCGCGGTGGTACAAGTCGAACGGAGCACGCCCCGGCACGTAGAGCAGCGAGGTGTACTCCAGCTTGCCTTCGACCTTGTTGTGGCTCCAGGTCAGCGGGTTCTCGAAGTCATGGCCAACGTGCTTGTAGAACTCCTGATATTCCTCGTCCTTGATCTCGTTACGCGGACGGGTCCACAGGGCGCTGGCGCGGTTGACGGTTTCCCACTCGACCTCGGCAGGCTTGTCCTTTTCTTCACCATAGTGCTCTTTCGGCAGCTCGATTGGGAGCGCGATATGGTCGGAGTACTTCTTGACGATATTGCGCAGACGCCAGCCATCGGCGAACTCTTCTTCACCGCTCTTCAGGTGCAGGACAATGCGGGTGCCGCGTTCGGCTTTCTCGACGTTGGCAACCTCGAACTCGCCCTCGCCCTTGCTCGACCAGTGCACGCCCTCGGCAGCAGCCAGACCGGCACGACGGGTGAAGACCTCGACCTCATCAGCAACGATAAAGGCCGAATAGAAACCCACGCCGAACTGGCCGATCAGGTGCGAATCCTTTTTCTGGTCGCCGGACAGGTTCTTCAGGAAATCGGCGGTACCGGATTTGGCAATGGTACCCAGGTGGGTGATGACCTCTTCGCGACTCATGCCGATGCCGTTGTCTTCGAGGGTGACGGTCTTGGCGTCCTTGTCGAAGCTCAGGCGGATCTTCAGCTCAGCATCGCCCTCAAGCAGCTCGGGCTTGTCCAATGCCTCGAAACGCAGCTTGTCGGCGGCGTCGGAAGCGTTGGAGATCAACTCGCGCAGGAAGATTTCCTTGTTCGAGTACAGCGAATGGATCATCAGGTGCAGCAGCTGCTTCACCTCGGTCTGGAAGCCCAGGGTTTCTTTTTGAGTTTCCACACTCATGGTTATCTAACTCCACATGCAGGACTATGCCGCGCGGGCGGCGGCGGATGTCATGCAGATGGGGGGCAGTCTGATCAATTTCAAGGGCTTAGGGCTCGAGCAGTTCCAGGCGAGCAATTTCCTCCGGTTTGAAACTGAAACTGGCTTGTCCGCCACCGCTGCCCATTTGCTGGCTGAGGCGGATGCTACCGTCGGCATCGATCCCCACGAAGCGACCTTCGACGGTGCCGCCACTGGCCCGACTCAAACGCATGCTGAGCATGCGGTACTGCTCCGGGTTGCGCTGCAGGCGCGCCAGGCTGAAACGTTGGCGGCGATCCATTGGCCGGCTTTGCCGCTCCACGACCGGTGCGGCTTCAGGCGATGCCTGCGGCTGAGGCGTGACACTGTTGGGCAATGCGGCAAATCGGTCGCCCTCCACCCCCCAGCCTTGCTCGGCGCGTTTGTGCAGGCGCAGCGGCAGACGCTCGTCACGCCCATCGACCTGCGCCTCGACCTGCAACTGCAAGTGATCGCCCGTGAAGCTGAACACCGGCAATTTCAGTTCGCCCACGTTGCGAGTAGCGAAACGACGCTGCAGATAGTCATGCAGCACATGGGCGATGGTGTCGCGCGAGTCGAAGCGCGTATCGACCCGGCCATCGACATAACGCAAGCGGTCACGGTACAACTCGACACGCCCGCTGAGGCTGGTCTTGAAGCGCGGCGGCATGACCAGATGAAAGTCTCCGACCAGCCTGTTGGGCGCTTGCGGCTGCAGGTCCAGGTGCAGCGTGTAGCCACGGCTCAGGTGACGGGCCTCGGGTAGATCCTGTTCCGGGAGCAACCAGCTCAGCTCGACCTCCGGAAGCTCGCCAGTATCCTGCGGCAACACATCGACCCGTACCGCCCCCTCGCCAGCCTGTGGCAGGCGAATGCTCAGCTCACGCAAGGCGAAGAAATCCAGCCCCTCGCGCAACACCAGCACACCATCGATCAGTTCACCCTGCTGCGGTCGAAAGGGCTGGCCATTGAGCTCGCCCGCAAGGTCGATAGCCAACTCAGCCGGCGCCTGCGTCTCGGGCTTGAGCCAGTCGAGACGGACTATCGCCGCCAGGCGCTCGGCATCCTTGCTGGCCAGCATCGTCAGCCCCACCACCAGAGGAATGCAGCCCAGCGCAATCAGCCCCACGGCACTGCGCGCACGCGGCCAGTGACGCAGTATGTAGATCAGGGTGATGGGTGCAATAAGGCTGCCCCAGCCCCATAGCAGGCTGGTGGCGAAAGCACGCATCACCAGCCACACCAGGCCCGCCAGCATCAGCAACAGGCCACCAATAATCAGCAATGCGTCCATCCGGATAATCCTTGTCAACAATTCGCTGCGCTGCCGGCCGTGCCTCTGCCGGACGCGACTCAACCCTGGTGCTTCGACCTTGCGCCGTGTGCACAGCCCGCCACGATAAAGAGCCACGCTGCGCGAATCTATCGAGAAGTCGATGATTCTGGGCAAATCTGCACTGCAGCGCATCAACAGACATCGCACCCCCCCGTACATCCGCTGCGTCCAGGGAACTTCTCCGGCACGCTGGCACTCGAAGAGGCAGTGTGTTCAGGCTTCGCCTGGCCGCCGCAAACTCTCACACATGGAGTGATAACCGTGAAAAAAACCCTGACTTATGCCCTGCTGCTTGCCACTGCCCTGGGCCTCGCCGCCTGCGAGAAAACCCCGGAAGACAAGATGGAGTCGGCCAAGGAGTCAGTCTCCGAAGCGATGGAGAACCTGGGCGATGCAGCCAAAGATACGGGCGAAGCCATCGAACAGAAAACCAATGAAGCCCTGGGTAACGAACCCACCACCGGCGAGAAAATTGAGGATGCGGCCAGCGATGCGGCCGACGCCATCGAGGATGCTGGCGACGAAGTGAAAGATGCCGTCGACGCTCAGTAATCCCGAGTGATGAACAAGGAAGGCCCGCAATGCGGGCCTTCTTTCATTTCAGCGCCGGGCTGAGCATCAGCAACAGGCTGCACACCAACCCTACCACCCACACCAGACTGCGCTGCCAGTGCAGATCCCACCAGTAGCACAGCAGATACAGTACACGGCTGACGACGAAGGTGATCGCCAGCACGTCAACCAGAGTGCCATAGGTTTGCGTGGCATGCGCCATCAGCACACCTGCTGCAAACAGCGGAAAGGCCTCGATGCTATTGAGATGCGCCGCCAGAGCACGCGCACCAAACCCCGTCAGGCGCGCCTGCTGGGCGCGCGGGTGGCGGTTGTCATAGCGCCCGCCGCCCTCCTCGGCCATGGCCTTGGCGACGGGTGCCTTGGCGATGAAGATCAACAAGGCGCTGATGAACACGCACCAGAATGGAATGCTCATTCACTTTTCTCCTTGGCCACCTCGGCGGTCGGCGTTGGGGTATAGACCATCACTTCCAACACATCCGAATGGAACTCACGGCGATACAGCACCACGACCACGCCGGCCGTGACCAGCATGAAGAACCAGGGATTGACGAACCAGGCCAGCGTCGCCATGCCGAAGTAATAGGCGCGCAGACCGAAGTTGAACTGGTTGGCCGCCATCGAGATCACCCGCGCGGCACGCTCGGCGAAGGCCTTGCGCTCCTGCTCGGTGACATGCCGCTCACCGACCATAGGCGCCGAGCCCACCAGCACGGCGGCGAAGTTGTATTGGCGCATGCACCAACTGAAGGTGAAGAAGGCGTAGACGAAGATGATGCACAGGCACAGCAGCTTGATTTCCGACAACCCCCGACTGGCCTGTTGCACGAAGGGAATGTCGGCCAACAACGACAGCGCACGGTCGGAGGCCCCCAGCACGGTGAGGATACCGGCCAGAATGATCAGGGTGCTGGAGGCAAAGAAAGAAGCATTGCGCTCGAGATTACCGATCACGTTGGCGTCGGCGATGCGGTTGTCGCGCAGCAGCATGCGGCGCATCCAGTCTTCCCGGTACAGGTGCAGCACACTGGCCAGGCAGGGTGTGGTTTGCGCCTTCAGGAAGGCGTAGCGGGTATAACCGCCCCAGCAGACGACGAACCAGAGCGCAGCGAGTACATGAGGCAGGTACGGATAGCTGTTGAGCATGCCAACTCCTTGTAGGACTACCGCGGATTATAGCCAGCCTGCCTCTTTCCTTGTTCGACAAAAAAGGGCGCCTTGTGGGCAGCCTCGTTTGTCTTACACGGCGCTTAAGCCGTGGCGCTCTGGCGCAGACCCAGAATGCGATCCAGCACTACCATTACTGCCAGCGTCACCGCCACCGGCAGCAGCCAGCCCAGGCTCTGACCGGCCAGCGGCAGTTGCCCGAACCAGGCCGGCACCTTGTCGGCCCAGGGCGTCGCAGCAACACCATCGGCCACACCGAAGACCAGGGTAACGGCCATCACCGGCACGAACACCAGCGGCTGGGATACCCACAGACGATTGGCCAGGCTCAGGGCGACCAGCACGATGGCCAGCGGATACAGGCCGACAAGCACCGGGATGGAGAAGCTGATCAGCTGAGTCAGGCCCTGATTGGCCACCAGCAGGCTGAACAGCCCGAAGGCAATCACCACGCTGCGATAGGACACCGGCAGCAGCTTGCTGAAGAACTCGCCGCAGGCGGTCAACAGGCCTACCGCGGTGGTCAGGCAGGCCAGGGTGATGACCACCGCCAGCAGCAGACTGCCTGGGGTGCCGAAGGTGTGCTGGACATAGGTAGTCAGAATCTGCACGCCATTTTGCGCATCGCCCGCGATACCCTGGCTGGTTGCGCCGAGGTAGAACAATGCCAGATACACCAACGACAGGCCGATGGCTGCAATGATGCCGGCGATGACCGAGTAACGGGTCACCAGCCCCGCATCACTGACGCCGCGGTCGCGAATCGCGCTGGCGATTACGATGCCGAAGACCAGTGCACCCAGGGTATCCATGGTCAGGTAGCCCTGCAGGAAGCCTTGCACCAGCGGCGCCTCGCGATAGCTCTCGGCGACCACACCGATCTCGCCGGCGGGAGCAAACAAGGCAGCGCCGCCCAGCACCAGCAGCGCAGCCAGCAGTACCGGGGTGATGAATTTGCCGATGCGATCGACCAACCGTCCCGGATTGAGGGAAAGGAACAACACAGCAGCGAAATACAACAGGGTGTAGATCAGCAGCGGTGCACCTTCATTGCCGGTGAACGGCGCGATGCCCATCTCGAACGACACCGCGGCCGTGCGCGGCGTGGCAAACAACGGGCCGATGGCCAGGTAAACCGCTACCGCGAGGATTGCGCCGGCAATCCTGCCCAGGGGTGCGGTAAGCAGGTCCATGCCGCCACCGACACGCGCCAGGGCTACCACGGTCAGCAGTGGCAGGCCGACGCCGGTAAGTAGAAAACCGAGCGCCGCGGGAAGCAGATTCTCCCCAGCAGCCAGACCGGCGCTGGGCGGGAAGATGATGTTGCCCGCGCCAAGAAACAGCGCAAAAGTCATGAAGCCGAGGGCCAGGAGGTCCGAGCCTTTCAAACGAGTCATAAGGGGAAATACCACAAGCAGGAAATCGAAGAATTGCGGGGGTTTCCTTGAGGGATCCGGGAAACGTCGCCCGAGCGTTTGGCTCGAACCACTGCATGCATCGCCAGGCGCTTGTGACACCAAGGACACGGTAAGGGGCGGATACTAGCGAAAAGCGTCCTGCAGCAGCACAGTTGCCGGACAAGCTGTCGGACTGACGTAACTGACTGTCGCATCAGCAAAAGTTATTCAGACTGGGAACACCACAGCGGCGTATTTCTGCCGCGTTGATACGCAGCGTCGTGGCCACCACGCCCCATCACTGTACATAAAAAAAGACCACCCGAAGGTGGTCTCTTTGCGAGCAGTCAGCGAAGATTTAGGCCTTCTTGACTTCCCAACCGGTCAGCTCGGCCAGGGCCTTGCCGATGTCAGCCAGGGAACGCACGGTTTTCACACCAGCGTCCTGCAGTGCAGCGAACTTCTCGTCTGCAGTGCCCTTGCCGCCGGAGATGATGGCGCCAGCATGGCCCATGCGCTTGCCGGGAGGAGCGGTTACACCAGCGATGTAGGAAACCACCGGCTTGGTGACGTTGGCCTTGATGAAGGCAGCCGCTTCTTCCTCGGCCGAACCGCCGATCTCACCGATCATGACGATCGCTTCGGTCTTCGGATCTTCCTGGAACAGCTTCAGGATATCGATGAAGTTGGAGCCCGGGATGGGGTCACCGCCGATACCCACGCAGGTGGACTGGCCGAAGCCGGCGTCGGTGGTCTGCTTCACGGCTTCATAGGTCAGGGTGCCCGAACGGGACACGATGCCGACTTTGCCTGGCAGGTGGATGTGACCCGGCATGATGCCGATCTTGCACTCACCGGGAGTGATCACGCCCGGGCAGTTCGGGCCGATCAGACGCACGCCCAGCTCGTCGCACTTGACCTTGGCTTCCAGCATGTCGATGGTCGGGATGCCTTCGGTGATGCAAACGATCAGCTTGATGCCGCCGTTGGCCGCTTCCAGGATCGAGTCCTTGCAGAACGGAGCCGGAACGTAGATCACGGACGCTTCAGCGCCAGTGGCTTCTACGGCTTCCTTGACGGTGTTGAACACCGGCAGGCCCAGGTGGGTGGTGCCCCCCTTGCCCGGAGTAACGCCGCCAACCATCTTGGTGCCGTAGGCGATGGCTTGTTCGCTATGGAAGGTGCCCTGCGAGCCGGTGAAACCCTGGCAGATGACCTTGGTGTCTTTGTTGATCAGGATGCTCATTACTTACCCTCCGCGGCCTTGACGACCTGCTGGGCAGCGTCGGTCAGGCTGGTTGCCGCGATGATGTTCAGACCGCTGTCAGCCAGGACTTTGGCGCCCAGCTCGGCGTTGTTACCTTCGAGACGGACGACCACCGGGATCTTCACGCCAACTTCCTTCACCGCGCCGATGATGCCTTCGGCAATCATGTCGCAACGAACGATACCGCCGAAGATGTTCACCAGAACGGCTTTGACGTTGTCATCGGAGAGGATGATCTTGAACGCTTCGGTCACGCGCTCTTTGGTCGCGCCACCACCTACGTCGAGGAAGTTGGCCGGCTGACCGCCGTGCAGATTGACGATGTCCATGGTGCCCATGGCCAGGCCAGCACCGTTGACCATGCAACCGATGTTGCCTTCCAGCGCAACGTAGTTCAGCTCCCACTTCTGCGCATGGGCTTCACGCGGATCGTCCTGGGACGGGTCGTGCATGGCGCGCAGCTTGGGCTGACGGTACATGGCGTTGGAGTCGATGTTGATCTTGGCGTCCAGGCAGTGCAGGTTGCCGTCAGCCTTGATCACCAGCGGGTTCACTTCCAGCAGCGCCAGGTCGTAGTCCTGGAACAGCTTGGCCAGGCCAACAAAGATGTGGGTGAACTGCTTGACCTGATCGCCTTCCAGACCCAGCTGGAAAGCCAGCTCGCGGCCCTGGTACGGCTGAGCGCCGACCAGCGGATCGACGGTGGCCTTGAGGATCTTCTCAGGGGTTTCGTGAGCCACTTTCTCGATGTCCACGCCACCTTCGGTGGAAGCCATGAACACAATGCGACGGCTGGAACGGTCTACGACGGCACCCAGGTACAGTTCCTTGGCGATGTCGGTGCAGGATTCGACCAGGATTTTGCTGACCGGCTGACCATTGGCGTCAGTCTGGTAAGTCACCAGACGCTTGCCCAGCCAGTTGGCGGCGAAGGCCTTGGCGTCTTCTTTGCTCTTGACCAGCTTTACGCCACCGGCTTTACCGCGGCCACCGGCGTGGACCTGAGCCTTGACGACCCACTCACTGCCGCCGATTTTTTCGCAGGCTTCTGCGGCTTCTTCCGGGGTGTCCACCGCGAAGCCCTTGGATACGGGCAGGCCGTATTCAGCGAACAGCTGCTTACCCTGATACTCGTGAAGATTCATGCTTGTCTACCGTCTTCGTTTAGGTATTGCGCATTCGGCGCTGTACTTGTGATACCGCGCCACCTGTGACTGCCGAAACAGTCCGCCGGGCCTTCCGCCGCGAGTGAAACTCGACGCGGGCAACTCGCCGTGGTTCTGCTTGCAAACACCGCCGCAACGATGGGGCGATTACGCGACGCCCCGCCTACCACGACGGCTTACAACAATTTGTGTGGCTGGAGCTAACCGCCCAGCCACTTTTGACGCTTAGCGCTTCTTGCGGTTGGCGATATGGATCGCGCCACCATTCACCGCCAGGGCCGCTTCGTGCAGCGCCTCGGACAGGGTCGGGTGGGAGAAGACCATCATGCCCAGGTCTTCGGCGCTGGTGCCGAATTCCATGCCGATTGCACCCTGCTGCACCAGCTCGGCAGCGCTCGGACCAATGACGTGAACGCCCAGCACGCGGTCTGTCTTGGCATCGGCGATGACCTTGACGAAACCGCCGGTATCGTTGGCCGCCATGGCACGACCGCTAGCAGCGAACGGGAAGGTACCGACATTGACGGCAACGCCTTCAGCCTTGAGCTGCTGCTCGGTCTTGCCGACCCATGCGATTTCCGGGTGGGTGTAGATAACCGACGGCACCAGATCGTAGTTGATCTGGGCTTTGTGGCCAGCGATACGCTCGGCGACCATCACACCTTCTTCCGAGGCCTTGTGCGCCAGCATCATGCCGCGTACCACGTCACCAATGGCGTATACGCCCGGAACGCTGGTTTCGCACTGGTCGTTGACGAAGATGTAGCCACGCTCGTCCAGGGTCACGCCGCTGTCGGCAGCCAGCAGATCGGTGGTCACTGGGCGACGGCCCACGGCCACGATCAGCTTGTCGAACACCATCTTCTGCTCGCCATTGGCGTCAGTGAAGGTGACGGTAACCTGCTTCTTCTTGACCTCGGTACCGGTAACGCGAGCACCCAGACGGATGTCCAGGCCCTGCTTGGTCAGGGTCTTCTGGGCTTCCTTGGCGATCTGCTCGTCGGCGGCCGCGAGGAACTTGTCCATGGCTTCCAGCACGGTCACTTCCGCGCCCAGGCGAGCCCAGACCGAGCCCAGCTCCAGACCGATGACGCCAGCGCCGATAACGCCCAGCTTCTTCGGTACGCTCTGGAATTCCAGGGCGCCGGTGGAGTCGACGATCACATCCTGGTCGACCGGAGCCGGCGGAATCTCGACCGGCTTGGAGCCGGAAGCGATGATCACGTGAGCAGCTTCGACCACCTGGCTCTTGCCGTCAGTGCCGGTCACTTCGACCTGCTTGCCGGCCAGCAGCTTGCCGTGGCCTTCCAGCAGGGTAACGCCGTTGGCCTTGAACAGGCCGGCAACGCCACCCGTGAGGTTCTTGATGATGGTGTTCTTGCGCGCCACCATGGCCGGCACGTCGATGGTCACGCCCTTGGCTTCGATGCCGTGTACGGCGAAGCCTTCTTTGGCTTCGTGGTACTTCCAGGAGCTGTCCAGCAGCGCCTTGGACGGAATGCAGCCGACGTTCAGGCAGGTACCGCCGAGGGCGACCTTGCCGTCCTGGCCCTGGTACTTCTCGATGCAGGCGGTCTTCAGACCGAGCTGCGCTGCCTTGATGGCGGCTACGTAGCCACCAGGGCCGGCACCGATGACTACCACGTCGAATTTCTGGGTCATAACGTATTCCTTCTCGAAAAAACCGCACGGCCCCGTAAACAGGGCCGCCGTGGAGGAGACTGGCTTTTAGATTTCCAGCAGCAGACGCGCCGGGTCTTCAAGCAAGTTCTTGATGGTCACCAGGAAGGTCACGGCTTCCTTACCATCGATCAGGCGGTGGTCGTAAGACAGCGCCAGGTACATCATCGGCCGGATCACCACTTGGCCGTTGATGGCCATCGGACGCTGGATGATGTTGTGCATCCCCAGAATCGCGGCCTGCGGCGGGTTGACGATCGGGGTCGACATCATCGAACCGAAGGTACCACCGTTGGTGATGGTGAAGGTGCCGCCGGTCATTTCTTCGATCGACAGCTTGCCGTCACGTGCCTTCTTGCCGAAGGTGGCGATGCCGCTCTCGATTTCAGCCAGGCTCATCAGCTCGGCGTTACGCAGTACCGGAACCACCAGGCCACGGTCGCTGGAAACGGCAACGCCGATGTCCGCATAGCCATGGTAAACGATGTCGTTGCCGTCGATCGACGCGTTGACGGCCGGGAAGCGCTTCAGCGCCTCGGTAGCAGCCTTGACGAAGAACGACATGAAGCCCAGGCGCACGCCGTTGTGGGACTTCTCGAACAGATCCTTGTACTTCGAACGCAGAGCCATGACTTCGGTCATGTCCACTTCGTTGAAGGTGGTCAGCATGGCCATGGAGGACTGAGCCTCGACCAGACGCTCGGCGATCTTGGCGCGCAGGCGGGTCATCGGCACACGCTTCTCGGTGCGGTCGCCAGTGGCGACGACAGCGGCGGCAACAGCCGGAGCAGCGGCCGGCTTCGCAGCAGCGGCAGGAGCGTTCTTCTTGGCTTCGACGGCAGCGACCACGTCTTCCTTGGTCACGCGGCCACCTTTACCAGTGCCGGCGATGCTGTTCGGGTCGATGCCGTTCTCTTCGGCCAGCTTGCGCGCGGCCGGCGAGAGGATGACGTCGTCGCCAGCAGCGGCAGCCGGAGCAGAGGCCTGGGCCGGAGCAGCGGCAGCGGCAGCGGCCGGAGCGGCAGCCGGAGCAGCGGCGGCAGCGCCACCTTCGGTCAGCTTGCCCAGCAGCTCGTTGGAGAGAACGGTGTCGCCTTCGTTCTTGATGATTTCAGCCAGGACACCATCGGCCTCGGCCAGGACTTCGATCACCACCTTGTCGGTTTCGATGTCGACGATCAGCTCATCGCGCTTGACCGCTTCGCCCGGCTTCTTGTGCCAGGTGGCCACGGTGCCGTCGGCAACCGATTCCGGGAAGGTTGGGGCTTTGATCTCGATAGCCATTGTATGCGTTTCCTTAAATTCGGTTTTACCGCCAGGTGGCACCTGCCACCTGGCGGATGAAGGCGTTAAACAGTAAAGGCGTCCTGCAGCAGTTTTTCCTGCTGCTCGGCGTGCATCGAGGCATAACCGCAAGCCGGCGCTGCCGACGCATCACGACCGGCATACTCCAAGAACAACGACTTCTTATGTGCGGTGGCGACACGACGCATGTGGTGCTGACTGCAGTACCAGGCGCCCTGGTTCATCGGCTCTTCCTGACACCAGACGATGTGCTTGAGGTTCTTGTACGGCGCCAGCGCTTCGGCCAGATCGTCTTCCGGGAACGGATAGAGCTGTTCGATACGCACGATGGCGATGTCCTCGCGACCCTCGGCACGACGCTTCTCCAGCAGGTCGTAGTAGACCTTGCCGCTGCACAGGATCATGCGCTCGACCTTTTTCGGGTCCAGCGAATCGATCTCGCCGATCACGGTCTGGAAGGAGCCTTCGGCCAGTTCTTCCAGGGTCGAGATGGCCAGCTTGTGACGCAGCAGCGACTTCGGCGTCAGGACCACCAGCGGCTTGCGCAGGGGACGGATCACCTGGCGACGCAGCATATGGTAGACCTGCGCCGGGGTGGTCGGCACGCACACCTGCATGTTGTGCTCGGCGCACAGCTGCAGATAGCGCTCCAGACGCGCCGAGCTGTGCTCAGGCCCCTGTCCTTCATAACCATGCGGCAGCAGAACGGTCAGACCGCAGAGGCGCCCCCACTTGGTCTCGCCGCTGGAGATGAACTGGTCGAATACCACCTGAGCGCCGTTGGCGAAGTCGCCGAACTGGGCTTCCCAGATCACCAGCGCGTTCGGCGTGGTGGTGGCGTAGCCGTATTCGAAAGCCAGCACCGCTTCCTCGGAGAGGAAGGAGTCGTACAGCTCGAACTTAGGCTGACCGTCGTACAGGTTCTTCAGCGGAACGTAGGTCGAGGCGTCCTTCTGGTTGTGCAGCACCGCATGACGGTGCGAGAAGGTGCCGCGGCCAATGTCCTGGCCGGTCATGCGGATCGGGTGACCTTCGACCAGCAGCGTGGCGTAGGCCATGGTTTCGGCGAAGCCCCAGTTGATCGGCAAGCCGCCCGCGCCCATCTTCTGACGGTCTTCGAGGATCTTCGCCACCTGACGCTGAACCAGGAACCCTTCCGGAATTTCCAGCAGCTTGGCGGACAGATCCTGCAGGGTCTTCAGATCGAAGCGGGTGTCGTGGCGCGCAGTCCAGGCGTGGCCCAGGTACGGACGCCAGTCGACGAACAGCTCCTTGTTCGGCTCCTTGACCAGGCTCTTGACCACGTGCTGACCGTTATCCAGCGCGGTACGGTAGTCATCGATCTTGGCCTGAACCTCATCGTTGCTCTGCACACCAGCGGCAATCAGGGCATCGGCATACAGTTCACGGGTGGTGCGCTGCTTGGCGATCTGCTGGTACATCAGCGGCTGGGTACCGCTCGGCTCGTCGGCCTCGTTGTGGCCGCGGCGGCGGTAGCAGACCAGGTCGATGACCACGTCACGCTTGTACTGCATGCGGTAATCGACGGCCAGCTGGGTGACGAACAGTACCGCTTCCGGATCGTCGCCATTCACGTGGAAGATCGGCGCCTGGATCATCTTGGCCACGTCGGTAGCGTACTCAGTCGAGCGCGCATCCTGCGGGTTACTGATGGTAAAACCGACCTGGTTGTTGATCACGATGTGGATGGTGCCACCCGTCTTGTAGCCACGGGTCTGCGACATCTGGAAGGTTTCCATGACCACGCCCTGACCGGCGAACGCCGCATCACCGTGCATGGAAATCGGCAGCACCTTGTCGCCCGTGGCGTCGTTACGACGATCCTGACGGGCACGCACCGAACCCTCGACCACCGGAGAAACGATCTCCAGGTGCGAAGGGTTGAACGCCAGCGCTAGGTGCACTTCACCGCCCTGGGTCATGACGTTGGACGAAAAACCCTGGTGGTACTTCACGTCACCAGAGGACAGGCCTTCGGTCTTCTTGCCTTCGAACTCGTCGAACAGGTCACGCGGGTTCTTGCCGAAGGTGTTGACCAGTACGTTCAGACGGCCACGGTGGGCCATGCCGATGACGATTTCCTTGGTGCCGTAGGAGCCCGAACGCTGGATGATTTCGTCCAGCAGCGGGATCAAGCTTTCGCCGCCTTCCAGACCGAAACGCTTGGTGCCCGGGTACTTGGTGCCCAGGTACTTCTCCAGGCCCTCGGCAGCGGTCAAGCGCTCGAGCACGTGCGCCTGCACCTCGGCGGAAAATTGCGGACGACCACGCACGCTTTCCAGACGCTGAGCGAACCAGTGGCGCTGGCCGGAATCGACGATGTGCATGAACTCGGCACCGATGGTGCGACAATATGTCTGCTGCAACGCACCGATGATTTCACGTAGGGTCGCCTCCTCCTTGCCGATATACAGCTCACCGGTGCGGAAAGTGGTATCCAGATCCGCATCGGTCAGGCCGTAATGGTTGATCGACAGGTCAGACGGCGCGGTGCGCACCCACAGACCCAGAGGGTCGAGTTGGGCGGCCTGATGGCCACGCATGCGGTAGGCCTGGATCAGGCGCAGCACTTCCACCTGCTTCTTTTCGTGCTCGCTGCTGACGGCCCCGGCGGAAACCGGCTGGGCGCGACGCAAATTTTTGGCGAGCAGGACGAAATGATCGCGAATGGTCGAATGCGATACGTCCGTTGCAGCGCTGCCGTCAGCCGGCAACTTCTGGAAGTAAGTGCGCCACTCTTCTGGCACAGCGTTGGGATCGTGCAGGTAGAGCTCGTAGAGCTCTTCCACGTAGGCAGCGTTGCCACCGGATAGGTGGGCACTGTCCCACATGCGCTGCATCACGCTTTCTTGCATGCTTGGTCACCCTCGTTAAGGGGACACCACCGGCGTGAATACCGCATGGCGCCAATCGAAGTCACGCTGTTGCGACTCGGTTGAAGCCACTTGGGTTCCCGCAGATAGTCCGGGTACCAGCCCGGATGCCCCTGCTGGTCGTCATATTTTTCGAGTATGAGCTGCGGCTTTGTGAGCTGCGGCTCCGGCTTTTGCTGCAATACCGGCCGAAGCCGGTATGCAGGTGTTACAGGTACAGCAACTTGCGAATCAGGTACCGCTCTGCAGCAGCATGTTACGCACGTGGCCGATCGCCTTGGTCGGGTTCAGACCCTTGGGGCAGACGTTCACGCAGTTCATGATGCTGCGGCAACGGAACACACTGAACGGATCGTCCAGCGAGGCCAGACGCTCGGCGGTCTTGGTGTCACGGCTGTCGGCCAGGAAGCGATAGGCCTGCAGCAGTGCAGCGGGACCGAGAAACTTGTCCGGGTTCCACCAGAACGACGGGCAGCTGGTCGAGCAGCATGCGCACAGAATGCACTCGTACAGACCGTCGAGCTTTTCGCGCTCTTCCGGAGTCTGCAGACGTTCGATGGCCGGAGCCGGCGTATCGTTCTGCAGGAATGGCTGCACCTTCTCGTACTGCTTGTAGAAGATGCTCATGTCGACGACCAGGTCACGAATGACCGGCAGACCGGGCAGCGGACGAATCACCAGTTTGCCACCCTTGAGGCCGGCAGCGGAGATCGGTGTGATACAGGCCAGGCCGTTCTTGCCGTTGATGTTCATGCCGTCTGAACCACACACGCCTTCACGGCAGGAACGACGGTAGGAGAAACCTTCATCCTGTTCCTTGATCAGCGCCAGCACGTCGAGGACCATGATGTCCTTGCCGCCGGTGTCGACCTGGAAGTCCTGCATGAACGGAGCAGCGTCCTTCTCCGGGTTGTAGCGATAAACACTGACTTGCAACATATCAGTCACCCTTAATAAGTCCGAACCTTGGGTTCAAATGCCGGAACGGTCTTCGGCGCGAAGTTGACATCACGCTTGGCAACGCGCTTCTCGCCTGGGAAGTACAGGGAGTGGCACAGCCAATTCTGGTCATCGCGCTCCTCGAAGTCTTCACGAGCATGGGCACCACGGGACTCTTTACGAGCCTCGGCGGCAACCGCAGTCGCTTCAGCCACTTCGAGCAGGTTTTGCAGTTCCAGCGCTTCGATACGCGCAGTGTTGAATGCCTGGCTCTTGTCCGCGATTTTGACTTTCGCGATGCGCTCACGCAGGTCGGCCAGTTGTTGGATGCCCTTCTGCATGTATTCGCCAGTACGGAATACACCGAAGTAGTTCTGCATGCACTGTTGCAGCTCTTTACGCAGCGGGGCGACGTCTTCACCGGTGCTGCGCTCGTTGACACCAGCCAGACGCGACAGCGACTGTTCGATGTCGGTTTCGCTGGCACCACGGACTTCCACGCCTTCTTTCAGCGCTTTTTCCAGGTGCAGGCCAGCGGCGCGGCCGAATACCACCAGATCGAGCAGCGAGTTGCCGCCCAGACGGTTGGCACCGTGTACCGATACGCACGCCACTTCACCTACGGCGAACAGACCTTCGATGATCTTGTCGTTGCCGTTGGCATCCTGAGTGATGGCCTGGCCGTGAATGTTGGTCGGCACGCCGCCCATCATGTAGTGGCAGGTCGGGATCACCGGAACCGGAGCGACGACCGGGTCGACGTGAGCGAAGGTCTTGGACAGTTCGCAGATACCCGGCAGACGGCTGTGCAGCACTTCTTCGCCGAGGTGGTCGAGCTTGAGCAGTACGTGGTCCTTGTCCGGGCCACAGCCGTTGCCGGCGATGACTTCCTTGACCATGGAACGGGCAACCACGTCGCGACCAGCCAGGTCTTTGGCGTTCGGCGCATAACGCTCCATGAAACGCTCGCCATGGGCGTTGATCAGGTAACCACCCTCGCCACGGCAACCTTCGGTGACCAGTACGCCAGCGCCGGCGATACCGGTCGGGTGGAACTGCCACATTTCGATGTCCTGCACCGGCACGCCGGCACGCAGGGCCATGCCCACGCCGTCACCGGTGTTAATCAGGGCGTTGGTGGTGGAGGCGTAGATACGACCAGCACCGCCGGTGGCCAGAACCACGGCCTTGGAGCGGATGTAGACGGTTTCGCCAGTCTCGATGCAGATGGCGATGACGCCGACGATGGCGCCGTCCTGATTCTTCACCAGGTCAACCGCGTACCACTCGTTGAGGAACGAGGTGCCGGCTTTCAGGTTGGCCTGATACAGGGTGTGCAGCAGCGCGTGACCGGTACGGTCAGCTGCGGCGCAGGTACGGGCAGCCTGAGTCGGATTGTCCGGCCCCTTGGACTGACCGCCGAACGGACGCTGATAGATGCGGCCCTGCTCGGTACGGGAGAACGGCAGGCCCATGTGCTCGAGCTCGAACACAGCTTCCGGACCAACGGAACACATGTACTCGATAGCGTCCTGGTCACCGATATAGTCGGAGCCCTTGACGGTGTCGTACATGTGCCAGCGCCAATCATCGTTCGGATCGGCCGAAGCGATGGCGCAGGTGATGCCGCCCTGGGCGGATACGGTATGCGAACGGGTCGGGAACACCTTGGTGACCACGGCAGCCTTGTGACCGCCCTGAGCCAGTTGCAGCGCGGCACGCATGCCGGCGCCGCCGCCACCTACGATGATGGCGTCATAGGAAAGAGTACGGATGCTAGCCATGAATCAGAAACCCCACAGAATCTGCACGCCCCAGACGAACATCGTGAACATGGCGATGCCACACACGGCCTGGAACAGGAAACGCACACCAGTCGCCCACTTGCCCAGCGCCATCGGCGTCAGGTAGTCGGTGGAAATGGTCCACATGCCAACCCAGGCGTGCACGCTCAGTGCAACCAGGGCCAGCAGGCTGAAAATGCGCATTGCGGTATGCGAGAACAGACCATGCCACTCGGCGTAGCCCATGCCCGGATTGCAGATCACATAGCCCAGCAGAAACAGCGTGTAAGCCGCGAGAACGACCGCAGAAACGCGTTGCGCCATCCAGTCATAGAGGCCCGAACGCGAGAAATTCGTGACATTAGTTACCATATCCATACCCCCAGCAGCACGATCACGACCGCCGCAACGGCGATGACGATTTTCGAGCCCAGCTTGCCGCCTTCCAGCGTCTCGCCGATGCCCATGTCCATGATCAAGTGGCGCACGCCGGCCACCAGGTGATACAGCAGAGCGGACAGAAGACCCCAGATCACGAACTTGGCCAGCGGGCTGGCCAGACATTCTTTCACCTGGACGAAGCCCTCTTCGGAGGTCAGCGACTTGTCGAGGCCAAACAGCAAAATGGCGATGGCGACAAAGAGGATGACACCGGAGATACGGTGAAGAATGGATGTGTAAGCGGTGACTGGGAGCTTGATAGTCCTAAGGTCTAGGTTTACAGGTCGTTGGCTATTCACGGCTTTTTATCACACTGAGAGCCCCTAACGATCAGGGCAAAGTTGTTGGGAAGTGCACTGGTCAGGTACCCATCACCCAAGGAGTGACGACCGTCATGATATGGCCGCAAAGCCCCTGACGGTCGGCCACGGAGTATAGACAGTTAGCAGACTAATGACAATGCAATGCCCTACCCCAAAAAGCGCATTGCAGCCTTCAGACAAATGGCGTAAATAGCGCACTTTTTTCGTCGAAAACACCGCCCAAACCCTTCTACTGTCTGGGTTCGCGCAAATTGACATTCGCATTTATCCCACTATAGTGGTGCGGGCCCTGCGTGGGGGGCTGTCTGATGATTTCAAGCATAACTAGGAGGCCACATATGGCTGACAAAAAAGCGCAGTTGATCATCGAGGGCAATGCCCCCGTCGAACTGCCCGTTCTGACCGGCACTGTTGGTCCCGAAGTAATTGATGTGCGGAGCCTGACCGCCACGGGTCGGTTCACATTTGATCCTGGTTTCATGTCGACCGCCTCTTGCGAGTCGAAGATCACCTACATCGACGGCGACAAAGGGATTTTGCTGCATCGCGGCTACCCCATCGAACAACTCGCCGAGAAATCCGACTACCTGGAAACCTGCTACCTGCTGCTCAATGGCGAACTGCCGAGCAAGGAAGAAAAGGCCAACTTCGTCAGCACCATCAAGAACCACACCATGGTTCACGAGCAGCTGAAGACCTTCTTCAACGGCTTCCGCCGTGATGCCCACCCGATGGCCATCATGTGCGGCGTAGTCGGCGCCCTGTCCGCCTTCTATCACGACTCGCTGGACATCAAGAACCCGCAGCACCGCGAAGTATCGGCCATGCGCCTGGTGGCCAAGATGCCGACCATCGCCGCCATGACCTACAAGTACTCCATGGGCCAGCCCATGATGTACCCGCGCAACGACCTGAATTACGCGGAAAACTTCCTGCACATGATGTTCAACACCCCCTGCGAGATCAAACCGATCAGCCCGGTGCTGGCCAAGGCGATGGACAAGATCTTCATCCTCCACGCCGACCATGAGCAGAACGCCTCCACCTCCACCGTACGCCTGGCTGGCTCCTCGGGCGCCAACCCGTTCGCCTGTATCGCTGCCGGCATCGCCGCGCTGTGGGGCCCGGCACACGGCGGCGCCAACGAAGCGGTACTGACCATGCTCGACGAGATCGGCAGCGTGGAGAACATCGACAAGTTCGTGGCCAAAGCCAAGGACAAGGACGATCCATTCAAGCTGATGGGCTTCGGCCACCGCGTGTACAAGAACTTCGACCCGCGCGCCAAGGTGATGAAGCAGACCTGCGACGAAGTGCTGGCCGAGCTGGGCATCAACGACCCGCAGCTGGAACTGGCGATGAAGCTGGAAGAGATCGCGCGTAACGATCCTTACTTCAAGGAGCGCAACCTCTACCCGAACGTGGACTTCTACTCGGGCATCATCCTCAAGGCCATCGGCATTCCGACCTCGATGTTCACCGTGATCTTCGCCCTGGCACGCACTGTCGGCTGGATCTCGCACTGGAAGGAAATGCTTTCCGGCCCGTACAAGATCGGGCGCCCGCGCCAGCTGTACACCGGTTACGAGCAGCGCGACCTGCCTGCCAACCGCGACTGATAGCGCCGCGAGACGAAAAAGGCTGCCAATCTGGCAGCCTTTTTATTCCGCGAATAACTCGTGCCTCAGCGCTTTTCTACCTTCGCCCGCAAACCCTGCAGGGTCTGCAGCGGCGCATCGACGACGAAACTGTTTGCCAGCCACGACGGCACGCTGCCGCCCGGCTCGGTATGCGCTTCGTACGTCACTTCCACCTTGCCGTCAGCCAACGGCTTGAGTTGCCATTGACCATCGACGCGTTGCACACGCACGAAATCCCTTTCCGACGGCAGGCGATCCGGCAGCGCCTTGAGCAACCGGGTGACACTGCCATCAGCATCGGTTCGTGTCGCCACCTGAATCACTGAATCGCGCGCTTTCACCGGCCAGGGCATTTCGAAGCGGGCGTACAGCTCGCTCATATCGCCACCGCCCTTCAGCAGACGCTGCTGCTGACAACTGAAGATCCAGGTGCAGGAACCCTCGACATCCTCCGGCGCAGCCTTCATGGCGGCCAGATCGCCGTTGATCGTCACCACGCCGCGGTAAGCCTTGTATTTCGAGCCCGGAACGTCAGCCAGATAGACGCGGACGCCCTCCTCTTCACGCTCCAACCGCCACTGCCTTTCGTCAGCCTGGACTGCAGTCGCACACAGCTACACAGTCAGAACGGAATAACGCATCATCTTCGAGCGACTCCCAACAGGACTGTTGACGATTCGATACCCAACGGATCAGAGCGGTACAGAGAGTCAGGCAGTGGCCTGCTCCAGCCAACCCAGCAAACGGATGGCACTTTCACGGTCGTCGGCACACACCTCAGCCTCGGCCTTGAAACCCGAGCAGACCGCAGGACGCTCCGGCCGACCAAAGATGGCGCAAAGAAAATCGGCATTGAGGTGAATGCAGCGCACGCCGGCTGGCTTGCCATGGGGCATGCCTGGAATCGGCGAGCTGATCGAAGGTGCGATGCAACAGGCACCGCAACCGGCACGACACTCCATGAAATAACCTCGACGGAAAACGAACGGCGGCGATGCTAATGAGGCATGCGGCATCCGTCGAGGCCTTTGCCGATCAGCGGTTACGCTGCAGACGCGCCACCAGGCTAGAGGTATCCCAGCGCCCGCCGCCCATGCCCTGAACATCGGCATAAAACTGATCGACCAGCGCCGTCACCGGTAGTTGCGCACCATTGCGCCGCGCCTCCTCAAGCAGGATGGACAAGTCCTTGCGCATCCAGTCCACGGCAAAGCCGAAGTCGAACTCGCCAGCCAGCATGGTCTTGTAGCGATTTTCCATCTGCCAGGACTGCGCCGCGCCCTTGCTGATCACATCGACCACGGCATGCCCGTCGAGCCCGGCGCATTGGGCGAAGTTGAGTGCCTCGGCCAGCCCCTGCACCAGACCGGCGATGCAGATCTGGTTGACCATCTTGGTCAGTTGCCCGCTACCGGCCGGCCCCATCAGGCGCAGCATGCGTGCGTAGCACTGGATGGCCGATTCTGCCGCTGCGTAGACTTGCTGCTCGCCGCCGACCATCACGGTCAACACGCCATTGACTGCACCGGCCTGGCCGCCGGATACCGGCGCGTCGAGACAGCCCAGGCCACGCTCGACCGCGACGGCCGCCAGTTCACGTGCCACATCGGCTGAGGCCGTGGTGTGATCGACCAGAATGGCGCCCGGCGCCATGCCGGCGAAGGCGCCTTGCTCGCCGAGAACCACGCTGCGCAGATCATCGTCGTTACCCACGCAGCACATCACCAGCTCGGCGCCCGCGGCAGCTTCACGCGGAGTCGGCGCGCTGCTGCCGGCATATTCCGCCACCCACTGCTCGGCCTTGGCCGGCGAACGGTTATAGACCGTCACCTGATGCCCCTTGCGGGCCAGGTGCCCGGCCATCGGATAACCCATAACGCCCAAGCCGATAAATGCGACCTTTGCCATAACCACCTCCAGCTGACATAGGCCGCTGAGCCTAACGGGCCTGGCGCGATTCATCAAAGTTTTTGCACGACGTGCCGCACCACACTTCGCCATAGAGAAGAACAGCAGCAATCGTCGCAGTGCGCTTGCCCGTCACTGAGGTTTGCCCTGACCGCAAAGGCCTTTCATACTGCCAGCCAATCGGCCCCGCACAGGGCCTTGCGAACGTTCAGGAGCACCAATGGGACATTGGTTGGTCATCGACCTTGAAGCCACGACCGATGAAGGTGGCTGGCCGATGGAAGAAATGGAAATCATCGAAATCGGCGCCAGCCTGGTGGGTGCCGATGGCCATGAGCGCGATCACTTCCAACGCATCGTCAAACCTCAACGCCGCCCATACCTGACCGACTTCTGTCGTCAACTCACGCACATCAGTCAGGCTGATATCGACAGCGCCGCGCCGATGCATCAGGTCTGGGCTCAGTTCGAGCGCTGGCTGACGCAACATGCGCCACGCCTGGCAGGTTGGTGCAGTTGGGGCGATTACGACCGCCGGCAACTGGAGCAGGACTGGCGCCAGCATCACCTGAAAAGCTTGCTGGCCGAGGTGCCTCACCTGAATCTGAAGCAGGCTTTCGCCAAGGCCCGCCAGCTGCAGCGCCCGGTTGGTCTGCACAGCGCCCTGCAACTGGCCGGCATGCAGTTTCACGGACAGCAGCATCGGGCCCTGGAGGACGCGCGCAATACCGCACGCCTGCTGCCACTGGTGCTTCCACTCAAAGACTGATGACGCAGAAAAGGCGCTTGGGCATACTGGCGCCCCTTTTATGACCACCACTTATGTTCCAACCCATTCCGAGGAATCGCAGATGTTCAAGGTCAACGAGTATTTCGACGGCACCGTCAAATCCATCGGCTTCACCATGGCCGAAGGTCCTGCCACCATCGGTGTGATGGCCCCGGGTGAATATGAGTTCGGCACCAGCCAGCTGGAAGTCATGCATGTCGTCGCCGGTGCCCTGACCGTCAAGCTGCCGGGCAGCGACAGCTGGAACACCTATGAGGCCGGCAGCCAGTTCACCGTCGAGGCCAACAGCAAGTTTCAGCTCAAGGTGGCCGTAGACACCGCCTACCTCTGCGAATATCGCTAAGCCACCCAGCGCCTGAAGAACCGGCCCCAGTGGCTAATGCCGATCAGATAAGGCCACCAAAGCGGCCTTTCGTAGGAGCCCCGCCCCGGGGCGAATGTCAATTGCGCATCACCCTGGTTCGCGGCGAGGCGCCACTCCTACGCACTGACAGCGTCGACGCTTAACTGACTGGCATTACCCCAGTGGCCGGTTTTTTCTTTGACCGTCACCAGGACACAGCCCCATGCCACGCTCCGCCCTTCTCGTTCCCATCGCCCTGCTCGTGGTGGCCATGGTCTCGATCCAGAGTGGCGCGTCACTGGCCAAGAACCTGTTCCCCCTGGTGGGCGCGGAAGGCACCACCACCCTGCGCCTGGTGCTCGGGGCCATCATTCTGTCGCTGGTGATGCAGCCCTGGCGCACCAGGCTGGACCTGCGCAAGTGCCAGTCATTGCTCGCCTACGGCCTGGCGCTGGGCGGCATGAACCTGCTGTTCTACATGTCCCTGCAGAGCATCCCGCTGGGCATCGCCGTGGCCCTGGAATTTACCGGCCCATTGGCACTGGCGCTGTTCTCCTCACGCCGTCTGCTGGATTTCGTCTGGGTGGTTCTGGCCATCGTCGGCCTGTGGATGCTCCTGCCAACTGGCGTCACGCAGAACCCCATCGACCCGCTCGGCGCCGCCCTGGCCCTCGGTGCGGGCGTTTGCTGGGCGCTGTACATCATATTCGGCCAGAAAGCCGGCGCCGAGCATGGCCGCCACACCGTCGCGCTGGGTACCTGGGTCGCGGCCTTGCTGGTGTTGCCCATCGGGGTCTGGCACGCCGGTAGCGACCTGCTCAGCCTTGACCTGCTGCCCATCGCCCTCGGCGTCGCGGTACTGTCATCTGCCCTGCCCTACAGCCTGGAAATGGTGGCACTGACGCGCCTGCCAGCGCGTACCTTCAGCGTACTGATGAGCATGGAGCCAGCCGTTGCCGCAATGTGCGGCCTGGCCTTTCTCGGCGAGAAGCTGCTCTGGGGCCAATGGCTGGCCGTCGGCGCGATCATCGTCGCTTCAGCCGGAGCAGCCGCCACTATCAGACCCAAGCGCTAGCTGCCGAATTGCAGCTCGGCCAACCGCGCATACAGCGGGTTGCTTTCGATCAGCTCGGCGTGACTGCCGATAGCAGCCAGCCTGCCGTGCTCGATCACCGCAATGCGATCCGCCTGCTTCACCGTGGCCAGACGATGGGCAATCACCAGCGTGGTGCGGCCGGTCATCAGTGACGGCAGCGCCTGCTGGATCAGGTGCTCACTCTCGGCATCCAGCGCACTGGTGGCCTCATCGAGCAGCAGAATCGGCGCATCAGCGAGCAACGCTCGGGCAATGGCCAGGCGCTGACGCTGCCCGCCCGACAGCCCCAGCCCGGCTTCACCGAGATGGGTCTGATAACCTTGCGGCAGACGCTGGATGAACTCATGGGCGTGCGCTGCCCGTGCAGCCGCTTCCACCTCGGCGGGGCTGGCATCCAGACGGCCATAGCGGATGTTGTCTTCGACCGAGCCGAAGAACAGCGCCGGGTTCTGCGACACCAGGGCGAAACTGGCGCGTAACTCACGTGGGTCGAGCTGATCGATCGGCACACCGTCGATAAGGATGCGTCCGCCCTGCGGATCGAAAAAACGCAGCAGCAGGTCGAACAAGGTCGACTTGCCGGCCCCGGACGGTCCGACCAGCGCCAGGGTCTCGCCTGCTGCCACCTGCAGATCGATACCATCGATGGCGTAGCTGTCCGAGCGTGATGGATAGGCGAAGCGTACCGCCTGCAGTTCGATGCGCCCCTGTACCGGCTGCGGCAGATGCTGCGGCTGCTCGGGTGCGACGATGGCATTGCCGGCGCGCAACAGCTCACCGATACGCTCGGCGGCGCCTGCCGCGCGCTGCAGTTCGCCGATCACCTCGCTCAGGGTGCCGAAGGACGAGCCGACGATCAGGCTGTAGAACACGAAAGCCGCCAGCTCACCGCCGGAAATACGCCCGGCGATCACGTCCATGCCACCGACCCAGAGCATCACCCCGACGGCGCCGAGCACCAGCACGATGACCACCGTAATCAGCCAGGCACGCTGAGCGATGCGCTTGCGCGCCACATCGAATGCCGCCTCGGCGGAGTCGCCAAAACGGCGCTTGTCCTCGTCCTGGTGGTTGTAGGCCTGCACCGTCTTGATCTGCCCCAGCACTTCACCCACATAGCTGCCGACGTCGGCCACACGGTCCTGGCTCTGCCGCGACAGCGCCCGCACGCGACGGCCGAACAGCAGGATCGGCGCCACCACCAGTGGCAGCGCGGCCAGCACGATACCGCTGAGTTTGGGGTTGGTGACCACCAGCAGCACGCTACCGCCGATCAGCATGATCAGATTGCGCCGGGCCATGGATAGCGACGAACCGATCACCGACTGCAGCAAGGTGGTATCGGCGGTCAGCCGCGACTGGATCTCCGAGCTGCGATTGCTTTCATAGAAGCCGGGATGCAGCTCGATCAGGTGATCGAACACCCGCCGGCGAATATCGGCCACCACCCGCTCGCCGATCCACGACACCAGGTAGAAGCGCGTGTAGGTGCCAAAGGCCAGCGCCAGCACCAGCACGAAGAACAGCAGCAGGGACTGACGCAGCGCAGCCGGCGATTGCGTCGCCAGGCCCTGATCCACCAGCAGCTTGATGCCCTGGCCCATAGACAGGGTGATGGCTGCCGTGAACATCAGCGCCAGCAGCGCGCCCAGTACCCGGCCGCGATACGGGGCGACGAAGCACCAGGCCAGGCGTATGGCACCGCGCTGACGGGAAGAGAGCATCGAAATCATGGCAGGTCTCAGGTCAGCGGCCGAAGGTGTCGCAGCCGCTGGCGGCAGGAAGTTGAATGTCTGAGTCAGCAGTTGGGGGCAGCGGCGCGCAACCTCAAGCGGCTGCGTCCATTGCCGAGGCAAGCGACGGCTTATGAGCCCGTCTTCGCCAGCTCTGCTGGCGGACGATAATGGCCGGTAATGCGATAGCTGAAGAGGATGTCCTCCTCCTGCGTACCACGGCCGATGTTGTGCAGGATCAGCGGCACACCCGTTGCCGCCCGATGATCGCTGACGATACCGATATGCGTGAGGCCACGGCCCAGATCCCAGGTGACGATATCGCCCGGCCGATACGCCGAAGCCGCCTGGCTAAGCGGCAGCGACCAGCCCTGACGCTTGAACCAGGTCATCAGGTTGGGCACACGGCGGTGGTCGATATTGCTGTCCGGGCGATTCAGCCCCCAATTCTTCGGATAGACGGAGAAGCTGCCGCGCATGTCGCGGTGCACCGCTTCCTGCAAGTCCAGCCCCTGCTGGCGCAGTGCGCGGATCACCACGTCGGTGCAGACCCCGGTGGCCATCGGCACATCACCACCGGGATAGCTCAACTGGCGATAGGCCGGGTCATAGCTCAGCGTCACACCGATCTGCTGGCGTGCATCGCGCACCAGCTTTTCAGCTTCGATGGCCTGTGCGGCCAGCGCCAGTGACCAGAGCAACAGCAGAATCAGCCCGCGCATCTCGCTCTCCTATCGCGCCAGGGGGTACAGCAACTCTTCCCTGTAACCAGCCCAGACCCGTATGGCATCGGGAAAGGCGTCGTCCAGCGTCACGTCGCCGCTGTCGACCAGCAGCGGCCGGCCATCCAGCGTCGCCAGCTTGCGCTTGGTCGCCACCACACGCAGGCGCTCCAGGCCAACCGCACGTAGCACACGCGGGCTGATCTGCTGGTTGCCACGCCCGATGACATGACCCTGCCCCCCGATGGCGGTGACCAGCAAGTAGGTCGGATGCGCCTCGACCAGGGCGAACAACTCGGCCTCGTTGACGTCACGGGCGATCACCTGGCCGTCCTCGATCACATCGACGCCCAGCAAGGTGGTGTCCAGCCCGAGATTCTGCGCCAGGCCATGCAAGGTCGAACCGGGGCCAAATACATAACGCACACCGGGCTCCCATTCAGCCTCCAGCCAGGCAGCCAGATCAGCCAGCACCAGCTCTTCGGACTCCACGCCGCCCTGCTTGACCGCCTGCACGTAACCGCCCTCCTGCGGCACGCACAACTCGCCGTACCAGCGCGCGGTAACGCGCCCCTCACGCAGGGCATTCTCGTCGATATCACGCACCTCGCCGCTGGCCAGACGAACCAAACCGCCTTCGACCAGGCGCGCCGTCAGCTCACCGGCCGCTCGCGGGCTGATGGCGTACACCCCGGACTGGATCTTCACCCCCGCCGGAATGCCCAACACCGGCTGCCCGTCCCTGATCACGGCACATACATCACGCGCAGTGCCATCGCCACCGGCAAATAGAATCAGTGCCACACCGGCGTCCTGCAGGTGTTGCACAGCACGACGGGTGTCGTCGGCCGTGCTGGGCTCGTCGCCCAACTGTCCCAGCAGACGATGCTCAAAGCCCATCTGCGCCAACAAATCGCCGCCCATGGCACCGCGATAGGTGACGAACTCAATGCGCTCACGCAGCGCCAACAGTTGCTCCAGCGCCGTGCGCGTACGCTGCGCAGCCTTCGGTTCAACGCCGAGTGCCAGGGCCTGCTCGGCCACGCCGTCGCTGCCCTTGAGTGCAGCCGGGCCACCCAGCCCGGCCAGAGGGTTGATGATCAGACCTATATGAAAACGCGACATGCCTTCCTCAATTACCGGCAGACTGGCATGCAGCCTGCTTGTGCCTGTTCTGCGTTGCCGGCGTGACGGTTTTCCGTACACCTTCACTGTCACCGCACCTTCATCCGGCACCACTAGACTGCGCGCAGAATCGATGAGGAGACAGGCCATGAGCTTGCGCAACACTGCCAATCAGCCGCAACACCTGAACAACCACGCCCGCCCAACGCCGATCGGTGGCTTCATCATCGACGCCCAAGGGCGCGAAGTGCCGATCACCGAAGCGATGATCCAGCAGGCCTGCCAGCTTCTGGAACAAAGCCTGCAGAACCGTCCACAGAAACGCTGAAAAAACTCAGCCGGGCTGCCCGCTCGTGGCAGCCCATCGTTCATCCATCATGGCTCGCGCGGCGCGAGCTTCAGCGACACCGAGTTGATGCAGTAGCGCAAACCGGTCGGACGCGGCCCATCGGGAAAGACGTGGCCCAGGTGCGCATCGCATTTGGCGCATCTGACCTCGATACGCTGCATGCCATGGCTGAAGTCATCCAGCTCACGGATCACCGTCGCACTGAGCGGCTGAAAATAGCTGGGCCAGCCGCAACCGGAATCGTACTTGGCGGCGGAATCGAACAGCGCCTCGCCACAACAGACGCAGTGATAGACGCCCGCCACCTTGCTGTCGTGATATTGCCCGGTAAAAGGCCGTTCGGTGCCACCCAGGCGGCAGACGTGGAACTGTTCCGGCGACAACACTTCACGCCAGGCATCCAGGGATTTCTCGACTTTATCCACGGACTGCTTCCCTCCTCGTAAAAAAGCCCGACCGACAGCTTTGCCAGGGTCAGGCTGCAACGTATGATTCGTGCCCAGTCTGTCACCCGCCCTGCGGGCTGCCAAGGTTCCGCCAAAGGATACTTTTGCAGCGTGATTCAGCGGGTCATCCACCGAATGGGATTTCTCACATGCAGGTCAGCAAATCGAACAAGCTCGCCAACGTCTGCTACGACATTCGCGGGCCAGTGCTCAAGCACGCCAAGCGTCTGGAGGAGGAAGGCCACCGCATCCTCAAGCTGAACATCGGCAACCCGGCGCCGTTCGGTTTCGAGGCACCGGAAGAAATCCTCCAGGACGTCATCCGCAACCTGCCCACCGCGCAGGGCTACAGCGACTCCAAGGGTCTGTTCAGCGCACGCAAGGCGGTGATGCAATACTACCAGCAGAAGCAGGTCGAAGGCGTCACCATCGAGGACATCTACCTCGGCAATGGCGTCTCCGAGCTGATCGTGATGGCCATGCAGGCGCTGCTCAACAACGGTGACGAGGTGCTGATCCCGGCGCCGGATTATCCGCTGTGGACGGCTGCCGTGGCCCTCTCCGGCGGCAAGCCGGTGCATTACCTGTGCGATGAACAGGCCGGCTGGTTCCCGGATATCGCCGACATGCGTGCCAAGATCACGCCGAACACCAAGGCCCTGGTGCTGATCAACCCGAACAACCCCACCGGCGCGGTGTACTCGCGCGAAGTGCTGCAGGACATCGTCGAACTGGCGCGCCAGCACAACCTGGTGATCTTCTCCGACGAGATCTACGACAAGATCCTCTACGACGAAGCCGTGCACATCAGCACCGCTTCGCTGGCCCCGGACGTGCTCTGCCTGACCTTCAACGGCCTGTCCAAGAGCTACCGCGTGGCCGGTTTCCGCTCCGGCTGGGTGGCCATCTCCGGGCCCAAGCACAAGGCGCAGAGCTATATCGAAGGCCTGGACATCCTGGCCAACATGCGCCTGTGCGCCAACGTGCCGAGCCAGCATGCGATCCAGACTGCGCTGGGCGGCTACCAGAGCATCAACGACCTGGTGCTGCCCAACGGCCGCCTGCTGGAGCAGCGCAACCGCGCCTGGGAGCTGCTCAACGACATTCCCGGGGTCAGCTGCGTCAAACCCATGGGCGCGCTTTACGCCTTCCCGAAGATCGACCCCAAGGTCTGCCCGATCCACAACGATGAGAAGTTCGTCCTCGACCTGCTGCTCTCGGAGAAGCTGCTGATCGTCCAGGGCACCGCCTTCAACTGGCCATGGCCGGATCACTTCCGCGTGGTCACCCTGCCGCGCGTCGACGACCTAGAGCAGGCCATCGGCCGTATCGGCAACTTCCTCAAGGGCTACAGCCAGTAAGCCGACATGGATCTGCAGATCGACGACTTCTACAAGGACGCCGCCAGCGGCCTGCTCATGCTCTATCAGGCCTTCCCGCGCAAGATGGCGCTGTACGTGGAAGACCTGATCGGGCGTGAGGAGCCGGACGAATTCGGCCTACCCAGCAAGCGCCACCAGGCCTGCCTGGGGGCGCTGCTGTGGCTGGGCGAGGAAGGCTATCTGCGTTTCGAGTCGACCATCGCCTATGACGCGCTGGATCAGGCGGTGCTCAGCGAAAAAGGCTTCATGCGCCTGTCGCGCGGCATTCCCCATGCCCTGCGCGAAGGCGAAGCGCTGCCGCCGAGCGTGCGTCGCGTGCACGCCACCCTGGCCTTTCAGCTGCGTGAAGCACTGGCCCAGCAACATGGAGAACGAATTGCCCGTCTCACCCGTCTGTTGTTCGAAAGCCCGATGGCTACGGCAGGCGACATAGTTTGAAATAGTCGCCAGTTGAAAGCCTGAGGGGCGCGCCCTTATATAGCCCGCATTACTCGTACGTCTTTCCCGTGAGGAGTCCGTTCACACCATGATGCGCATTATGTTGTTCCTGGCCACCAACCTGGCGGTGCTGGTTATCGCCAGCATCACCCTCAAACTGCTGGGGGTCGACCGCTTTACCGGCCAGAACCATGGCAGCCTGCTGATTTTCTGCGCCGTGTTCGGTTTCGCCGGCTCGCTGGTGTCGCTGTTCATCTCCAAGTGGATGGCGAAGATGAGCACCGGCACACAGATCATCACCCAGCCGCGCACCCGTCACGAACAGTGGCTGCTGCAGACCGTCGAGGAGCTGTCGCGCGAAGCCGGGATCAAGATGCCTGAAGTCGGCATCTTCCCGGCCTACGAGTCCAATGCCTTCGCCACCGGCTGGAACAAGAACGACGCACTGGTCGCGGTCAGCCAGGGTCTGCTCGAGCGTTTCTCCCCTGATGAAGTGCGCGCGGTACTGGCGCACGAAATCGGCCACGTCGCCAATGGCGACATGGTCACCCTGGCACTGATCCAGGGTGTGGTGAACACCTTCGTCATGTTCTTCGCGCGCATCTTCGGCAACTTCGTCGACAAGGTGATCCTGAAGAACGAAGACGGCCATGGCATCGGCTACTTCGTCGCGACCATCTTCGCCGAGCTGGTACTGGGTATCCTGGCCAGCATCATCGTCATGTGGTTCTCGCGCAAACGCGAGTACAAGGCTGACGAAGCCGGTGCTCGCCTGGCCGGCACTGGCGCGATGATTGCCGCCCTGCAGCGCCTGCGTGCCGAGCAGGGTGTACCGGTGCAGATGCCCGACAGCCTGACCGCTTTCGGCATCAACGGCGGCCTGAAGAACGGCCTGGCCGGTCTGCTGATGAGCCACCCGCCGCTGGAAGACCGCATCGAAGCGCTGCGCCGTCTGGGCTGACCCTTCGACTGACAAAAGGCGACCTTCGGGTTAATGTCTGTCAGTTAAGCGTCGAAGCTGCAAATGGGTAGGAGCGGCGCCCCGCCGCGAACCAGGGCGATACGCGATTGAAAAGCTTCGCCCCGGGGCGGGGCTCCTACGAAAGACCGCTTTGGCAAGCTTATCTGATCGGCATTGACCTTCGGGTCGCCTTTTGCATTGGGCTGCCGCTAGCGGCGGATCAGCCGAAAGACGTGCTCATCCACTGCCGTCAGACCGCTGTCAATGAAACGCGGATTGCCCGTCAGCACATCCTTTTCCTCGACCTTGTGCAGCGTCCAGCCATCTGCAAAGTGCTGCTCCACCTCGGTGTCAGCGACCGAGAATGGCGGACCATCCATTTTCGCCTGATCGTAAACCAGCGTAACCAGCAATCCCTGACAGGCAACGGGCACTATCGCCTGCAGATGGGCGACATAACGCTCGCGCATCGACGGCGGCAGCGCGATCAGGGCCGCCCGGTCATAAAAGGCCTGGCACCCGGCGACATCCGCATGACTCAGGGCGAAGAAATCGCCACACAGAATCTGCAACTCACCCGCCTGATAGACCTTGAACGCCCCGCGCTGTGACACCTGCGGCTGCACATCACGCTCGTTGAAGAAATCCTCCACGGCCCGCTCGGCCAGCTCGACACCAATGACCGGGTGGCCCTGCTCCGCCAGCCAGACCATGTCCAGGCTCTTGCCACACAGCGGCACCAGCACCGCCGCGCCTTTTGCCAGGCCAAGCGCAGACCAGTGACGACGCAGGTAACCGTTGACCTTCTCCTGATGGAAACCGATTTGATTGCGCGCCCAGCGCTCCTGCCAGAAAGCATCGCGCATCTCTTATCTCCTCACCTAAACTGAAAAGGCTATGTCTGAGTTAACTGTTGCATATCCCTATACCCCAACGCCTCTTTCAAGCAAATCAATGGGTTGAGCTGTGTTTTGTAGCGCTCAAGCAGGCGGCGCCAGCCCAGATAGTTCGTTAGGTACTTGGTGGCCACACCATGAAAAGGAATCATCCAGCTCTTGAGTCGGCTGTCGTAAGCATTCACGTTCTGGATGTGGAAAGCACCATCAACCCGTCGATTCTGGCTCGGGTTAGGGCCTGTTAACACAACCTCAGTCCGTCAACGATCAGGGCAAAAATAACGAAGCCGATGAACATGACATCGAGCTTTTCAAAGCGGGAGAAAATTCTGCGAAATCCTTTCAAGCGCCGAAACAGACGCTCTTCCTCATTTCGGCGCTTATAGATTTCTCGGTCATATTCCCAGGGATTGATGCGAGTCCTCAGCGGAGGAACCACTGGGATAAAGCCCAGGTCCAGCGCAAGCTGACGGGTTTCGTTGCCCTCGTAAGCACGATCCATCAGCAGATGATCCTCCGGTAGCAGCTCCTCCAATGTGGGAGGAAACAGGCTGCTTTGCTGACGACCTTCGCCCTGGATGTAGCCCATAAACGACAATGCCCCCATCAACTGATGGAGGCATTGTCTTCAGCTTGCTCTCAGACTGCTAGGTTTTCACACAGTCTGTTTCGGGCCGTTTCTGCATCCGTGGGGTGCGCCGTGCGCACCGGGGACACTCCGCTTAAGCGGTGCGCATGGCCTGGGCGGCCCCGCGACACCCTACAAGGGCTTCAGAACGTTTCGCCCTTGGCGGCCTTGTCCAGCAACAGCGCAGGCGGCAGGAAACGCTCGCCATACTGCTCGGCCAGGTACTGCGCACGGGCGACGAAGTCCTTCACACCGTACTGGTTGATGAACTGCAACGCGCCGCCGGTCCAGGCGGCGAAGCCGATACCGAAGATCGAGCCGATATTGGCGTCGGCCACCGACTTCAGCACACCCTCCTCCACGCAGCGCACCGTCTCGATAGCCTGGATGAACAGGATGCGGTCGCGTACGTCCTCCTGCGAGATCTGCGCATCGGCCTTCTCGAAACGTGCCTTGAGCTCAGGCCACAGGTGCTTCTTACCTCCTACTGGGTAGTCGTAGAAGCCCATGCCCGCCGCTTTGCCCGGACGCTTGTACTCATTGAGCATCAGGTCGATGACCGCAAAGGCCGGGTGTTCTGGAATGGATTTGCCCTCGGCGGCCAGATCCGAGAGGGTCTGCTGGCGGATGTGGTTCATCAGGCTCATAGACACTTCGTCGCTGATCGCCAGCGGGCCGACCGGCATGCCGGCCTTGCGCGCCTCGTTCTCGATCATCGCGGCGCTGACGCCCTCACCGAGCATGGCCAGGCCTTCGTTGGTGAAGGTGCCGAACACCCGCGAGGTAAAGAAGCCGCGACTGTCGTTGACTACGATAGGCGTCTTCTTGATCTGCATGACGTAGTCGAAGCCGCGCGCCAGCGTTTCATCGCTGGTCTGCTCACCGCGAATGATTTCCACCAGCGGCATCTTGTCCACCGGGCTGAAGAAGTGCAGGCCGATGAATTTCTCCGGCTTGGCCACGGCGGTGGCCAGACCGGTGATCGGCAGCGTCGAGGTGTTGGAGGCAATCACTGCGTCACTCAGCGCGGCGGCTTCGGCAGCGGCTGTGACCTTGCCCTTGAGCGCACGATCCTCGAATACGGCCTCGATGATCAGGTCGCAGCCGGCGAAATCCGCCTCGCTATCGGTGGCCTTGATCAATGCCAGGAAAGCCTCGCGCTGCTCGGCCGTCATGTGGCCCTTGGCGACTTTCTTGTCCAGCAGCTTGGCCGAGTAGCTCTTGCCCTTCTCCGCCGCTTCGATGGATACATCCTTGAGCACCACCTCGATACCGGCAGCCGCCGACACATAGGCGATACCGGCGCCCATCATGCCAGCGCCGAGCACGCCGACCTTCTTCGTCTGGGTTTTCGGATAGCCCTGTGGGCGCGAGCCGCCAGCATTGATTTCGTTGAGCTGGAACCAGAAGGTGCCGATCATGTTCTTCGCCACCTGGCCGGTGGTCAGCTCGGTGAAGTAGCGCGCCTCGATGATCTGCGCGGTATCGAAGTCGACCTGCGCACCCTCGACAGCCGCGCACATGATCTTCTCCGGCGCCGGGAAGCAGCCCTTGGTCTTGTCGCGCAGCACGCTCGGGGCTATGGCCAGCATCTGCGCCACGTTGGGCGAGCTGGGCGTGCCGCCGGGGATCTTGTAGCCCTGCACGTCCCACGGTTGCTTGGCGGCCGGGTTGGCGACGATCCAGGCGCGGGCCTTGGCCAGCATGTCGTCGCGGTCGCTGGCCAGCTCATGGATCAGACCGGCCTTGAGCGCTGCGTCCGGGCGCACCTTCTTGCCTTCGGCCAGATACGGCAGGGCTTTCTCCAGGCCGAGCAGGCGTACCATGCGCACCACCCCGCCACCGCCCGGCAACAGGCCGAGGGTGACTTCCGGCAAACCGAGCTGCACGTGGCTTTCGTTCAGGGCGATACGGTGATGACAGGCCAGGGCGATTTCCCAGCCGCCCCCCAGCGCCGCACCGTTGATGGCGGCGACCACGGGCTTGCCGAGAGTTTCCAGGCGGCGTAGCTGACCCTTGATTTTCAGGATCATCTCGTAAAAACCCTGGGCCTCGGACCGGGTGACCTTGATCAGCTCGTTGAGGTCGCCGCCAGCGAAGAAGGTCTTCTTTGCCGACGTGACGATCACCCCAGCAAGCGAATCCTTTTCCGCTTCCAGACGATCGACGATCTGGCCCATGGCTTCGCGGTATACCGCGTTCATGGTGTTGGCGCTCTGGCCGGGCATGTCCATGGTCAGGACGACGATATTGTCCTGGCCTTTTTCGTAACGGATGGCGTCTGTCATTTCATTCACTTCCCAGATGTTCGGGGAGCGCTTCAGGGGCGTCACGAGCGAAGGTCAGGCTAGGCGGAAATCATTCGGAAAGCGGAGTTTGCTGTAGCAAATGAGCATTTCCGGAGGATTTCCAACGCGGCATGGCCGAGCGCAGTAGCCCGTGATAGCTCCTTAAATACGTTCGATAATCGTCGCTATACCCATGCCGCCGCCGACACACAATGTGGCCAGGCCGTAGCGCAGCTGACGTTTTTCCAGCTCGTCGAGCAGCGTGCCGAGAATGGCGCAGCCAGTGGCGCCGAGCGGATGGCCCATGGCGATGGAGCCGCCATTGACGTTGACCTTATCCTCGCTGACGCCCATGTCTTTCATGAACTTCATCACCACCGAGGCGAAGGCCTCATTGACCTCGAACAGGTCGATGTCGTCGATGGACAGCCCCGCCTTGGCCAGCGCCTTGCGCGTGGCCGGTGCCGGGCCGGTGAGCATGATGGTCGGATCAGTGCTGGTCACTGCCGCCGCGACGATGCGCGCGCGTGGCTTCAGCCCCAGCTCCTTGCCCTTGGCCTCGGAGCCGATCAGCATCAGCGCCGCGCCATCGACGATGCCCGAACTGTTGCCGGGCGTGTGCACGTGCTCGATACGCTCGACATGGCTGTAGACGCGCAGCGCGGTGGAGTCGAAGCCCATCTGTCCCATCATCTCGAAGCTCGGCTTGAGCTTGCCGAGGCCTTCCAGGGTCGAATCGCCGCGAATGAACTCGTCATGATCGAGCAGCACGATGCCGTTCTGGTCGGTCACCGGAATCAGTGACCTGGCGAACGAGCCATCAGCACTGGCGCGTGCCGCCTTCTGCTGCGAGCGCAGGGCGAAGGCATCGACATCCGCGCGACTGAAACCCTCCAGGGTGGCGATCAGATCGGCGCCAATGCCCTGCGGCACGAAATTGCTGTGCATATTGGTCTCAGGGTCCATGACCCAGGCACCGCCGTCGGAGCCCATGGGCACGCGCGACATGGATTCCATACCGCCGACCACCACCAGATCTTCGAAGCCGGAGCGCACCTTCATCGCCCCCAGGTTCACCGCCTCCAACCCAGACGCACAGAAACGGTTGAGCTGCACGCCGGCGACGCTGACGTCCCAGTCCGCGACCATGGCAGCGGTCTTGGCGATATCGGCACCTTGATCGCCCACCGGCGTCACGCAACCGAGAACGATGTCATCCACCTGGCTGGTATCCAGGCCGTTGCGGGCTTGCAGGGCATTGAGCAGGCCGGCGACTAGCTGGACGGGCTTGACGCTGTACAACGCGCCATCCTTCTTGCCCTTGCCACGGGGCGTACGCAGTGCATCGAAAATATAGGCTTCGGTCATGGCGTCCTCGAGAGCTGGTGCAGCGCTGGCGACAAAATACGGCCACCGCGCGGGTTCTTGTTGCGACTTGTCTACCTTAACGCCGGGGCATCTGGGCTCAATGACCTAAGCGCTCAGCACCATTGACCACTGAGCTCAGACGAACGGTCGTTTGACCTTCGGGAGGCGCTGAAAACGAAGCAGGCTGTCTGCCTCAAGCCCCACTACGGGATGGCCAGAAGCCATGCATAGCCTGAAGTTCTAACCACGGCCCATTAGCAACCAAGTCATCTAAAGGAACAGTGATGCCAGCCCTAGAGTTAATCGTGTTCCCGCCATCGAACGGGCACAGGGAGCCGCTGCCGGGACATGCCGGAGCGGCGAATCAGAAAGACGCCCAGGTGTGACGTAACGGCCTGCCAGACAGTGCGGCAGCCCCCAACGACACCCATAACAACAAAAGGCATGCGGCCATGTTGAAACAGCCGAAATACCGCCAGGCTGGAGTTATCCTTTTCGCCACAGCGGTCATCCTGATCCTTCCCAACCTGACCCGTCTGGTCAGTTGATTCCCACTGTCCCCGCAACTGCGCAGACGCCGTAGCGCGCTCAGCGCAGTGCGGGTATCCACCACGCCAGCAACAGTGGAATCAGCACGAAGGCCAGCAGGGTCGAGCACAGCACCAGACTGGCGACTTGCTCAGGTGAACGGCCTGCGCGCACCGCGAACAGGTAATTGAACACCGCCACCGGCATCGACGATTGCAGCACCAGTACGGCATGCGCCAACGGCTGCAAGCCAATTGCCCAGCCGATGATCCAGCCCAGCGCCGCACCACAGAGAATGCGCAGCAATCCCAGCACCAGGCCGTTACCCAGGTGCTGCACGCGGATACTGGCCAGTGACACACCCAGCGTGATCAGCATCAGCGGGATGGTCATACCGCCCAACAGGTCGACGGTATTGGCCAGCCAGCGCGGCAATTCAACATCGAGAAACAGCACTGGCAACACCAGCGCCAGGCTGATCATGATCGGGTTGAGCAACAGTCCCTTGACTGAAGCCGCTGCTCCGGAGAGCAGCATGCCGATGCTGAAATGCCCCACCGACAGCACCAGGAAAAACGCTACCGCCAATGCCAGGCCAGGCTCACCGAAGGCGAACAGCGCCATGGGCAGGCCCATGTTGCCCGAGTTCGGGAACAGGTAGGCTGGTACCAGCACTTTCCAGTCCAGGCCGAACAGACGACTCAGCAGCCAGCCGACCAGCCCCATGCATGAGGTCACCAGCACGCAGGCCAAGGCCATTTGCGAGAAGGCCCCAACATCCAGCTCGGCACGGCTCAGGGTAGACAGCACCAGGCAAGGCGTACCGACATTGAGCACCAGGCGCGCGATGAAATCAGTGGGGTACTGGTGACCGCTGCGCACCCAGCCGTAGCCGATGCCTGCCGCAATCAGTACCGGAGCCAGAACGGCGAACAACTCGGCTAACATCTACTACCCCCGTCACGTCGAGCGCGGCATCCTAGACTGCACAAAAGGCTCGGGCAATGATGCCGGGTCCTATCAATCCGCTCTGGGGTCTGCCATGCGCCTGATTCTCCTGCTCACCAGCCTGTTCGCTCTGCTCACTGCCCATGCCGGTGAAATCGATCAGGCCGCCGCCATCTCCGCCTTGCAGCGCAGCGACAGCCTGCTGATCGACGTGCGTAGCGCCGAAGAGTTCGCAGAAGGTGCACTGCCCGGCGCCATCCGTATCGGCCATGAAGATATCGCCGCACAGATCGCCAGTGTCGCCCCGGACAAAGATCGCCCCCTGGTGCTCTACTGCCGCAGCGGTCGCCGCTCCGCCATCGCCCAGCAAAGCCTGGAGGAAATGGGCTACCGCCAGGTGATCAATGCCGGTGCCTATGACGAACTACGACCACTGCTGGAGCATCGCGAATGAGAGCTGCCGTGCTGCTGACTTTGGTCATCCTGAGCGGCGTGGCCCAGGCGGCCGAGTTCGAGGTGCAACTCAACGATGGCCGACGCGCCTGGAGCAGCAGCGAACTGCTCGAGCACCCGCAAGCGCGCGATATCGAGATCATCGATGACGTCAGCTACAAGCGCACCATGCACTACCGCGCCGTGCCGATCAGTACGCTGCTGGAGGGTATCGAGCCCGGCGACCATCTCCAGGCCGTGGCCCTCGACGGTTTTGCCGCGGAACTGCCAGCCTCGATTCTCTTGGCCAAAGAAGGTGCAAAAGCCTGGCTGGCCATCGAAGATCCCGAGCATCCCTGGCCGCCGCTGGCACAGGGCAAACCCAGCGCGGGACCTTTCTACCTGGTCTGGACCGATCCTTCTGCCAGCCAGATCGGCCCCGAGCAGTGGCCCTTCCAGATCGCCCGGATTCGCCAACTGGCCCCGATCGAGCAGCGCTTCCCCGCCCTGCTGCCGGCAGCAGACGCCAGCGCCGAAGTCCGTGCCGGTTTCGCTGTCTATCAGAAAAACTGCATGGCCTGCCATCGACTCAATGGCGCGGGTGACTCCGAGTTCGGCCCCGACCTGAACATCCCGCACAACCCCACCGAGTACTTCAGCGGCGACTTCCTGCGCCAGTACATTCGTGACCCGCAGAGCCTGCGGCGCTGGCCGCAAGGGCGCATGCCTGGGTTTGGCGAGTCAGTTTTGCCACAGGCCGAACTGGAGCGATTAATCGCTTATCTGGGTCACATGGCCCAACGCAAGATCAATACGAACCTGTAGAAGGGTTCGGGCGGGGGCGCATGGCGCACGCTACAAAAGGCCTATGGTGCCTCTTGACACATCACTGCTGACGCACCTGCAGCAGTGGCGCCACCTGCACCTGCGCATGCATCTGCTCACAGCCACCACCACGGCGCATGCCACGTACCGGGCAGGCATCGAGGTAGTCCAGACCGACTGCCAGCTTGAGATGGCGCTCAGGGCGCGCCAGGCAGTTGGTCACGTCGAAGCTGTACCAGGCATCGCCGCCCCAGGCCTCAGCCCAGGCGTGGCTGGCCAGGTGCTCGGCATCATCGGTGTAGAGATAGCCCGACACGTAACGCGCCGGCACGCCGAGGCTGCGCGCGCAGGCGAGGAAAGCGTGGGTGTGATCCTGGCAGACGCCACGACGACCGGCGAATGCTTCGGTTGCGCTGGTATCCACAGCGGTGATACCCGGCTGATAAGCGATATGGGCGTTGAGCGCATGCATCAGGTCGATCAGGCCAGTGCGGTCCGTGCGCGCCTTGCTCTGCTGCGCGGCAAACTCGCGGATGGCATCGTCGGCCTGGGTCAGGCGGGTGAAACGCAGGAACGGCAATGCCGACTGGCGCTCGTGCTCGGCCTCACAGGTCTCATCGATTTCAACCTGGCCACGGGCGCCGATAACGATGGACTCGTGCGGCTCGTCCAGGGTCAGCACGTGCAGGATGTTGCCGTAGGGATCGAGTTGGGCGTGCACCGGGCGCGGCAGGTCGAGCTGCCAGCTGAGCACCTGCTGGCGTTCGCTGTCGTGCGGGGTCAGGCGCAGGTACTGGATGCTCGCGCGCACCTGATCATCGTAACGGTAGGTGGTGTCATGACTGATCGAGAGTCTCATGCGACCTCCAGATAGGACGTATGGATAGTGTTGCCCAGCTGGCGCACCAGCAGGATGAAGTCGGTGAGCCAGGCATGCAGGCCTTCGTCGAGCACTTCATCGATGCTGGTGTAACGCAGGCGCGCATCCAGTTCGGCGGCCAGGCGTTGTGCCGGGCGACCGTTCTCTCCGGGTAGACCGGAAAGCATCAGGTTCAGTTCTTCCATGCAGGCACGCAGAGAGCGCGGTACGTCCGGGCGCAACAGCAGCAGCTCGGCGACCTTGCGCGTGCGCGGCGAGCCACGGTAGCTCTCGGCAAAGGCTTCGAACGAGGACAGTGCACGCAGCAAGGCACTCCATTGGTAATAGCTGCGCGCGGTGCGTTCTTCCAGCTCGTCGATCTCCTCGCCGAGCATTTCGTAGCGAGCATCGAGCAGGCGCAGGGTGTTGTCGGCGCGCTCGATGAAGGTGCCCAGGCGAATGAAGCGATAGGCTTCGCCGCGCATGATGGTGCCGAAGGTGGCGCCACGGAACAGGTGCGAACGCTCCTTGACCCACTCGCAGAAACGGCTGATGCCGTAGCGCCCCAGGCCCTGCTCGGCGATGCCGCGCATTTCCAGCCAGGTGGCGTTGATGTTCTCCCACATGTCGGCGGTGATCCGCCCGCGCACCGCATGGGCGTTGCTGCGCGCGGCCTGCAGGCAGCAGTAGATGCTGCCCGGATTGCTCGCATCGAGAGCGAAGAACTGCAGCATGCGCTCGGCATGCAGCGGGCCGTGGCGCTCCAGGTAGTCGTCCAGCGTGCCGGTAATCAGCAGCGGCATGGCCAGTTCGTCGAGGCCGTCACCACGGCCGTCCTGCGGCATCAGCGACAGCGAATAGCTGACGTCGAGCATGCGCGCCAGGTTCTCGGCGCGCTCCAGGTAGCGCGACATCCAGTACAGGTCGGAGGCGGTTCTACTCAACATGATCAGTCCTCCACCACCCAGGTGTCCTTGGTACCGCCGCCCTGCGACGAGTTGACCACCAGCGAGCCTTCGCGCAGTGCCACGCGGGTCAGGCCGCCGGGCACCAGGCGGGTTTCGCGACCGGTCAGGACGAACGGGCGCAGGTCGATGTGGCGTGGAGCGATGCCGCGCTCGACGAAGGTCGGGCAGGTCGACAGGCACAAGGTCGGCTGGGCGATATAGGCCTCTGGCTTGGCCTTGAGTCGCTCGCGGAAGGCGTCGATCTCGGCCTTGCTCGCCGCCGGGCCGACCAGCATGCCGTAGCCGCCGGAGCCCTGGGTTTCCTTGACCACTAGTTCGGACAGGTTGGCCAGTACGTGGGACAGCTCTTCCGGCTTGCGGCACTGCCAGGTCGGCACGTTCTTGAGGATCGGCTCCTCGTCGAGATAGAAACGGATCATCTCGCCGACGAAGGGATAGACCGACTTGTCGTCGGCCACCCCGGTGCCAATGGCGTTGGCCAGCACCACGTTGCGCGAGCGGTAGGCCGACAGCAGGCCGGCGACGCCAAGCATCGACTCGGGGTTGAAGGCCAGCGGATCGAGGAAGGCGTCGTCGAGGCGGCGGTAGATCACGTCCACCTGGCGCGCACCGGCGGTGGTGCGCATGTAGACCTTGTCGTCGCGCACGAACAGGTCGGCGCCCTCCACCAGTTCCACGCCCATCTCACGGGCAAGGAAGGCGTGTTCGAAGTAGGCGCTGTTGAAGCGACCCGGCGTCAAGACGACGACCGTGGGATTGTCCAGCGGGCTGGAACTCTTCAGTGCATCGAGCAGCAGGTTCGGGTAGTGATCCACCGGCGCCACGCGCTGCGCGGCGAACAGTTCGGGGAACAGGCGCATCATCATCTTGCGGTCTTCGAGCATGTAGCTCACACCGCTGGGCGTGCGCAGGTTGTCTTCCAGCACGTAGTAGCTACCGTCGCCGTCACGTACCAGGTCGACCCCGGCGATGTGCGCGTAGATGTCGCGGTGCAGGTCGAGGCCCTGCATGGCCATCTGGTAGCCCTCGTTGGCCAGCACCTGCTCGGCCGGGATGATCCCCGCCTTGATGATCCGCTGGTCGTGGTAGAGGTCGGCGAGGAACAGATTGAGCGCCTGCACGCGCTGGATGCAGCCACGCTCGACGATGCGCCATTCGCTGGCGGGGATGGCGCGCGGGATGATGTCGAAGGGAATCAGGCGCTCGGTGCCCTGATCATCCCCGTAGAGGGTGAAGGTGATACCGGCGCGATGGAACAGCAGGTCGGCTTCTCGTCGGCGCTGGGCCAGCAGATCGTCCGGCGTTTCTGCCAACCAGCGGGCAAATTCGCAGTAGTGCGGGCGGACAGCGCCGCTCGCGTCGTACATCTCGTCATAAAAGGTGCGGACCATGCCGTACTCCTTGTCACCCGGACTTGCGGGTATCTCTGCAAGCCCCGAGCCATAGCAATTAATCCTTTAATATCAACAGGTTACAGAAAAACCAAAAACATTAAGCACCATCATGGTGCGCGGCAATGTTTCTGTCATGACGCTCCGCCCCAATGCGTGGCACAGCTTGCGTTGAAACACGGCAAGTACCGCGTCGCGCGACGGTCGAAACGACCGCAAGCCCCTGCGAAAGGGCTCAGACACTTGCCTGCCACACTGCGTGACCGCCTGGTCAAGCGCAACCGCTTTTACCGCAGCCGCGCCATGAAAAAAGGTCCTTCGCATATTTTGGGGAAAGTGCGGGTTGACACCGGACTGGCAATTACGTGTTAGCTGTCGATGACTTGGCACATCCCTTAGCGTGTAGTCTGGCCTGATAGGTTTCGCCCCTTACGGGCGACTCACTTTCTTTGCTTGTGCAAAGAAAGTGAGCAAAGAGAAGGCCCCCCACCATCCGAGCTAGGCGCCCCCGCCCTGCTGCGCCGGGGCTCCCTCGCTCCATCACCGCTCCAGGGGCACGCCGTGAAGGGCCATCCCTGGCCCATCACGGCTCTCGCGACATCCATGTCGCTCAACCCCTTCCACGGTGATTTCACTCGGCCTACTGAAGGGGACTTGGGCGTCGTCTGTGAGATCGTGCGTCAAGAGCAAAAGCCAAACGCTACCGACTTTGATCTTCCAGAGATGTCGCAAGCTCGCGACCTGGTCCCCTTCAGGAGGCCGAGTGGAGGTGTTGCGCAGGGGGACGAGCCGCATGGATGCGGCGAGAGGCTTAAAGGGCCAGGGACGGCCCTTGTAAGCCGGCCCCCGGAGCAGCGCCGGAGCGAGGGAAGTTTCGCGTAGCGAAACCCGGATGTCGGGGTGCCCTTCTTTGGCACACCTTTCTTGGGCAAGCAAGAAAGGTGTGGCGCCCGTAAGGGGCGCAACCCAAATGCCCAGTACACGCGGTAATGGATAGTACTAAGTCAGTAAGCGGTACGCACACAAACTTGCCAGTCCGGTGTCAAGCGTATCTTCCCCGCGATAACGCGAAGAGCCTGAAAAAAGGACGGATGAAGGAGCTTCACCACCCCATCAGCACGACTGCAGACGGTCGGCGATGGCTTGAACCGCGCTGTCGAGGTGCTGCTCATGGTTGAAGCCGGACGCTTTGAGGGGCTTGAGGTCGTGATCGGCGGCTGGCAACCAGTGCAGTTCGATCGCCGCTGAAAGGTCATAGCCTGCAACAGTCTCGCGATTGCCCAGAGCATCACGCTCGCCCTGAATGATCAGCGTCGGCGTGCGCAGCGCAGCCAAATGGGCGACTCGCGGTTTTTCCGGTTTACCAGCGGCATAGAAGGGATAGCCCAGACAAATCAGCACTGAAGCGCCCAGTTCATCGGCCAGCAGGCTGGCCATGCGCCCGCCCATCGACTTGCCGCCGATGGCCACAGGCCCTGCGACCCGTTGGCGCACCTGAGCATATATGTCACGCCATTGCTGCAGCAGTTGCGCCTGCGGATTGGGCGGCCGTTTGCGCCCATCCACCCGCCGCTGCGCCATGTAGGCGAACTCGAAGCGCACCACGCGCACACCGCGCGCGGCAAGACCTTGAGCCATGTACTGCATGAATGGGCTGTCCATCGGCGCACCGGCACCGTGCGCCAGGATCAGCGTGCCAGACGCTGCCTGCGGCGGCTCGTCCCACAACCCTGGCAGTTCCCGCTCACATTGACCGGCGTCAATAAACCCAGATGGCCCTTTGCTCATGCTTGCCTCGCGTCGATATCCGTGGTGTTCGTGGCCTGCTCATGCCTGGGGGTGCCACGGATATCGGCCGCTCTGCCATAACCGTGGATGGAAGCCCAGACATGAACACAACAACCCGTTCCGTCTACAACTACAGGGTGGTTCGCCAGTTCGCCATTATGACGGTGGTTTGGGGCATCGTCGGCATGGGACTCGGCGTATTCATCGCTGCCCAGCTGGCCTGGCCCGAACTGAACTTCAACCTGCCGTGGACCAGCTTCGGCCGTCTGCGCCCGCTGCATACCAATGCGGTGATCTTCGCTTTCGGTGGCTGCGCCCTGTTCGCCACCAGTTACTACGCGGTGCAACGCACCAGTCAGACCACGCTGTTCGCTCCGAAGCTGGCGGCCTTCACCTTCTGGGGTTGGCAACTGGTGATCGTACTCGCAGCCATCAGCCTGCCACTGGGCTGGACCAGCTCCAAGGAATACGCCGAACTGGAATGGCCGATCGATATCCTGATCACCATCGTCTGGGTGTCCTATGCCATCGTCTTCTTCGGCACGGTGATGCAGCGCAAGGTCAGCCACATCTATGTGGGTAACTGGTTCTTCGGCGGGTTCATCCTCACCGTGGCCATCCTGCATGTGGTCAACAACCTGGAAATTCCGGTCACCCTGACCAAGTCCTACTCGCTGTATGCCGGCGCCACCGATGCGATGATCCAGTGGTGGTACGGCCACAACGCCGTGGGCTTCTTCCTCACCGCCGGTTTCCTGGGGATGATGTACTACTTCGTGCCCAAGCAGGCCGGTCGCCCGGTCTACTCCTACCGCCTGTCCATCGTCCACTTCTGGGCGCTGATCGCGGTGTACATCTGGGCCGGCCCGCACCACCTGCACTACACCGCGCTGCCGGATTGGGCGCAGAGCCTGGGCATGGTGATGTCGCTGATCCTCCTGGCGCCCAGCTGGGGCGGCATGATCAACGGCATGATGACCCTCTCCGGTGCCTGGCACAAACTGCGTACCGACCCGATCCTGCGCTTCCTGGTGGTATCGCTGGCGTTCTACGGCATGTCGACCTTCGAAGGCCCGATGATGGCGATCAAGACCGTCAACGCCCTGTCCCACTACACCGACTGGACCATCGGCCACGTACATGCCGGCGCCCTCGGCTGGGTCGCCATGGTGTCGATCGGCTCGCTGTATCACCTGATTCCGAAGGTGTTCGGCCGCGAGCAGATGCACAGCCTGGGCCTGATCAACAGTCACTTCTGGCTGGCCACCATCGGCACCGTGCTGTACATCGCCTCGATGTGGGTCAACGGTATCACTCAGGGCCTGATGTGGCGCGCAGTCAACGAAGACGGCACCCTCACCTACTCCTTCGTCGAAGCGCTGGAAGCCAGCCATGTCGGCTTCGTGGTACGGGTGATCGGTGGCGCCATCTTCTTCGCCGGCATGCTGCTGATGGCCTGGAACGTCTGGCTGACCGTACGTAGCGCGAAATCCACCGAGATGGAAGCCGCTGCGCAGTTCTCGGTAGAAGGAGCCCACTGATGAAACACGAGATTCTCGAGAAGAACATCGGCCTGATGGCCCTGGTGATGATCCTGGCGGTCAGCATCGGCGGCCTGACGCAGATCGTCCCGCTGTTTTTCCAGGACGTCACCAACGAGCCGGTCGATGGCCTCAAGCCCTACACCGCGCTGCAACTGGAAGGCCGCGACATTTACATCCGCGAGGGCTGCGTCGGCTGCCACTCGCAGATGATCCGTCCGTTCCGCGCCGAGACCGAGCGCTACGGCCACTACTCCGTCGCCGGCGAAAGCGTCTGGGATCACCCCTTCCTGTGGGGATCCAAGCGCACCGGCCCGGACCTGGCCCGAGTCGGCGGTCGCTACTCGGACGAGTGGCATCGCGCCCACCTGTACAACCCGCGCAACGTCGTGCCGGAGTCGATCATGCCCGCCTACCCCTGGCTGGTGGAGCAGAGCCTCGATGGCAAGGACACGGCCAAGAAGATGAGCGCCTTGCGCACATTGGGCGTGCCCTACAGCGAAGAAGACATCGCCGGCGCCAGCGATGCGGTCAAAGGCAAGAGTGAGATGGATGCTCTGGTCGCCTACCTGCAGGTGCTTGGCACCGCCGTGAAGAACAAGAGGTGAGCGCCATGTTCGAGCTTATCGATATCGGCACCCTGCGCGGTCTGGGCAGCGCACTGGTTCTGATCGCCTTCACCGCCGTTACCCTCTGGGCCTATAGCGGCAAGCGCCGCGACGCCTTCGCCGAAGCGGCCAACCTGCCCTTCGCCGATGAGCCCAAGCCCGCCGTTTCGAGGACCCAAGCATGACCACCTTCTGGAGTTGGTACATCACCCTGCTGACCGTTGGTTCGCTGGTTGCGCTGTTCTGGCTGATTTTCGCCACCCGCAAGGGCGAAGTTCACAAGAACCCCACCGAGCAGACCATGGGCCACTCTTTCGATGGCATCGAGGAGTACGACAACCCGCTGCCCAAGTGGTGGTTCATGTTGTTCGTCGGCACCCTGGTGTTTTCCGTGGCTTACCTGCTGCTGTATCCGGGTCTGGGCAACTTCAAGGGCCTGCTGCCGGGCTACGAGGATGGCTGGACCCAGGTCAACCAGTGGCAGCGCGAAATGGATCGCGCCGATGAGCTGTACGGCCCGATTTTCGCCAAATATGCCGCCATGCCCATCGAGGAAGTGGCCAAGGACGAGCGCGCGCTGAAAATGGGCGGTCGCCTGTTCGCTTCCAACTGCTCGGTGTGCCATGGCTCGGATGCCAAGGGCAGCTACGGCTTCCCCAACCTGACGGACAACAGCTGGCGCTGGGGCGGTGAGCCGGAAACCATCAAAGCCTCCATCATGCATGGCCGTATGGGCGTAATGCCCGCACAAGGCCCGATGATCGGCGAAGATGGCGTGCGTAATGTCGCGGCCTACGTGCTCACCGAACTGGGTGGTCGTGAGCTGCCCGAGGGCACGGAAGCGGACATCGCCGCCGGCAAGCAGATCTTCTCCACCCTCTGTGCCGCCTGCCATACCCCTGCCGGTACCGGCATGCCGATGATGGGCGCACCGAACCTGACCCAACCCAGCGCGTTCATCTACGGCAGCAGCTTCGCCCAACTGCAACAGACCATTCGCTATGGTCGCAGCGGCAACATGCCGGCTCAGGGTGATTTTCTCGGTAACGACAAGGCTCACCTACTGGCCGCTTACGTGCTCAAGCTGAGCCAGGGCGAAGACAAGTAGTCCACGGTTTTACCGGCGACCGCAGCAAGGTCGCCGGCTCCCTCCTTATATACTGTGCGACCCAGTGTCGCACCTGCCGACCAATAGCCCTGCAACCCGCTTGATCTGGGCTAAGCTGCTTCTTAGTCGCCACTTGCCACAACTCCAAGGCGATCCATTCTTAGCGCTGCGCAAAATGATTGCGCCAAAAGCACACAGAGCCGCTCCCCGGGTCGACTCGAACGCCCCGTGAAACGCTCTGAAACCCGGTTCGCGTCGGTATGTTGCGTTGCAATGGCTACCTGCTTTCTCCATACTTGCCGCCGATTTTTGCCACATAAAACTCCATTAACCGTGGAACCCCTAGCATGAGCACAGCAATCAGTCAGACTGCTTATAACTATAAGGTGGTCCGCCAGTTCGCCATTATGACGGTGATCTGGGGGGTCATTGGGATGGGTCTAGGCGTGTTCATCGCCGCACAACTCGTGTGGCCGGAACTCAACCTAAACCTGCCGTGGACCAGCTTCGGCCGTCTGCGCCCGCTTCACACCAACGCGGTGATCTTCGCCTTTGGCGGATGCGCACTGTTCGCGACCTCTTATTACGTGGTCCAGCGCACCTGTCAGACGCGCCTGATCTCCGACGGTCTGGCTGCCTTCACCTTCTGGGGCTGGCAAGCGGTCATCGTCCTGGCGGTGATCACCCTGCCGATGGGCTACACCAGCACCAAGGAATACGCCGAGCTGGAATGGCCGATCGACATCCTTCTGGGCCTGGTCTGGATCACCTACCTGGTGGTGTTCTTCGGCACTATCGTCAAGCGCAAGACCAAGCACATTTATGTGGGCAACTGGTTCTTCGGCGCCTTCATCCTCGTGACCGCCATGCTGCATATCGTCAACAGCGCGGCCATGCCGGTGAGCCTGTTCAAGTCGTACTCGGCCTATGCCGGCGCGACCGACGCGATGATCCAGTGGTGGTACGGCCACAACGCCGTAGGCTTCTTCCTGACCACCGGCTTCCTGGGCATGATGTACTACTTCGTACCCAAGCAGGCCGAGCGTCCGATCTACTCCTATCGCCTGTCCATCGTGCACTTCTGGGCGCTGATCACCCTGTACATCTGGGCCGGTCCGCACCACCTGCACTACACCGCCCTGCCTGACTGGGCGCAGTCCCTGGGCATGGCCATGTCGGTGATTCTGCTGGCTCCGAGCTGGGGCGGCATGATCAACGGCATGATGAGCCTGTCCGGTGCCTGGCACAAACTGCGCACCGACCCGATCCTGCGCTTCCTGGTGGTATCGCTGGCGTTCTACGGGATGTCGACCTTCGAAGGCCCGATGATGGCGATCAAGACCGTCAACGCCCTGTCCCACTACACCGACTGGACCATCGGCCACGTGCACGCAGGGGCGCTGGGCTGGGTGGCGATGATCTCCATCGGTTCGCTGTATCACCTGATTCCCAAGGTGTTCGGTCGTGAGCAGATGCACAGCATCGGCCTGATCAACGCGCACTTCTGGCTGGCGACCATCGGCACCGTGCTGTACATCGCCTCGATGTGGGTCAACGGCATCACTCAGGGTCTGATGTGGCGCGCAGTCAACGAAGACGGCACCCTCACCTACTCCTTCGTCGAAGCGCTGGAAGCCAGCCATGCAGGTTATGTCGTGCGCATGATCGGCGGCGCCTTCTTCGTCACCGGCATGCTGCTGATGGCTTACAACACCTGGCGCACCGTGCGCGCCGCCAAGCCGGCTGAGTACGAAGCAGCCGCGCAGATCCCCGCCGGAGTAGCTCACTGATGAAACACGAAATCATCGAGAAGAATATCGGCCTGATGGCGCTGCTGATGGTGATCGCCGTCAGCATCGGCGGCCTGACGCAGATCGTCCCGCTGTTCTTCCAGGACGTCACCAATGAGCCGGTGGAAGGCCTCAAGCCCTACACCGCGCTGCAACTGGAAGGCCGCGACATCTATATCAAGGAAGGTTGTGTCGGCTGCCACTCGCAGATGATCCGCCCGTTCCGCGCCGAAACCGAGCGTTACGGTCACTACTCCGTCGCCGGCGAAAGCGTCTGGGATCACCCCTTCCTGTGGGGCTCCAAGCGTACCGGCCCGGATCTGGCTCGCGTCGGCGGTCGCTACTCGGACGAGTGGCATCGCGCCCACCTGTACAACCCGCGCAACGTAGTGCCGGAGTCGAAGATGCCTGCCTACCCATGGCTGGTGGAAAACAGGCTCGACGGTCGCGACACCGCGAAGAAGATGGAAGTCATGCGTGGCTTCGGCATCCCCTACACCGACGAAGATATCGCCGGCGCCCGCGATGCCGTTAAAGGCAAGACCGAAATGGACGCGCTGATCGCGTACCTGCAGGTTCTCGGCACTTCCATCAAGAACAAACGGTAAGACGCTATGGACATCGGGATGATTCGCGGCATCGGCACGGCGGTGGTGTTCATCGCCTTCATCGGCGTGGTGCTCTGGGCTTACAGCAGCAAGCGCAAATCGAACTTCGACGAAGCTGCCAACCTGCCCTTCGCCGACGATCCCAAGCCCGAGTCCACGCGCGATCAGGACTCTTCCAGGAGCAATAACCAATGACCACGTTCTGGAGTTGGTACGTAACCATTCTGTCTCTGGGCACCATCTTCGCCCTGACCTGGCTGATTTTCGGCACCCGCAAGGGCCAGCGCCAGGAAACCACCGAAGAAACCGTCGGGCACAGCTTCGATGGCATCGAGGAGTATGACAACCCACTGCCGAAGTGGTGGTTCATGCTGTTCGTCGCCACCATCGTCTTCGCCCTCGGCTACCTCGCCCTGTACCCGGGCCTGGGTAACTTCAAGGGCCTGCTGCCGGGCTACGACTACGTCGACAACGAAAAGCAGACCCCTTTCACTGCCGGTGTACAGATCGCTGACGGCACCATGCGTTACTCCGGCTGGACCGGCGTGCACCAGTGGGAAAAGGAAATGGCGCGTGCCGATGCGCAATACGGCCCGCTGTTCGCCAAGTACGCTGCCATGCCCATCGAGGAAGTGGCCAAGGACGAGCAAGCCCTGAAAATGGGTGGCCGCCTGTTCGCCTCCAACTGCTCGGTGTGCCATGGTTCCGATGCCAAGGGCAGCTACGGTTTCCCCAACCTGACCGACAACGAATGGCGCTGGGGCGGCGAGCCGGAAACCATCAAGACCACCATCCTCAAGGGTCGTCAAGGCATGATGCCTGCGCAGGGTCCGGCCATTGGCGAAGACGGCGTACGCAACGTTGCCGCCTACGTCCTCACCGAGCTGGGCGGGCGCGAACTGCCGGAAGGTGTAGAGGCTGATATCGAAGCGGGCCAGAAAGTCTTCGCCAGTACCTGCTTCGCCTGCCACGGCGCAGACGGCAAGGGCATGGCCGCCATCGGCGCACCGAATCTGACCAACCCGGCAGCCTTCATCTATGGCAGCAGCTACGCACAACTGCAGCAGAGCATCCGCTACGGTCGTCACGGCAACATGCCGGCCCAGGAAGAATTCCTCGGCAACGACAAGGTGCATCTGCTGGCTGCCTATGTGTACAGCCTGTCGCACAAGGCCGAAGAGCAGTAAGCGCAAAGCGACTCTTTTGACAAGGGTCAATGAACGCCTGGGTCGCGACTGCTGGTCGCACCTGGGCGTTGTCTTTCAGGCGTACCATATAGTCATCGTGAAATGACCCTGACCGGCACGCATCGGCCCGGGCTGCCAACCAACCGCCGTGGTATGCATCGATGAGCGAACAGATTCCCGTACAGGACGTCACCCCTCCCACTTCCAAGAACGCCGGCGTCGATCTCTACGCCAGCCGCGAGAAGATCTACACCCGCGCGTTCACGGGCCTGTTCCGCAATCTGCGACTTGCCGGCGGCGCCCTGCTGTTCCTGCTGTTCTTCGGCACCGTCTGGCTGAACTGGGATGGGCGTCAGGCCGTCTGGTGGAACCTGCCGGAGCGCAAGTTCCACATCTTCGGCGCCACCTACTGGCCGCAGGACTTCATGCTGCTGTCCTGGCTGCTGATCATCTGCGCCTTCGGCCTGTTCTTCATCACCGTGTTCGCCGGTCGCGTCTGGTGCGGCTATACCTGCCCGCAAAGCGTGTTCACCTGGGTGTTCATGTGGGCGGAGAAAGTCACCGAGGGCGACCGCAACCAGCGCATGAAGCTGGACAAGCAGTCCTTGAGCGGCAAGAAATTTACACGCAAGCTGGCCAAGCACGGCATCTGGGTGGGCGTGTCACTGCTCACCGCCATCACCTTCGTCGGCTACTTCACGCCGATTCGCGACCTGGTCATCGAGATCTTCACCGGCCAGGCCAGCGGTTGGGCCTATTTCTGGATCGGCTTCTTCACCCTCGCCACCTACGGCAACGCCGGCTACCTGCGCGAGCAGGTGTGCATCTACATGTGCCCCTACGCGCGCTTTCAGAGCGTAATGTTCGACCAGGACACCTTGATCGTCTCCTACGACCCGCGCCGCGGCGAGTTGCGCGGCCCGCGCAAGAAGGACGCCGACTACAAGGCGCAGGGCCTCGGCGACTGCATCGATTGCAAGATGTGCGTGCAGGTCTGCCCGACCGGTATCGACATCCGTGATGGCCTGCAGATCGAATGCATCGGCTGTGCCGCCTGCATCGATGCCTGCGACGACATCATGGACAAGATGAACTATCCCAAGGGGCTGATCAGCTACACCACTGAACACAACCTGTCCGGGCGCAAGACCCACCTGCTGCGCCCGCGCCTGATCGGCTACGCTGTCGCACTGGTCGCGATGATCGGCCTGTTCGCCTGGGCCGTGGCCACTCGTCCGCTGGTGGAACTGGACGTGCTCAAGGATCGCGTACTGTTCCGCGAGAACGAGCGCGGCTACATCGAGAACGTCTACACCCTGAAGATCATGAACAAGGCCCAGCGCGACATGACCTACGTGATCACCGCCGACGGTCTCGACGGCCTGGTCTACGAAGGCAAGCGCGAAGTACGGGCACTGGCCGGCGAGGTCTACTCCTTCCCGGTCGAGCTGTCCATCGCACCGGAAAAACTGCCTTCCAGCGCCAACAACATCGTCTTCCACGTACAATCGGCAGACGACCCCAGTATCAAGAACGACGCCGACAGCCGTTTCATCGGCCCCAGCGTCCGCTGACGACGGAAAACGCATGAGCGAACACAACACATCGCCAGTCAAACCCTGGTACAAGCAGTTCTGGCCCTGGTTCATCCTGTTCCTGTTGGGCTACTCGGTGGTGCAGGGGCTGACCCTGCTCACCATCGCCACCAAGAACCCGCCGGGCCTTATTTCGGATGATTACTACGACGTCGGCAAGGGCATCAACCAGTCGCTGGAACGTGAGAAACTGGCAGAACGCCTGCAGCTGCATGGCGAGCTGGTGCTGGACAACACCACCGGCACCGCGCTGCTGAGCCTGCAGGGCAACAGCCGGCCGCAGCAGATCGTGCTCAACCTGATCTCGCCGACCCAGCCGGAACGTGACCGCCGGGTGATCCTGCAACCCACTGCTGACGGTCACTACCGTGGTCAGATGGTCGATCAGGTCAGCGGTCGCCGCTTCGTCGAATTGCTCGGCCAGGAAGGCAGCCAGAACTGGCGCCTGTTCGAGGAAGAAACCATCGCCGATGGCCAGACCATCATGATCGGTGACAATCCCTCCTACTGACCCTGCCGATGCCCGCCCCTACTCCCTGCTACCACTGTGGCCTGCCGGTGCCTGCCGGCAGTCAGTTCAGTGCCGACGTGCTCGGCCAAGCCCGGCAAATGTGCTGCCCCGGCTGCCAGGCGGTGGCCGAAGCCATCGTCGCCGGCGGGCTTGAGCACTATTACAGCCATCGCAGCGAAAGTGCCGCCAACCCGCAGGCACTGCCCGCCGAACTGCCTGACGAACTGGCGCTCTACGACCGCAGTGACGTGCAGCAGTCTTTCGTCCAGCACGAAGGCGAACTGAGCGAAACCCAATTGCTGATAGAAGGCATCAGTTGCGCCGCCTGCGGCTGGCTGATCGAAAAGCATCTGCGCGGCCTAGCGGGCGTGGCCGAAGCGCACCTGAACCTGTCCAACCACCGCCTGCAGGTGCGCTGGCAGGATAGCCGGATACCCTTGAGCCAACTGCTCGCCGAATTGCGCCGCATTGGCTACGCCGCCCATCCGTGGCGCGCCGACGAGGCGGCCGAGCGCATGGCTGCGGAGAATCGCCGGCGCATGCGCGAGTTGGGTGTGGCCGGGTTGCTGTGGATGCAGGTGATGATGGCGACCATGGCCACCTGGCCGGAGTTCAACATCGACCTGTCGCCGGAACTGGACAAGATCCTGCGCTGGACCAGCCTATTCCTCACCACACCTATCGTCTTCTACTGTTGCGGCCAGTTCTTCCGCGGTGCCCTGCGCGACCTGCGCACGCGCCACCTGACCATGGACTTATCGGTCTCGCTGGCCATTGGCGGCGCCTATGTCGCCGGTATCTGGTCGACCATCACCGGCCAGGGCGAGCTGTATTTCGACGCGGTGGGCATGTTCGCCCTGTTCCTGCTCGCCGGCCGCTATCTGGAGCGGCGTGCGCGTGAACGCACCGCCGCCGCCACCGCGCAACTGGTCAAGTTGCTGCCGGCGTCCTGCCTGCGGCTGGATGCCGACGGTCAGAGCCAGCGCATTCTGCTGCGCGAACTGCAGGTCGGCGAACAGGTGCTGGTGCAGCCCGGTTCGTTGATTCCCGCTGACGGGCGCATCCTTGCCGGCCAGTCCAGCGTCGACGAGTCACTGCTGACGGGTGAATACCTGCCTCAGGCACGCGGCATCGGCGACGGCGTCACTGCCGGCACGCTGAATGTCGAAGGCCCGCTGACCGTCGAGGTACAGGCGCTGGGCGATGCCACGCGCCTATCGGCCATCGTCCGCCTGCTTGAACGCGCGCAGAGCGAGAAACCTCGCCTGGCAGAGATCGCCGACCGCGTCTCGCAATGGTTCCTGCTGTTCATTCTCGTGGCGGCTGCCGTGGTCGGCTACGCCTGGTGGGAGATCGACTCCAGCCGCGCCTTCTGGGTCGTGCTCGCCCTGCTCGTGGCCACCTGCCCTTGCGCGCTGGCCCTGGCCACCCCAACAGCGCTGACCACCGCCACCGGCAGCCTGCACAAGCTGGGCATGCTGCTGACCCGCGGCCATGTGCTCGAAGGCCTCAACCAGGTCGACACCCTGGTACTGGACAAGACCGGCACACTGACCGAAGGTCGCCTGACGCTCAAGGCTATCCACCCGCTGCGCGATCTCGACGAGGGCGATTGCCTGGCGCTGGCGGCTGCACTGGAAAACCGTTCGGAGCACCCCATCGCCCGCGCCTTCAGCCAGGCGCCGCGCGCTGCGCAATCCGTCGACAGCCATCCGGGTCAGGGCTTGCAGGGCAGCGTCGACGGACGCCTGCTACGCATCGGCGAAGCCAGTTTCGTCTGCGCCCTGAGCGGCCAGACCGCACCACCGATTGCCAGCGAACACGGCCAGTGGCTGCTGCTGGGCGACGAACAGGGCCCACTGGCCTGGTTCGTCCTCGACGACCGCCTGCGTGAAGACGCGCCGGATCTGATCGCCGCGGCACGTGCCCGCGGCTGGAACATTCACCTGCTGTCTGGCGACAGCTCGCCGATGGTGGCCGAAGTCGCCCGTCAACTGGGCATCGAAGATGCCCGTGGCGGCCTGACTCCGGATGCCAAACTGGCGGTACTCAAACAGCTGCACAGCGAAGGCCGCCGCGTGCTGATGCTTGGCGATGGCGTCAATGATGTACCAGTGCTGGCCGCTGCCGACATCAGCGTGGCCATGGGTTCGGCCTCGGACCTGGCCAAGACCAGCGCCGATGCGGTGCTACTGTCGAACCGCCTGGGCAGCCTGGTCGATGGCCTGACACTGGCCAAACGCACGCGCCGTATCATCATCGAAAACCTGGCCTGGGCGACGCTGTACAATGGCCTGGTGCTACCCTTCGCAGCCCTGGGTCTGATCACACCGATCTGGGCGGCGGTAGGAATGTCGCTCAGCTCGCTGCTGGTGGTGCTCAATGCGCTGCGCCTGAGTCGTTGATGCCAACCAGTTTGCCCCCACAGGCTGCCCTTACACGAGAGATGCCATGTCCGCCCTGTACATCCTGATTCCCGTTGCCATCGCCCTGGTCGGCTTCGCCATCTGGCTGTTCTTCTGGGCCGTGGACAGCGGCCAGTACGACGACCTCGACGGGCCGGCACACAGCATTCTGTTCGACGACGAAGATCCATTGCACAAGGCTGGCGTCGAACAGGTCGAAGAGCAGAACAGGCAGGACAAGCCCGATGCCTGAACTGGCGCCACTGCTGGTATCGGCGCTGATTCTCGGCCTGCTCGGCGGCGGCCATTGCCTGGGTATGTGCGGCGGCCTGATGGGCGCCCTGACCCTGGCGATTCCCCCCGAACAACGCAGCAGACGCCTGCAACTGCTATTGGCCTACAACCTCGGACGCATCCTCAGCTACGCGCTGGCAGGGTTGCTCCTGGGGCTGGCCGGTTGGGTCGTGGCCGGCAGCCAGGCCGAGGTCATCATGCGCACGCTGGCGGCGCTGCTGCTGATCGCCATGGGTCTTTATCTTGCCGGCTGGTGGAGCGGACTGACGCGCATCGAAGCACTGGGCCGTGGCCTGTGGCGACACATTCAACCCCTGACACGCCGCTTCATGCCGGTCACAAGCATCCCCAAGGCAGTGGTGCTGGGTGGTCTCTGGGGCTGGTTACCGTGCGGGCTGGTGTACAGCACCCTGCTGTGGGCCTCGAGCCAGGGCAATGCCGTCAACAGTGCCCTGCTGATGCTGGCCTTTGGCCTGGGCACCTGGCCGGTGCTGCTGGCCACCGGTCTGGCGGCAGAACGCATCACCGCGCTGCTGCGCAAACGCGGCGTGCGCATGGCGGGTGGCCTGCTGGTCATCCTGTTCGGCATCTGGACCCTGCCCGGCCCACACCAGCACTGGCTGATGGGTCACTGACACGTAGCCCGGATGCAATCCGGGGAACCCTGCAGAGCCTCCCCGGATTGCACCCGGCTACGCAGCGACAACGCATCCGCCGCTCAACACGCCCTTGATTCAGGTCAAGGCCATCCCCTGCGCGCATCCCTAGACTGGCAACACAGCCTGTCCAGGATTATTTCCCATGCTCGACACCCTCCAGTGGGATACCGACCTGATCCGCCGCTACGATCTCGCCGGTCCGCGTTACACCTCCTACCCGACCGCCGTACAGTTTCACGACGACATCGGCCAGTTCGATCTGCTGCACGCGTTGCGCGACAGCCGCAAGGCCGGGCGTCCGCTGTCGCTGTACGTGCACGTACCGTTCTGCGCGCACATCTGTTACTACTGTGCCTGCAACAAAGTCATCACCAAGGATCGTGGCCGTGCCCTGCCTTATCTGGAAAAGCTCGAGCGGGAAATCGAGATCATCAGCCGCTACATCGATCGCAACCAGCCAATCGAGCAACTGCATTTCGGTGGCGGCACGCCAACTTTCCTCAGCCATGACGAGCTGCGCCGCCTGATGCAGCACCTACGCCAGCACTTCAACCTGCTGGATGACGATTCCGGCGATTACAGCATCGAGATCGATCCGCGCGAGGCCGACTGGTCGACCATGGGCCTGCTGCGCGAACTGGGCTTCAATCGTGTCAGCCTGGGCGTGCAAGATCTCGATCCCGAGGTGCAACGCGCGGTCAACCGCCTGCAAACCCTGGAGGAAACCCGCGCCATCGTCGAGGCAGCGCGCACCCTGCAGTTTCGCTCGGTAAACATCGACCTGATCTACGGCCTGCCCAAGCAAACGCCTGAGCGCTTCGCTCGCACCGTGGCCGAAATCATTGCCCTGCAACCGGATCGTCTGTCGCTGTTCAACTACGCGCACCTGCCCGAGCGCTTCATGCCGCAACGGCGCATCAGCGCCGATGACCTGCCCAGCCCGGCGGACAAGCTGGCCATGCTGCAGGCCAGCATCGAGCAGCTGACCCGCGCCGGCTATCGCTACATCGGCATGGATCACTTCGCCCTGCCCGACGATGAACTGGCCATCGCTCAGGAAGAAGGCACGCTGCAACGCAACTTCCAGGGCTACACCACCCACGGCCATTGCGACCTGATCGGCCTGGGCGTATCCGCCATCAGCCAGATCGGCGACCTGTACAGCCAGAACGACAGCGATATCACCAGTTACCAGCAGACCCTGGGCAATGGCCAGTTGGCGACGCGCCGCGGCCTGCATTGCAATGCCGACGACCGCCTGCGTCGCGCCGTGATTCAGCAACTGATCTGCCATTTCCAACTGCGTTTCGACGACATCGAGCAAACGCATGGCGTGGTGTTCCGTGATTATTTCTGCGCCCTGTGGCCGGAGCTGGAGCAACTCGCGGCTGACGGCCTGATCAGCCTCGACGCTCAGGGTATTGAAGTGCGCCCGGCCGGGCGCCTACTGGTGCGTTCGCTGTGCATGCTGTTCGATCGTTATCTCAACGATCAGGTGCGCCAGCGCTTCTCGCGGGTGATCTGAGCCGGGCAAGCGCCCGTTCCGTTACGGGCGCTTCTCAACTCATCGCCAGCAGGCTCGCAGCCTGCATCTGCTCGCTGGAAAGGCCATTGTCACGCATCAACTTGATCAGCTGGGCGTTGGCCGAAGTCAGCGCACTGTTGAGCGAGGCCAGCTCGGTCTGCAGCCCTTCCAACTGCTGACGCTTGCCCTCGGCGTCAAGCCTCTGGTCGCTCATGATGGCCTCGATCTGCGCCTGTTTCTCGACGATCTGTGCACGCAGCTCGCGGATCATCTTGAGCAGATCCCTGATCGCCTGAGGCAGGTCGCTATCGTCGATATCTTGATGCTTCTCAGACCTGGTCGACATGCCCTTGCCCAGCTCGGACAGGCTCACGCGCAATCCTTCGCGACGCTCCTGCGCAGTTCGTTCAGCCGTGCTGAACTGTCGTTGAACACCCTGAGCCAGATTCTTCAGTGAACCCAGCGAAGCGATGCGCATTACCCTGCTCCCTGCCTTGATCTATCATCTCAGGGTCACATCGGCAGGCCGGGATCAAACTTGAGCAAGCAGTCAGGCTTGCATGGCTGGTCGCAAACCCGCCCCTGCTGTACCCTAAGCGCCATTGCGTATCTATCAGGAAGCTGAACGATGTCCGAGAGCATTAAGCTGCGTACGCAGCACCAAGCCCATTGCAAGGATTGCAGCCTGGCCAGCTTGTGCCTCCCGCTCTCGCTGAACATGGAAGACATGGACGCCCTCGACGACATCGTCAAGCGTGGTCGACCGCTGAAAAAAGGCGAATTCCTGTTCCGTCAGGGTGATTCCTTCGGCTCCGTATTCGCCGTGCGTTCCGGCGCGCTGAAAACCTTCAGCTTGAGCGATGGCGGCGAAGAGCAGATAACCGGCTTCCACCTGCCCAGCGAGCTGGTCGGCCTGTCCGGGGTCGACGGCGAGCGCTACCCGGTCTCGGCACAGGCGCTGGAAACCACCTCGGTCTGCGAGATTCCCTTCGAGCGCCTTGACGACCTGGCCCTGCAACTGCCGCAGCTGCGCCGCCAACTGATGCGCATCATGAGCCGTGAGATCCGCGACGATCAGCAGATGATGCTGCTGCTGTCGAAGAAAACCGCCGACGAACGCATCGCCACTTTCCTGGTCAACCTCTCTGCCCGCTTCCGCGCGCGCGGCTTCTCGGCCAACCAGTTCCGCCTGGCCATGTCACGCAACGAAATTGGTAACTATTTGGGTCTTGCGGTCGAGACGGTGTCTCGCGTATTTACCCGCTTCCAACAGAACAAGCTGCTCGAAGCCGAAGGCAAGGAAGTCCACATCCTCGACCCGATCGAGTTGTGTGCATTGGCCGGTGGCAATCTCGACGTTTGAGTTCGCACGGCTTTCGCGGGCTCAACGCCTTTAGGACCCCACGATGATCTTTGACGAATTCAGCATCAAGACCCTGATCCGCCCGGTGGCAGACTTCCCCAAACCGGGCGTGGTGTTTCGCGACATCACCCCGCTGTTCCAGTCGCCGCGCGCCCTGCGCATGGTCGCCGACAGTTTCATCCAGCGCTATGTGGAGGTTGAATTCAGCCATATCGGCGCCATGGATGCGCGCGGTTTTCTCATCGGTTCGATCATCGCCTATGAACTGAACAAGCCGCTGGTGCTGTTTCGCAAACAGGGCAAGCTGCCGGCGGATGTGCTCAGCGAGGGCTACCAGACCGAGTACGGCGAAGCGTTCCTGGAAATACACAATGACAGCCTCTGCGAAGGCGACTCGGTACTGATCTTCGATGACCTGATCGCTACCGGCGGCACCCTGATCGCCGCAGCCAACCTGGTGCGACGCATGCGCGCCGCGGTCTTCGAGGCCGCCGCGATCATCGACCTGCCGGAGCTGGGCGGCTCGCAGAAACTGCAGGACGCAGGCATTCCCACCTTCACCCTGACTGCCTTCGCCCTCGACGATCGCTAAGCCGTCACGCCCGCCGACCGGCCACTGCGACGCGGGCCCTGCCAGGCCTCACTACAGCCATAGCCAGACTCCCATGCACGAACTCGAACTGAACCCATCCAGCAACTGGCGTCAGCGCCTGGGCGCTATCATGGACGGCGCCACCATGCAGCGCCTGGTAACCCTGCTGATCATCATCAATGCGGTCATTCTCGGCCTGCAGACCTCACCCTCGATCATGGCCGACTGGGGCAAACCGCTGCTGATCATCGACAGCCTGATCCTCGCCTGCTTCGTCATCGAACTGGCCCTGCGTTTCACTGCGCGTGGCATAGGCTTGCTGCGAGATCCCTGGGCAGTATTCGACTGCCTCGTCATTGGCATCGCCCTGGTGCCGGCCAGCGGTCCCTTCGCGGTACTGCGCGCCTTGCGCGTCCTGCGGGTACTGCGCCTGGTGTCGATCAACCCAAGCATGCGCAAGGTGGTACAGGCACTGCTCGCCTCGCTGCCGGGCATGGGCAGTATCGTCATGCTGATGGGGCTGGTTTTTTACGTCGCTGCGGTAATGGCCACCCAACTGTTCGGTGAAAGTTTCCCGGAATGGTTCGGCAACATCGGCGCCAGCCTCTACACCCTGTTCCAGGTGATGACGCTGGAAAGCTGGTCGATGGGCATCGTGCGTCCGATCATGGAACAGCATCCGCTGGCCTGGATGTTCTTCGTGCCTTACATCCTCGTCGCGACCTTCATGATGCTCAACCTGTTCATCGCGGTCATCGTCAACGCCATGCAGAGCACCCATGAATCCAGCGCCGAGGAGCAAGCTGCAGCAGCACGCGAGCAGGCGATTCTCGACGAGCTGCGTGCACTGCGCAGTGAGGTTGCCGAGCTACGCCGCCAGACGCCCTGAGCCCCTGGCTGCCGAGCCCGGCAGGCCGATGAGAGCATGGATGCTTCAGCGACCTGCTAGGTATTGCGCCGTAGCGGATCGAGCAACGGTTTGAGACCGTTATGGTCGATCTCCTGCATCAGCGCCAGCAGTTGCCCCAGCTCGCCCTTGGGAAACCCCTCACGGGCAAACCAGTTCAGATAGTGCCCCGGCAGATCGGCGATCAGCCGGTCCTTGTACTTGCCATAAGGCATGCGGCGGGTCACCAGGAGTTTCAGCGCTTCGGGATTCATCGGTTGCTCAGATAGTCGGAAAATAACGTCACCATTGTGCCAGCTATCAGCTTTTCAGTGCCGCACGCACAAAATCCAGACGATCCTGACCAAAGAACATCTCATTACCGACAAAGCAGGTTGGTGCGCCGAATACACCGCGCCTGATCGCTTCATCGGTCGTAGCCTTCAGCGCGTCCTTCACTGCCGGCTCGGCGGCCTGCGCCTGTAGCTCAGCCGCATCGAAACCCGCGGCGACCAGCACGTCCGCCACCTTGAGTGGATCACCCAGGTTCACGCCATCGACCCAGATCGCCCGAAACAGTGCCTGCAAGGCATCGTCGAAACGTTCTGGCTGGCGCAGCTGCAGCGCCACCAGCCAGCGCATCACCGTCAGGGTATTGATCGGGAAATACGGGTTGAAGCGCATCGGCACGCCATAGCGCTCGGCAAAGCGCGCCAGGTCGCGAATCATGTAACGCCCCTTGGCCGGAATCATCGCCGGCGAGGCGTTGCCGGTGGCCTGGAACACGCCGCCGAGCAGCATTGGCCGATAGACCAGCGTTGCCCCGGTTTCGCGACACAGATCAGGCAACTGGGTATGGGCCAGGTAGGACGCCGGGCTGCCCAGGTCGAAGAAGAACTCCACCGTCTTGCTCATCAGTTTCACTCGCTCGTTATTGTGATGATGGGTTCAGCGCAGGTTACCAGCGCTCGATCCACGGACGCAGATCCAGCTCGAAGGTCCAGGCATCACGCGGCTGGCTGTGCAAGAACCAGTAACTGTCGGCGATATGCTCGGGATCGAGAATGCCATCCTGGTCTTTCAGCGCATATGTCTCCGGCCAGTTATCACGGATGAAGGCCGTATCGATGGCTCCGTCGACCACGATATGGGCGACATGGATATTCAACGGCCCGAGTTCTCGCGCCATGCTCTGCGCCAGTGCGCGGATACCATGCTTGGCTCCGGCAAAGGCGGCAAAACCGGCAGCCCCGCGCAAACCTGCGGTAGCACCAGTAAACAGGATGCTGCCACGCCCGCGCGTGACCATGCGCTTGGCCACTGCCTGACTGGTAAGAAAACCGGAGAAACAAGCCATTTCCCAGATCTTGAAGTACTTGCGTGGCGTTTCTTCCAGAATGCTGCAGGGCACGTTAGCACCGATGTTGAAGACCATCACCTCGATCGGGCCGATATCTCGCTCGATGCGTTCAACCAGTTCAGCCACCTGCTCCTCACGTCGCGCATCGGAGGCAAAACCATGTGCTTCGCCACCCTCACTGCGGATTTCTGCCAACAACGGTTGCAGTTTTTCGAGGTTGCGCCGGGTCACGCAGGCGACATATCCCTCGCTGGCAAAACGCCGGGCAATGGCGCCGCCCGTGGCGTCACCGGCGCCAATGATCAATGCGACTTTCTTATTTTCGGTCATGGCCTTCTCCATTGGCTAACGGTCGTTAGCTGAACGAACGTTATGCTACGCTCTCGATCAGGTCAACTCAGCATAGAACGGAGTCATCCATGCGTTATTGCGCCGAACACAAGGCCGAAACCCGCGAGCGCCTGCTCGCCAGCAGCGGCGCCCTCGCCAAGCAGCAAGGTTTTGCCGTGACCGGGGTGGATGCACTGATGAAAACCATCGGTCTGACCGGCGCGGCGTTCTACAGCCACTTCCCGAGCAAGAACGACCTGTTCGCCGAACTGATCGAGCGCGAGCTGCGCAATAGCCTGAGCCGACTCGGCGGCGAAGCGGGTGGTGCCGGTCGCGACAAACTGAAACGCTGCCTGGCGGCTTATCTCAGCCTGGCGCATGTCGAGCAACCGGATAAAGGCTGCGTACTGCCGGCCCTGGGCGCGGAGATCGCCCGTGCCGATGAAGGCGTACGCTTGCGCACCGAGCAGCAGATCCTGCAACTGCAGAGCATCTGGGCCGAGATCATCGGCGACCCACAACTGGCCTGGACGATCCTCGCTCAATGCCTCGGCAGCCTGCTGCTGGCGCGCATGATGGCCAGCGAGGAATCGCGCCAGCAGGTGCTCGGCGCCAGCCTGGACATGCTCGAAAACACATTGAAGCCTGTCAGCTGAACGCGCATGCCGTTACCCTACGCAGGTTCTTCTTGTCAGGATAGCCCCATGCCGTACACGCCTTCCCCACTGGTGGGTGAAAACCCGCTGCACGCCATCGAAGTCCGCATCCTCGGTTGCCTGATCGAAAAGCAGTTGACCACACCGGAAACCTACCCACTGACGCTCAATGCCGTGCAGCTGGCCTGCAACCAGAAAACCAGTCGCGAGCCGCTGATGAGCCTGGAAACCGGCGAAGTCGGCCGCTATCTGCGCAGCCTGGAAGGCCGCAAGTTGGTGCACCTGGTCATGGGCAGCCGCGCCGACCGCTGGGAACAGCGTTGCGACAAGCAGCTGGAGTTGGTCAAACCGCAAACCGTACTGCTCGGCCTGCTGCTGTTGCGCGGCCCGCAAACGCTCAATGAACTGCTCACCCGCAGCAACCGCATGCACGATTTCGACGACGTAGACGACGTCCAGCACCAACTGGAACGTCTCATTGGTCGTGGCCTGGCCGTACTGCTACCACGCCAGAGCGGTCAGCGCGAAGATCGCTATATGCATCTGCTGGGCGAGCAGACTGACCTGGAGAACCTGCTGGCCAGCCGCCCCAGCAGCCGTAGCGACACCTCGGCACCTAACAATGATCGTCTGGTCGAACTGGAAGCGCGCATCGCCGCGCTGGAAGAACGTCTGGCGCGCCTGGAAGGCGCGCAGTAACCCAAAGGAGTTCATGCATTGAATCTCAAGAGCCGTTTCTGCCTCATACTCATCGCAACCCTGCTTGCCGCAGGCTGCAGCAGCACGGCGGACAAACCGGCAGCCACCGCAGCCCCGAGCGGGCCGGCGCCCGATAGCTGCACCTCGTCCGTGGTCGAACACCTCAAGGGCCAGACCGCCACGCCCGAGTTGCTGGAGCAAGCCCGCCAGCAGGCCGGTGCCAGCAGCGCACGCATCCTCACCCCGACCAGCGTGGTCACCCTGGAATACAACCGCCAGCGCCTGAACCTGAACGTCGACGAGCAGCGCGTCATCACTCGCGTGACCTGCGGCTAAGCCTCGCACTGGTGCGGGCTTGCCCGCACCAACCTCTGGCGCAGCTATCATTAGCGCGCTAACTTGAACCACCCGCCACTTCACAGGCCGCTGCCATGACCACTCCCGTGGAGCCCTGCGCCGAGCTGCTGCTGGACAACCAGCTGTGCTTCGCCCTCTATTCCACCTCGCTGATGATGACCAAGACCTACAAGCCACTGCTGCAGGCACTGGGGCTCACCTACCCGCAGTACCTGGCCATGCTGGTGCTGTGGGAAAACGAGGGCATCACCGTCAGCGAAATCAGCGCCCGCATGCTGACCGACCCCGGCTCGCTCACCCCGCTGCTCAAGCGCCTTGAGAGCGAGGACCTTCTGCAACGCAGACGCAGCAGCGAGGACGAACGCGTGGTGCAGCTATACCTCACAGACAAGGGCCGCGCCCTGCACGAACAGGCCAAGGCATTGCCGGCCTGCGTCCTCAAGGCTTCGGGCCTCGACTTGCCGACCCTGAGCAAGTTGCGTGACGACCTGGTCGACCTGCGTCAGCACCTGCAAGAGGCACTCTGATCGCGGGCGATGCGAGCCATCGCCCCGTCCGCGCTCACTCACCCCGCCTGAACTGCCATACCACCGCCCCCTCCTGTGCCTTCCATGCCTTGCCAGACGGCTTCCGAATGAGCGCAACATGGCTGTCCCCATACGGCTTTAGCCCTCGCCGCAGCTGCTTATTACATCGCTCACCGCTCCTATAGCCAAATACTTTGTACATTTGTATTGCGCGCTAAACATTTGCGCAATAGATTTATCCCCGCGGAAACGGTTAGCGCACAAGCAATTAGCGAGCCAATCAATCGACTACCTAACCTATCGAGGAATATCGCCATGACTATCGAAAACGTTCTCTACCGCGCCACCGCTGAAGCCTTTGGTGGCCGTGAAGGCCGCGCCGTTTCTTCCGACGGCATTCTGGACATCGCCCTGACCACGCCGAAAGAACTCGGCGGCGCCGGCGGCAACGGCACCAACCCGGAACAACTCTTCGCTGCCGGCTACTCTGCCTGCTTCCTGGGTGCCCTGAAGTTCGTCGCCGCCCGCGACAAGCTGAGCATCCCGGCGGATACCTTCATCGAAGGCACCGTGGGCATCGGCGCCATCCCCACCGGCTTCGGCATCGAAGTGGAACTGCGCATCAGCCTGCCGGGCCTGGATCGCGACGCCGCGCAAACCCTGGTAGATCGCGCGCACATCGTCTGCCCTTACTCCAATGCCACCCGCGGCAACATCGACGTCACTCTGACCATCGTCTGAACCCCGTACACGCCAAAAAACGAAACCCCGCCACCGTTACCGGTAGCGGGGTTTTCTTTTGATCATCATCCTTCGCGACTGAAGCTGCTCCTACGCGAACGCTGATACACCTGTAGGAACGGCTGGGCGGCACTCCGCTTCAGCCGCGAAATAACGCGTTATGCCAGACCACGCACCTGCTCCCAGGTCAGATCCAGGCACTTGCGCGCTTTCTCGACCAGCTCATCCACCTCCGCCTGGCTGATCACCAAAGGCGGCGCGATGATCATGGTGTCGCCCACCGCGCGCATGATCAGACCGTTGTTGAAGCAGTGGCCACGACAGACCATGCCCACGCCCACATCACCGGAGAAGCGCTTGCGCGTGGCCTTGTCCTGCACCAGTTCGATGGCGCCAAGCATGCCGACGCCGCGCACTTCGCCCACCAATGGGTGGTCGGCCAGCTCACGCAGGCGCTTTTGCAGGTAGGGCGCGGTTTCTGCTTTGACCCGCTCGACGATGCCTTCTTCCTTGAGAATGCGCAGGTTCTCCAAACCCACCGCCGCTGCCACCGGATGCCCGGAATAGGTAAAGCCGTGGTTGAAGTCGCCGTGCGCCTCGATCACCTCGAACACCTTGTCGCTGACGATCAGCCCGCCCATCGGCACGTAGCCCGAGGTCAGGCCCTTGGCGATGGTCATCAGGTCGGGTTTCAGATCGTAGTACTGGCTGCCGAACCACTCGCCGGTACGGCCGAAACCGCAGATCACCTCGTCGGCGACAAACAGAATGTCGTACTTGGCGGGGATTTCCTTGATGCGCGGCCAGTAGGTTTCCGGCGGGATGATCACACCGCCGGCGCCCTGGATCGGCTCGGCAATGAACGCGGCGACGTTTTCCTCGCCCAGTTCGAGAATCTTCTTTTCCAACTGATCGGCCGCCCAGATGCCGAAGGCTTCCGGGCTCATGTCACCGCCTTCACCAAACCAGTACGGCTGCGGGATATGCGCAATACCGGGAATCGGCAGATCGCCCTGCTCGTGCATGAACTTCATGCCGCCGAGGCTGGCGCCGGCCACGGTGGAGCCGTGGTAGCCGTTGTCGCGGCCGATGATGATTTTCTTGTTCGGCTGGCCCTTGCACGCCCAATAGTGGCGTACCAGACGCAACATGGTGTCATTGCCCTCCGAGCCCGAACCGGTAAAGAACACGTGGTTCATGCCAGCTGGCGCCAGCTGCGAGATGGCATGCGCCAGTTCCAGCACTGGCGGGTGAGCAGTCTGGAAGAAGGTGTTGTAGAACGGCAGCTGTAACATCTGTTTGGAAGCCGCCGCGACCAGCTCCTCACGGCCATAGCCGACGGCCACGCACCACAGGCCGGCCATGCCATCGAGGATCTTGTTGCCCTCGCTGTCCCACAGGTGCACACCTTTCGCTTCAGTGATGATGCGCGGGCCTTTTTCGGCCAGTTGCTTGTAATCACTGAACGGCGCCAGGTGGTGAGCCTGGCTCAGCGCCTGCCAGTGTGCGGTTTTCGGGTTGTTCATGTCGCCTCCTTCGATCCGGGACATCACAGGTACCAGCGGTATTCGCGCGGGCTGATGTCGTGCATGAAGGCCAGGTGATCCTGGCGTTTGTTCTCGCAATAAACCATGACGAACTCGCTGCCGAGGCCGGCGGCAACGCGCTCGCTGGCCTGCATGCGGCGCACGGCGTCGAGCATGTCCTTGGGAAAGTCGACGCCGCTTTCGCGGTCATCATTCAGCGGTGCGATGGGCTCGACCTTTGCGTCGAGGCCCTGCTCGATACTGGTCAGCAATGCCGCCAGCACCAGATAGGGGTTGGCATCGGCGCCCGGCAGGCGGAACTCCAGGCGCAGGTTGCGCGCGTCGGACTCGGGAATGCGCACGCAGGCGTCGCGATCCTCAAAACCCCAGCTGGCCTTGCTCGCCGAGTTCACCTGGGCACCAAAGCGACGGTAGCTGTTGTGGTTCGGCGCGTAGATCGGCATCAGTTCCGGCAACAGGCTCAGGCAACCGGCCACGGCATGCCGCAACGGACGCTGCTCGTCACGCGCCAGCAGGTTGTTGCCAGCCTCGTCGTAGAGGCTGACGTGAATGTGCATGCCGCTGCCCGGATACTGCAGGTAAGGCTTGGCCATGAAGCTGGCGCGATGACCATGCTTGAGCGCCACGCCACGGGTGACCCGGCAGAACAGCGCCGACCAGTCGGCCGCCTGCAGCGGGTCGGCGTTGTGGTTGAAGTTGATCTCGAACTGCCCCGGGCCGATCTCGGCGGTGATCACCGTGGTGTCGATGCCCTGCAGGCGCGCGGTCTCGCTGATGTCGTCGAGCACCTCGGCAAAGCGCGAGAGCCGCTCGATATGCATGTTCGGCTGATCGTCGGCATCCCCGCTCAGGTCATCACGCGGATACTGCGGCAGGCCATCCTTGAGCGCCTTGTCGAACAGGTAGAACTCCAGCTCGAAGGCCACCACCGGGCGAATGCCGCGTGCCGCCAGACGCTGCACCACGCGCGCCAGCACCTCACGCGGCTCGAACTCGATGGGCGCCTCGGTGCCATCGGAGCTGATCAGCATCTGCCCCAGCGGCTGGCGCTCCCAGTTCACCAGCTTGAGCGTGCCGGGGATCAGCCGCCGTGGCGCGTCCGGGTCACCGTCATGGAAGCAGTAATCGCCAATCTCGTAGAGGCCGCCCTGGGCGCCAAGCAGCACGCAGTTCTGCGGCAACTTCAGGGCGCTGCCGGCGGCGACCTTCTCCAGCATCTCGATGGGGTAGCGCTTGCCGTAGAAATGCCCAGGGATATCCAGGCAGATCAGGTCGACGAAGCGCACCTCGGGGTGGGCCTGGCGGAATTGGCGGACTTCGTCGAGCAGCTCGACTCGGGTGGCGTTCATTGTGGTTATTTCCGCTTAACGGGAGGTCAGGTGTAGATCCACAACACCCGCGCGGGGGTGTCGCCTTGGTTGGCATAGCGCAGGTGCGCATAGCTCGGCACCTGGAAAACATCGCCGGGGTAAAGCGTAGCGCTCTGTTCGTCCTCACCCAGCCACAGCGTCAGCTGGCCTTCGAGCACGTAGCCAGCCTGCTCGGAGCGGTCGCTCATCTGCCGCTCACCACTGCTGGCGCCTGGTTCCAGCAGACTGTCGACCACCATGAAGGCGCCCTGCAGCGTCGGCGAGGCCATGATGTCGGTGATGCCCCCGGCCAGGTACAGGGTGCGGCGTTCGTCCGGCCGGGTCACCCAGTCCAGCGCCTTGGGCTTGGGCAGACTGTAGAAATAGGTGGTGGGTACGTCGAGCGCCTCGGCGATGGCAGTCAGATCCTCCACCGTCGGGCGCGACAGACCACGCTCGACCTGCGAGAGAAAGCCCACCGAACGGCCGATGCGCTCGGCCAGTTCGTTGAGGGTGACCTTCTTGTGCTTGCGCAGGTCATGAATAAGCACGGCCAGGGCCGCCATTTCCAGGTTCTTGTCCATCTCTGGGCTGTCCATTTCAGAAGCTGTCTCTTAATCGGTACCAGGCCTTGCCAATGGCCTCGAGCGGCGCCGCCAGGCGTAGCGCCGCGTGCAGGTCGCTGAAACCGGCACCGACCACCAGTGCATCGCACTGCACGTTACCTTGCAGGGCCGGATAGCGCCTCAACCGGTCCCGACAGTTCTGCGCGTAGTAACTGTCGACATGCTCACTGGCCTGGCGAAACATAAGCGGTTCATGAAATTTAAAATAATTAATTTCATGAAAATCTATAGATAAAATTTCACAAAGGCAAGTCTGAGCATGCCAGGGGCGAGCCCAGACGCAGCGCTCGACAGGAATACTCGCGACCAGATTCTCCACGGAAAGTCATTGCGCGACGCTCATACAAACGAAATCGCTCGAAGAAGCGCAGCTTAGGTGCTGTGAATGCACATCCTGAGAGGAATAACGGCGCCGCATCAGCGAGCGCCGATACTTTCTGTACAGAGCCTAAAGCCCCTCCTGCGACACCTGCTATAGCCCCATCTGCTTGGCGATGATTTCGTTCATGATCTCGCGCGTGCCGCCGCCAATGGAGAGGATGCGGTTGTCGCGGTACAGGCGCTCAACCAGGGACTCGCGCATATAGCCCATGCCGCCCATGATCTGCACCGCATCGTAGGTCAGGCGGTCGGCGATATCGGTGGCGAAGTTCTTGGCCATGGAGATTTCCTTGATCACACTTCTGCCGGCCGCCATCTGCACGGCCTGGCGGTAGGTGAACTCACGGGAGACTTCCAACTGAGTAGCCATCTCGGCCAGGCGGTGCTTGAGCACCTGGAACCTGCCCACCGGCTTGCCGAACGCCTGGCGCTCGCGCGCCCACTTCATGGACTCCTCCAGCGCCAGTTGCGCGGTCATATTGGCCATGATCGCCAGGCTCAGGCGCTCACTCTGGAAGTTGGCCATGATGCAGGCGAAGCCGGCGTTCTCCACGCCGATGAGGTTCTCCACCGGCACCAGGCAGTCATCGAAGAACAGTTCGGCGGTGTCCGACGCCCACCAGCCCATCTTCTTCAGCTTGCGCCCGACGGTGAAACCCGGCGTGCCCTTTTCCACCAGCAACAGGCTGACGCCGCCAAAGCCCTCGTTGCCGGTGCGCACCGCCACCGTGTAGTGATCGGCACGCACACCGCTGGTGATGAAGGTCTTGCTGCCGTTGATGCGGTAATGCTCGCCTTCACGCACGGCGCGGGTCTTGAGGTTGGTCACGTCAGAACCGCCGGAAGGCTCGGTCACCGCCAGCGCCATGATCTTCTCGCCGGCCAGTACCTGCGACACCACGCGCTCGCGGACGGCCGGCTTGGCCCACTTGACGATGGGCGGCAGGCCGATATCCAGCGAACCCAGCCCGGCCACCAGGCCGCCCGAACCGCTGCGCATCAGTTCTTCGCTGGCTGCGACCTTGGCGAATACATCGCCTTCATGGCTGCCGCCATACCGCTCCGGGTAACCGATGCCGAGGATGCCTGCAACACCGGCCTTGAGATATAGCTCGCGGGGAAATTCCTCGGCCTCCTCCCATTCATCGATATGCGGCAGGATCTCGCGTTCGACGAAGCGTCGGACGGCGTCACGAACCAGTTGGTGGGATTCATCGAAATACGACAGCGCGGCGACCATGCGGGTACTCCCGTTATTGTTTTCGCCACCCCAACCTAGCACTTGCTTGGTTTTCAAGCGAGCGTTTCATTTGTGCTCACGCAGAGCCTTCCTCACTCGCTCACCCATCGCGTAGGCCGGCCCTTCAACCGCCTGGAAATTGCGGGTGTAGCGCCGAGCAAAGCCATCACTGCCCCATTCGCGGTACTGCTGTACATGCCACAGCTCATGCGCCCAGAGCACAGGATCGGCGGCAGCCGCCTGTGCATCACGAAACACCACCACATCCACCAGCGTCACAGCCTGTACGTCGGGGTTCTGCAGCATGACGGTGGCGGCGTCCATTTCGTCGGTGATGCCGACGCGATAGCGCACCTCATCGAGCAACGCATCGTCATAGAACGGCGCAAGTTGCGCGCGAATCATCAGGGGAATGGGTTCGGTGCCGGCTCGCAGCGCCGCCCGGCGGGACTCTAGCAACCAGGCTTCAAGCCGCGCCGCAGCCAGGTTCAAACCCTCCTCGCGCACCCGCACAGGGTCAGGCACGCACAGGCAGGAAGCACCCAGGCACACCTGAATCTGCCCCGTCGGACATACGTCGGCGCGCGCAGCCACAGGCAGACTCAACAGGAGCAACAGAATGATGCAACGCAGAGTGTCGGCGGGCACGGGCACTCCGAACGTGGGGGGCGCGATTACAGGCTGATCGGACGCCGGCCGGCCAAGGCATGGGCCAGGGTACCGCCGTCGACCAGTTCCAGCTCGCCACCCAGCGGCATGCCGTGGGCGATGCGTGAGGCGACCAGACCCTTGCCGACGAGAATCTGCGCGATGTAATGCGCCGTGGCCTCACCCTCCACAGTGGGATTGGTGGCCAGGATCACTTCGCTGAAGGCACCGGCGTCGATACGCGCCAGCAGTTCGGGAATGCCGATGGCTTCCGGGCCCAGACCATCGAGCGGGGACAGATGCCCCTTGAGTACGAAATAACGGCCGCGGTAGCCGGTCTGCTCCACCGCATGCACATCCATCGGCCCCTCGACGACGCACAGCAGGCTGTCATCGCGGCGCTCGTCCAGACACAGCTGGCACAGTTCGTCTTCGCTCAGGCTGCGGCAGCGCTTGCAGTGGCCCACGCCTTCCATCGCTGCATTGAGCGCCTGAGCCAGACGCTGACCGCCACTGCGATCGCGTTCGAGCAGCTGCAGCGCCATGCGCTGCGCGGTCTTCTGGCCGACTCCGGGCAGGATGCGCAAGGAGTCGATCAGTTGGCGAATCAGGGGGCTGAAGCTCATGGAAGTCCTGCAAAGGTTGGCGGGCAATGATCCGGTGGGCTAAAGCCCACCCTGCGAACTGAACATGCGATCAACATAATTAAGAGTGGCGATCAGGCGGCGTGCAGGGCAAGGCGCCGACGAACGAGGAACCGCAGTGCGCTGCAGCACATGAGGATTCCGAGTTCGTCGGCAACACAGCCATGTGCGTCGACTGGGCGTCACCTACTCAAAAAGGCATTTTGAAGCCCGGGGGGAGCTGCATGCCCGCGGTCATGCCGGACATTTTCTCCTGGCTGTTCTGCTCGACCTTGCGCACGGCGTCGTTGACGGCGGCGGCAATCAGGTCTTCCAGCACTTCCTTGTCTTCCTGCATCAGACTGTCGTCCAGGGTGATGCGCTTGACGTCGTGGCGACCCGTCATCACCACACTGACCAGACCCGCACCGGACTGGCCGGTGACTTCAGCATTGGCCAGTTCTTCCTGCATCTTCTGCATTTTTTCCTGCATCTGCTGGGCCTGCTTCATCAGGCCTGCCATGCCACCTTTCATCATCTCGGTATCCTCGGTATTCAGGGATGTTAGCTGGGAGTATCGATAGGTTCGATGCTGTCGTCGCGCACCTTGGCGGCGAACTGTTGAATCATCTGCTGCACCAGTGGATCGGCATGGATCGACGCTTCAGCGCTGCGCTGGCGCTCGGCACGACGACGGGCTGCCGCCTGCGCAGGAGTTTCCTGCTCGGGCTTGCACAGCTCGATGCGCAGTCTGATGCTACGACCCTGCTGCTGGTTCAGCGCCTCATTAAGACGGCGCTGCTGGGTCGGGTTGAACAGCGCACTGTGCGCCGGATCCAGGTGTAACAGCCAGTCGTCGCCATTGGCTTCGATCAGCGTGCAGTTGGCGGCGATGCTGCCTGTCATACCACCCAGGCCAAGCTGCGGGAACAGTGACAGCCATTCTGCCGCCAGACCAGTTGCCGGCTTGGCGGCCGGCAAGGGCTCTTCGATCGTCGGCATTACGGCTTCAGGCTGGCCAAAGTCGTAGTCGAGCGTTTCGGCATCCATTTCGACATAGTCGTAGTCACCGGGTGGCGGCTCGTCATCATTGCCGTCCGTATCGGCCATGGGCTGCACGATTTCGCTCACCATGGGCGCAGCTACAGGCGCTGCGGCTGACTCAGCCGCCACAACGGGCGCGGCCACAGCTGGCTCGGCAATGGCAACAGGCTGAGCGGGCACCACAACATTGTCAGATACCTCGGTCGTGTCCCATGGCACATCGTCGACTGCTGCCACCTCAGGAGCGGCAGGCTCGGGCTCGGGCTCGGGCTCGGGCTCGGGCTCGGGTGACAGGCTGGCGGCTGGCGCCACAGGGATGTCAACCACAGGTGCCGGTTCGGCTACGGCCGGTTCTGGGAGCGCAGCGGCGACGGACAGGCTGGGCTCATCGAGAGCTGGAGCGGCGGATAGCGGCACCTCCGCACTTGCCGGCACAGAAACCATGGGAGCCGACATAGCGCTGCCGGCCACTGGGCTTTGTTGGGGGTCAGCAGTGGCCTGGCTGATCCCCAAGGGCTTTAGCGTGACCTTGGGCGCATCGCCGGCGCCCGCCGGGCGGAAAGCCAGCATGCGCAGCAGCACCATTTCGAAACCACCGCGCGGATCCGGCGCCAGCGGCAGGTCGCGGCGGCCGATCAGCCCCATCTGATAATAAAACTGCACATCTTCGGCCGGCAGCGCCTGGGCCAACTGCAGTACGCGCTCACGGTCACCCTGGCCATTGTCCACGGCTTCTGGCAGCGCCTGGGCGATGGCCACACGATGCAACACGTTGAGCATTTCCGCCAGCACGCCATTCCAGTCCGGCCCCTGCTCGGCGAGATGCCGCACCGCCTCGATCAGCGCGCGCGCATCGCCTTCGATCAGGGCATGCAACACGCCGTAAACCTGACCATGATCGAGCGTGCCGAGCATGGCGCGCACATCAGCCGCCAGCACCTTGCCTTCTCCAAAGGCGATGGCCTGGTCGGTCAGGCTCATGGCGTCGCGCATCGAACCGTCGGCCGCACGGCCGAGCAGCCATAGGGCATCATTCTCGAACGGTACGTTTTCGGCAGTCAGCACATGGGTCAGATGCTCGACCACGCGCTCGGGCGGCATGTTCTTCAGAGAAAACTGCAGGCAGCGCGACAGCACGGTGACCGGCAACTTCTGTGGGTCGGTGGTGGCCAGGAGAAATTTGACATGGGGCGGCGGCTCTTCCAGGGTCTTCAACAGGGCGTTGAAGGAGCTGGTGGAGAGCATGTGCACTTCGTCGATCAGGTAGACCTTGAAGCGTCCGCGGCTCGGCGAGTACTGCACATTGTCGAGTAGCTCGCGGGTGTCTTCGACCTTGGTGCGGCTGGCGGCGTCCACTTCGATCAGGTCGACGAAGCGCCCCTCATCGATCTCCCGGCACACCGAGCAGGTGCCGCAGGGCGTGGAACTGATGCCGGTTTCACAGTTCAGGCACTTGGCGATGATGCGCGCGATGGTGGTCTTGCCCACCCCACGGGTGCCGGTGAACAAGTAGGCGTGGTGCAGGCGCTGGCTGTCCAGGGCATTGATCAGGGCTTTGAGCACATGGGTCTGGCCGACCATTTCGCGGAACGAGCGCGGACGCCATTTACGTGCAAGAACCTGATAACTCATGGAAAACCGTCATATGAGGAAAGCAAAAGTGGGCTAATGCTAGCGGAGCAACCGGCAAATTGCATCCGCCACCGGCATGTACGAACGGCATCGCTCTGACCTGAGAAATAGCGCTGGTTATTTCTTGAGCACTACCGTATCATCCGCGCCGTTCGTACCACGCTGTAAGTCATTAAGGCCTTTGTGCCCCCTCGCTGGTTTCCCGGTTCAACGTCTAGCGCTTTCCTGCGCTGCCGCCCTCCCCGATCCCACCTGCTGACTGATCAGGCCGACTCGCCACTTACTGGCGCAGATCCTCCGCCTGCCTCCGACGTACCGACCACGCCTAAGAACCGTAACATTGGAACTTTATCGTGCCAACCAAGCTCCAATGGTTCGACATGCTATGGCCGCTTTTCGGCCAACCACATGGAGCTACACCACGCGCAACGAAGCGCACATGCTTTAAGGAAGTACCTAAGAATGAATGCTCAACATCAAATTCAGAAAGCCATCAGCACCCTGACCCACGCCTTCGCGCCGTTCGACTGCCGCATCCAGGCCACGCGCAAGGGTAGCTTCAGTTTCACCCTGGTCGACAAGACCGGTATCGCCCAGTACAGCCAGCGTCTTTACCCGGGCCAGTACAACGACGATTCGCTGCAACAGGTGATCGAGCGTACACGCCAATCGCTCACGGCTTGAACCAAGCCGCCATGTTGAGGTCGAAGCAAGTCAACCTCAGGATGGAGTCAGATATGGAACTCAGCAATCAGCAACTCGTCGACCATCTGTTCAATCCGTTGCGCGCCAGCTTCAGCTCGCCACGGCCGGATGGCAGCGTCATCCTCGCCTTGCTCGACGAGAGCGACAGCACCGTCTACAGCCGTGTTCTGGCCAGCCCCCAAATCACCGACCAGAACGCCTTCGCCCAAAGCCTGGAAGAAATCCGCCTGGAACTGGCGGTACGCGCCGGCAATATTCCTGCCGACCTACGCAAGATACTCAAGGAACAGGACAGCGTGCTGAATTACCGCATCGCCTGAACCTGCACACCCGCAAGAGCCTGCGCCCAACGCGCAGGCTTTTTTATTGCGCAGAGCAAATGACCGGCGACGAGACGGGGGCATTGAGAGAGAAGAAGGGGCGCGCTGGAGATTGGAGGCGAACCCTGCCAGCCACACCCCGGCACACGATGTTCCCGCTGTGGCTGCTCCCTTCCGGGCCTGACCAGGTTCACGGGTAATCGTTGCGAGGGGACCGACAGGGCCCACCATAACGAAGCCCGCCATTGCGACGGGCCGCGCCATTGTAACGACTAAACGCAAACTTACAACTGCTTCAAACACTTAGACGCGGAAACGGCCCACCAACTGAGCCAGGCCATGGGACAGCTCGGACAGATGCTGGCTGGCCCGCGTGCTCTGCTCGGAGGTCTGTGCCGCCTCGTTGGACAGATCACGAATATCACTGATGTTGCGTGCGATCTCTTCGGTAACGCTGCTCTGCTCCTCGCACGCCGTGGCGATCTGCGCAGCCATGTCATTGATGCGCTGCACCGAATCACCGGTCACGCTCAACGCCTGATCCACACCCGCCGCCTGCTCCACGCTCTGCCGTGCCCGCGCACTGCCCGAATGGGTGGCCTTGACCGCATTCTGCACACCGATCTGCAGACGCTCGATCATCTGCTGAATATCCTTGGTGGACTCCTGAGTACGCGCGGCCAACGCGCGCACCTCATCGGCCACCACAGCAAAACCACGCCCCTGCTCGCCTGCCCGCGCCGCCTCGATGGCGGCATTGAGTGCCAGCAGGTTGGTTTGCTCGGCAATACCCTTGATCACCGCCAGCACGGCGCCAATATTGGCGGTTTCCTGCTCCAGGGTCTGAATGGTAGTGGAGGCACTCTCCATTTCCTGTGCCAACTGGCGGATGGAGTGTATGGTGGCTCCCACCACCTCGGCTCCCTCACGCGACTGCGCTTCGGCCTGACGCGCCGCATCGGCGGCATTCTGCGCATTGCGCGCCACCTCATGCACCGCTGCGCCCATCTCGGTTGCAGCCGTGCTGACCTGATCTACGGCCACATGCTCGCTACTGATGAGGCGGTCATTAGCGGCTGCCATTTCTGTCAGGCTTTGCGCTGAGTCGGCCACCTCCCCGGTGGCCCTGCCCACTTCCTTGATCAAGGGCTGCAACTTGTCGAGAAAGCGATTGAGGGCTTGGCTGAGCTTACCCAACTCATCTCTGGACAGCACATCCAGACGCACCCGCAGATCACCATCCCCATCGGCAATCTGCTCGATGCGATGCAGCAGACTGTGCAGCGGACGCGTCACCAGCAACGGGAAGCCCACTATCAACACCAGACACACCAGCAGGCCTATGGCGATCAGCAGCCCCTGCTGCCAGACCAGCGCATCGCCACGTGCTATGGCATCGCTACCCACCGCATTGGCAGCGCCATCTTCCAACTCACCCAGTTTGTCGATAGCGGTACGTGCCTCTTCGAATTGCGCCTCACTGTCAGCAAAACTCAGTCGGCTGGCGCCCTCCGGGTCACTCGAACTCATTTCCAGTACACGTAGAGACGTTGCCTTCCAACGCTCATAGCCACGGTCAAACTCGGCCACCAGGGCAAGCGCCTCATTGCCGGGCTGCATGGCGGCGAACTTGTGCACACGCTCATAGGCCTGCTGCAGATTTTCAGCATGGGCAGCGCGCAACTGGTCGGCATATTGGTGCGCACTCTCATCGAGCAAGCTGCGCTCGGCAACGAAAGCCTGATAGAGATCCCGGTCGGCATTGAGCAACAGGCTGACAGCCGGCAAATGGCGATTGGTCAGTGTCGTGCTGGATTCGGCAACCTGAGTGATGCCACGAACCCCCAGCACCCCCATCGCCACCAGCAGAATGGCCAGCAGCAGAATCGGCAGAGCAATTTTCCAGCGAAAACCAAGATCAGCGAATGCACGCAACATGATGGCACTCCAGCATGACATTACCAGCAACAGCTTAGTCGAGCCTTGCCAGTCTGCTGCATACCCTGACAAATCACGGCTGAACGCAGCCGACCGTGCCTGCCTGAATGCTTGCGTTTTTCTACTCATGGGCCGGAACCACTGAGGCCGATGCGACACTAAGCCCTACCGGAAGGGCTTTCAGGACACTGCCGAGCCTTACCTTTTGTGCTAGCGTTCCCACGTTTTCGGCTGTGCGGCCCTGCCCATGCCGAACCTCTCACCTGCAAACGGAGTTACACCATGGCAATCACCAAAGACCAACTGATCGGCGACCTGGCCGAGGCCACCTCCCTGCCGAAAGCCAGCGTACGCAATCTACTCGACCAGTTGGCCGAGATCGTCGGCGACGCGCTGGAAAACGACGGTGAGATCACCCTGCCGGGTATCGGCAAACTGAAGGTAAGCGAGCGCCCGGCACGCACCGGCCGCAACCCGCAGACCGGCAAAGCCATCGAAATCGCCGCCAAGAAAGTGGTCAAGCTGGTACCTGCCAAAGCCCTGACCGACAGCCTGAACTGAGTGCTTGCCGGCCCGGCGCGCAACGCCCGGGCCGGCTCTCCTGGTTACTCGGCTACCTGCAGCTCGGTAACGATGTACCGGTTACCCTGCTTCTGCACCTGAAAGTTGACTTTCTCTCCTGCCGAAACGCCCTCCAGCAGCTGCGCATTCTCAACCTCGAATACCATGGTCATCGGCGGCATGCCAATGCTGGCGATGGGGCCGTGACGCAGGGTGATCTTCTGCGCGGCGGCGTCCACCTTGCGCACCTCGCCCTGGCTCAGCGGTGCGGGGTCGGCGGCCTGCAACGGCAGACTGAACAGGGCGGCCAGCGCCGCGATCATCAGTTGCTTCTTCATGCGTGTTTCCTCTCGTAGGTCAGTCGGCCAGCACCTGGATAGTGCCAACCATGCCGGCCTGATAGTGGCCGGCGATCAGGCAGGCGAAATCGAATTCGCCGGCGCGATTGAAGGTCCAGATCATCTCGCCGCTCTGTCCCGGCGCAATGTGGGCCATATAGGGCTCGTCGTGTTCCATGCCGGGAAAACGCAGCATTGACTCGGCATGTTCATCCAGGGTTTCGCGGGTACCGATGACGAACTCGTGGAGGATCTTGCCGTCGTTGCGGTGGACGAAACGAATGGTCTCGCCCTGCCTGACCTGCAGCCGATCCGGAGTGAAACGCATCTGATCAGTCATGCGGATCTCGATGGTGCGGTCGACTTCGCTGGCATCGCCGGCGATACCCCAAGGCTTTTGCTCCCTGATCGTTGAGGTGGCCTGATGCCCCTCGTGCATTTCGCTGTGGGCCAGCGCTGCCGGGCTGCCGAGCAGTCCGATCAGGGTCAGAACCAGTAACTGTGCTGTTTTCATCGGTGAATCCTCGCTTGCTGTGGGGACCGGGCCGCGTGGCGGCCCGCCCCGTCAATGCCCGGCATGACCGCCGGGCTTGCGTACCTGCACTTCCACCGGCGCCTCGAGCGGCTGCTTGAGCGGCATCGACTGGCCGCCGCCGTCGTGCGAGCGGCTCGGGTTGGCCAATGCGCCCTTCCACTCATAGGCCACCGTGCCGGCCGGATGCTTGAACCAGCCCGGGTCGCGGTAGTCGCCGGCGGCTTGCTCCTTGCGCACCTTGAGCATGGTGAACATGCCGCCCATCTCCACCGAGCCGAAGGGGCCGTCGCCAGCCATCATCGGTACGGTGTTGTCGGGTAGCGGCATCTGCATCTCCGCCATGTCGGCCATGCCGCGCTCGCCCATCACCATGTAGTCGGGCACCAGTTTGGCGATCTTGCGGGTCATGTCGCGGTGATCGACGCCGACCAAAGTCGGCACGTCGTGGCCCATGGCGTTCATGGTGTGGTGGCTCTTGTGGCAGTGCAGTGCCCAGTCGCCCTCCTCGTCGGCGATGAATTCCAGCTGGCGCATCTGCCCCACCGCCACATCGGCGGTCACCTCCGGCCAGCGCGAGCCGACCGGGGTCGGCCCGCCGTCGGTGCCGGTGACCTCGAACTCGTGACCGTGCAGGTGGATCGGGTGGTTGGTCATGGTCAGGTTGCCGACGCGCAGGCGCACGCGCTCGCCCTGGCGCGCCACCAGCGGGTCGATAGCGGGGAACACCCGGCTGTTGAAGGTCCACAGGTTGAAGTCGAGCATCTCCATGATCTTCGGTGTGTAGGCGCCCGGCTCGATGTCGTAGGCGCTGAGCAGGAAGCAGTAGTCGCGGTCCACCTCGCTGATCAGCGGATGATGCTCTCTGGGATGGGTGACCCAGAACCCCATCATGCCCATGGCCATCTGCACCATCTCGTCGGCGTGCGGGTGGTACATGAAGGTGCCGGGGCGGCGGGCGACGAACTCGTAGACGAAGGTCTTGCCAGAGGGAATCGCCGGCTGGGTCAGGCCCGTCACGCCGTCCATGCCGTTGGGCAGACGCTGGCCGTGCCAGTGGATGCTGGTGTGCTCGGGCAGCTTGTTGGTGACGAAGATGCGCACCCGGTCGCCCTCCACCACCTCGATGGTCGGCCCCGGCGACTGACCGTTGTAGCCCCACAGGTGGGCCTTGTAGCCGGGCGCCAGCTCGCGCACCACCGGCTCGGCGACCAGGTGGAACTCCTTGACGCCGTTGTTCATGCGCCACGGCAGGGTCCAGCCGTTGAGGGTGACCACCGGGTTGTAGGGCCGCCCGCTGTTCGGCTGCAGCGGCGGTTGGGTGTCGGCGCTGGCCTGCAGCACCGGTTCGGGCAGGGCCGCCATGGCCACCCGGCTGACCGCCGAAGTGGCCACCGCAGCGCCGATGGCGCTGGCCCCGAGAAAGAAATCGCGTCGTGAAACCATCTGGGTAATTCCTTGTTCAATGGCCGGCGGCGGCCGGCTCGGCAGCAGCGGCAGGCGCCGCGCCGAGCGAGGGATTGGGGGCACCCAACAGGGCCATGTCGAGGTCGGCGCGCGCCAGCCAGAAGGCGCGCTGCGCCTGTAGGTAGCCGTCCACCGCCTGCACCTGGCGGCGCGCATCGGCGAGCAGGTCGAAGGTGCTGATGAACATGCCGTTGTAGCGCAGCAGGTTTTCCTCGGCGATGCGCTGGCGCAGCGGCAGCACCTCGGCGCGGTAGTGCTGCGCCAGCTCGAAGGCGTTGCGGTAGGCGTGGTAGGCCTCGCGCACTTGCGAGCGGGCGTTGATCGCCGTCTCGGCGGCGCGGTTGAGCGCTTGGCGATACTGCGCCTCGGCGCGCGCCACCTTGGCACCGCTCCAGTCGAACAGCGGCAGCTCGACGCTGATTTCGTAGCCGCGCTGGGTCGGGTCCTCGTTGGAGCGGTTGTTGACCACACCCAGCTCCAGCACGTTGATGAAACGCGTGGTACGGGTCAGGCCGAGGTTCTGCGCCAGGCGCTCGGTATCCAGGCGCACGGCCTGGATGTCCTGGCGCTGGTTCATGGCCAGGCGCTCCACATCCGGCAACTCGTCCGCGTTTTTCGGCAGCGCCGGCAGGCGTTCGGGCAGGCGGTAGTCGAGCTGCTCGCCCCACAGGCCGAGCAGACGGGTCAGCTGCTCGCGGCTGCGCACTCGCGCCTGTTCGGCCTGGATCAGGCCGATGCCGGCCTCGGCGTAGAAGTTCTGCTGCTCGGCCTGCTGCAGCTTGCTGAAATTACCCACCGCGACCATGCGCCGGGCCAGCTCGGCGCCGGCTTCTGCGGCGTCCAGCACCTGCCGCGCGTAGACCAGGCTCTCCTCGGCGGCGACCGCCTGGTACCAGGCCTTGCGCGTCTCGCTGGCCAGGTCGAACACCGCCAGGCTGGTCTGCCGCTGCAGTTGCTCGAAGCGCTGTCCTTCCAGGCGCGAGGTCAGCGGCAGGGCGATCAGCCGCGCCAGATTCAGGTGCAGGCCGCGCTCGTATTCGACCTCGCTGCCCTTTTCCAGACGACCGTAGGAGAAGCCTGGATTGGGCAGGCGCCCGGCCTGCACGCGCTCGGCCTCACCGATGCCCAGCTCGTCGAAGGACGCCTGCAGGCCGCGGTTGTTGAGCAGCGCCAGCTGCACCGCGGCGTCCAGGCTCAGGGGTTCGCCCAGCAATTCGGCGACGCGCGCCTCGATCTGCCCACGGTCGGCCTCGTCGCGCGCCCACAGCAGTTGCTTGTCCAGCTGGCGCTCGGCGCTTTGCTGCACCGGGTCGAAGCCGCCGTCCTTGCTGAAGCCGGCGCAGCCGGCCAGCAGCAGCGCGGCGCAGAGCAGTACAGCGGGTTTAATGGTGGTCATGGCCACCTCCCTCGACGGGCTCGGCGCCCTGCTCGGCCGGCTGCTCCCAGCCTTCCATGCTGTAGGTGCGCCAGCCGCCGATACGGCCGACCAGGTCGTTGGCCGCGCGCCAGTCCTGCAACGGCTCGTCAGCCTGGGCGCGGTAGTCTTGCAGAGGGGAACGGTAATCCTGCGCCGGCACGGCGGCGTTGGCGTCCAGCGGGTCGGGCTGGGCCGCCATCAGGCTGCCGGGCAGCGCCAGGGCAGCAATGCCCAGCAGCCTTCCGGCAAGGGAATGCAAAGTCATGATGTGTTCTCGCGTACGGCGGCCAGACGGCCGCGTGAGCTACAGGCGCCGCAAGGCGGCGCTACCTAAGGGGCTCAGGCGAGAGAAAGACGCGGGGGGCGTTCGGGCGTGTCGGCCACGCCGACGACAAGGCGCTCGGGCCGGGCTGTAGCCGGCTCGACGGTTTGCAGGGCAGAGTCGTTCAAAAATGGCTGGCTGAGCTCGGCGACACCGACGCAGAAGGCGCACAGGGTGCAGAGACTGCCATCGGCGGGAGCATCGCTGCTGGACACCGGGGCGGCGTCCTGATGCGAGTCATGTGCGCTGTCGGCCGCCATGTCGTGGTGCATGGCGTGCTCAGCTTGCTGAGTCGAACTCATCTGCAGAGTGCCGCTGCGATGCACCTGCTCGCATAACTGCATGCCAAGCGCCGCCATGGCCTGTGCCGGCAGGGCCAGCATCAGCATGCAGATCAAGGCGGTACGCAGGGATGTGCGCATGAGGTGCAAGACCAGGGCAGTGAGAAACATTGGCTAGATTATCCGCACCTCGCGGCCATTGTCCAGCCCCGCCATCCAGCCTCAGCCAAGCATGGTCACATGCCGTGGATGGCTGGCTACCCGGTCGAGCCAGGCGCGAATGGCTGGGAAAGCTTCCAGGCTGAAGCCGCCTTCATCCGCCACATGGGTGTAGGCATACAGGGCGATATCGGCAATCGAATACTGCTCGCCGACTAAGTAGGGGGTACGCTCCAACTGCTTCTCCATCACCTTAAGCGCCTTGTAGCCCAGCGCCAGGCAGCGCGCGTGCTCTTCGCGCCGCGCCTCCGGCATGCCCTGGAAAAGCTGGATGAAGCGCGCCACTGCAACATAGGGCTCGTGGCTGTATTGCTCGAAGAACTGCCACTGCAGTACCTGGGTGCGCAGGCGCGGCTCGGTCGGCAGAAACTCGCTGCCATCAGCGAGGAAGTTGAGGATGGCGTTGGATTCCCATAGACAGGTGCCGTCTTCCAGCTCCAGCACCGGAATCTTGCCGTTGGGATTCCTGGCCAGAAAAGCTTCGCTCTGGGTTTCGCCCTTGAGGATGTCGATGGCAATCCACTGGTACTCCTTGCCCAGCAGATGCAGCATCAGCTTGACCTTGTAGCAGTTGCCCGAGCGGTAATCGCCGTAGACCTTGAACATCGCGTTGCCCTACCCGTGTTTCATTCTTTTCCAAGGAGCCGGCTTGCCGGCGATCCGCTTTGCGCGAAATCATCGCCAGCAAGCTGGCTCCTACGGTTCTGCAAGCCTCTACTTCGCCTGCGCCTCGCGGATCACCGCCGCCAACCGGCGCAGGCCTTCGCCCAGGCGCTCCGGCGCCACGTGGCTGAAATTCAGTCGCAGGTGGCCTGGGTTGGCATCCGGGTCGATGAAGAACGGCTCACCCGGCATGAAGGCGACGTTCTGCGCCAGCGCTGCGTCGAGCAGCGTACGGGTATCCAGCGGCTGCTTGAGGGTCAGCCAGAAGAACAGACCACCCTGCGGAATCTCCCAATCAGCCAGGTCAGCGAAGTGCTCCTGCAACGACGCCTGCATGGCGTCACGGCGGAGGCGGTAGAAATCGCGCAGCTCGGCCAGGTGGCCACGGTACTGCTCACTGCCCAGCCACTGCAGCGCCTGCCACTGACCGATGCGGTTGGTGTGCAGATCCGCCGACTGTTTCAGGCGCAGCAGATGCGGGAACAGGTCAGGCGTGGCGATCAGGTAACCCACGCGCAGGCCTGGCAGCAATGTCTTGGATACGGTGCCGGTGTAGATCCAACTGGCCTTCTTCAGGCGGCTGACGATGGGCGTGGCGCTGCCGGCATCGAACACCAGCTCGCGGTACGGTTCATCCTCGATCAGGGTCACGCCGAACTCGTCGAGCAGCGCCGCCACGGCTTCACGCTTGACCTCGCTGTAACGGGTAGCGGACGGGTTCTGGAAGGTCGGGATCAGGTAGGCGAAAGCCGGCTTGTGGCTCTCCAGACGCTGACGCAGCGCCGCCAGCTCAGGCCCGTCGGCCTCCTGCGGCACGCTGATGCAGTCGGCGCCAAAGAGCTGGAAGGCCTGCAGCGCGGCCAGGTAGGTCGGCGCTTCGAGCAATACCTCGGTGCCCGGATCGATGAACAGCTTGGAGGCCAGGTCCAGGGTCTGCTGCGAACCGCTGACGATCAGTACCTGGCTAGCCTCGCAAGGCACGCCCAATGCACGCGCCTCGGCGGCGATGGCCTCGCGCAGTGCCGGCTCGCCTTCGCTCATGCCGTACTGCCCCATGCTCGCCGGCATCTCGGCCCAGTCCACTTTCGGCAGCATCGGCTCGGCCGGCAGGCCACCGGCGAAGGACATCACCTCCGGACGCTGCGCCGCAGCCAGGATTTCGCGAATCAGAGAGCTTTTCAGGCGGGCGATACGTTCGGAGAAGGCCATGGGTTGTCCTGGGCTGCAAAGTCATTGAAATTAAGTCAAACTGCTTGACCGAAACTACGCCGCCAACCCGAGATACGTCAATATGACTGACCTAAAAAATTTCGCCGAGAAGTTTTTAACGTCACCCGCCGAGGGTGCGCAGGCCAACCATCATGGCGCACAGGTGATCAAGCACGCTGCAGCCCAACAGGCTGCCATGGAAGCCTTCTTCTTCGGCTACCAGGCCTTCACCGCCAAGCCTGACGAGATTCTGGCAAAGCGCGGCCTGTCGCGGGTGCATCATCGCATTCTGTTCTTCATCGCCAAGTATCCGGGCCTGAACATGACGGAACTGCTGGGTTACCTGGGCGTGAGCAAGCAGGCGCTAAACATGCCGCTGCGTCAGTTGATCGAGATGAATCTGGTGCAAAGCGAGGCTGCCACGGACGACAAGCGCAAGCGTGTTCTCGGCTTCACGGCCGAAGGTGCCAAGCTGGAGCAGGCACTGCGCCGCGAGCAGGCGCGGCTGCTGCAACGTGTATTCGCTGAGGTGGGTGAAGAGGCGGTACAGGGCTGGCTCAGGGTCAATCTGGCACTGGCTGCCGGCCGTAGCTGAATCACTGACAGACAGCCTGGCAGGCGTGAGAGCCACCTACCCCTGCTGTAACTCGCCAGCGCCCCTGAAGAACACCAGCATCAGCGCTACGCCCGCGCCCAGCAGCGGCAGCAACGCCACCAGCATCAGCAGCACGCTGGCCAACATCAGCCCGCCGACGATATCGAGCCAGGCCATGACCTTCAGCGCCGGATAGGGATAGTCCAGCTTGAGTAGCCGCATTCCCAGCCAGGTGGTGCATATGCCCATCAGACAGAGCAGCGCCATGTAGCCAATGGTTTGCCAATCCAACCCACCAAACAGCTGATCGCCGAACAACATATCGAGTATTTCCAGCAACAGCGTCACCCCCAGCAGCAGCCAGATCGGTACGCCCAGGTTGCGTGCAGCGAAGCGGGCCTCGGCAAAAGCCTTGAAACGCAACAACAGGTAGCAGCCGAGCAGAGCCAGCATCAGGCTCAACCAGTCGGTATAGGCAAACAGTCGTTCGGCCTCAGGCGTCTGCAGTGGCGCAGCCAAGAACAACAACCCGAGCAACAGTGTGTTGGCGGCGACCGACACCAGCGCCAACCCGCCCAATACCTGCAACTGCCTGGCACTCCATCCCGGCAATTGCCTGCTGCCGACACGGTCGAGCAACTCCACCTGCGGTGCGCTGTAGGGATTGTCAGGTTGCATCGATGTGGTCCTTGATCGGCAAAAACTCGAGGCTTGGTTCTGTACGAAAAGTCGTCGAGCGAAGGTCAGGCGAGGCAAAAATGGGTGAGGAAGCGGAGTTTACGAGCTGTAAATGAGCATTCCGAACCTATTTTTAACGAAGCATCACCGAGCGCAGGCACTTTTCGTACAGAACCTAACGATATGACCAGCGCTTGGCCAGACTGTACGGCCCAAGCCGGTCGCGGCTGTACCGCGACGTCGCTGCAGTGGCGCAATAGGCTTTGCCGGTCACCGGAGAACGACCATGTCAACCGAACTGCTGCTCGCCTTCATTGCCTTCGCCTTCGTCACCTCGGTAACGCCCGGCCCCAACAACATGATGCTGCTCGCCTCGGGCGTGAACTTCGGTGTGCGCCGCAGCTTTCCACACATGCTTGGCATCAGCCTCGGCTTCATGCTGCTGGTGGCCGCCGTAGGCCTGGGTCTGGGCCAGGTGTTCCAGCGTCTGCCGCTGCTGCATGACGTGCTGCGCTATGTCGGCGCCGCCTACCTGCTTTATCTGGCCTGGAAGATCGCCCAGTCCGGCGCGCCGCAAGGCCGTGACAACCCTGCCGCCAAACCCTTTACCTTTCTCCAGGCTGCGGCATTCCAGTGGGTCAACCCCAAGGCCTGGATCATGGCCATCGGCGCCATCACCACCTATACCCCGCAGGATGGTTTTTTCAGCAACGTGCTGCTGATCGCCGCCCTGTTCGCCCTGGTCAACTGCCCCAGCGTGGGCCTGTGGACCGTCGCCGGCAGCCTGCTGCGCAAGTGGCTGGACAACCCGCGGGCGCTGCGTGCCTTCAACATCGGCATGGCGCTGCTGCTGGTCGCCTCGCTTTACCCCATCATCGTCGACACTGGAATGTTCTGATGCAAGATGCAGCCTCTTCCCGCCTACGACCACTGGCGGACACCTCCACCTCGGCCGTGGTCGCCGGCTTCATTGCCATGCTCACCGGCTACACCAGCTCCCTGGTGCTGATGTTCCAGGCCGGCCAGGCTGCCGGCCTCAGCGCCGGGCAGATTTCCTCGTGGATCTGGGCGCTGTCGATCGGCATGGCGCTGTGCTGCATCGTGCTGTCGCTGCGCTACCGCGCGCCGGTGATGATCGCCTGGTCCACCCCCGGCGCGGCGCTGCTGATCACCAGCCTGCCGCAGGTCTCCTACGGCGAGGCCATCGGCGCCTATATCCTGGCTTCGGGTCTGATCGTGCTGATCGGCCTGACCGGCACCTTCGACCGCCTGATGCGCCGTATCCCCGCCTCCATCGCCGCCGCCCTGCTGGCCGGCGTGCTGTTCAAGATCGGTCTGGAGATCTGCGTGGCCGCCGAGCAGCAACCCGTGCTGGTGGTTGCCATGCTGCTCGCCTACCTATTCGGCAAGCGCCTGTGGCCGCGTTACGCGGTGCTCGCCGCACTGATAGTCGGCAGCCTGCTGGCCGGGGTCTTCGGCCTGCTGGATTTCACCGGCTTCCAGTTGCAGCTGGCCACGCCGGAGTGGACCACGCCGAGCTTCTCCCTGGCCGCCGCCATCAGCATCGGCATTCCGCTGTTCATCGTCGCCATGACCTCGCAGAACCTGACGGGCATGGCCGTGCTGCGCGCCAACGGCTACGAGGTGCCGGCGTCACCGCTGCTGACCAGCACCGGCCTGGTGTCGATCCTGCTGGCGCCGTTCGGCAGCCACGGCATCCATATGGCGGCGATCAGCGCGGCGATCTGCGCGGGACCTGAAGCCCACGAAGACCCGCGCAAGCGCTACACCGCGGCGGTCTGGTGCGGGGTGTTCTACGGCATTGCCGGCATCTTCGGCGCCACCCTGGCTTCGCTGTTCGCCGCGCTGCCGGCGGCGTTGATCCTGTCCATCGCCGCGCTGGCGCTGTTCGCTTCGATCATCGGCGGTCTGACCCAGGCCATGAGCGAACCGAACGAGCGCGAAGCGGCGCTGATCACCTTCCTGGTCACCGCCTCGGGCATGACCCTGGCCGGTGTCGGCTCGGCATTCTGGGGTATCGTCGCCGGCCTGCTGACCCTGGCCGTGCTGAACTGGGGCAAGCGGTAGATTCTCTGTAGCCCGGATGCAATCCGGGAACACTCTGCCAGACCTACCCGGATTGCATCCGGGCTACGGACTTGGTCGAAAGTGGGAGGGGCTTTAGCAGGCCGTTGAAAAAAGCCAGAGCCCGCGTGGCTCTGGCTTTTTTCAACGGCCTGCTAGCGGGCTAAAGCCATCAGATCGCCGTAGCGCCACCATCGACCGCCAGTGCCTGGCCAGTGGTGAACGCCGCATGATCACTGCACAGATAGAGCACTGCTGCGGCAACTTCCTCGACCGTACCGATACGCCCGACCGGGTGCATGGCGGCGGCGAACTCCGCCTTCTTCGGATCCGCCTCATAGGCGCGGCGGAACATGTCGGTGTCGATCACCGCCGGGCAGACCGCGTTTACCCGCACCTTCTTCTTGGCGTACTCGATCGCCGCCGATTTGGTCAGGCCGATCACCGCATGCTTGGAGGCGGCGTAGATGCTCATCTTCGGCGCGGCACCCAGGCCGGCGACAGAAGCTGTGTTGACGATGGCACCACCGCCCTGGGCCAGCAGCAAGGGGATCTGGTGCTTCATGCACAGCCACACACCCTTGACGTTGACGCCCATGATGGCGTCGAACTCGGCCTCGTTGCCGTCGGCCAGCTTGCCCTGTTCGATCTCGATACCGGCGTTGTTGAAGGCATAGTCCAGCCGGCCGTACTGCGCCAGGGTGGCGTCCATCAGCGCCTTGACCTCGGCATCGCGGGTCACGTCACAACGCACGAAGCAGGCCTCGCCACCGGCCGCACGAATCAGCCCGACGGTGCCTTCACCACCGCTCACGTCGACATCGGAAACCACCACCCTGAGCCCTTCTGCAGCGAAAGCCTGGGCGGTGGCACGGCCAATACCGGCGGCAGCGCCGGTGACCAGGGCGACCTGGCCGGAGAACGTCATGCTCATCTGTACTTCCTCGCAGCAATTCCTGTTGAATGGGCGAGGAGTCTAGCCAGGCGGCCGCACGCCGAGCAGCACTATCAGACTCTGGAGTGGCGGGTCATGCAGGGCGCTGATGACGACACCACCAGCGCGGTGCCGCGATCAACGGGTAGCCCGGATGAAATCCGGGACAGATCGGACGGCATACCAGCCCCCCCCGGATTTCATCCGGGCTACAGGGCTCAGGCGCGCAGTTCGGCGACCACCGCAGCCAGCGCCTGCGCCGGATCGGCGGCCTGACTGATCGGGCGGCCAATAACCAGGTAATCGGAGCCGGCGTCCAGCGCCTGACGCGGGGTGAGGATGCGCTTCTGGTCATCGGCATTGCTGCCGGCAGGGCGAATGCCTGGCGTCACCAGCTGCAGACGCGGTTGCGCGACCTTCAGCGCACAAGCTTCCTGCGCCGAGCAAACCAGGCCATCGAGCCCGGCCTCGGCAGCCAGCCCGGCCAGGCGCAGCACCTGCTCCTGCGGCGGCACATCCAGGCCGATACCGGCCAGATCCTGCTGCTCCATGCTGGTCAGCACCGTCACTCCGATCAGCAGCGGCTTGGCGCCAGCGAGCTTGTCCAGCTCGTTGCGACAGGCCGCCATCATGCGCAGACCGCCGGAACAGTGCACATTGACCATCCACACGCCCAGTTCCGCAGCAGCCTTGACCGCCATCGCCGTGGTGTTGGGGATGTCGTGGAATTTCAGATCGAGGAACAGCTCGAAGCCCTTGGCCTGTAATGCCTCGACCACTTGCGGACCACTTCGGGTGAACAGCTCCTTGCCGACCTTGACTCGGCACAGCGCCGGATCAAGCTTGTCGGCCAACGCCAGAGCGGCATCACGGCTGGAAAAATCGAGAGCGACGATGATCGGGGTCTGGCAGGCGGGCATGAGGCGGGTCTCGGACAGGATAAAAACGCCGCGCATTGTAGCGCAAAGCTTCCTGGGACTGGTCGCGGCTAAAGCCCCTCCCACATGCAAACCTGTAGGCCCGTAGCCCGGATGCAATCCGGGGCCTTTGCTTTGGCACAATGGCATCGCGGCTGAAGCCGCTCCTACAGGGCGATGAATTTTCCATAGGAGCGGCTGGCGGCATTGCGCTTCAGCCGCGAAAACGTTAGGACAGCCAAACGATCAGGCAATCAGCCGCTCACGCAAGCGCCCGAGCATGCCCATCAGGCTGCCGACCCTCTCCTGCTCACGCTCGTCGCGCGGCACCTCGGCCAGGCGAGTGACCACCTGCTGCGGCTGCGCGCGCCAGATCAGCGCCTGCTCGGCAGCGGCCTTCAGCCCCTTCTCGAACAGACCACGGCGAATCGGCTTGGGCAGGTAGCGGAAGATCTGCGCCTCGTTGACCAGGCGCAGCAACGCCTGGGTGTCCTGAAATGGCGTGACCACCAGGCTGAGCAGCCGTGGGTGAGCTTGCGCCAGGGTCTTGAGCAACGGCGCGGTGTCTTCACCAGCCAGTTTGAGGTCACTGACCAGAATGTCCACGCCTTCGTTGTTGAGTTGCAGCATGGCCTCGGCCAGATTGCGCGCACGCAGCAGGCGGTGCCCGCCTGCGACGCAGAACTCGCCAACGACGCTGAGCGTGTCCGGATCGTCATCCAACAGCAGCACCGACAGCGGCGCACTCAGCCCTTCGCTGGCAACAGATTGCAGCGGCTGCGCCTGGCGCACCGCCAGCTCTGCCGCCTGACGCAGGGTGAAGGCCATTTCCTGCTGGTCCCAAGGCTTGGTCAGGTAGCGGAAGATGCCGCCGTTGTTCAACGCCTCAACCGCGGCATCCAGATCGGAATAGCCGGTCAGCAGGATACGCAGGGTGTTCGGCGCGATCTCGCGCGCTTCGGCCAGCAGCTGCGCTCCGCTCATCTGCGGCATGCGTTGATCGCTGACCAGCACGTGAATGTGCTCCTCACGCAGGCGCTGCAGGGCACGCAACGGGTCGCTCTCGGTCAGCACCTCGTAGTGGCGGCGAAACTGCAGGGCGAGACTGCGCAGAATGCGCTCCTCGTCATCGACGAAGAGAATGCGAACGGGTGCGGACATCAGGCGCTCCTTTTAATGGCGACAGTAGCGGGCAGCGGCAGGCTGATCAGAAAACGCGTGCCACGCCCTGGCTCGGAGGCGACGCGAATGCGGCCGCCGTGGTCCTGGACGATCTTGTAGCTGATGGACAACCCGAGGCCGGTGCCCTGGCCGACCGGCTTGGTGGTGAAGAAAGGATCGAAGATCTTCGCCATGACTTCCGGCGGCATGCCACGGCCATTGTCCTGCAGCGAGACATGGATGCCCTCGGCATCGGCCCAGCTGCGAATCTGGATACGCCCGCTGCCATCGATGGCCTGGGCAGCGTTGGTCAACAGGTTGAGCAGCACCTGGTTGATCTGCGAGGGCGCGCAGGCGATACGCGGCAGCTCGCCGAGCTGCTGCACCACTTCGGCCTTGTCCTTGATGTGGTTGCGCGCGATCAGCAGCGCGCTGCGGATGCAGTCATTGAGGTCGACCTCCTCGCTCATGGCACGGTCGAGACGGGCGAAATCCTTCAGGCCCACCACCAACTCGCCAATCTGCTCCAGGCCATACAGGGTGTCGCCATACAGCTGCTGCAGATCCTCGGCCAGCAGCTCCGGCGCTACCTGCTGGCGAGCCTGTTCGGCGGTCTGCAGGGCCTGGCTCAGGCTCGCCTCGTCGCAGTCGGGGTCGTTCAGGCACTGGCCTAGGCGCGCCTGTGCGGCGGCGAGTTCGAACAGTGGCTCGCTCAATTCACGCAGCAGCTGCACGTTGTTCTTCACGTAGCCCAGTGGCGTGTTCAACTCGTGGGCGACGCCGGCGACCATCTGACCGAGCGACGCCATCTTCTCCGATTGCAGCAACTGCGCCTGGGACTCCTTGAGATCCACCAGCGCCTGGCGCAGTACGCGGTTGCGCTGGGCGACACGTGCTTCCATGGCCTTGAGCAGATCCAGCACCGTACCCAGACCGCAGTATTCGCCCTGGGCATCGATAAGGACGAAGTCCTCGGTGATCGGGTATTGCAGCTGGGCGGTGACCTGCTTGGAAGCCTCTTCCAGACTGGCTTCCAGGCTGACGATCAGCGGCGCGTCGTTCATCACCTCGCCAACCGGATGACGACCACGCAGGTCGCGCCCGAAGCGCTGCATGAAGATGTCCTGCAGGGTGGCGCGACTGACCAGGCCGAGTGGCCGGTTGTTCTCGTCCACCACCGGCAGGGAGAGAAAGGCGCGGTGTTCAGCCGCCAGAAACAGATCGGCGACCTCGTTGATGCTCATCGACGCAGCGAGCGGCTTCACGGCTCGCATCAGCGATTGCAGCGCTCTGGCTTGGGTCACGAACGGCCTCCCCTGCTATCGGAAAGCCGTCATTCAAACAGCGCCAAGTTGCCATCATGTGACAGACATCACGCTGCCGGCGCGCCACCCTGGTGCGCCAGACCCGCCTCCGCACCATTTTCCAGCTCCTGAGATAGCCGGCCTGCTTCTACGGAGCGCCAATCTCGGGCGGCCGGCCCTCTGGCATGAGCACTGCACGGCAAGCACATCCTTTTGCAGCAGGTTGCAGCCATGCCCTACCAGACCACCATCGGCAGCCTGGTCTACCGCTTCGCCGATCTCAAGACGCTGCTGGCCAAGGCCAGCCCGGCGCGCTCCGGCGATTACCTGGCAGGGCTGGCCGCCGCTACCTACGAAGAGCGCATGGCGGCCAAGCTGGCCCTGGCCGAGGTGCCGCTGGGGCGCTTTCTCGACGAGGCGCTTATTCCCTACGAGCAGGACGAAGTCACCCGCCTGATCATCGACCGCCACGATGCCACTGCCTTCGCCCCGATCAGCCACCTCACGGTCGGCGACCTGCGCGACTGGCTGCTGCTGGAGAAGACCGACAGCGCGCGCCTGGCTGCCGTGGCCGCCGGGCTGACGCCGGAGATGGTTGCCGCCGTGAGCAAGCTGATGCGCAATCAGGATCTGATCCTGGTGGCGCGCAAATGCCAGGTGATCAGCCGCTTTCGCAACACCCTCGGCCTGCCCGGCCACCTGGCCGTGCGCCTGCAACCCAACCACCCCACCGACGACGTGCGCGGCATCGCCGCCAGCATGCTCGACGGCCTGCTGTATGGCTCGGGCGACGCCACGGTCGGCATCAATCCGGCCAGCGATTCGCTGCCGACGCTGATGCGCCTGTGGCAGATGATGGACGAGGTGCGCCAGCACTTCGAAATCCCCATGCAGAGCTGCGTGCTGACCCACGTCACCACGCAGATCCAGGCCATCGAGGCCGGCGCGCCGATCGACCTGGTGTTCCAGTCCATCGCCGGCACCGAAGCCACCAACACCGGCTTCGGCGTATCCCTGGCAATCCTGCGTGAAGCCCATGAAGCCGCGCTTTCACTCGGTCGCGGCACCCTGGGGGATAACGTGATGTACTTCGAGACCGGCCAGGGCAGCGCGCTGTCGGCCGGCGGTCATCATGGTGTCGACCAGCAGACCTGCGAGGCTCGCGCCTATGCCGTGGCCCGCGAGTTCCGCCCGCTGCTGGTCAATACCGTGGTCGGTTTCATCGGCCCGGAATACCTCTACGACGGCAAGCAGATCATCCGCGCCGGCCTGGAGGATCACTTCTGCGCCAAGCTGCTCGGCCTGCCGATGGGCTGCGACGTCTGCTACACCAACCACGCTGAAGCCGATCAGGACGACATGGACAGCCTGCTCACCCTGCTCGGCGCGGCCGGTATCAACTTCATCATGGGCATCCCGGGCGCCGACGACATCATGCTCAACTACCAGAGCACCTCGTTCCACGATGCGCTGTACCTGCGCAGCGTGCTGGGCCTGAAACGCGCCCCGGAATTCGATGCCTGGCTGGCGCGCATGGCCATTACCGAGCCGAGCGGCCGCCTGCGCGAGATCGGCCGTGGCCACCGCCTGCTCAAGCAACTGCCGCACATATCGGGAGCCGCGTGATGGCCAATGATCTGATTCAGCAAAATCCCTGGGACGAACTGCGCGCACATACCTCGGCACGCATAGCGCTCGGCCGCGTCGGCTGCAGCCTGCCCACCCGCGAGGTGCTCAAGTTCGGCCTGGCCCATGCCCAGGCGCGCGATGCCGTGCATCGTCCGCTGGACTTCGGCGAACTCAAGCATCAGTTGCATACGGCAGGCTTTCGTACCCTGAAAGTACGCAGCAACGCCGACGACCGGCAAACCTACCTGCTGCGCCCGGATCACGGCCGACACCTGCACGGCGACTGCCGTGTGCAGCTGCAACACGAACTGCCCGCACCGGAAATCGCCATCGTGCTGGCCGATGGCTTGTCGGCCGTCGCCGTGCAGCGCCATGCCCTGCCGCTGTTGCAAGCTTTTCGCGAACGCTTTGACACCGACTGGGCCAACACCCCGGTGGTGCTTGCCGAACAGGGCCGCGTGGCGATTGGCGACGGCATCGGCGAAGCGCTGCGTGCACGCCTGGTGATCGTGATGATCGGCGAGCGCCCTGGTCTGACCTCGTCGGACAGCCTCGGCCTGTATCTGACCTACGCACCGCGGGTGGGCTGCCGGGACAGCGCGCGCAACTGCATCTCCAACGTACGTCCCGAGGTGCTGCCTTACCAGCTGGCAGCACACAGACTCGACTACCTGGCGCGCCAGGCGCTGCGCCTGCAACTGAGTGGCGTGCAGCTCAAGGACGACAGCAACCTGCAGCCGGTGGCGCTACAGGCCGACTGACAAGTCCCGGCATGCGGGTTATGGTGAAGGCTCCATTCCCCCGTGAGGACTCGTCATGCCCTGGTACGTCTGGCTATTGCTGGTGCTGGTATTCGGCTCGGTGATCGGTAGCCTGCTGATACTGCGCAGCAGCGCCAAGAAGATGCGCCTGAGCGAGGATCAGCTCGAACGCATGCGTAAACGCGCCGTCGAGCAGGAAGCCAAGGACGCCCGCGAGCGCCAGCGCTAGGCACCTCCGCTCTCCTCGCCCGCAGAGACAGGCTGCTAGACTGCGCGCCTTCCAAGGAGAAGGTGCCATGCCCCTGCATCTGCGCTTGCTGTTTCCTGCCCTCACCCTCGCCCTGGGCACGGGGCTGGGCTCCATCGACGCCATCGGGCTGCTGTTGGGCAGTTTGTTCGTCCTACTCCTGCTGATAGGCGAACGGCATATGCCGAACTGGCTATGGCTGCCCCTGATATTGCTCGGTGGCATTGCCCTGGCGGCACATCTCGTACCGGGGTTCAGCCCCTGGCAACTGTGGCAACCGCGTCTCATCAGCCCGGACGCTGCGCCATACACGCTGCGCCTGTCCTGGGACAAACTGCTGCTTGGCACCGCCCTGCTCGCCTGGTGGCTCGGGCAACCTCGCCAGCCGGTCGTTTCGCTGAAACAGGCATGGCTGACGTGCCTCACTACACTGGTGTTGGTGCCGGTACTGGCTATCGCCTTGGGGCTGGTCGCCTGGCAACCCAAATGGCCACAAGGGCTGCTGCTGTGGTTGGCAGTCAATCTCGGCGTGGCGGTGCTGGCAGAAGAGCTGCTGTTTCGCGGCATGCTGCAGCCGGCGCTGGTCAAGCGCCTGGGTACCTGGCCTGGTTTGCTGCTGACGGCGGGTCTTTTCGGCGCAGCCCATCTGCCCTTCAGTACGCTATTCGCAGCGGTAGCGGCCTGTGCGGGATTGGGCTATGGCCTGGCCTTTCACTACAGCGGCCGCATCAGCCTGGCCATCGCTCTGCATGCAGCGGTCAATCTCGCTCATCTTCTGTTGCTGAGTTATCCGCTACGACTGGCATGACGGCAATGCGGTAAGGCGAAAAAATGCGCTGCAACTCGCCCTTGCTGCGCAAACGTTCGAGCAGGGCCGCGAAGCGCTCAGGCGTTATCGGCGCGCCGGCGCGAATCATCGCATGATGTCGATAGACCTGATCGATACGCTCGGAGATCAGTAACTGGCGTGCATAATCGCGATTGCGCTCAAGGAAGTCATAGAGATTGGAGCGAGTGACCAATGCGACATCGGCGCGCCCGCGTATCACCATCAGCAGGTTGCTGTCGTGAGAGTGACCGAGGTTGGCGTTGAAGGTGCTGCTGAGGAATTCCGGGTCGCTATTGAAGCCTGCGAAGCCATAGTGATAACCACGGTACAACGCCAGTCGCTTGCCCTGCAGCTGCTCGAAATACTGCTGACCACGCAACTCTTCACTCTTGGCGACGAAAAGCTCCGCATCCTCCAGGCCCATGTCGACGGCTTCGGCATCGATATCCTGCCAACCCCATTGCGGGTTCTCGAATATCGCCATGTCGATGCGCCCGCGCTGCAGGTCGCCGAAGCGGCGCACGATGGCGGTGGGCAGCATGGTGAATTCGTATTCGCTCTGGGCCTGATTGAGAGCATCGAGCAATTGTGGCAGCAGTCCGCTCGACTCCTGCAGGTTGGACTTGATCACATAGGGCGGAAAATGCGCACCGCCGACCTTGACCACCTCGGCAGCGCAAAGAAAACCGGCAAGCAACAGACACAAGGCCCCCACGCATCCATGAACCCAGCGCCGCATATGCCGCATCTCGAATCCCCAATTCCTTCTGCCAGTAAGATGCAGCCTACCCGAGTCTCTCCTGACCGACTAGGTGGATTTTATGACGTCAGCACTTTGTTGGTGGATAGCAGACGATAGCCACAAGTCCTGCTCCATCTGGGCCATTGCAAGGGCAGATGGCCGCTGCGCGGATTGGGATTCCCAGGATCGAATCGGCTCAGAAGTCCTTGCACACCAGCGACAGGGCCTCTTCAGCCAGCTGGTCCAGGCTCATCGGCCCCTGCGGACGGAACCAGGTATTGGTCCAGCTCAGCGCGCCCGTGAGAAAACGTCGCTGGATGAACGGGTCACCCTTGAAGTAGCCGGCATCGCGAGCCTCACCCAGCACCGTCAGCCAGATCTGCTCGTAGGTATCGCGCAGCGCCAGCACCTGGGCCTGGCCCTCTTCAGATAGCGAGCGCCATTCGTAGACCAGCACGGCCATGGCCTCGCCGGTGCCACCCATGATCGACTGCAGCTCGCAGCGAATCAGCGCCAGCAGCCGCTCGCGCGTGCCCTGCGCCTCGGCCAGCGCGGCACGCATCAGGGCAGTGTTGTAGACGATGGTTTCCTCCATCACCGAGCGCAGGATTTCCTCCTTGCTCTTGAAGTGATGAAAGATGCTGCCCGACTGAATGCCGATGGCTGCGGCCAGGTCACGAGTACGCTCGTAGCCCTTGCTGCGGAACAGGTGCGCGGCCATCTGTAGCAGCTTGCCGCGGGCACTGTCCGGATCGGTTACCTGGCCACTGTCGACCAGCTCCTGCATCACGGCCTGGGCTTTGTGTTCGTCCACGCTGACTTCTCCCCTGGTTGCCCTGCTCGGCGATTGTTCTGATGAGTTCTTCATGCTGCCGGCAAGTGCTTGTCTTGCTTGATGAAATGTATGCGGCACCAGCTGACCAAGCAAGCGCTTGGCCCCACTTTTGGCCACTTTGCCTTCCCTTTCCACTTTTCAACCAAGCGCTTGCTTGGTAATGTCGACTCACCTTCAATGTGTGACGGGCCAATTCCGATGACCAAAACCGTACGCATCGGCTGCGCCTCCGCCTTCTGGGGCGACACCTCCACCGCTGCCGCTCAACTGGTTCGCGGCGCCGAACTGGATTACCTGGTGTTCGACTACCTGGCCGAGATCACCATGTCGATCATGGCCGGCGCGCGCATGAAGAAGCCGGACGACGGCTACGCCCGCGATTTCGTCGAAGTGCTCACGCCGCTGCTGGGCGAGCTCGCGGCGAAGAACATCCGCGTGATCAGCAATGCCGGCGGGGTCAGTCCGATGGCCTGCGCCGCCGCCCTGAGCACCGCCTGCGAACAGGCCGGCGTACAGTTGAAGATCGCCGTGCTGCACGGTGACAACCTGCAACCCAAGCTCGGCGAGCTGGTCAAGGCCGGCACCCGCGAGATGTTCACCGGCGCGCCGCTGCCGCCTTTCTGCGTTTCGGTCAACGCCTACCTGGGCGCACCGGGCATCGTCGCTGCGCTGGAACAGGGCGCCGACATCGTCATCACTGGCCGCGTGGTCGACAGCGCGGTGGTCAGCGCCGCCCTGGTGCACGAGTTCGGCTGGGCCTGGAGCGACTACGACAAGCTGGCCCAGGCCGCGCTGGCCGGACACATCATCGAATGCGGCGCGCAGTGCACCGGTGGCAACTTCACCGACTGGCGCGACGTGCCGGACTATGAGCACATCGGCTTCCCCATCGTCGAAGTCGAGGACAATGGCCGTTTCGTCGTGACCAAGCCGGAGGGTTCCGGCGGCTTGGTCACAGCTTTTACCGTTGGCGAGCAGATGCTCTACGAGATCGGCGATCCGCGCGCCTATCTGCTGCCGGACGTGATCTGCGATTTCACCCAGGTCGCGCTGAGCCAGGTCGGCGACAACCGCGTGCAGCTGCAGGGCGCGCGCGGCCTGCCGCCCACCGACCAGTACAAGGTCAGCGCCACCCATCCGGACGGTTTCCGCTGCACCGCCAGCTTCCTGCTGGCCGGTATCGATGCGGTGGCCAAGGCCGAACGGGTCGCCCAGGCGATCATCAACAAGACCGAAGAGATGTTCGCCGAGCGCGGCTGGGGCCGTTACCAGGAGGTAAGCGTCGAGTTGCTTGGCAGCGAAGCCACCTATGGTGCTCACGCTCATCGCGCGTATAGCCGCGAAGTGGTGGTGAAGATCGCCGCACGGCATGCCAAGAAGGAGGCGCTGATCCTCTTCTCCCGCGAGATCGCCCAGGCTGCCACCGGCATGGCGCCGGGCCTGACCGGCATCGTCGGCGGCCGCCCCACCGTCTACCCGGTGATCCGCCTGTTCAGCTTCCTGGTGGACAAGAGTGCCTGCGCCCTGAGCGTCGAGATCGACGGCGAGCGCCAGCCGGTCGCCCTGCCCCAGATCGATGCCTTCGACCCAGCCCAACTCCGTGCGCCAGCTGCTCTGCCCGTACCCATGGGTGAAGCCGACGCTGCCGTGCCGCTGATCCGCCTGGCCGTGGCCCGCTCCGGCGACAAGGGCAACCACAGCAATATCGGTGTGATGGCGAGAAAGCCCGAATACCTGCCGTGGATAGCTGCTGCACTGACGCCCGAAGCCGTGGCCAACTGGATGGCGCATACCCTGGACGCCGAGCAGGGCCGCGTCAGCCGCTGGTATCTGCCGGGTTGCCATGGCCTCAACTTCCTGCTGGAAAACGCGCTGGGCGGTGGCGGTGTCGCCAGCATGTGTATCGACCCGCAGGGCAAGGCCTTTGCCCAGCAACTGCTGGAATTCCCGGTGCCGGTGCCCAGCGCGCTGGCGGAAACCTTGAATGGTGCGCACGGCGCACCCCGCCCGTAGGGTGCGCTGCGCGCACCGAAATCTCTCAGGACAACAAGAACAATGAGCTACGACTCCGTATTCAAATCGGGTCTGTTCAATGAACAGACCATCCTGATCACCGGTGGTGGCAGCGGCATCGGCCGCTGCGTGGCCCACGAGCTGGCCCATCTCGGCGCCCACGTGGTGCTGGTCGGACGCAAGCAAGAAAAACTGGAGAAGACCTGCACCGAGATCACTGAGGACGGCGGCAGCGCCAGCTTCCAGGTCTGCGACATCCGCGACGAAGAAGCTGTGAAGGCCATGGTCGGCGCGGTGATCAGGGAACGTGGGCGCATTCATCAACTGGTGAACAACGCCGGCGGCCAGTTCCCCGCGCCGCTGATCGGCATCAACCAGAAAGGCTTCGAGACGGTGGTACGCACCAACCTGGTGGGCGGCTTCCTGGTGGCCAAGGAAGTCTTCCTGCAGAGCATGAGCAAGCACGGTGGCAGCATCGTCAACATGCTCGCCGACATGTGGGGCGGCATGCCCGGCATGGGCCACTCCGGCGCGGCGCGGGCCGGCATGGAGAACTTCACCAAGACCGCCGCCTACGAATGGGGCCACGCCGGCGTGCGGGTCAACGCCGTAGCGCCGGGCTGGATCGCCTCCAGCGGCATGGACACCTACCCCGAGTCGATGAAGAGCATGATCCGCAACCTCAAGGATCACGTGCCGCTGCAGCGCATCGGCAGCGAGTCCGAGGTGGCCGCGGCCATCGTCTTCCTGCTCAGCCCAGGCGCCAACTTCATCAGCGGCAACACCATCCGCATTGATGGCGCCGCCAGCCAGGGCACCCGTGCCTGGACGCTGGGCAAGGCGAAAAACAGCGAGCCCTACAACGGCTTCCATCGGGCCTACCTGCCCGATGTACTGAAAGATCAGGAGTAAGACGATGCCCGTGATCCAATCGGAAATCGATGTGCATGGCGAAGCCTTCGCGCAGAACCGCGAAGCCATGCTGGCGGCCATCGCGACCTTCCGCAACGTCGAGCAGAAGGTGCTGGACAAGGCGCAGGAAGCCAAGGCCAAGTTCGAGAAGCGCGGCCAGTTGCTGCCGCGCGAACGCCTCAACCTGCTGCTCGATGCCGGCGCGCCCTTTCTCGAACTGGCCTCGCTGGCCGGCTACAAGCTGCATGACGACAAGGACGGCAGCCAGGCCGGCGGCGGCATCATCGCCGGCATCGGCTACATCGCCGGCGTGCGCTGCCTGGTGATCGCCAACAACAGCGCGATCAAGGGCGGCACCATCTCGCCCACCGGACTGAAGAAATCCCTGCGCCTGCAGCAGATCGCTGTGGAGAACAAACTGCCGGTGATCACCCTGGCCGAGAGCGGTGGCGCCAACCTCAACTACGCCGCCGACATCTTCGTCGAAGGCGCGCGCGGCTTCGCCAACCAGGCGCGCATGTCCGCCATGGGCCTGCCGCAGGTCACCGTGGTACATGGCTCCAGCACCGCCGGCGGGGCCTATCAGCCTGGCCTGTCGGATTACGTGGTGGTGGTGCGTGGCAAGGCCAAGATGTTCCTCGCCGGCCCGCCCCTGCTCAAGGCTGCCACCGGCGAGATCGCCACCGACGAGCAACTCGGCGGCGCCGAGATGCACGCTCAGGTCGCCGGCACCGCCGAATACCTGGCCGAGAACGACGCCGACGGCGTGCGCCTGGCTCGCGAAATAGTCGGCATGCTTCCGTGGAACCAACAACTGCCCGCTCGTGAGAAACGCAGCTGGCGCGAGCCGCTGTACCCGGCCGAGGAGCTGCTCGGCCTGGTGCCGGCCGACGCCAAGAAGCCCTACGACGTGCGCGAGATCATCGCGCGCATCGCCGATGGCTCGGCGTTTCTCGACTTCAAGAACGAGTTCGACAGCCAGACCGTCTGCGGCCACTTGCAGATCGAAGGTCAGGCCTGCGGCTTCATCGGTAACAACGGCCCGATCACCCCGCAGGGCGCGGCCAAGGCAGCGCAGTTCATCCAGCTGTGCGAGCAGAGCAACACGCCGATCCTGTTCTTCCACAACACCACCGGCTTCATGGTCGGCACGGAATCAGAACAAAACGGCGTGATCAAGCACGGCTCGAAGATGATCCAGGCCGTGGCCAATGCCACCGTGCCCAAGCTCACCATCGTCGTCGGCGGCTCCTACGGCGCAGGCAACTACGCCATGTGCGGCCGTGGCCTCGACCCACGTTTCATCTTCGCCTGGCCCAACAGCAAGACCGCCGTGATGGGCGGCGCCCAGGCCGGCAAGGTGCTGCGCATCGTCACCGAGGACAAGCACGCCAAGGAAGGCAAGGAGCCTGACCCGAAGATGCTCGACATGCTCGAGCAAGTCACTGCGCAGAAACTCGACAGCCAGTCCACCGCCCTCTATGGCACCGCCAGCCTGTGGGATGACGGCCTGATCGACCCACGTGATACGCGCAAGCTGCTGGGCTTCTTGCTGGACATCTGCGCCGAAGCCAACCTGCGGCCTCTGAAATCCAACCGTTTCGGCGTCGCCCGTTTCTGACCCTTATCATCGGAGCACAACAACAATGATCTTCACCCAAGAACACGAAGAACTCCGCCGCACCGTGCGCAACTTCGTCGACAAGGAAATCAACCCGCACGTCGATGAGTGGGAAAAGGCCGGCCGCTTCCCCATCCACGACATTTTCAAGAAGGCTGGCGAGCTGGGCCTGCTGGGCATCTCCAAGCCGGAGAAATTCGGTGGCATGGGTCTGGACTACAGCTACTCCATCGTTGCCGCCGAAGAGTTCGGCACCATCCATTGCGGCGGCATCCCCATGTCCATCGGCGTGCAGACCGACATGTGCACCCCGGCCCTGGCGCGCTTCGGCTCCGATGAGCTGCGCGAAGAGTTCCTGCGTCCGGCCATCACTGGCGAGATGGTCGGCTGCATCGGCGTCTCCGAAGTCGGCGCCGGCTCCGACGTGGCGGGCCTGAAGACCACTGCGCGCAAGGACGGCGACGACTATGTGATCAACGGCAGCAAGATGTGGATCACCAACTCTCCGAGTGCCGACTTTATCTGTCTGTTGGCCAACACCAGCGACGACAAGCCGCACGTCAACAAGTCGCTGATCATGGTGCCAATGAAAACCCCGGGCATCAGCGTCAGCCCGCACCTGGACAAGCTCGGCATGCGCAGCTCCGAGACCGCCCAGGTGTTCTTCGACAACGTGCGTGTACCGCAGCGCTATCGCATCGGCCATGAAGGCGCCGGTTTCATGATGCAAATGCTGCAGTTCCAGGAAGAGCGCCTGTTCGGTGCGGCCAACATGATCAAGGGCCTGGAGCACTGCGTCGACACCACCATCGACTACTGCAAGCAGCGCCACACCTTCGGCCAACCGCTGATCGACAACCAGGTCATCCACTTCCGCATGGCCGAGTTGCAGACCGAGATCGAGTGCCTGCGTGCGCTGGTCTACCAGGCCACCGAGCAATATGTGAAGGGCCGCGACGTGACCAAGCTGGCGTCGATGGCCAAGCTCAAGGCCGGCCGCCTGGGCCGCGAGGTGTCCGACGCCTGCCTGCAGTACTGGGGCGGCATGGGCTTCATGTGGGACAACCCGGTGTCGCGTGCCTACCGCGACGTACGCCTGGTCAGCATCGGCGGCGGCGCCGACGAAATCATGCTCGGCATCATCTGCAAGCTGATGGGCATCCTGCCCGGAAAGAAAAAATAGCCGGAACGATTCTGTGAGCTGATGGTTCCCACGTCGAGGCCTCGAACCCTCCGCGTGGGAACCCATAACGGGACGCTCCGCGTCCCAGCGACGCAGAGCGTCGCCAAATGCATTCCCACGCGGAGCGTGGGAACGATCTAAAGGTGCCCCCATGAGCGACCTGCCCCACTGCGAAACCCTGCTGCTGAACTCCGTCAGTGGCGTGCTGCGCATCACCCTCAACCGGCCGGACAGCCGCAACGCCATGAGCCTGGCCATGGTCGACGAACTGCGCGCCACGCTGGAGGCTGTGCGCCATGACCCGAACGTGCGCGCCCTGGTTCTGCGCGGCGCTGGCGGCCATTTCTGCGCCGGCGGCGATATCAAGGACATGGCTGGCGCCAGAGCCCGCGGCGGCGACGCCTACCGCGAGCTGAACCGCGCCTTCGGTGCGCTGCTGGAAGAGGCCCATGCCGCGCCGCAGGTGCTGGTGGCCGTGCTGGAAGGCGCCGTGCTAGGTGGCGGCTTTGGCCTGGCTTGCGTATCCGACGTGGCCATCGCTGCCAGCGGCGCCAAGTTCGGCCTGCCGGAAACCACGCTGGGCATCCTCCCGGCGCAGATCGCCCCCTTCGTCGTGCACCGCATCGGCCTGACCCAGGCGCGCCGCCTGGCCCTGACCGCCGCCCGCTTCGACGGTGCCGAGGCCCTGCGCCTGGGTCTGGTGCACTACTGCGAGAACGATGAGACAGCCCTGCAACAGCGCCTGGACGAAACCCTGGAACAGATTCGCCAGTGTGCGCCGCAGGCCAACGCCCAGACCAAGGCCCTGCTGCTGGCCAGCGAACGCGAAGCCCTCGGTCCGCTGCTCGACCGCGCCGCGGAACAGTTCGCCGCTGCCGTGACCGGCGCCGAAGGCGTGGAGGGCACCATGGCTTTCGTGCAGAAGCGCAAGCCGAAGTGGGCGCAATGATGGATTGGACGGACTGACATGATCGACCGTAGCCCGTATATTGACTCCTCCTCTGGCGCAGGTAGCAAGATGGTGATCAACGCGACCGTATATGCGACTTCGTAAAGGGAGCCGTTGCTCCCGAGACTAGATGGGGAGTTCGCTGCTGGAGTGCCTATGGGATGAGCGACACTATAATGGGGGTGCGGGGAACGCGGCATTGATCCAGCCGGTGTCGGATCTTATTCCATT
>NZ_VRYE01000110.1 GCF_008041835.1 Ectopseudomonas mendocina
GTCCATCCCGCCGGCATCTACGCCCCATCCCCAGTCGACTGCTTTCTTCTGCTTGCTTTACCAGTAAAGAGACGACACACCGTGTCATGCCTAGCCTCGTAGGCTCGGATATACCTACAAAAGACAGACCATGCACATGAAAAACCTGCTTTGCCAAATCCACGCCTTTGCGTTTAAGTTTCATGCGGGCTCCCCCTCCGGCATTGTTTGTTTCGTAACCTTCAGTCTGGCGCACTGACGCCGTAGGAGGGAGGATTCCATCTCATTGGGCTACGGGCTGAAGCCCATGCAGATCCCGGCCAGCCAACCCGGCATCCATATCGCCCTCGGCGAGCTGATCGACATGCGCCATAAAGTGCATGAAGTGCCGCTGTTCTCCACCCCGGCACGACGTAGCCCACTGATCGGTCTGCATCACTCCAAGCTGCGCGGCCGTGGCGTGGACTTCGACCAGGTGCGTGTCTATCAGGCCGGTGACGACGTGCGCACCATCGACTGGCGCGTCACCGCGCGCACCCAGGAGCCACATACCAAGCTGTTTCACGAAGAGCGCGAGCGCCCCATCTTCATCATCGCCGAACAGAGCCAGCGCCTGTTCTTCGGCTCCGGCCTGTGCTTCAAGTCGGTACTGGCCGCCCGCGCCGCCGCGCTGATCGGCTGGGCCGCGCTGGGCCATAACGACCGCATCGGCGGCCTGGTGTTCGCCGATAACGAGCACCATGAAGTCAAACCCCGGCGCAGCAAGCAGAGTCTGCTGCAACTGCTCAACCTGCTGGCCCGCGCCAACCAGGCGCTCGGGCCACAGACTCAGGCCAGTGCCGGCCGCGACAACTTCGGCCTGGCCCTGCGCCGCGCCCGCGAGGTGCTGCGACCGGGCAGTCTGGTGATCATACTGTGCGATGAGCGTGCCCTCAGCGACAACGCCGAGCAGCAGTTGACGCTGCTCGCGCGCCACACCGACCTGCTGCTGCTGCCGCTGTCCGATCCACTCGATCGCGCCCTGCCGGCGGCCGGGCTGCTGCGCTTTACCCAGAACGGCGCGCAACTGGAGCTCGACAGCCACAACGGTGACCTGCGCCAGGCCTACCGCAACCAGGCCCAGGCCCGCGAGGCGCGCTGGCAGCGTCTGGCGCAGAAGCTTGGCGTGCCGCTGCTACCCTTGAGCACGCAGCTCGAACTGGTCGAGCAGTTGCAGGAACAGCTCAGCGGTCTGCAGGCGAGAAAATCCCTATGAATCCCCTCGACCATTTGCAACCGCTGATCGACCCGCCGCCGGTGCCCTGGTGGCCACCGGCACCGGGCTGGTGGTTGCTCGCCGTACTGCTGTCGCTGCTGGGCTGGGGGCTGTGGCACCTGCTGCGCAACTGGCAGCGTCGACGGCCCAAGGCGACCGCGGAGCAGGCGCTAGACCCACTGCGCCAGGCCGCGCTCGACGAGCTGGCCACCTTGCGCAAACCCTATGACGGCGCCCCTGCCGGCCCCTGGCTGCAGCAGCTCAACGCCCTGCTCAAACGCCTGTGCCGCGAACGCTACCCGGAGAGCGCCAGCCATACCCTGAGCAGCCGCGCCTGGCTGGCGTTTCTCGACAACCGCTGCCCGGCAGCCGGCCTGACTCGCTGGATGATCCTCGTCGACGGTAGTTACAAACCGCAGTGCACCCTGAGCGACAAGGCCATTGCGGAACTCGACCAGGCCATCGCCATCTGGATTCGCAAACATGTTTGAGTTCGCCTGGCCCTGGGTCTTTCTGCTGGCGCCGCTGCCCTGGCTGCTGCGTTTGCTGCTACCGCCCGCCGACAGTGGCGATGCGGCGCTGCGCGTCAGCTTTCTTGACGAGCTACAGGCCCTCAGCGGGCGCCGCGCCCGCGCCGCCCTGCCCAGCTGGCGCCAACAAGCACCGCTGGCGCTGCTCTGGTTTCTGCTGCTGTGCGCCGCCGCACGACCGCAGTGGGTCGGTGAGCCGCTGCCGCTGCCGGCTAGCGGCCGCGACCTGCTGCTGGCGGTGGATGTCTCCGGCTCGATGGATTACGCCGACATGCAGTGGGACGACGAGCCGATCAGCCGCCTGGAACTGGTCAAGCGCCTGCTCGGCGATTTCATCGAAGGTCGCCGGGGTGATCGCGTCGGCCTGATCCTGTTCGGCAGCCAGGCCTACCTGCAGGCACCGCTGACCTTCGACCGTCACACGGTGCGCACCTGGCTGGACGAAGCCATGATCGGCATCGCCGGCAAGAACACCGTCATCGGCGATGCCATCGGCCTGGCGGTCAAGCGCCTACGCCAGCGCCCGGCGCAGAGCCGCGTGCTGGTGCTGATCACCGACGGCGCCAACAACGGTGGCGAAATCGATCCGATGGTCGCCGCACAACTCGCCGCCGATGAAGGTGTGCGCATCTACACCATCGGCATTGGCGCTGACCCACAACAAAGCGGCGCGTTCGGCAGTTTCGGCTTCAGCGCGCTGGACCTGGACGAAACCAGCCTGCGCGCGATCAGCGACACCACCGGCGGCGAGTACTTCCGCGCACGCAATCAGGCTGAGTTACAGCAGATCGAGCTGACCCTTGATCGCCTCGAACCGGTCGCCCAGCAACCCACCCTGGCCCGCCCGGCCCAGGCGCTCTATGCCTGGCCACTGGCGCTGGCGCTGCTGGGCTCGCTGCTGCTGGTCGGTCAAGTACTGTGGCCCGACCTGCTGCAGCGGCTGCGGAGGCGTACATGAGCCTGCTCTGGCCGCAATGGCTGCGCCCACTGTGGCTGCTGGCAGTGCCTGTGTTGGCCTGGCTGCTCTGGCGCCTGTGGCATCGCGAACGGCAGAGTGGGCGCTGGCAACTGTTGCTGCCGGCAGCCTTTCATCAGGCGCTGCTCAAGGGTGGCAGCGGCCGCTCCAGCAAGCTGCCCTGGCTGGCACTCGGCCTGGCCTGGCTGCTGGCCGTACTGGCGCTGCTCGGCCCCAGCTGGCAGCGCGTTGAGCAGAGCAATCAGAAGCCTGCCGACCCGCTGGTGGTGCTGCTCGAACTGACACCGCAGATGCTCGCCACCGACGGCCGCCCGAACCGTCTCGAGCAGGCGCGACGCAAGTTGCTCGATCTGCTCGAAGCGCGGCGCGATGCGCAGACAGCGATCATCGTTTACGCCGGCAGCGCGCACAGCCTGGTGCCGCTGTCCGATGACCTGGCCACCAGCCGTAATTTGCTCGAAGCGCTGAAGCCCTCGCTGATGCCCGAGCCGGGTCGCCGTGCCGACCTGGCCGTGGCCCGTGCACTGCAACTGCTCGATCAGGCACAACTGGGCCAGGGGCGCCTGCTGCTGATCACCAGTGCCCTCTCTGAAGAGGAACGCAGCGGCATCCAGCAAGCACTGCAAAAGCGCTCGCTGCCGCTGCTGATTCTCGGCGTGGGCAGTCGCGAAGGCGCACCGGTGGCACAGGAAGATGGCAGCTTCCTCAAGGATTCGCGCGGCGCCATTCTGATTACCCGCCTCGATGCACGCGGCCTGCAGGAGACCGCAGAAAACCACGGTGGCCGCTACGCCTCCATGCGCCTGGACGATGAAGACCTGCGTCGCCTGGGCCTGCTCGATAGCCCGCAGACCATGCGCGCTGCCGGCGAGCCAACGCAGCTCGACAGCCATATCGACCAGGGCTACTGGCTGTTGCTGCCCCTGCTGTTGCTCGCCGCCTGTGCCGGGCGGCGCGGCTGGCTGTTCTGCCTGCCCCTGCTGCTGATGCTGCCACCGCAAAGCAGCCACGCCTTCGGACTCGACGACCTCTGGCTGCGCCCCGACCAACAGGGCCAGCGCCTGCTGCAGGCACAACGCCCGGCCGAGGCAGCGCAGCGCTTCGTCGATCCACAGTGGCAGGGCAAGGCACTCTATGAGGCCGGGGACTATTCCGCCGCTGCCGAGCGTTTCGCCAAGGGCGACAGCGCAGCCGATCATTACAATCGCGGCAATGCCCTGGCCAAGGCCGGCGAACTGGAGGCAGCGCTGGATGCCTATGAGCAGGCCCTGGAGCGTCAACCGGAACTGGCCGCCGCCCAGCACAACAAGGCACTGGTCGAAGATGCCCTGCGCCAGCGCGAGAATCAGCAGCAACCCGACAATGGCGCCGCTGACGAGCCGCAGGAAGCTTCCGACGAGCAACAGCAGGCGGATGAGTCATCACCCGGCCAGCCTGCCGAAACCCCTGCAGCACAACCTGCCAAGCCAGGTAGCCTGGGCGAGAACGGCGATACTAACGAGGCACCAGGCAACGCCAGCGGCGCCGGCCAAGATGATGTCCAGTCTGGCAGTGGCCGTGAAACACCGGATGCTGCCGAGCCTGTCGAGCCACCCCGCACGGCAGCCGATCTGGGCACTGCGGCCGAACGCCAGCAAGCGCTGGAACAATGGCTGCGGCAAATACCGGATGACCCGGCCGAATTGCTGCGGCGCAAATTCTGGTATGAACAGCAACAGCGTCAGGACTCCAACCGATGAAGCCTCTGCTCTTCCTGTTTCTTCTACTGCTCGCCGGACAGGCCAGCGCCGAGGCTTTTTTTGCCAGCGTCGACCGTACCCGCCTGAGCGAAGGCGAGACGGTGGTATTGACGCTGGAGTCGACCGATCCGACCCGCTTCGGCCGCCCCGACCTGAGCCCACTGGAGCAGGACTTCGAGATTCTCGGCAGCCGTCAGGTCAATCGCCTGAGCAGCATCGGTGATACGCCACGCGCTAGCACGCGCTGGATCCTCACCCTGCAGCCACGCCGCAGCGGTGAGGTGACGATCCCGGCGATCCGCCTGGAAGACGCCGAAACCCTGCCGATCACGCTCAACGTCGAAGCAGCCGTCAGCGCCGGCAACGGCGAACAGCTGGCACCGGTATTCATCGATGCCAGCCTCGATCAGGAGAGCGTCTACGTCCAGGCCCAGGCCGTGCTGACCCTGCGCATCTACCACTCGGTATCCATGTACGACGACAGCAGCCTGACGCCGCTGCGTATCGCCGATGCCCGGGTCGAACAACTGGGCGAACCGCGCACCTACGAAAAACGCATCGGCGGCGTGCTGCATGGCGTGATCGAACTGCAATACGCCATCTACCCGCAGCGCAGCGGACAACTGCTGATCCCGGGCCAGACCTTCAGCGCCACCCTGGTCGACCGCTCGCGCAGCAACGACTTCATGCCTTTCGGCCCCCGCACCGGCAAGGTCTCACGGGTCAAATCACCGGACATTCCGCTGCAGGTCAAACCCAAGCCGGCCGACTACCCGGCTGACGCGCCCTGGCTACCGGCGCGTGCCCTGGGCCTGGCGGAAACCTGGAACCCGCAACCGGAGCAGAGCCAGGTTGGCGATTCCCTGACCCGCCGCCTGATTCTCAAGGTCGATGGCCTTTCCAGCGCCCAGCTGCCGCCACTGCCGGCGACCCAGGTCGACGGCCTGCGGCGTTACCCGGATCAGCCGCAGATGGACGATCAGAAAAGCGAGAACGGCATCGTCGGCACCCGCGAGGAGCGCGAAGCACTGGTGCCCAGCCGGGCAGGCAATTTCGAACTGCCACCGCTGGAAATAGTCTGGTGGAACACCCAGACCGACACGCTGGAGCGCACGACACTGTCGGCCCGTACCCTGCAGGTCGCGGAAAACCCGCAACTGCAGAACGATGAACAACCCAATACGCCGATGGTGATGACCCAGGTGATCGAGGGGCCGAAACTGTGGCCCTGGCAGTTGGCCTGCGCTGTGCTGAGTTTGACCACGCTGCTCGGTTTCGGCTTGTGGTGGCATGCCCGCCGGCAACCGGCGATCCAGCGCGCGGCGCAGAGTGGCCCGAGCCCGCGTACGCTGCTCGACGACATCAAGCGCGCCTGCCAGGCCGGCGATGCCCAGGCCACTCGTCACGCACTCGACGCCTGGGCTCGCCAACAACCGGAAACCCTCGCCGATATGGCCGCACGCTACGTGCCGCTGTCGGACGCCCTGGACGGTCTCAACGGCGCGCTGTACAGCGAAGTTGGCCAGCAATGGCAAGGCGAGGAGCTGTGGAAGGCGATTCGCAACCTGCCCACCGCACAGGAGCCAAGCGCAGCGCAGCAGGAAAGCAGCGCGCTGCCGCCGCTGTATCCACGCTAGGCGTGCGATGGGCTTGCAGGATACGCAGCCCGAGGCGTGCATCTGGTAGCAACGTAGGGTGGGCTTCAGCCCACCGACAGCGGCTGCCCCTGGTGGGCTGAAACGGATCGCAGCCCAATCGGCCATGCCGTCACTGTCCGCGCTCTGGCATGCTCGGCAACCGATCATCCGCCCTGGTCGGTCGCCGCGCATTCGATCGCCGGGACGGAGCCCCGGATTTCATACGGGCTACGGATTTCAGCCCACCAACATCGGCTGACCTTGGTGGGCTGAAGCCCACCCTACGAGGTGGGAGATACGACCTGGGTAGGGTGCGCCGTGCGCACCAACTTCGCGACAGTGGCGTAGCCCAATGAGATAGACTCCTCCCTCCTACGGCGTCATTGCGCCAGACTGAAGGTTACGAAACAAACAATCCCGGAGGGGGAGCCCGCATGAAACTTAAACGCATAGGCGTGGATTTGGCAAAGCAGGTTTTTCAAGTTCATGGTGTCGACAGCCATGAGCAGGTCAAATGCCGCAAGCAACTCAAACGGCATCAGATGCTGGATTTTTTCCGCCAACTGGAGCCGTGTGTGGTGGCGATGGAGGCC
>NZ_VRYE01000111.1 GCF_008041835.1 Ectopseudomonas mendocina
TGGCGACCGAACACGCTGGCGACTGCACTTTTGGATTCGTTGATCACCAAGTGCAGTTTGTTGTAACACCGGCGTAGCAGGCGCATCACCCGTTCTCCCGCCTTGTGACTGCGAACGTAGACGTTGCAGTCATCAGCGTAACGGGCGAAGCAGTGCCCCCGACGTTCCAGCTCTTTATCCACCTTGTCCAGCAGAACGTTGGCCAGCAACGGCGAGAGCGGCCCGCCTTGCGGCGTGCCCTCATGCCGATCCATGACCACACCGCCATCCATGATGCCCGCGTTGAGATACGCACGCACCAGTCGGATGACTCCAGGATCGTTTATGCGCCTCTTCAGGCGGTCGATCAGGATGTCGTGGTTAACCCGGTCGAAGAACTTCGATAGGTCGACATCCACCACGATGTGGCGGCCCTGTTGGGCATAGCGTTGCGCAGCCAACACCGCATCGTGGGCCCGGCGGCCCGGGCGGAAGCCGTGGCTGTGCTCGCTGAAGGTGGGATCAATCAGAGGTTGCAGCACTTGCAGCAGTGCCTGTTGAATCAGACGGTCGGTGACGGTGGGGATACCCAGTTCCCGCTCACTACCGTCCGGTTTCGGGATGCCT
>NZ_VRYE01000112.1 GCF_008041835.1 Ectopseudomonas mendocina
CGGCCGACGGCCATCGCCAACAATGCCTGACGCTGAGTCGCAGCCAGTTCGACAGGCTATTTTGTGAATAGTCCAATAGTGATTGCCTTGTGGTGATGGAAGCCTGCGCCAGCAGCAATTATTGGTGCCGACGTCTTTTGGCGTTGGGTTATCGGGTTAAACGAGTTCCCGCTCAATTTGTCGACAAACAGCGCATCGGCAACAAGACCGATGGCAATGATGCCGATGCGATCTTTGCCGTCCACCAGGATCGGCGAGTAGGTGCTGTTGCGGTCAAAACGGTTGAGCAGCAGGATTTGTGCGCTCAGCACCGGCTGCGGGAACTGCTGGTTGGTCAGCGCACCCAGTTACTCAATCAGGCCCGGAGTCTGCTGGCCGAGCGTGGTCAGATAGCGCCACAGGGGCGTGTTGCGCTGGAGGCGTTGATCCGCCTGGTATGCCAGGAGGAGCCCAATCAAGAGGTGAGCGCCGGCCTGATCGAGCTACTTGAACAGATCACATGCCAAGTCGCCGGTATCGACGCGCAGATCCAGAGCATCGAAGGCCGACTCAAAGCTGCCAGCCAAGCATCCGTCTTGATTCGGCAGGTACAGAGCATCCACGGTGTGGGGCTGNNACATCAGCCACTTTGCCGATGCCCGTCAGTTCGCCGCGAGCTTGGGGGTGACCCCCAGTGAGCGCTCTTCAGGTCAGCAGCGACGATTGGGGGGGATCACTCGGCGTGGCAATCCCTACCTGCGAACGCTGCTGGTACAGGGTGCCCAATCGGTGCTCAATCACTGCCAGAGACGTGAGGATGCCATTAGCCAGGTGGCTCGACGCTTGCTGGAGAGTAAACGACGCACGGTAGCCGTTATCGCCATAGCCAACCGTTTGGCGCGGATCATCTATGCCGTGATCAAACACAACACCCCTTATCGGGCTCAGCCACAGCAGGCCTGAGCCTTAACCCAACAAGGAGGTACAACCGACAAAGCAACGGAAGATGGAATAAGGATCAGATCCGGCTGGAGAAATGCCGAGTAGCCCGCAGCACCATGATAGGGTCGCTCATCCGATAGGCCCTCCAGCAGCGAACGCCCCACCCAG
>NZ_VRYE01000113.1 GCF_008041835.1 Ectopseudomonas mendocina
GTACCCCAAGAGGCACAGGAAGAAGGCACCGACTGCGAAGGTCTCTCCTTTCTACAAGAAAACCATCGGTTACGGACTGCCGGATGTCGCAGAGGAACGCAACTACGGAGTCGATCTGTCAACCATCTGAGGGTGGTATCAGATTGCTGGGGTGAAGGTGCCCCCTCAACCATTAAACCCGTATACCCGAAATATAAACGCGGCATCAGGTAGCGTCAGCACCTATGCCACCAACCACGCGGGTTACGCGAATAACTGCCAAAACAGCCTGTATGGAACGCTCTACCCAACCAACTATTGCCAGAATGGGGCATTCCTGAGCAACCCTGTTGGCAACATTGCGCTTCTGGCCGGTAGCTACAACGGTACGGAATACCAAGGTGGCAATATCTCCGTCGGCAGCAGTACGCGAATTTTTGGTGATGTGATTGCAGGCAATCAGATTAGTGGTGGCGGCGGCGCCACTGTTCAAGGCTACATCACTGCGGCAGGTCTAGGCAGCTCAACCAGCAACAGCCTCAGCGCTGGCTTGACTATCGATCTACGCAATCTTCCTGCCAGCTATACGCCAGGGGAGATTCCCGACATGGGAGGGGACAGTGGTAACAATGGCGGACAAGGTGAAGACAACATCGTGAAGCTACTCTGGATTCGTCCTGTTTAAACGAATCCAAGGTACATATCACTCAGTCAAACGGATAAGGAAATCTCCACCGAGTAAAGAGAGGCCTCAGCTCGCCACTAGCGATCAGCTCTTCCATGCGCTGATCGTATAGAGTTGCCAACTGGTGCCCACGCGGAGTATCAGCAAAGCCGAGAAACAATGGCAGACGGGTCAGTTCGGTTATGCGGTAGCGGCTGCGGTCGACTGACTCGCTCAGTACGTCTTCGACCTCAGGGGCAGCATCGATGTAGAAGTCGGCGTGGCCGAGGTCGAGCATGCCGAGAATGCCGCCACGGCGCTGCACTTCCCGGAAGTTGTGGATGTTGGGCAGATACTCGTCATAGCCATAGCCACGCACCCATGCCAGGCGGTACTTGCCCAGGGTTTCCAGAGTTGGAATAGGCTTGTCGAGCAGACCCAACGCGACGATATGGTCGTTGTCGTAGTGCATCCGCGGGTAGAACACTCGATCCGTGACCTCGTCCCGGTAGGCCCCCACCCAGGCATCAGCTTCACCACGTTGCACCAGGCCAACCGCACGGGTGTAAGGCACGTTATGAGTACGCAGCGCAACGCCGGCAGGCTCGAATACCTTGCGCATGATGTCCCAGCCCAGGCCGGTGCCATCAGCATTGGTGTACCCCTTCCAGCTCTCGGCAGCCAGGCGAATATCGTCGGGCAGCGCTTGCTCAGCCTGAGCTCCAGCCAACACGCCAGCCAGTAGCAACGCCATCAGGCACTTGCTCATCATGGCCATGCTCTCTCCCTAGAAGCCAAACTCAGCAGCATAATTTGCCCATCCCCAGACCAGTCCCTGCATGGTCAACCAGGCGAATACCCCGGCAATGATGTCGTCGAGCATGATGCCAAAACCACCATGCACATGCCGATCAATCCAGCGAATCGGCCAGGGCTTGATGATGTCGAATGCACGAAACACAAGAAAGCCTAGCAGCAACCAGAGCCAACCTTCGGGCACCAGCCACAGGGTGATCCACATGCCGACCATCTCGTCCCAGACGATGCCTTCGTGATCGTGCACGCGCAGGTCATCGGCGACCTTGCCGCACAGCCAGAAGCCGAACAGCATGGTCACCCCGAGCATCAACCAGTAGCCCCAGTCCGGCAGCATCTGCCACAGCGGCACGAACGGCAGCGCCACCAGCGAGCCCCAGGTGCCGGGCGCCTTGGGCAGGGTGCCGGAGCCGAAGCCAAAGGCGATGAAGTGCCAGGGATTGCGCCACACCGAGGGCGGTACGTATTCGGCGGGAACCTGGTTGGGGTGATCGGTCACACGCACTCCGTCCTGTCAGAAATGTTGGTAGCCGCCGGTTGGCGGATCGATAGGCTGGCCAGCGGCATCCAGCAACTGTACCCCAGCGCCTGCCTGCACGCGGCCGATAACACGCACTTCGGGCCAATCGGCTTGCAGCTGCGCGAGCCGGGCTGGCGGCAGGGTAAAGGCTAGACGGTAGTCGTCGCCACCACCCAGGGCGCAGAGCCGCGCCTGCTCTTCGCCAGCGAACGCAAGCAGCGACGCAGACAGCGGAACCTGTTCCAGTTCGATCTGCAGGGCGACCTGTGAAGCCTTGGCGATATGCCCGCAGTCGGCGAGCAGACCATCGGAAATATCCAGGGCAGACGTGGCGAGGCCGCGCAGCGCCTGGCCCAGGGCCAACTGCGGTTGTGGCGACCAGTAGCGCGCCAGCAGTGCCTCGCGGATACCATCTTGCGCATCACGCTGTCCCAGCACCAGCGGCAACGCCCCTGCCGCATCACCCAGTTCGCCACCGACACAGAGCAGATCACCCACCTGAGCACCACTACGCAGCAGGGCATCCCCGACCGGAACACGGCCGAACACAGTCAGCGTCAGGCTCAACGGACCGCGTGTCGTATCGCCACCGACCAGTACCAATGAGCAGTTTTTCGCCATGAGTTGCAAGCCGCGAGCGAACTCGGCCAGCCAGACTTCATTGGCGTTCGGTAAGGTCAGAGCGAGGGTAAAGGCCTGCGGCGTGGCACCCATGGCAGCCAGATCGCTGGCCGAGACAGCCAGCGCACGCTGACCGAGGAGAAAGGCATCGCAGGATTCGGGGAAGTGCACCCCGGCAACCAAGGTGTCGGTGGAAACCGCCAGCTGTTCACCGGCGGGCAACGCCAGCAGCGCGCAGTCATCACCAATACCGAGAACCACTCCGTCGCCGCCCTGAGCACAACGGGCGGCGGCGAAGTAGCGACGGATCAGCTCGAACTCACCCATGAGCCGGCAACGATCTGCCGTGGGCCGGCCCTGCACAGTTCAGGCAGGGCACGGGAGCGCAGGATCGTGAATCGAGCATCTCAGCGGGCCTCAGCGCTTGTTGGCGCTTACTTCGGCGGCGCGCAGCGTCGGCGCGAGCTTGTCGAGAATGCCGTTGACGAACTTGTGCCCGTCGGTAGCACCGAACACCTTGGCCAGCTCGATACCTTCGTTGATCACTACCTTGTAGGGTACGTCGACGCGGTTCTTCAGCTCGTAGGTGGACAGGCGCAGAATGGCCAGTTCGACCGGGTCGATCTCTTCCAGTGGGCGATCGAGCAGCGGGGCGAAGGCGCCGTCGAGTTCGGTCTTCTGCCGTGGCACGCCGTGCAGGATCTCGTGGAAGTAGGCACCGTCAACCTTGCTGAAGTCATTGTCGACGCGGAACTGCGCTTCGATCTCGTTTAGCGGCTGCCCGGCGATATGCCAGGAGTACAGGGCCTGCATGGCCAGAGTACGGGCTTCGCGACGAGCGAGAATCTTGCCGCTGGGGCCTTTCTTGGCCGGCTGGCCGTTACCGGAGCTCACTTGGCCTCCAACTGCGCCAGCAGGCTGACCATTTCCAGGGCAGACAGCGCAGCTTCGGCACCCTTGTTACCCGCCTTGGTGCCGGAACGTTCGATGGCTTGCTCGATGGAGTCGACAGTCAGCACGCCGAAGGCGACCGGTACGCCATATTCCATGGAGACCTGGGCCAGGCCCTTGGTGCACTCGCCTGCCACGTATTCGAAGTGCGGGGTGCCGCCACGAATGACCGCACCGAGGGCGATGATCGCCGCGTACTCGCCACGCTGAGCAACCTTCTGGGTAACCAGCGGAATCTCGAAAGCACCCGGCGCACGGATGATGGTGATGTCGCTTTCCTGCACGCCGTGGCGAACCAGGGCGTCGATAGCGCCGCTGACCAGGCTCTCGACGACGAAACTGTTGAAACGGCCTACCACCAGGGCGTATTTGCCCTTCGGGGCGATGAAGGTACCTTCGATGGTCTTCAGGGTCATGACGGGTCTCACATGGGTTAAAGAGCCGGAGCGCCTTGCGCTCCGAAAATAAAATTCGTTTGTCAGCGTAGCCCGGATGCAATCCGGGGCCAGTGTGCCGATCTTCCCGGATTTCATCCGGGCTACGTGCTTTAGCTCCCCTCTCCCGCTTGCGGGAGAGGGGCTGGGGGAGAGGGTTCGGCGTTGACCACAATACCCTCTCCCGCCCTGCGGGCACCCTCGGCTTTGGCATCCTGCGTCGCCCTACCTCCTGCATCCATGCAGTCGTCTCCCATAAATGGGAGAGGGTCATCAGCTTTGGCCCTTCGGGCCGCTTTTAGTCAGCCGGCAGGTATTCTACAACCTCGAGGTCGAAGCCGGATATCGCGTTGAACTTCATCGGCGAGCTCATCAGGCGCATCTTGCGTACGCCGAGGTCACGCAGAATCTGCGAGCCGGCGCCCACGGTGCTGTAAGCCGCAGGGTTGGCCGGCTGCTGGCGGCTGATCAGCGCCAACAACTCCGGCCCGGTCAGTGGGTTGCCCAGCAGCAGCACCACGCCGCTGCCGGCCTTGGCCACTTCCGCCATGGCAGCGCGCATGCTCCAGCGCCCCGGCTGGTTGACCATGAACAGGTCGCGCAGCGGGTCCATGTTGTGTACGCGCACCAGGGTCGGTTCTTCGGCGCAGATGGTGCCCAGGGTCAGCGCCATGTGCGCGGTGTTCTCCACACCATCGCGATAGGTCACCAGGTTGAACTGGCCCAGCTCGGTGTCCAGCGGCTGCTCGCTGATGCGTTCGACAGTGCGCTCGTGGATCAGACGGTAGTGGATCAGGTCGGCGATGGTGCCGATCTTCAGGCCGTGCTCTTCGGCGAACTTCTCCAGCTCCGGGCGACGGGCCATGGTGCCGTCGTCGTTCATGATCTCGCAGATCACCCCGCTCGGTTCGAAACCGGCCATGCGCGCCAGGTCGCAGGCCGCTTCGGTATGGCCGGCGCGCGCCAGCACGCCGCCGGGCTGGGCCATCAGCGGGAAGATATGGCCGGGGCTGACGATATCCTCGGCCACCGCATTGCGCGCCACGGCAGCCTGTACGGTACGCGCGCGGTCGGCAGCGGAGATGCCGGTGGTCACGCCCTCGGCGGCCTCGATGGAAACGGTGAACTTGGTGCCGAAGCCGGAACCGTTGCGCGGCGCCATCAGCGGCAGCTTGAGCAGCTCGCAGCGCTCGCGGGTCATGGGCATGCAGATCAGGCCACGGGCAAAGCGGGCCATAAAGTTGATATGTTCGGCCGTCACGCATTCGGAGGCGATGATGATGTCGCCTTCGTTCTCGCGGTCCTCGTCATCCATGAGGATGACCATCTTGCCGGCGCGGATGTCTTCGATCAGTTCTTCAGCGGTGTTGAGCGCCATCGGGGCGTCTCCTCAATTCTTCAGGTAGCCGTGTTCGGCGAGAAAGCTTTCGGTCAGGCCCGAGGCCTTGGGCTCGGCGGCCTTGTCGCCGAGCAGCAGGCGCTCCAGGTAACGCGCCAGCAGGTCGACCTCGAGGTTGACCTTACGCCCGGCCTGGTAGTCGACCATGATGGTCTCGGCCAGGGTGTGCGGGACGATGGTCAGTTCGAACTCGGCGCCATTGACCGCGTTGACGGTCAGGCTGGTACCGTCGACGGTGATCGAACCCTTGTGCGCGATGTACTTGGCCAATTCGCGCGGGGCGCGCACCTTGAACTGCACGGCGCGGGCGTTATCGGCGCGCGAGACGATCTCACCGACGCCATCGACATGGCCGCTGACCAGGTGCCCGCCGAGGCGGCTGGTGGGCGTCAGGGCCTTCTCCAGATTCACGGCACTGCCGGGCTTGAGATCGACGAAGGCGGTACGCGCCAGCGTCTCGCGACTGACGTCGGCCCAGAAGCCGTCGCCGGGCAATTCCACAGCGGTCAGGCAGATGCCGTTGACGGCGATGCTATCGCCGAGCTTGACGTCGCCCAGGTCGAGTTTTCCGGTGGCCACGTAAACGCGCACGTCGCCGCCTTTCGGCGTCATGGCGCGGATACTGCCGATGGCTTCGATTATGCCGGTGAACATAAGCCCTCCGGTTTCACGTTGAAGGTGGTGCTGAACAGCATGGACGAACTCCTGTTTTGGTCAAAAACAGGGCAATGCCGATCGATAGGGATTTCGCGGACACGCACGAGGCGCCCGTGGAGGGAATCCCGCTCTCTCTTTATCCGGACTATACCGTCGGCCCCGGAATCACACCGGGTCTGCTGGACCTCGCCTGGCAGGTGCCATGGCGAGCGCTCGCGGGCTAGGTTCTGCGAACCATTACCGCCGGTGGGGAATTACACCCCGCCCTGAGAACGTTACGGCCAGATCAAATGGCCGCGTTGCGTTTTACCATATTTATCGCCGCGCTGCATGGCCCGCACTATCGGGCCTTGGGTACCGCCGTGATCTGCCAGTCGTCGCCGACGGCGCGCATGTCGAGAATCTGCAATTCCGGCGCTTCGGCCATGCGGTTGAGCGGCAGCTCGAACAATGGCCGCGCATGCGAGCCCAGCAGCTTGGGCGCAACGAAGATGCGGTACTCGTCCACCAACCCGGCACGCGCGAAGGCGCCCGCCAGGCGCGGCCCGGCCTCCACCAGCACTTCATTGACACCACGCCCGGCCAACTCCTGCAACAGCTTGCGCAGGTCGACGTGATCATTGCTACCCGGCACGGCGAGCAGTTCATGACCATCGGCCAGGTAGCGATCACGCGCGGCGGCCGCCGCACAGGTCGCCACCAGCGCCGGGCCGACCTGGAAGAAGGCCTTGCTCAGCGGCACCCGCAGCCGGCCATCGACCAACACCCGCAGCGGCGGCCGTGAAGCGGCCATGAAGGTAGCTTCGACCCCCAGTCCCAGCTCGTCAGGGCGCACGGTCAAGCGGGCATCGTCGGCCAGCACGGTGTCGGCGCCGCTGAGCACCACGCTGGACTGCGCGCGCAAACGCTGCACCTCGGCACGGGCTGCCGGGCCGGTGATCCACTGACTTTCGCCACTGGCCATGGCCGTGCGGCCATCCAGGCTCATCGCCGATTTGACCCGTACGAAAGGCAGCCCGCTCTCCATGCGCTTGATGAAACCAACATTGAGTGCCCGTGCCTCGGCCTCCAGCACGCCGGACAACACTTCGATACCAGCATTGGCCAGGCGCAACAGGCCACGCCCGGCGACCTGCGGATTGGGGTCCTGCATCGCCGCAACCACCCGGTCGACACCGGCGGCGACCAGCGCATCAGCGCACGGCGGCGTACGCCCATGGTGGCTGCAGGGCTCCAGCGTGACGTAGGCGGTAGCACCGCGCGCCCGTTCGCCCGCCTGGCGCAGGGCATGAACCTCGGCGTGCGGTTCGCCGGCACGGGCATGCCAGCCCTCGCCGACGATCTCGCCATCACGCACGATGACGCAGCCGACACGCGGGTTCGGATGGGTGGAGTAAATACCTTTGCGCGCCAGCCGCAGGGCGCGCGCCATGAACAGGTGATCGCGCTCGCTCATCGGCTTTTCGACGGCTCGCGGGCCAGGCGCTCGATTTCTTCGCGGAACTCGTTGAGATCCTGAAAACGCCGATAGACCGAGGCGAAACGAATGTAGGCCACCTCATCGAGCTTGCTCAGTTCGGTCATCACCAGCTCACCGAGCACCAGCGACTTCACCTCGCGCTCGCCAGTAGCTCGCAGTTGCTGCTTGATACGGGCAATGGCTTCCTCCAGGCGCTCGACGCTCACCGGGCGTTTTTCCAGCGCCCGCTGCATGCCGGCGCGTAGTTTTTCTTCATCGAAGGGCTGACGGCTACCGTCCTGCTTGATCAGGCGCGGCATCACCAGTTCGGCGGTTTCGAAGGTGGTGAAACGCTCACCACAGGCCACGCATTCGCGGCGGCGGCGCACCTGATCGCCCTCGGCGACCAGACGGGAATCGATGACCTTGGTGTCGTTGGCGGCGCAGAAGGGACAATGCATGGCAGGCGCGGACTATTGGCGGCAAAGGCGTCATGGTAGCGCATAGCACGCCATTGAAAAATGGGGTATACGGATGTAATGGTTGATGGGGCACATTCACCCCATCAATCTGATACCACCCTCAGATGGTTGACAGATCGAC
>NZ_VRYE01000114.1 GCF_008041835.1 Ectopseudomonas mendocina
CCATTGCTCCCCAAACCCCAGGTACTGTAAAATAGAAGAGTGAGCACTTGATTTGCTGGTGCTTTCAAACAACGGTGTTGTTTTTTTAACAGCCGAACTGGAAAGGGAGGCTGAGCTGCTCAGTGATCACTTTATCCGTTGGCTGATTTACGCCGGCATGTTCGCTACAGGCACTGAACGACAACGCAGATGGTATGGTCTGTGCGTTCTGACTCGTCAAGGATCGGCCAATGGATCGTTTGTCTAATTTGCTCTCGCGGTTCGGCGTGCGGGCCAATCTGTTCTATGACGGCGACCTATGCGGCTCTGCATCTTACGATGGCGCCGAGCGGCGAGGTTATATCCATCTGCTTCAGGCCGGCAGCGTGACGTTGCTTGGTCCCGATCGCAAGGATTTGCAGCTCACTCGCCCTAGCTTGATTTTTATGCCACGCCCCGCCAAGCATCAATTGTTTGCGGGTGAGTCCGATGGCGCAAAGTTGTTGTGTGCTTCCATGGAGTTTGAGGGCGGAATTGATAATCCTTTGTCGGCTTCATTACCGGACTGTTTGGTGCTCGCACTCGATGATCTGCCCATGCTGGCAGACACGTTGGAGTGGATGTTTGCCGAGGCGGCAAATGTGCATTGTGGAAGGGAAGCCGCGCTTGAGCGCTTATTTGAGCTCCTAATCATTCTGTTGCTCCGTTACCTGCTCGATCATCACCAGTTGCGCACCGGAATGATGGCTGGACTGGCCGACATGCGGCTTGCCCGATCGCTTTTACAGATGCACAACTCCCCGGAACATGCCTGGTCAATAGCAGAGCTGGCCAGTGAGTCAAATATGTCACGCGCTGCGTATGCCGTGCATTTCAAGAGTGTCATCGGACAGACGCCTGCTGATTATTTGTTGAGTTGGCGAGTTAGCCTGGCTCAGAAGCTGATGCGAGAAGGGCGCTCGATTACGCTGATTGCAGCTCAAGTCGGCTACGAAAGTCCTTCGGCGCTGTCTCGCGCATTTAGACGCAAGACGGGGTTGAGCCCTCGTGACTGGTTGAAAGATCTGGCGGGGGAAAATGATGGCAAAAAGGCCTAAGGCATTACTGCCTTAAGCCATTGAAAAAATTATGCATTAATTTTACGTTTTTCCAGTTCAACCAGCGAATGGCCTGCCACAAATATCGAAACAGCAAGCAACCCTAAGTCTTTAAGCAGAAACTGACCTGGCGCAACGGAAATCGCCGGAAACCCTAAACTAGGCTCAATGACGCCCGGAGTGGAAAACATAAAGCTAAGGGTTGTGAAGAACAGGCCTGCAGACAGAGCGCCTCCTACCACGGATAGTTTGGGCGACAGCATGCGGCCTGCGATCAGAGTGCCGATCGAAATCTCTAGTATGCCGAGCAGGCTGGAGAACATGTCGACCGAAAAAATGCTATACACCCATCCCAAAAGCGGGCTGTTGCTCACCAGTGGAACCAGGCCCTCGGCCTCGTAGTGGGTAAATTTCATGCCGCCGAACCAGAAGTAAATAATAGCGAGAGCCAAGTACGCGCCATAGATACCTAGCCCCATAGTTTTGGTTCCAAGCGTTAAGTGGGCCTGTACGCTGGACTTCGAGTTTTCAATGCCTATGGTTTTCATGTCTGAGCTTCCAGTAGTGAGTGAGAGTGTGTTGGCTGCCGAACGCCGTATGCGTTGGCGATGAGATGATTATGGCTGGCATCTCTAATCAAGAGGCATCAGAAAGTATTGATTTCAGTGCAGATCGTCTTGGGCGGTGCAATTCGCGATGAAGGGATCGCCGTGGAGAGCGATGAGTGCACTATTTCGATAAAGGAGTCGTTTTACATAGGTCGATGAAGCGCGTTGCGGCATCGCCTACTGTCATTTCTCAAATCTGACTATGGGGCTTGGGGCGAAGGGCGGCACTGACTAGGCTTAGAACAGCTACCAACTAGCCGCGCGGCCGCGATGCACAAAGAATGGTAACTGAGCCGTGAGTGCGGTGGGCGCCCGCATTTATTTCCAAACCCTACAGATACATCGATCTTCGACTTCAACCGGGCAGATAGCTGTTGCAGCAAGCCTATCAATCGACTTTGACGTGTTAAAGAGGATAGGTTTTCCAGGGTTGGGGAACAGCATGCCCTGCAGAACGACACACGTCACTTTTGTTAAATTAATAAGCTAGCTACCTATTGGGCATAACCTTGCAATTTGCTTCAATTTACGCACATGCACTTGCGACCTCAAAATGCAACGTAAGCCCCGAATATCTCCATTATTGTCGCCGCCAGCCTTAGTTACAGCTGCTATGATGAATGAGATCGAAAACTGAAATCCCCCACTAGAATTGTTGACTGGAGTCAAAATGAATAAAAAGCGGCCGGTTAATCTTGATATTCGAACCATTCAGCTTCCTCTCACGGCGCTTACATCGATTCTGCACCGGATTTCAGGAATTATGCTCTTTATTTTTCTGGGACTGATACTGTATATGCTGAGCAAATCGTTGGAGTCAGAAAAGGGTTTTAATGAAGTCAAGGAGATTTTTTCTTCACCTTTCGGCAAAGTTAGTTTCTGGTTGGTATACTCTTCATTTATTTATCATCTCGTAGCCGGAATTCGACACCTAGTTATGGATGTGGGTGTTGGTCATACTTTGAAAGGCAGCAATCGCGCCTCTACTATTGTTTTAGTAGTGTCGGGTGTTTTAATGGTTGCTGGCGCCGTATGGATTTGGTAGCTGTGGAGTCGTAATGCGTATTTACAAGGACTAAAAGCGTCCTTTAAAGCTAACTTACGAAAGTATTTATAATCGACGGTTCACGCTTAAACGGTTGAATCCTTTCGGGCTTCCGAATAGCTGTTAGCTGAAAGCTATCATGAGCTAAGTTTTCTGTGCATCATCAAATGTGTTAATGGGAGCGCCATAGTACTAGGTACAAATATGGCTCTAGGACAATGTTAGATGTTTTGGATTTTGAGGCGGATCGCTCTTATCGAAGATCGTCTAATTCGCTCTGAAGCGCAGGTTTTTTGAAACTATCACCTGGTTGGCACACTGTGCGAATCAACATCAGATATGAGAAAGCCAATCAGGTGAACACTACCCTCGAGGGCTCATCTGTCCAGTTAAAGCCTCGAGTCTTTCTGGGTGCGCAAAAGACAAGAAGGTTATATGGGAAAATTATGAGGCCTGGATACCATGCGTCATGGGCGTGCCGATGCTGTGAGTGACAGAGCGAGAAGCAAGTGAAAGTCCCTGAAGTAGGGGCGGGATGCGCCCGAGTGGCATTTTTTGTCTTAAGGTAGATCGCGTAGCTGTTCTTCAGAATAATCTTCAGAGCGTTGACGACAGCCATCGCTGTGCATTCCTCAAGAATAGAATGTGTCGGAAGGGTGGCGTCATTGGTGTTAGTCATCGCTTAGGATTTCTCAATCTGGCTTACACGGGCGCCTGTACCGATATCCCCGCGGATGGCGACGTATCGATGTTGAATTCCTCGCCAGACGAAGTGCAATGAGCTGCGGCTATAGGCTTGCGCAGCCTTAGATAGCCGGCCGTCGCAGGCGCGCCGGTTGGCCGGGATCTTCTTCTGCCCGTCAGGTGTCCGGTCGGAACTCCAGCACGAACGCTACGACCTTTTCGGCGGACATTTCGCACGGCTTCAACAATGTCCTATCTGATGTAACGCGGAAGAGGTTGAAGCTGACAATGTCAGTCCCGTCCAACTCCCTGGCGAACAGACTGTTGCGACGTCCGTCCCCAGATCGCCGGACGATCAAGCTGAAACGCCGGCCTTCATAAGTCCCTTCTCTGTATCCCTCCGCAAGCTTCGCGAAAGCGGTATCGAACTCGGAATGCTCCATGTCATCCATCCTTATTGATAGAACAGAGGCGCGGCGGGTGCGAGACCGCCAGTGCCGGGTCGCGCTAAGGTGCCGGGCAGATTCCTGCAGCCGACGAGGCCCGGGGTGGGCAGGATAATTGAGATGTCGGCGCCCGCATGGCTATCAGCGAAGTCGTCCGTCCAGTCTGCTAGGCAACGTCCACGCCTTTCCAGAAAGCGATGTAATCCCGGATACCCTCGGCATCCGGAGTGGGGGCGGGATAGGTCCAAGCGGCGTTCACGTTGAGCGCGTCACCCGCGCGAACATGAAAGAAGCGCGCGGCGCCTTTGATCGGACAGACAGATGTGTGCGGGCTCATCTCAAGCAGGCTCAGGTCGACTCCTGACGGTGGGAAGTAGTGATTTCCCTCGACGATGACTGTTTCGTCGCTTGTGGCGATAGTAGTGTCTTTCCAGATGGCTGAGACCAACGGACTCTCCTTTTGTATTCATCAACCGGCGAAGGCTCGCGGGCTGGCTGCCCCAAGCCGCACCTCCTCAGGTGGCAGGCGGGTTGCGCCCGAGAAGTTTGTCGAGCTCGCCTCTGACATCGAGCGCGAATAGCTCATCGGAGCCACCGATAAGGGTGCCATTGATGAAGATCTGCGGCACGGAGCTTCGCCCCGACGCTTCCGCCATGGCCTGCCGGTGAGCCGGATCCGCCTCAATATCGAGCTCCTTCCATCGCACGCCCTTTTCCTTGAGGAGCGCCTTCGCTCGGCGGCAGAACGGGCACCAATTCGTGGTGTACAGCAATACATCAGTTGTCATATTGCATCTCCGGCAGTTGCACGCGGATCGCTGTCATGGCGTTGATCTCCAATTCGCGGCGTTCAAAGATGGCGACTGCACCTTGGCCGACATCGGAGCAGATGCTGACGATTGGCCGCTATCCAGGCGACATGGCCCAAAGTGCTTTCACCGCCAGGCAGAGGCCGCACGCGCCTCCTGTAGCGCCGAGCCGATGCTCTAAGGTAACCGAGCCTCGATTGGGACGGAAGCGGTCCCGCTCGAATCGCCCATCATGCTGGTCGAGCATATCAGGACGACGGATAGTGCAGGAACTTTCAAATTGAGCTTGATGTCGAGCCAGGTATCGCGAGCGAAGGCGTTCTAGAGGCCGGGGGGTACGAAGACTGTGTTCGGCAAAACGGTTCACGTTGATCGCCAAAGCTTCCCAGGGCGCACGTCTACGATCGGCGCGACGTGAGATAGCTCGCGCCGCTAGCCCCCGTAGCGCTCCGTCTTGATGATGGAGGCGTCCAAGCCCGCCAGCAGCGCGCTATCGGTTGCGATGTTGACGAATCCGTTAGACCCGCAGACGAACACTTGCGTCGGCTTTCCCTGAAGCCTGGTTAGAATTTCTTGGACCATCATGCCGTCGATCCGTCGCGCAAAGTCCGATGCGCGAACCGGTTTCTCGCGCGTAATCGCGAGCGCCAGGACGAACGCCGGATCGCTGATTTCGATGCAATGAAGTTCTTCTGAGAAGAGAACGTCCTCGGCGGTTCGTGCGGACAGGAGCAACGCTGTCGGAACGGCTTGGGCCAATGCGCGGCGCTGCCGGATCATTGCCATCAACGGCACGAGGCCGGAGCCTCCCCCGATCAACAGAACCGGATCTATGGCAGGCTCAGGCCAAAGGAAATGGCCACCGAGCGGACCGCGAACTTCGATTTCGTCACCAATCGCCGCGATGTCGTGAAAAAACGGCGAAACTTCGGCATCCGGCATGCGCTCGATAGCTATCTCGACGATCGGGGTCGAAACTGCCGATGACGCGATCGAGTAGCTGCGCATTGCACTGTAGCCGTCGGGCGCGGTCAGCCGGATATCGACGTGCTGACCTGCGGTGTGCGCGAACGGCTTGCTCAACCGAAGGAAGAAGCTCTTGATACTCGGTGTTTGCTGGATGATGTCGTCGATCACGCATGATTGCCACGAACGGACTTGCGCTTCGTTTTCAGTCATGGGTGTATCGTTGTTCGCGCCACGGATCGCCGTAGATGTGATAGCCGTGCAGCTCCCAAAAGCCGGCCTCGTCACGCGTCGTGAATTGCAGCGCATTCACCCATTTGGCGGATTTCCAGAAGTAAAGGTGCGGCACTAGAAGACGCGCCGGCCCCCCATGATCGCGGGAAAGTGGCTTGCCCGCATAACTGAGGGCGACCATCGCTTTCCCGGAAAGCAGATCCGTCAGAGGGACGTTTGTCGAATAATTATCGTAGCAGTGCGCCAAGACGAAATCGGTAGGCCGATCAAGCTCTGCATCTGCAAGGATGTCTTCAATGAGTACACCCTCCCAAACGGTATCCAGTTTGGACCAAGAGGTGACGCAGTGAATATCCTTTGTCACCTGGGTCTTTGGTAGAGTGTTGAATTCGCCCCAATTCCACGTTTTGACGGGCTTCGGACCAATTTTGACTGTGAATTTCCAGTCGGAGGGCTCTACCCTCGGCGTAGGGCCGGCCGACAGAACAGGGAAATCCTCCACCAGATGCTGACCTGGCGGAATCCGATCGGACTGGTCGCCTGAACCGCGACCGGTGAAACCTCTGGTGACCATAGTGACCCCTCTTGCTCGATACGGCAGACCGAAGCCGGCCTTCATTTCAGTACTCTGCGTAAAGCATTTGCCCGCACATCCGCCGAATAAGCCAATCGACTAAAAATCAGATACAGATGCTCTATCATCGTAAAAAATCGCGTATCGAACATAGCGTCAGGCCAGCATGATTCCCAATACCCAATGGCTATAGGGTAGATAACCCCAAGGCTGCGTACGCTGATCTGCGGTATGCGGAGCGGAAGTTGCAGGTTCGCTCTCAAACGGATGGGCAGCGTGCAAAGCTCAAGGCTCACCAGCGCATGGTTGCCCAGTTCGCGCTCGCCGGCAGCTTGAGTATATTAAGGACGAAATGTCGATCTGATCTATTCTGGCTTCAGGAAATAGGGAAAATAAGGTCGGACGTTCGCGCACCGTCGCGACGCGCGATCATCCACTAAGCTTCTGTATCGGGGTTGGAGGATCAGATGAACGAGATCGAACGACAAGCGCCTGAGCTGCGGGTGCAAAAATGGATTGGCAAAGATGGGGAAAGTATCGCGCCGTTCAAACTGTCAGATATCGGGCCCGGCCCGAAAATCTTGTTTGCCTTCCAGCATTGGTGCCAAGGTTGCCATTTGCATGGGTTTCCGACGCTACAAAAGTTGCATGCAGCGTTGAGCTCAAAAGACGTGGGGTTCGCAGTGATCCAGACCGTCTTCGAAGGAACGCATGAGAATACCTTCGAGAAGTTGCGCGTGAACCAGCTCAAGTATGAGCTTCCTATCGTTTTCGGTCACGACGAGCAACCGACCGGCTCGCCGTTTCCAACCTTCATGGAAGACTACCGCACACGAGGAACTCCGTGGTTTACGGTTATCGACGCTGGCGGTAGCATTGTTTTCTCGGGCTTCCATCTCGACGCGGAGCGACTAGTGAAGCAACTTGAGCAAGGTTAATCGTTGGAAGGTGGGCAATCATCCTGATTGCCACCCATCCCCTGATGCCCACTACAGGCGTTGCGCGCTGTAACTCTGTTGATCAGCGTGCGAAAACCCGGATCCGGATAGGAGGAGCGTCAACGATTGAATCAATCCGTTGGGAGAGGGCGGCTCCGCTCCGTCAGCTCGGCAATAGATAACCCATTCTCGCCGAGCAACTCTCTGATCCGATCGACGATATGAGCCCCTAGCGCCGCTGTCTTGGTCCCCCCCACAGATTCCCAAGATGCGAGTTCACACGCCGATACCTCGTGGTCAGCGCCGAAGTGCTTCTGTCGGTATGTCACCGCCGCCCTTCAATGATAAAGGCGCGGTAACGGGAACCGGCAAAGCGTTGAGCAGCGATGGTTTGGTAGGCGGGACTGTCATACCAGTCGCGAGCGGCCTGCATCGTCGGGAAACGCAAGATTACGGCCCCTTCGATGGGCGGCCCCTCCAAATGCTGGATCGCGCCATAAGCGGCGAGAAAGGTAACGTCGTGACCATCGAACGATGGTCCGACGCCTGCAGAATAGGTTGCGAGTGCATGTGGGTCGCTGGTTTCTTCCCGCGTAAAGACGACGAACGCTTCCATCATTAGGCCTCTCAAAGGTTGGATCTGTTGGCCATTACCACCGGTGATGGCCTCACAGTCGTCAGGCTGGCAACTGGAACCCGATTTTCATGAGTGCCTCGACGCACGCATCCTGATCCTGCTGATAGTTGCCTCCGGAGATGCCTATGCCGCCGATCAACTTCCCATCCTCCAGAATCGGATAACCGCCGCCGACAGCGACCATCCGAGGGCGATAGGCTAGCGGCGCCACTTTTGGATCGTTGGTCACATAGTCGTTCCAGACATGGGTCGGGAACCCAAACGAGGCGGAACTCCAGGCCTTGTCGATGGCAACATCGACGGTAAGGAACGGCGCATCGTCGGTGCGCTCGAACGCGCGCAGGTTACCGGTGGCGTCGACGACGGCGACGGCAGCCGGGATGCCGATGGCACGGGCCGCAGCGAGCGCCGCGTCGATGAGGGCGACTGCGGTTTCGCGGTTGATCGAGGCGGTGGCAATAGATTTGGTCATGGGATTCTCATCGCTGGGGCATAACCCGTTCGGCTTTTTGAGGTTGGACAAGATGTTTGGCGATCGCGGTCGTTAGAAGCCTTCGAGGACGATCTTGCCTTTAGCCGCGCCACTTTCGATCAGTGCATGCACCGTCTTCAGATTGGCGGCATTGATCGGCGACAGTCGCCGGGTCAGCGTCGTGCGGATTTTGCCGTCGTCAACCAGCGCTGCCATCGCATCCAGAATCTCGCCCTGCTCATTCATGTCGGGCGTGCCGTAGATCGACCGCGTGAACATCAGCTCGTGGTGGATCGACACCGCCTTGCGCTTGAAAACCATGATATCGAATGCCTTGGGATCGTCGATCAGTCCGAACCGTCCTTGTGGGGCGATCAGTTCGGCGATGTCGGCGACATGTTGCTCGGTATGTGTGGTCGAAAAGACGAAAGCGGGAGCACCGATGCCGAGTTCGGCGATCTGTGGCGCGAGCGGACGAGAATGGTCGATGACGTGGTGAGCTCCAAGCCCTCTTACCCACTCTTGGGTTTCCGGTCGAGAGGCTGTGGCGATGACGGTGAGGTCCGTGCGCTGTCGCGCGATCTGGACGGCGATCGACCCAACCCCGCCCGCGCCACCGATGATGAGGATCGCCTCCGCCGCACCGGGTACGGGCTTCGCCACGTCCAGGCGGTCGAACATCGCCTCCCAGGCCGTCAACGTCGTCAGCGGCAGCGCCGCCGCTTCCGCCCAGGAGAGCGACGCAGGTTTGTGACCGACAATCCGGGCGTCGACGAGATGGAACTCCGCATTGGTACCGGGCCGTGTGATCGATCCGGCATAATAGACCTCGTCGCCTAACTCGAACTGCGTGACGTCGGGGCCGACCTCGCGCACAATCCCGGCGGCATCCCATCCCAGCACCTTCCAATCGCCATCTGCCGGCGGCGTGCTGTTGCGGACCTTGTAGTCGACCGGGTTGACCGAGACGGCCTTCACCTCAACCAGGATATCGTATCCTGCAGCGACAGGCCGAGGCAGATTGATGTCGACCAGCGCGGCATCCGCGGCGATGGGTCCCGGAACCTTGTAACCAATGGCTTTCATAAATGTCTCCAGCTTGCTTGATCGGATGACGCGAATGCTCGTTAGTCAACTTCTTCTACATTGAGGTCCCGACTCTTGAACTGGGTCGCGGTAGCAGATTTCATCGAACACGTCGATCAACAGGCCCTTATGCTCGGTCGCCGGATCGGTGATCGCGTAGAGGGTGGAGGCGTTATCGCCATCATCACCGCTTCCGAGGCGAAACGCCGCGTCGACGCAGATGCCGCACGGACCGATGGTTGATCCTGGCTCGAGATCGACGAGATTGCTGTCCTTGACGCGCTATTCGCGGTCTTAGCCCTTGGCGATGAAGGACTGAACTGCTTGTAGAGCGTCGGTCAGCTGCTATGTCATGGACGCACCTTCATCTTGAGTTGGATTGGACAAGCTTCCGTATAAGGCCCGCTGTAACCGTCAGATGACGGCGAAGAAAACGATGGGCAGTATTCACAGCCACTTAGCCTTCTTGAAGCGCACAAATAGGAAAACGCACGATATCGCTATCACTCCGAGCACGACAAAGTATCCGTAGGCCGTGTCCAGCTCCGGCATGTGCTTAAAGTTCATGCCGTATATTCCAGCGATCGCCGTCGGGACTGCCAGTATTGCCGCCCAAGCCGCCAGCTGGCGGGTGATCACCCCCGTCCTTTGCGCTTCAAGAAGGCTGCTGGCCTCAAAGACCGTGGACAGGACAAGCAGGAGGCCGTCGACCATGGACTGCACGCGGTGGACATGGTCCGCGACGTCGTGGAAATATGGTGTCATTTCGGCGCTGATGCAGGGAAAGTGGCCGCGAACGAGCTTTCGCACCAGCTCGGCCATAGCCCCGAGCGTGCGCTGGAACCGCGTGAGTTCGGACCTTAGTTCGAAGATTCGCGCCACCTCTTCTGGCCCGAGGAAATCGTGCAGCGACCGTCGCTCCATCGCCAGGACGTCGTCCTCGATCATTTCGAAGATGGGCAGATACTGGTCGACCACGCGATGCAAGATCGCGTGCAGCACATAGTCGACACCCTTGCCGAACTGCGTCGGCGATGCCTCGAGTTGCTCCCGAAGTTTGCCCAGCGCTCCGGCATTGCCGTGCCGCACGGTGATAAGGTGATTGTGACCGGTGAAGATCGCCATCTTGCCGTAGCTGATCCGGTCGCCGACCAGCTCGGCGGTCTGCGCGACGACGTACAACTCATCGTTGTAGACCTCGAGCTTGGGCGGGCACAGCGGGTGCATCGCGTTGTCGATCGCCAACGGATGAAGATTATATGTCCTTTGGATCGCGAGTAGTTCCTCGGGGGTGGGTTCGCTAAGCGCGATCCAGCAGAAGCCCGAGCGACTCTCGCCCAACTTGACGTGCTCATCGAGCGCGATTTCGCGAACTCGCTTGCCTTCGTTGTAATAATAGGCGGCGATGATGCTCATGCTGGCCTCGCGGGAATGTGGAGGCCACGCTGGACGGCCGGTCGAGCCAGCCCGCGTCCAAGCCATGCGCGGACGTTCGAAAAGCTGCTGAGGCCAAGGATGTCACCCGCAGCGTAGAATTCCACCAGCGCATTCACCCAGCCGAGCGTCGCGATGTCCGCGATCGAATAGTCGTCGACGATCCAGTCGCGGCCTTCCAGCCGGCGATCCAGAATCCCCAGCAGACGCGTGGATTCGTCGATAAAGCGCTGTTGCGGCCGCTTGTCCTCATAGTCCTTGCCGCCAAATCGCAGGAAGAAGCCGAGCTGACCGAACATCGGCCCGATGGCCGACATCTGAAAGAACACCCACGCTAGGGTCTCGTAACGCTGGCCTGGTTCGGTGGAGATGAACTGACCCGTCTTGTCGGCCAGATAGAGGAGGATCGCACCGGATTCCCATAAGGCGATGGGTCTACCGTCAGGGCCAGCCGGATCGATGATCGCCGGTATGCGTCCGTTCGGGTTCAGCGACACGAACGCCGGATCCTTCGACTCGTTGTTCGAGATGTCGATCAGGTGGGGCTCGTACGCCAGGCCAGTCTCCTCAAGCATGATCGAGACCTTGACGCCATTGGGCGTAGGGGCTGCGTAGAGTTGCAGGCGATCGGGATGAGATGCCGGCCAGCGCTGCGTGATCGGAAAGGACGAGAGGTCTGGCATAAATCTGCGATCCTGGTGTTGCGATGGCGACTGACTGGAACGAGCCGTCACTCTGAAGTAGGGTTCGATGACCGCGTCGCTGAACGACGCGGTCACGAAGATTGCGGACCGGATCGGCGCAGTGGCAACGGCAGTGAAGCCTATTCCGCCGCGGTCCCGGCCGCTGGCTGTACGTCGTCAACCTTTTGGCGCTTCGGAAGCACCCAGCCGGGACGGACGAAGTGGCAGGTGTAGCCGCCCGGGCGCTTCTCCAGATAATCCTGGTGATCGGGCTCGGCCTCCCAGAACTCGCCGACCGGCTGGACCTCGGTCACCACTTTGCCATCCCACAGCCCCGAGGCATCCACATCGGCGATCGTATCCTCGGCGACGCGCTTCTGCTCCTCGTCGACATAATAGATGCCCGACCGGTAGGAGAGCCCACGATCATTGCCCTGGCGGTTCAGCGTCGTCGGATCGTGGATCTGGAAGAAGAATTCCAGGATGTTCCGGTAGCTCGTCACTGTCGGGTCGAAGACAATCTCGATCCCCTCGGCATGCGTGCCGTGATTACGATACGTGGCGTTCGGAATATCGCCGCCCGTGTAACCCACACGGGTCGAGATGATGCCGGGCCGCTTGCGGATCAGATCCTGCATGCCCCAGAAACATCCTCCTGCGAGAACAGCGCGCTGATGCATGTTAAGCCTCCTCTACTTGATCGAGATATTCACCGTATCCCTCGGACTCCATCTCGTCGCGCGGGATGAAGCGAAGGGACGCTGAGTTGATGCAGTACCGCAGACCGCCGCGGTCGGAAGGACCATCGGGGAACACATGGCCGAGATGACTGTCTGCGTGTACTGACCTGACCTCCGTCCGGACCATGCCGTGTGCGCTGTCCCGCACCTCGTTCACGTTTGCCGAAACGATCGGCTTGGTGAAGCTGGGCCAGCCAGTACCCGAATCGAACTTGTCCGTCGAAGCGAACAGTGGCTCTCCCGACACTATGTCGACGTAGATGCCAGGCTCCTTGTTGTCGTTGTACTCGCCCGTGAAGGGCCTTTCGGTGCCCGCCTCCTGGGTAATTCGGTGTTGCTCGGGAGTCAGGTGGTCGATTGCTGTCTGTGACTTTTCAAACTTCATTACAGTCTCCAATACTTATCTAGAGGGCCAGGCACGCTACCGCTAATTTTTTATGTCTCCTGATTTGCTCCTACAATGGTAGTGGGATGGCAAACGAGGTTTTACTAAGTGTTGGAAAATTAGAGATTTAAATTTCGCGTCTATTAATTCTAGCGCAACTGAGTGGTTAAGCAAGTACGTAATCAGTAAATATTAAAAAAATAACACAAAAGCACGATTATATAATACAGTGTCAGTGTTTTATGATAATCAACAACGCCTGTTTAGATGCTGGTAGATGCGAATTTTTTGGCGTACAGTCAAAATTTTCTGATGGTTGCTTAGTGGCCCGCTACTCGTCCCCCGAGGGACACCTGATCTGCGACTACCGCTATGGCCTGAGGGAGGCCATTGCCGACGGGGTGTGCCGCGCGCCCCGCATCGTCCTTCTCGATAACCAGAAGGTGAAGCTAACTGAAGAACTGGAGACCGAGAGCACCGTCAGGCTGTTCCCCAGCATCGCCAAGCTGCTTGGTGAATCCCCCGTCCCCTTCGAAGAGCTGTTGCGCCATGACGAGGTGATCGACCAACTGCTCGGCCTGGGATGCGCCAAGCTGGATGAGCTTCGCCAGATCAAGCCGGATGCAGCCGGCCTGGTGGTCGCCACCGATATTGAGCACGCCCAGCAGATTGTCCAGGCTCTGGAAGCCAGCGGGGAAGGTTGCCGCGTAGTGACCAACCGGACTCCGAATGCCCAACAGGTGATCAATGCGTTCAGGCACAGTGATTGCCGCTGGATCGTCGCTGTTGGGATGATCAGCGAGGGTACGGATATCCCCCGCCTGCAGGTGTGCTGCTACCTCAGCCGCATCCGTACTGAGCTGCACTACCGGCAAGTCCTGGGGCGCGTGCTGCGGCGGATGGGCGAGTCCGATGATCAGGCTTGGCTGTTCATGCTGGCGGAGCCAACATTGCGGCGCTTTGCGGAGCGCATTGCGGATGATCTGCCGGATGACCTGGCAGTGCTGAGCCGGGTGAAGATGCCCGCTGCCTCTTCTGGTTCGATGGCTGGTGGGATGGGGGCTACCTGCGATATCGATGGCTGCGGTGGAGGCGAGGCCGGGCAAAGTCTTGGTGCAGGTTTGGCGGGTGCCTACTCGCTGGGGGATTTTGCTGCTGAGCCGAGCTATCAGGTCAGTTTTTCTCAGCACTATCGGCAGTTGTTGTTGGCTTGCCTCTGATGGTCGGTAAGCAGTTAGCCCCAACTAGGGTGAGGCTGCCCGAAGTCTGACCGAGCCAACACAGGCCAGTCACCAGCCTTTCACCAATTCCGCGCCGAGCGGCCCAATGCGCTCTCGGGGCGTTCAGCTATTCGCGAAAGGCATCTCTTGGCCGATAGCTGGTCCGCTTTGTGCCACAAGCGGACGTTAAGTCGGTGAGTTATCTGTCTTGGCAAATCGGTTTGGGCCTAAGCCCTCGCTACACAGGAAATGGCGGCAACAACCTGGCCAGCAATAAAAAGCCGCCTTGCGGCGGCTCTATCCCTAAAGCAGTCATGCCCAAACTGGACGGTCAAAGGGAGGATTTCACTAAACAGGCTCTACTTATCGCTCCAGGGTTACCGGGGCCTGCGGGGCAATGTTCACCTTGAGTTCAAAGATGTCCGGCCGGGCATAATGGCCGACGACATCAAAGTCCAAGTTGGCTTGGCTAAGCAGATCCATATTGAGGTCTGCATAGATTTCTGTCTCGCAGTCGAACACCGGCCCTGCCAGTACTTCTCCGAGCGGACTTACAACCATGCTGCCCCCTCGCATCACGTAATCGTCCTCGTTGAACTCCAGGCCGAATGCATCGCGGTGCTGTTGTGGGTATTCACCAAGACGGATTGCCTGGCAGGCTGACAACACATAAACACGCCCTTCAAGAGCAATGTGCACCATGGAGCTGGCCCAGGACGGACGGTCATCTGCTGTCGGGGCGCAGTAGATCTGAACACCCTGGGCATACATGGCCTGGCGTAGTGCTGGCATGTAGTTCTCCCAGCAAATCACGCTCCCCAGGACGCCAAAATCAGTTTCTACAGGCTCGATTGTCGAGCCATCACCGAAGCCCCAAATTAGTCGTTCCTGGCCGGTGGGCATCAGCTTGCGGTGGTAACCGGCAATACCCCGGCCTGGGGCGATGGTGACCGCGGTGCAGTAAAGGGTGCGACCGAAGCGCTCGATTACACCAATCACAGTGGTAACCCCTGTGTGCTCGACACTTTCAGCAAGCAATGCCAGTTCCGGCCCATCCAGCGTCACAGCCCCATCGACATAGCGTTGGTACAGCTCACGCCCGCTGATGCTGCGATTACCCACTACGCTACCGAAAGCTATCCCCTTGGGATATCCGCCAATGAACGCTTCAGGGAATACGGCCAGCCTTGCACCTTGATCTGCTACGCGCCGCAGAATTGTGGAAGCCTTTTCAACGCTGGCTGCAGGATCATAAGGAACAGAGGCGGCCTGGATGACTGCAATTTTGGTCATGAAAAACTCCTGAGGGCAGTAAGAACCTAGAAACGTGTGATGTCGTTGTCGCGGGTTTCCGGCAAGGTCTTCCACAGCACGATGAGGCATGCCAGCGAGACGGCTGCTAGATAGGCGGCAGGGATGTTCGCGTCGCCAGTCTGGCTAATCAGGGCGGCGGCAATGAAGGGGCCTGGGCCTGCGAGTGTCGCCAGGGCCAGGTTGTGACCGAGCGCTGCTCCCGTGGAGCGGATGGACGCTGGAAAGACTTCAACCAGCAGCACCACATCCATCACCGCAGTTACAGCCACAAGTAGTCCCAGAACGATCAATCCTGCGAGGATTGCCACTGGGTTGCCGGTGTTGAGCAGCAGGAAGATTGGATAGGCCAGTACAGATAGTGCGGCAGCAGCACTGAGCAGCAGCTTGCGTCGCCCGATGCTGTCGCTGAGCCGGCCGATCAGTGGATTGGCAATGACATAGACAACCAGCGCGATGCTGCACAGCCATAGTGCATTGCTTCGTGGTAGCCCAACGGTAGTGACCAGGTGGTTATTGGCGTAGGTGATGAAGTAGTAGAGCGAGACGCCGAACAGCGCTGAGAAGGCGAAAGTAGTGATGAAGGCGCGACGGTGTACAGACTTGCTCGGTGCTTCGAACTGTTGTGAATCGCGTTGACGTACCAGCTCTTCATACACGGGGGTATCACCCAGCTTCCGGCGGATGAAGATGGCGATACCGGTCATCACGATGGAGGCAACGAATGGGATCCGCCAGCCCCAGGACGCCAGTTGCTGGTCATCGAGTGTTGAGGTGAGGCTCGCGGCGGTGAACGTACCAAACAAGAAGGCCAAGCCAGCCGTTCCAGTGATAACGCTGGCTGCCGTCGCGCGGCGGTTGGACGGAGCACTCTCTACGATGTAGATACCTGCGCTAGACCATTCGCCCCCTATCATCATGCCTTGCACGAAACGCATGACGATCAGCAAGACAGGTGCAGCGATACCGATTGCCTCATAGGTGGGCAAAAGTCCGATGATCGTGGTGCACACACCCATACCGAAGACAGTGATGATAAGCACCGCGCGGCGACCGAGGCGGTCACCGATGGGCCCCAGAATCAATGCTCCAAATGGTCGCGATACGAAGCCTACGGCGAACACTGCCAGCGACGACAGCAGCGATACACCTGGGGCGCTAGAGGGGAAGAACAACATACCGATCACGGCAGCGAAGTAGCCGTAGATGGCGAAGTCGAACCACTCCATGAAGTTGCCGATACCCACCGCGATTGCACGCTTGCGAATGTCTGACTGCTCACCCTTGGTATGGATACTGCTTGGATTTACTTTTTTATTAATTGCGTCCACGGTGCTCCCCAGCTTTTCTTAGGTGTGTATGGGCAGCAGACTATGAATCCTCTCGGCCGCAGAGCAAACGATTAGAAAATATGAGCCGGATTAGTGTACGTAATATCTCGAGAATTGATCTGAACCTGCTGCTGACGTTCCACTGCCTGATGACCGAGCGCAGTGCCACCCGAGCCTCGGCCATGCTGCATGTGACCCAGGGGGCAGTTAGCTCGGCGTTGCGTCGTTTGCGTGAGCATTTCGGAGATGAGCTCTTTATCCGCACCGCTTCCGGAATGCAGCCAACCCGTAGGGCGATGGAGCTGGCGCCGAAGATCGCCGAGGCCCTTACGTCTATCTCAGGCGTGCTTGGGGCAGAGCCGGATTTCTCCGCACACGACTCGAGCTACATTTTCAACATCGGTCTGTCCGATGATATTGAGGCCTATCTCGCTCCGCGGATCGTTAACGCCGCAGCGGATCAGGGGCTGGGAGTGAGCTTTTCGTTCCATCAGAGCAACAGCTCACTGTGGAAACAGTCGCTACAAGATCCGGACATGGATCTAGTGATTTGCAGCGAGCCGAAAGACTTCAGCAGCGGGTATTCATCCAAGGTGCTGTTTTCCTCGTCATACTCCTGCTTGTACCTGCCTGGCGCAGACAACGCAGGCACACCTATCGGCCTGGAGGAGTACTTCGAGGCAAGCCATGTGCGAGTTTCCTATGACGGCCGCCGCGGCTTTATCGACGACATGTTCGAAGCGGCGGGCTATTCGAGGCGTGTTATAGCCTCATTCACCCACTTCAGTGGCGCGCTCACCACGTTGATCAGCAGCGGCGCGATAGCCACAATTCCCACGTTCGCCGCCGAGAGCTATTCGGCCATGACTCGGCTAAGTATTTGTCCGGCGCCGATTCCGGTTCCATCATTTCGATGCTTCATGGTTTGGGACATTGCCAAGAACAGTAAGCCTCAGCACGAATGGCTGCGGCTATTCATCGGGCAGCTGACACAGAAGCTTGCTTAGACTTGGTCGCAGGTAGCCAGGAGTTACGGGAAAAAGGGGGCGGATTTATTGGAATCATCGACCGCTTCTGACCGATTTGTGCCGGTCGTCAAGGACCGCTTCGGATCACTCTCAACCGGATCGCGGGCCAGCTGATTTGCTAAAAACCCGCGCCAAACTCAACGAAGGATTTCGCATGATCCGTTTTTTTTGGTTCTTCGCGGAGTCTGGGGGAAGAGCGAGTTGACAGTCAGGGAAGCAGGTAAATTGGCAGTCGCCAAACACACCCTTCACCTGTCCCTGCTGTCGCCGTGCATCCTATTGATCTTGCCGCTTTCTGGCCAGGCTACGACGCCGTTACCTGTCGCCCATCTACCGATAACACCCTCCTCATTGAGCTTGAACCTCAAGCCGGCTCTCTTCCTAAGTGCGGGCGTTGTGGCCAGTTCAGCCCGTTGATTCACGATCGCCGGATTCGTCTGGTGCGTGATCGTGATCTGTTCGATCAGCGCGTCCTGCTTCAACTACCAGTGCGCCGAGTCGATTGCCTGAGTTGTGGGCGGGTGACCGAGCGGATCGACTGGTTGGAGCCAGCATCTCGGCTGACCCAGCGGTTACGGATATGGCTCGAAAGCTTGCTGCGGCTGCTGCCGATCAGCCACGTCAGCCAGCTCACCGGCCTGCATTGGCACACCCTCAAAACGCTCGATAAACGACGCCTTCAAGCCGAGGTAGGCAACTTCGATTCAACCGGTGTCCGCCGCCTGGTGATGGACGAGTTCGCCCTGCACAAAGGGCATCGCTATGCCACGGTCATCATGGATGCCGAGCGAACGCGGGTATTGTGGGTCGGCCACGGCAACAGCCGCGAGGCGGTCCGCCCGTTCTTTGAATTGCTCGGCAAGCACTGCCAGCAGATAGAGGCGGTGGCCATGGACATGAACACGGCTTTTGATTTGGAGGTGAAGAAGCATTGCCCGTAAGCCGAAGTGGTGTACGACCTGTTTCACGTCGTCGCGCGCTACGGTCGGGATGTGATCGACCGTATCCGGGTTGACCAGGCCAACCTCCTGCGCGAAGACAAGCCGGCACGAAAGGCGGTCAAGCAAAGCCGCTGGCTGCTGCTGCGCAATCGCAACAACCTGAAGGACGGACAAGCCGTGCAGCTTCAAGAACTACTCGCGGCCAACCAGCCGCTGGCTACGGTCTATGTCCTCAAGGATGCGCTGAAGGATGTCTGGTTCGCCCCCAGCGTACGAGAGGGCTGGCGCCGCTGGCGAACCTGGTTGCGGCACGCCCGGGACAGCGGCCTCGCGCCGCTACAGCGCTTCGCTCGCAACCTGCGCAAATACGCCCGAGGCATCCTCGCCAGTGCCAACTTCCATATGCATACCAGCGTCCTTGAGGGCGTCAACAACCGCATCAAGGTGATCAAGCGTATGGCCTATGGTTTTCGGGACTCGGAATACTTTTTCCTGAAAATCAAGGCTGCCTTCCCCGGGAAAGCGCGATGAACCTTTTTTTTGGCGATCACGCTCGGCCTGATGGTTGGCTGCTCGTCGAGTTCAAGTGCGATCTGATCAGTGAGCGGTAGCGCAAGTGGATCGCCTCAGCCAAGCAGCGTTGTTGCCGGCGGCCGGAAGAAAGCGGCGGGAAAGCCTTGAACTAGTAGCGGAAAGGATGAAACTTTATTTTTACGATTCTCAGCATTTTCCAAGGTTGAGCGAAAATTAGGATGATACTTTAATGATTCCGGCCTCCATCCCCACAAAACGCTTGCAGATGGCAGAATTGAAATAAGTCATTGTTTTAAATGGATTTTTGCAGGAATTGCTACGTTGCAGGGTCCTGTAGTTAGGATGACACTTTATTTTCCTCCCACAAATGTGATGCGGGAGACGGCGGAACGATCTGCCCGATCATCGAGGCACTGATCAGAGAGTAATGCCTGGCGGGTGAGCTGGAGATCGGAAAGCCCCTTTACGGTGGGATTCAGAGCTTACGTTGGTTTTTGGTTCCATTGCTCCCCAAACCCCAATGCTCTTTTCGAGTGCGGCGATCAGCCTGGACGTCGATGGCTGAGAGATCCCCGGTTCGCGTTCGGGCGAGGAAAGCTTCCGGTACGCGCGATCCGGACAGACAATCTGAGTGCTATTAGAACTGTCGATATGCATTTTCAAAGAACCGCCCAAGTCAAGTTGATTCTGAAAACGGTTCAGATGTGGGTCCGTGCATCGGATGCGTCTGTCTCCCTTCCGGCGCTCGATCTTGCCACTTTTCTGGAGAGAAGTAGCCGCTGCTCGACCTTCTGAATCTCAGACCGTCCACCTGATTTGACAATACGAGCATTCATGCGGAAACGTGAGGTCAATACGAAGTAGGGCGCCGTCCTTGGTCGGCTTTGAACTGCAATGGGCTCCGTCCGCCATAAATAGAAATACTTGCGCTTCCCAGTGGCAAAGGGTCCAGCCAAATTGGGATGGCAGGTACGCGGTCCCGCTCGATGTGCAAAACCTCGTATCTGCTTCTGATACGTTGCCAATGATCAGCCGGTAGGTATCTGATCCGGTTGTGGGGTGGTGCTTAACGCGCTCTGCTGGGATCCCCGGTGTCCGTTCCAAGTGCCCTCGGGCCCACGACGCACACTCAAGTGGATTTCGCAAAATGGGCGCGTGGCATTGCAGGGGATCGGCGCAAGGCGTTGGCGTGCCGACTTTCCTTTGCGCACGCTTCTCAGCACTCAGAACGCCTGGCAAATTTCGTCTTTGTTGTCGTGCGAAGTGGCAGTCCGACTCAGATCGCTGGCCGCCTCCGCAATCGTGTGTGCTGCTCGAAATCGAAGGCCAAGGAGAGAATCTCGCGATCGCTTCCTAAGCTTGTCCCAACGATGTCGACGGCGATTGGTCGGCCGTCGTCGAGGTATCCGGCGGGAACTGTGATTGCAGGAAGCCCCAGTTCGTTGACTTCTGTAGCGACCGACTGGTCGCCCAAGTATTTCGGTGTGTCACCGTCGAGGTCTGGCAGAGGATTTATCGAGCGAGGCATGAAAAGGGCGTCGATACGCTTGTCCTTCAAGATTGTTTGATAGTGCCGGAGAAGGCTCTTGGCTATCTCGATCACCCGATCCATCTCTGCACCGGAAATTGCCACGTTGATTCCGGTGTTGGCCAGCAACCCGTGCAAAGGCGCAGTGGTCCCGAGGCCAATGTCGAATCCGGTTCGAGCCCTGAAAGCGAGGCGTGAGTTCGGGTTGTCTCCACCCAGGGCAGCGAGGTAGGCGTCTACCCCAGCGAGATAACAGTTCGTGTCTACGAAGCTCTTGCGCGACGACCAGCGAGACTTCCAATCGGTATCACCAAAGACCACCGGGACCGTCTCCGCGCCAAGGTCCTCGATGATTCGAATCATTTTCGAGTAGTGCGACTGAACTTCAGGGTGCAAGGCGCCAGCCCATATCCCGGCTTCGAACAGGCCTATGCGCTTGCCCTTAAACGACCCGCGACGAAGCGAGTCGGCATACCTCAACGCGGACACGTCCGTCGATTCATTCGCTATCACATCCAGCGTGATTGCCGCGTCGGTCACAGTACGAGCAATAGGCCCCGCGACGTCGTGATTGGCAAGACCGGGAAAGATGCCTGCCGTCGGCACCAGATTGAAAGACGGCTTCAGGCCCACTAGGCTTTGCGCAGAAGCGGGGAAGAGTATCGACCCGGCTGTATCGGTCCCGATGCCGACCATGCCCATGCCGGTTGCGACCGCAGCCGCACTGCCGGAACTCGATGCGCCCGGAGCGTAACGGCGGTCGTAAGGGTTGAGGGTATCTCCCGCATGACTCGAATCGGCACGCAGGCCATCAAGCCCGAAGTCCGGTAGGTTGCTTTTGCCCAAAATGATGGCGCCTGCCGCCTTCAGCCGGCTCACCAACTCAGCGTCATGCCCGGGCATCAGATCAAGACCGTTGAACGCTCCCAGCTGAGAGTCAACGACTCGGTCCTCAGAGGCGAACCCTGCGTAGCCGGCCGTAGTTCTAACGCCAGCGATGTCCATGTTGTCCTTCAGTACGAGCGGGACACCGTGCAGTGGACCTCGCTGCTTCCCCTCGACGATCTCAGCATCCGCGCGTCGTGCGTCATCGAGAACGTCGGGATTCAGCCAAATGAAGGCATTGAGATACGGCTCCAAGTGATTGATGCGCATCAGGCATGCTGCCGCGAGTTCGCTCGGGAGGAAGGTTCGCTGCGTGAATGCTTCACCGACGTCCGATATCGACAGTTCTTCCACGTCAATGGCGGCAGCACTGCTCAAAAGCGGGGCAGGAATCGTGTACGGAATGAAGTGTCGCATGGTGGTCCTTATCTGGTAGGGAGCGCTGGGGAATTGCCGATCGACGAGCCCGAGCGATCGGCGATCGATCGGATGAGGCAAGCAAGTCTGGTGCCAGCGGGGCCTGTCGCGTTGCAGAGTTTGCGTTCGCTCAGTCGTGGCGGCTCGAGCCTGATGTCGACTTCGATGTGAGCTACGGCGATGAATACGGGCGTGGGGCCTTGACGTACGCCATCGATGAGCCATGTTGCGTATGAAATGAGCGACTCCGACTGATCAGGTCGATGCGTGATGTGACCGGAATGAGTGCACACCCTCGCACCCACTGCAACAGCCAGACCGCTAACATGGCGCTGAAACGCATGGGTTTCGAAGGACGCCTGGTCAGCCACGGCATGCGCTCGATAGCCAGCACCATCCTCAACGAAAAAGGCTTTGAGCCTGAACTGATCGAGGTAGCGCTTGCCCATGTAGACAAGGACGAGGTTCGCAGCGCTTACAACCGAGCGGATTACATCGAGCGCAGACGCCCGATGATGGCCTGGTGGAGCGAGCACATTCAGGAAGCGGCGACGGGCAACCTTTCGATGTCAGCTATCAAAGAAAATCGGGACAGAAAGGTAGTTTCGATACGCTGATTTGTGCCAAATACCGTAAAGCAGAGGGTAGTAACAGGCAGAAACCGGCCAAAAGCAGCCGGTCAGGCAGTTGGCTTTGCCATCCGCTGCACCTCTGTCGTTAACTCGATATCCGTGAGGGTCACCGCACTGGTCTCCTTTATCAGCTCGATGAATTCGACGATGTAAGGCTTGGAGCTTTCCGATTCGAGCGTGGCCGCCCAGATGTCGGCAAACAAGCCATCGCGTGTGATCGGCTTTGCCGTCACGTATTGCCGCTGGAGATAGTGCTGCACGGCCCATCTCGGCAGCACGGCGATACCTCGCCGCGTGGCAACAAGCATGAGGATGGCGACCGTAAGTTCGGTTGTTCGTCGAGCGGGTGTGATGCCCGCCGGCTTGAGCAGCAACTGGACGATATCCAGCATGTCCTCTTCGACGGGGTAAGTGATCAACGTTTCGTCATTGAAGTCTTGCGCCTCCAGGTAGCTCTTCTGGGCAAGCGGATGATCGTTTGCCACCAGCGCAACCAGCCGCGACCGGAACAGGTGGTGGAAATCCACACCGGCTTCAGGTTCGCGGCAGGAGATCATCGCGAGGTCCGCGTCCCCCCGATGCAACAGGCCAACGGGGTCGGCCTGGTAGCCAGAGACCAGATCCACTTCCACCTCAGGCCAGCGCGCACGGAAGGCATCGACCGCGGGCATCAGCCAGTCAAAACAGGTGTGACATTCGATGGCAATCCGCAAGGTGCCGGTCGTGCCCTGGGCGATCCTGAGCAAGTCTCTCGTGGTTTCGTTCAGAACCGGTATCACCCTGTCGGGCTTACCCGGAAAGGGAAAAGGCCCTCGCCTGCCTCAACTCCAGGTGCCATCGATGCTCTCGCTATTCCAACGAAAACTCCAACTACCAACGGACTCGCCCCCCTCCAGCGGAGACAAGGAAAAAGGACTGATGCGGCCGGAGCCGGTCGCGTCGCTGCTGTCCACAACGCGCCGGCAGAAACTGCTGGAGCACATCTGGCAACGTACCTCGCTCTCACGCCAACATTTCGCCTCGCTCTACCTGGCTCCGCTGCAACGCTATGCCGCGCTGGTCCAGCAGTTTCCTGCTTCGGAAGCACATCACCATGCGTATCCAGGAGGGATGCTGGACCACGGCCTGGAAATCGTTGCGTATGCGCTCAAGTTGCGGCAGTCGTATCTCCTACCCAGTGGCACCACACCCGAGGACCAAGTAGTACAGGCAGAAGCCTGGACCGCCGCCATAGCCTACGCCGCGTTGCTGCATGACATCGGCAAGATCGCCGTCGATCTGCACGTCGAACATGCCGACGGCAGCACTTGGCACCCCTGGCACGGCCCGCTGACCAGCCCCTACCGATTCCGCTACCGGCCGGATCGCGAATACCGCCTACACAGCGCGGCCACGGGCTTGCTGTATCGACAGGTGCTCGATGGCGAGACTCTCGACTGGCTCAGCACCTTCCCTCCACTCTGGTCCGCACTGTTGTACGTCTTGGCTGGCCAGTACGAACACGCTGGTGTCCTCGGCGAACTGGTCATTCAGGACGACCGTGCTTCGGTCGCCCAAGCCCTGGGAGGCGATCCTTCACGAGCTATGGCGGCCCCTAAGCACGCGCTGCAGCGCAAGCTACTCGATGGCCTGCGCTATCTGCTAAAGGAGGAGCTGAAACTCAACCAGGCCCAGGCGTCGGACGGCTGGCTGACGCAGGATTCTCTGTGGTTGGTCAGCAAGACTGTTTCTGACAAGTTGCGCGCGCACTTGCTGGCACAGGGCATCGAAGGTATCCCCGCGAATAACACTGCCGTGTTCAACGTGCTGCAGGATCACGGCCTGCTCCAGCCCGCCACTAATGGCAAGGCAATCTGGCGAGCGACGGTCACGAGCGACGTGGGTTGGTCGCACACGCTCACACTGCTGCGATTGGCGCCGGCCCTGATCTGGGAGGGAGATGATCGGCCAGAGCCATTCACGGGCACCGTCGAGATTGAGGTAGAGCGCAACGATGCGGCCACAGAATCATCCATCGATAGCGGTGAAACCTCACCCGTGGCGGCCGCCGCACCTGCGCCCTCTGCTGCACCCGCTGCCGATAGCGTCGACGCCCTGCTGGCATTGCTCGGCACCTCAGATACTGAACCGCCCCCGCAGAGGGCAGAGATTAAAGCACCACCAGAAACGAGCACCAATGGCCCGCCAGCAACTTCCCAGGCGAACGATGCAATGCTGGCGCCTGCCGCTGCGCCTCTGTCCACCAAGAACAGCGGAAATACACGAGAGCAACCTTCCGGCGAACACTTCATGGCTTGGCTGCGAAATCATGTGCAGAGTCGCAAGCTCATCATCAATGACGCTAAGGCCCTGGTGCACACCGTGGCTGATACGGCATTTTTGGTTAGCCCCGGTGTGTTTCAGCGCTACGCACAGGAGCACCCGCACACGGCCGCGCTCGCCAAGCAGGATCAGACTCCAGGTTGGCAGGGGGTGCAAAAGCGCTTCGAAAAGCTGCAACTGCACCGCAAGCAGGTCAATGGTCTGAACATCTGGACCTGCGAGGTGACAGGACCACGCAAGTCACGACGACTGCATGGTTACCTGCTGGCAGATCCGAGGCATCTGTTCGAGGAAGTGCCGCTCAACAACCCGTTCTTACAACTTGGCGTTGATCGCAGCTGACCCGACTTGAGCAAGAAAAAGTCGCCGATGTGGTTTACGAAAGCGTCGAAGCCTCGCTCGTTGCAACCTACAACCAACTCTCCAGCAGCTACTCGTCTGTCGCCTGCTTATTCGCCCGCCCCCGGAGGCCTAAGTGGCGCCTCCAGACCTCCGGGTAAGCTGCGAATGAACGGCCTACCGAGAGGTCACAGCCAGACCACGCTGCTTGACCAGCATGTAGATCGCCGGAATGACCACAAGCGTCAGTACGGTGGAAGAAATCATCCCACCCACCATCGGCGCGGCAATGCGTCGCATCACCTCCGAGCCGGTACCGGTGCCCCACATGATCGGCAGCAGGCCGGCCATGATGGCCACTACCGTCATCATCTTCGGCCGTACTCGCTCGACTGCACCAGTTATGACTGCCTGGTAGAGATCAGCCACCGTTAACTGCTCGCCGGCTGCTTCCCGTTCGGCTCGGCGCTCGGCGAGCGCATGGTCAAGGTAGATGAGCATGATCACACCGGTCTCGGCAGCCACGCCAGCCAGGGCGATGAAGCCCACCGCCACGGCCACCGAGAAGTTGTAGCCCAGCGCCCACATGAGCCAGATACCACCCACCAGCGAGAACGGCACCGAGAGCATGACGATCAGCGTCTCGGTAAGCCGGCGGAAATTCAGGTACAGCAGCAGGAAGATCAACACCAGGGTCAGCGGCACGACGATTTTTAGCCTCTCCGCCGCCCGCTCCATGTATTCGAACTGGCCGCTCCAGGTCACGTAGTAACCGGGTGGAAAGGTCACCTGATCATTGACCGCCTGCTGTGCCTCTCGCACATAGCTGCCGATGTCGCGGCCGCGAATATCGACATAGATATATGCTGAGAGCAGCGCGTTTTCGGTACGAATGCTGGGCGCGCCCTTGGAAACGCTGATATCGGTGAGCTGCCCGAGCGGAATTTGTGCGCCGCCCGGCGTGGGCACCAGCACCTCGGTGGCAATACGCTGCGGGTCGGAGCGCAGCTCCCGTGGGTAGCGAACGCTGACGCCGAATCGCTCGCGCCCTTCCACGGTCGTGGTCACAAGCTCGCCGCCCAACGCAGTGGCTATGACCATCTGCACCTCCCCCACCGTCAGGCCGTAGCGGGCCAGGGCATCGTAGTCGGGGGCAATATCAAGATAGAAGCCACCCGTGATGCGCTCGGCAAACGCGCTGGTTGTCCCGGGCACCGCCTGCACAACCGTCTCGATCTGGGTGGCCAGCCGCTCGATCCCGGCGAGGTCCATGCCAAACACCTTGATGCCAATGGGCGTTCGTATGCCGGTAGATAGCATGTCCAGGCGCCCCTGAATGGGCATGGTCCAGCTGTTGGCCACACCCGGAAACCGGAGCGCTTCATCCATCTCGGCGATGAGCTTATCCATCGTCATTCCCGGCCGCCAGTGCTCTTCCGGCTTGAGGTTGACCACCGTCTCGAACATTTCAATCGGTGCCGGGTCGGTGGCTGTGGCGGCGCGGCCCGCCTTGCCGAATACTGAGTCCACCTCGGGAAAGCCCTTGATGATCCGGTCCTGCACCTGCATGAGTTCCGCAGCCTTGGTGATGGACATGCCCGGGAGCGAGGCCGGCATGTACAGCAGCGTGCCTTCGTTGAGGCGCGGCATGAATTCGCTGCCAAGCTGGCGCGCCGGCAGGATGCTCACGCCCAAAACCACGAGCGCCACCAGGATGGTTGTCACCTTCCATCGCAGCGCGATATGGATGATCGGGCGATAAATCCAGATCAGGAAACGGTTCACCGGGTTCTTGTGCTCGGGGATGATCCGCCCGCGCACGAACAACAGCATCAGCACCGGCACCAGCGTCACCGAGAGTAACGCCGCACCCGCCATGGCGAAGGTCTTGGTGAAGGCGAGCGGCGAGAACATCCGTCCTTCCTGGGACTCCAGCGTGAACACCGGTAGGAAGGAAACGGTAATGATCAGCAGCGAGAAGAACAGCGCCGGCCCCACCTCGCGGCAGGCTTCAATGATGACCTCTGCCCTCGGCTTGTCCGCTGGCGCCCGCTCCAGGTGCTTGTGCGCGTTCTCAATCATCACGATGGCCGCGTCCACCATTGCGCCGATAGCGATGGCGATGCCGCCCAGGCTCATGATGTTGGAATTGAGCCCCAGCCAGCGCATGAGGATGAAGGCGATCAGGATGCCCACCGGCAGCATGAGGATGGCCACCAGCGCACTGCGTACATGTAGAAGAAACACAATGCACACCAGCGCGACGATGATCGACTCTTCCAGCAGCGTGACCTTGAGATTGTCCACGGCGCGCTGGATAAGATCCGAACGGTCGTATACCGGCTCGATCTCGACACCTTCCGGCAGGCCGGGACGAATCTCCTCTATCTTGGCCTTCAGGTTGTCGATCACGTTCATGGCATTTTCGCCGTAGCGGGCGACGGCGATGCCGCCGACCACCTCGCCCTCCCCGTTGAGCTCGACCACGCCGCGACGCTCATCAGGGGCGAGCTCGACGCGCGCCACATCGCGCAGCAGAACCGGCACCCCGCCCGCGGCCTTGAGCACCAGTTTCTCGATGTCCGCTGCACCACGCAAATAGCCGCGACCGCGCACCATGTACTCGGTCTCGCTCATTTCCACGATGCGACCGCCCACGTCGGCATTGCTGGTGCGAATGACGTCGGAAATGCGGCTCAACGGGATGTCGTAGGCCTGCAGCTTCTGCGGATCGACGGTGACCTGGTACTGCTGGACGAAGCCGCCGATGCTGGCGATTTCGGACACACCCTCGGCCTTGGTGAGTTGATAGCGCACGAACCAGTCCTGCAGCGTGCGCAGCTCCGCAAGGGTATGCCGCGCACTGGTCAGCGCGTACTGGTAGACCCAGCCAACGCCGGTGGCGTCCGGCCCCAGCGCCGGTGTCACTCCAGCTGGAAGGCTCTTGGAGGCGAAGTTCAAGTACTCAAGCACCCGCGAGCGCGCCCAGTAGATATCGGTGCCGTCCTCGAAAATCACATAAACGAAGGAGGCGCCAAAGAACGAGAAGCCCCGTACCACCTTGGAATTGGGTACCGAGAGCAGTGCGGTGGTGAGCGGGTAGGTAACCTGATCCTCTACCACCTGCGGCGCTTGCCCTGGAAACTCGGTGTAGACAATCACCTGCACGTCGGACAGATCCGGCAACGCGTCCAGCGGGGTTTTCACCACGGCGTAGACGCCGGCGCCGATAATGATCAACGTGGCGAGCAACACCAGGAAGACGTTGCGAACCGACCATTCAATGATTCTGGAGAGCATGTTCAATGCCCTCCATGGGAATTGCTGTGGCTATCCGGCATGACGTGGCCGGAATGCGCGTCTGGCGTGGCGTGGTTTTCATGGTCATGCCCATCACTTGGCGACGCATCAGCCTCGCTGCTTCCGTGACTGCCGACATGAGCGTCAGTGCTGCTCTCAATTGGGACGGTGTGGCCGGCGTGACTGGCATGAGCGGCATGAGCGCTGTGTGCGTCGGCATCGGTCGGGGTGGCGGCATGGCCAGGACTTTCGTGGCTCCCATGATCATGGGCATCGGCTGCCGCCGACTTCGGGCTCATGCCGCTCAGCGCTGCCTTGAGGTTGCTCTCGGCATCGATCAGGAAGTTGGCCCGCGTGACCACGGACTCTCCCTCGCCCAGCCCTTCAAGCACTTCAAGAAAGCCGTCTGCCCGTCTGCCGGTGAGCAGTTCGCGCGGCTCGAAGCGACCCTCACCCAGGGCGACCAGTGCGACCTGCCGAGTGCCGCTGTCGATCACCGCCGAGTCGGGAACCGCGAGCACGGGTGTGCGCTCCCCAGCAGCCAGCTGGGCAGTGCCAAACATGGCCGGCTTGAGCAGGCCGTCGGGATTGGACAGCTCGATACGAACCTTTACAGTGCGGGTCTGCGGCGAGAGATCGGGGTAGATGAAGGTCACCTCGCCAGTGAAATGGCGGCCTGGATAGGCGCTGACCGTGAGCTGTACCGCTTGCCCCGGTTTTACCAACGCCAGGTCCTGCTCGAATACCTCAGCGATAAGCCAGACGGTATCGAGGTCCGCAATTCGGTAGAGAACGTCCCCGGCCTGGAAGCGCATGCCTTCCAACGCCGGTTTGTCCAGTACGACCCCATCCACCGGAGCGGTGATCGTCAAGGTACGGCTGGTTTTGCCGGTACGGCGCAAGCGCTCAAGCTGTGCTTCGCCAATATCCCAGTTGCGTAGCCGCTGCATGGCAGATTCTGAGAGTGAGGCGACCCCCTGCCTGGCATTCGCACTGCCAGCCGCTAGGCGCTGTCGTCCAGCATTGGCGATCAAGAACTCCTGCTGCGCCGAGACCAACTCGGGGCTATAGACGTCCATCAACGGCTGGCCCTTACGGACCGGCTCACCGGTGGTGTTCACATGGAGCTTCTCAATCCATCCGTCGAACTTCGGCGCCAGGGTGTACTGGCCACGCTCGTCCACCTGCACCGTACCGACGGCACGCACCGTGCGCGTGAGCACGCGGCGCTCGACCGGCGAGGTCAACACACCCAGTAGCTGGATCTTCTCGGGACTGATGGTTACGGTACTTCCGGATTCCTCACCCTCGTAGACGGCGATGTAGTCCATGCCCATGGAGTCCTTCTTCGGCACTGGCGAGGTGTCCGGCAGGCCCATGGGATTACGGTAGTAGAGAACCTTGCGCTCGCCCCGCGCGCCAGCGGGCGCCTCGTTGGCATACACCGGGATGTAGTCCATCCCCATCGGGTCCTTCTTCGGCACCGGCGAGGTATCGGCCAGGCCCATGGGATTGCGGTAGTAGAGAGCCTTGCGCTCCTGTGGCGCGCTGCTACCGACGTTCTCTGAGGAAGTTGGCTTTTGCGCCATCAGGTAACCGCCTGCAAACCCGGCGATTGCGGTGGCGAGTGCAAATGCGCCGGCGCCCAGAATCATGCTGCGTTTCATAGCTCTGCTCCGATAAGACGCTCCAGTTCCACCACCCGTACGCGCTGCTCCAGTTCATACGAAAGGAGCGACAGCCGCAGTTGACGGATCTGTCGCTGGGCATCGAGCAAGGTGGCGAAATCGACGTTGCCGGTCTGATAGCTGGCAAGCGCTGACTGATAGGTGAGTTCCGCCTGCGGCAAGAGTGTTCTTGCGGTCAGCGCGTGCTGTCGAAAGGCTGTTTCCAACGCCGACCAGGCTTCACCGACGCTACCGGCGAGGCGGCTGTTGACCGCTTCGCGCCGGGCTTCTGCGGCGTAGCGCATGGAGACGGCCTCGCGCTGTTCGGCGCTGCGGCGCTTGCCCCACAGGGGAATGTTCATCTCCAGCATCAATTCGAATTCTTCGGCGCGGTTACCCATCTGCACGACGGCGGTGCCGACGGTGACATCCGGAATCCAGTTTCGGCTCGCGAGCTCCTCGGCGCGTCGGGCTTCTTGTATCCGTGCATTGAGCTCGGCCACTTGAGGGTTGCCGCCAAGGATTCGCGCCTGCAGCTCCGCCAGGGTAGGCACCGCTGCAGGCAGCGCGGACCAGCCGGCAGGCGTCGCCAGCGGCGCGTTCGCCGGGCGCGCCAGAATACCGTTGAGCCGCGCCGCAGTACTGCGCCGGTCACGCTCCAGCGTTAGCAACTCGCTCTGCAGGCTGCTGTGCTCGGTCTGCGCCTTGATCACGTCTTGCTGCGGTGCAAGCCCGACCCGGTAGCGCGCCTGGGCGATGCTCTCAAGCTCATCCACCAGGCTCCGCAACTCCTCGGTCACCTGGGTGGCGGCATGGGCGTACTGGTATTCGTTGAAGGCCAGCTTGACCAGACTCCTGAGCTCGACCCGGCTCAGGCGCTCGCGCGCCACCGCCTGCTCTGCACCCGCCTCGGCGATCTCGCGGGCAAGCCCTCGCTTGCCGCCCAGCGGAAAGGTCTGACGGAACGCGTAGCGCGTACTGCCGACGCCGCTCGGCGAGAGGCTCGGGTCGTCACGGGCGATACCCATTTCCTCGAACGTGAGCATCGGATCAGGAAGCGAGCCGGCCACATCGGGCCGCTCCCAGGCAGCCTGACGCTCATGCCCTGCAGCCCGCAGCTCAGGACTCTGGCGCTCAAGCAGATCGAGCAACGGAGGCAAGGTGGCCCCCAGCTCGGCGGACTCTGCTGCCTGAACAGCGCTGCTCAGAACAAGGCCCAGAGCGACAGTAGCCAGCAGCACGCGCTGGCTGCGAGGCAACGGTTGAACGATCCGTGTCATGATTTCCCCTTCCCGCCAAAACGGCCCCTTTGATTGCCACAAAAACTTGAGTCTTCATGGGTTTTGGTTGTGGTCATCACATCGCCCCCATCACGGAGAGCGGAAACGGCCACGCCAACCAGGCACGACACTTGCCCAAGACATTCATCAGATCTAGCTCCGTAGCACGCGGAGTCGGCACAAGAAAAAGCATGGGCTCGTTAATGATCCGAGCCTCAAATTAAGAAGCGATCTTTATTGCCTGGCTTTATTGCAGATCAGACCTTTCGGACAAATGACCTGAACATTACATTAATGTCAGCCTATAGCCTTAGGGTTCCCATAGACATCACAGTCCGCATAGCGTTTTTACGCTACCGACTAACCGCTTCTCGGTTTATAGAGGCGCTCGATGTGGTAAATCGACACACACGCCCTGGCTGATGCGTTCGCTCGAACTTCGTCAATAAAACTTCGCTCATCGCCGCGCTGTCCTGGCAGTCAACAATACAGCTCATGCTGCAGCCGATCCCATGAGCAGCAAGCAGTAAAAAATAACCAAAATGTAATTTTCAGGAAAGGCTCCAGTAAGGACATTGATTCGATTATTACAACTTAGTAAGTTAACTAATTATTTATATAGGGCCATATGCTGGCGGCATGCACGGATACCCGAGAGCGAAAACCCGCCACAGGCTTACAGAAATGTAATGCTTGGGTCAGGCCAATGTCAGCCGTTCGCGGGTACTCTATATAAAATATCTCCGAGTGCGCGCAGGGTTTAACAGGAGCGGTAATGTCTCAGGCCAATCAGCCACACCCCACACTTCAGACCCCATCGGATCGTGACCCTGTTTGTGGCATGACGGTCAAATCCGACAGTCCGCACCAGACCAGCCACGCCGGCCAACAACTGCTCTTCTGCAGCCAACGCTGTCTGGAAAAATTCAATGCCGAGCCAAGCAGATATTTGGATGCTGGTGATGCTCACGGCGAGACGCCGACCGTCGATCACGGCGCCGAATACACCTGCCCGATGCACCCGGAAATACTGCAGATCGGCCCAGGCACATGCCCCAAATGCGGCATGGCCCTGGAGCCGGTCATGCCCGAACTGGAAGAAGAGGACAACCCGGAGCTCACAGACTTTTCTCGACGCTTCTGGTGGATGCTGCCGTTCACCGTGATTGTCACCGTGCTGGCCATGGGCGGGCATGCCCTCAGTCCCTTCCACGGCGCCACGCAGAACTGGGTCGAACTGGCACTGGCCACCCCGGTGGCGCTCTGGGCTGGCTGGCCCTTCTACGTGCGCTGCGTGCAATCGTTCATCAACCGTAGCCCGAACATGTGGACGCTGATCGGCCTCGGAACCTCCGCCGCCTACCTGTACAGCCTGATCGCCACCCTGGCGCCCGGCGTATTCCCCGACCACTTCATGCAGGGTGAACGCATCGGCGTGTACTTCGAGGCGGCAGCGGTGATCATCTCGCTGACCCTGCTCGGCCAGATCCTCGAACTCAAGGCGCGCTCGCAGACCTCGGCGGCGATCAGGTCGCTGCTCGGCCTGGCGCCCAAGACCGCGCGACGGATCAATGCCGATGGCAGCGAAGAGGACATTCCCCTCACCCATGTGCACAGCGGCGACAAGCTTCGGGTGCGCCCAGGCGAAAAAGTGCCGGTTGATGGCTTGGTGGTGGAAGGCGAAAGCGCGGTGGACGAGTCGATGTTGACCGGCGAGCCGGTGCCGATCATGAAACGCGCCGGTGACAGCCTGATCGGCGCGACCCTCAACAGCCACGGCAGCCTGGTGATGCAGGCACAAAAGGTCGGCAGCTCGACCATGCTTGCGCAGATCGTCCAGATGGTGGCCCAGGCGCAGCGCTCCAAGGCGCCAATGCAGCGGCTGGCCGACGTCATTGCCGGGCGTTTCGTGCTGGCGGTCATCGCCATTGCTATCCTGACCTTCGTGGTATGGGGCCTGTGGGGTCCGGAGCCGAGCTGGGTGTTCGGTCTGATCAACGCAGTCGCGGTACTGATCATTGCCTGCCCCTGCGCCCTGGGCCTGGCCACGCCGATGTCGGTGATGGTCGCCACCGGCAAGGCGGCCGGCAGCGGCGTGCTGTTCCGCGATGCTGCCGCGATAGAAAACCTGCGCAAGATCGACACGCTGATCGTCGATAAGACCGGCACGCTCACTGAGGGCCGCCCTGCTTTCCACAGCGTCGAGGCGGCGCCCGGCTTCACGCGGGACGAGGTACTGCGACTGGCCGCCAGCCTGGATCAGGGCAGCGAACATCCCCTGGCCCACGCCATCGTCGATCATGCCCGTGCCCAGGGCCTGGCGCTGAGCACGCCTGAAACCTTCGAATCGGCCTCCGGCATCGGCGTGCGTGGCAAGGTTGACGGCCGCGACTTGCAGTTGGGCAACACCGCGCTGATGAATGATGCCGGCGTGGATGCCAGCCCACTCAAGGCGCATGCCGAACAACTGCGCGGCGAAGGCGTGAGCATCATGTTCCTGGCGGTGGACAACGTGCTGGCCGGTCTGCTGGCGGTTGCCGACCCGATCAAGCCGACCTCAAAACTGGCGATCCAGCGCCTGCAGGCAGACGGCATACGGGTGATCATGGCCACCGGCGATGGCCTGACGACTGCCCGAGCAGTAGCCCGCGAACTGGGTATCGAGGAGGTGCACGGCGAGGTCAAGCCGCAGGATAAGGAACGCCTGACCGCCTCGCTACAACAGCAAGGACACCGCGTGGCCATGGCCGGCGACGGCATCAACGACGCCCCGGCCCTGGCGCGCGCCGATATCGGCATTGCTATGGGCACCGGCACCGACGTGGCGATGAACAGCGCCCAGGTCACGCTGGTCAAGGGCGACCTGCTCGGCATCCTGCGCGCGCGCAGCCTGTCGGTGGCCACCGTGCGCAACATGCACCAGAACCTGACCTTCGCCTTTCTTTACAACGCCCTGGGGGTCCCTCTGGCAGCCGGCCTGCTCTACCCGCTGACTGGCCTCCTGCTGTCACCAATAATCGCAGCGCTGGCGATGAGCATGAGTTCCGCTTCGGTGGTGTTCAACGCCTTGAGACTGCGCAAAGTATCAATCGATTGAGGTTCTTGACCTTGCCACCTTGGCAAGGTTGAGAATTGCCTCAACCCCAACAGCAACCTCGCAAGGAGATGCCATGAGCACCGTTGAATTGAACGTCAAAGGCATGAGCTGCGGCTCATGCGTCCTGCATGTCACCGAGGCGCTCAACGCAGTTGAAGGCGTCACCGAGGTTGATGTCGACCTGCAAGCGGCCCGTGTGCGGGTCAGCGGAGAGTGCGACAGCGATGTGCTTGTCGCCGCTCTGGGTGATGCTGGATACCCCGCTCAACTGAGCAGTCCGGCGGCCTCATCGAGCACTGCGAAGAAAACCGGATGCAGTGGCAGCAGCGGCTGCTGTTGCAAATGAGCAAACCATTGAAAACAGGTTTTTTATGTCCAGAAGACTGACTACCGCGGCGCTCGCCGCTCTGCTGCTAAGTGGCGCCGCCCAGGCCGCGCAAACCCTGATCATTGATGTGCACCGCGACGCCAACTGTGGATGCTGCAAGGACTGGATTACCTACCTGGAGAACAACGGCTTCGAAGTCCGCGACCACGTCGAACGCAACATGAACACAGTCAAGCAAGACCTCGGCGTGAAACCGCGTCTGGCTTCCTGCCATACAGGCGTGATCGATGGAAAGTTCGTTGAAGGTCACGTGCCCGTGGCGCAGATCCTGGAGCTTCGCAAGCGCCCTGACCTGCTGGGCATCGCCGTGCCAGGCATGCCGGCTGGCTCACCAGGCATGGAGTATGGCGACGTCAAACACCCGTACCAGGTGATCGGAATAACCCGCACTGGCCGAGAAAAGGTCATTGCCAATTATCCGCTGGAACAAGCCGCGCATTAATAGCGACTCGCCGGGCGGGCTGGTACTGGCTGGCATCCTGCGATGCACTGAATCGCAGCGGAGGCCATCCCCCCAGCCCGCACTTCAAAAATCCCGGCTCCGTTAACAAGCTGAAATAGACCTCCTTTTCGTTATTAGCCCGCGAGATGGTCATGTCCCGCCTCCTGCCGTATCTGCTGCTGCTACTGCTTGCCTTGCCAGCCAACGCCGAGATATTTGATTCTTCGCGTCCTCAGTCGGCTCTGTTTGGCACTCCGCTGAATAACAGCCAGGATTTCCTTCCGGTAGACAGGGCCTTCCGCCTCGACCTGTTGGAAGCCGGTAAGGACAGCATCCGCCTGCGCTTCATAAATGCCGAGGGTTATTACCTCTATAAACATCGCTTCGCATTCACCAGCGACCACCCGCAAGTGTCAATCGGCACCCCGCAATGGCCCCCGGCCGAACCGAAAACCGATGATTTTTTTGGCGATGTCGAGGTGTTCTACGGCGTTACCGACTTGCTGCTACCCGTTAATAACCCTCAGAACACACCGTTCACCTTACAGGTGAGCTATCAGGGCTGCGCTGATCTGGGGCTGTGCTATCCGCCAGAGATTCGCAGCTTCGAGGTAGGTGATCCCCCCCTCATTGCAGCCCTGCAACAAGGGGTCGCCATTGACTGGCGTAGTCTGGCGCTGTTCTTCCTGGCGGGCTTGGGCCTGACTTTCACACCCTGCGTGCTACCGATGCTGCCAATTCTGTCTGGCGTGGTATTACGCGGACAACTCGGCGGAACGCGTGGATTACGCCTATCGCTTGCCTACGTACTCCCCATGGCTGCCAGCTTCGCCCTGCTTGGTGCGCTAATGGGCATGTTCGGCGCTGGCCTCAACCTACAAGCGCGCCTGCAGTCACCGTGGCTGTTGGTGCCCTTTGCGATGTTCTTCACTGTTTTCGCTCTGGCCATGTTCGGCGTATTCGAGTTGCGCATGCCGCGCTTTATCACCGAACGACTAGATCTCCTAGCCGGCCAGGCCCGCGGGGGTTCAATGTTGGGCGCCGCCACGCTCGGCGTACTGTCGAGCCTGCTGGTTTCGCCCTGTGTGACTGCCCCTCTGGTCGGCGCACTGCTCTACATAAGCACCACCGGCGACGCACTGGGTGGCGGCCTTAAGCTGTTTGCCCTCGGGTTGGGCATGGGCGCGCCGTTGGTATTGTTCGCCATCGGCGGCGGAGCATTGCTACCCAAGTCTGGCACCTGGATGGTCGGTGTGCGCAAAGCTTTCGGCGTGATGCTGCTGGCTGTCTCTGTATGGCTGCTAGAACGCGTGCTACCCGCTCCAGTGACTTTGGCCTTGTGGGGCCTTTTGGCAGTTGGCAGCGCGATTTGGCTCGGTGCCTTGGAGTTCACCCTCAAGTCCGGCCGGCAAAGGCTCGCCCAACTACTCGGTGTGGCACTACTGGTCTACGGTGTCAGCGCCTGGCTCGGCGCTTTGCAAGGTCAATCCGATCCGCTGCGACCGCTGGGTCAGCTGGACGCCAAAGCCGTACTTCCGAGCGGCGCTAACGCCGGCTGGCAGACCGTGGATACACCAGCTGCTCTGGATGCCGCTCTGCTGTCAGCAAAAAATGCCGACCAACCACTGCTATTGGATTGGTACGCCGACTGGTGCATCAGTTGCAAAGTAATTGAACGAGAAGTGCTGGCAGCACCCGCCGTGCGTGAGCAACTGACCGGTTACTGTTGGCGCTGATGGAAAATTGACCCACCCTGCCGATTGAAATTTGACCCAGGGCGGATTGCTGATTTTGTTACCAGCAACTGTGGATAAGTCTACCAGCGCAGCTGCTGTTGCCCCCACTCCTTCGCTAGCCCAGTTCAGTTGTTTAAGACCTGCCACACGCAGCCATGTAGCAGGCCGTCGTCGCCATGAAATCAGAACGGCTCATCGTCCTCCGGTTCCTGGCCGCCCTTACGCTTTCGCTCCCGTGATTTGATCTTGGCCTGGGCCGCCAAGCTACTGTGTTGCAGGCGATAGGACTCGTTACCGGTTTCGACGATGTGGCAGTGGTGGGTCAGCCGATCCAGCAGGGCGGTGGTCATCTTGGCGTCGCCGAACACGCTCGACCATTCGGCGAAGCTCAGGTTGGTGGTGATCACCACGCTGGTGTGTTCGTACAGCTTGGACAGCAGGTGAAACAGCAACGCACCGCCAGCCTGGCTGAAGGGCAGATAACCAAGTTCGTCGAGGATGACCAGATCCATGCCCAGCAGTGCCTGGGCGCTCCGCCCGGCTTTGCCGTCGTGCTTTTCGCGC
>NZ_VRYE01000115.1 GCF_008041835.1 Ectopseudomonas mendocina
GTGGCATAGCCGTAGATCAGCAACGACAGCAACATAGCCGGATGGTAGGCAGCGCTGCCACGGCCCGCATAGACGCTCTCCAGCTTCGACAGATCCAGGCCCTCTACGACCTCCACCACGTAGCGCGCCAAATGTGACTCGGGCAGCCAGTCCTGCACCGACGGCGGGAGCAAGTAGTCGATTTCGCGGTTTATCGGTCGAAAGCGGCTCATACAGTCAGGTTCCAGGAGCGATGCGCAATTCTACCGGCGAGGGGAAAAGTCCGACAGGCTGCTAGGCCAATCTAACGCCGACGGATGACCGTAATGTGACCGCTAGGTGACGTTGAACAGGCCGCGTACATGCTCCGGCAGGGCTATCGACTTTCCACTTTCATGGTCGATCCACACCAGTTTGCAGTAACCCTCACCGTAGACAGTGAGCGGGTCTTCGGTGGTGGTCAGCCGGTGTGCGATCACCAGGCTGCTGCGTCCCACCGCGCCAGCCCTCAGTTCCACCACCACGGTGGCGGGGTGGATCACCGGTTTCAGGTAGGTGTGCTGGGTTTGCAGTACCACCGGACCGAACGGCACGTTGCTCATGGCTACGCCGGCCAGCTCGAACCAGGCGACACGGGCTTCTTCCAGGTACTGCATGTAGATGATGTTGTTGACGTGCCCGTAGCTGTCCATGTCGCCCCAGCGTACAGGGATGTGTGCCGTGTGCAGCAAGGTTTTGTCGGTCATCGCTTTTCTTCGCTATGCTGCCCAATCAGGGCTCCAGGCTTTATACTACGCGGCATTCGGCCCGCTGGCGGTGGCCACATTATTTTCCTCAAGGAGAGATTTAAATGCATGTGATCGGTGCTCGCTGGATCGCGCGCCTGGGTGGCCTGATGGCCCTCGTCGGCCTCAGCCTGCTGCCTGCGATGAGTCAGGCCGCTTCGGAAGAAGATCCTTGGGAGAGTTTCAATCGCCCCATCTTCCGCTTCAACGATACCGTCGACACCTATGCGCTGAAGCCGATCGCCCAGGGTTACCGGGCTGTCACGCCGCAGTTTCTCGAAGATGGCGTGCACAACGTCTTCGGCAATATCGGCGACGTTGGCAACCTGGCCAACAACCTGCTGCAGGGCAAGTTGCACAACGCCGGCGTCGATACCGGTCGCCTGATCTTCAACACCACCTTCGGTGTGCTGGGGTTCTTCGACGTGGCCAAGCACATGGGCCTGCGCAAGAATGACGAAGACTTCGGTCAGACCCTTGGTGTCTGGGGTTTGAACAGCGGCCCTTACCTGGTCATCCCGCTCCTCGGCCCAAGCACTGTGCGTGATGCCACCGGTCGAGTGCCGGACAGCTTCCTGACGCCGTATCCGTACATGGATCACGTACCGACGCGCAACGTCACCCGTGGCGTACAGGTGGTCGACACCCGTGCCAACCTGCTGCAGGCCGAGCGACTGGTCAGCGGCGACAAGTACATCTTCATCCGCAACGCCTACTTGCAGAGCCGTGAGTTCAAGGTGAAGGATGGGCAGGTCGAAGACGATTTCTAAGCCCTGTAGATACGAAAAAGGCGGCCTCTGAGCCGCCTTTTTCGTAAATGCAGATTTCAGCTCATGGAGATGATTGCCAGGCCCAGCGATTGACGACCGTCGCCCAGATCGCCTATTCGCACCACCTCGGCTTGGGCGTCGAGCCCGGCGAGTTCGCTGTGCTCTGAAGGGATGTGGACCTTGACCTTGTCGCCCATGCTCAGGGCCGCTTCAGCCTCGATTTGCATGCCTGTACTGGAAAGATCCAGGCACAGTGCAGGGATTTCCCGGCCAGCGTGATGGAGGACGACTGCAGCTTCCAGTCGCATGCGGATGTAGTCGCGTTTCTCGCTGTACGCTCGATCATTCTGACTCATGGACCCTGTCCTCTTCTTATGAGCTCTCCCGCGGCTCTTATAACCCTCGTCGATTTGACCTGTAAAGCCGCCGAACGACGACCGGTCCCGGCTTGAATCGGCCGGCAGATGGGAGTACCGTCTGCCCCTTGAAATCGCCCTGGCGCCATAGATGCGGCGCCGCGCCATGGGCAGTGACCAAAATTGCCCTGGCGCAGTTTGCCTGGATACCCCATGCACAAAACCAGTGCCACTCTGCTGATCATCGACGACGACGATGTCGTACGTGCAAGCCTCGCGGCCTACCTCGAGGACAGCGGCTTCAAGGTGTTGCAGGCCAACAACGGTTTGCAGGGGCTGGAAGTGTTCCAGCAGGAAGGCCCCGACCTAATGATCTGCGACCTGCGCATGCCGCAGGTCGACGGTCTTGAACTGATTCGACGCATCAACGCGCTGGGTGTCGAGGTGCCGGTGATCGTCGTTTCCGGCGCCGGCGTGATGAACGATGCCGTCGAAGCCCTGCGTCTCGGCGCTGCCGACTACCTGATCAAACCTCTCGAAGACCTGGCGGTGCTGGAGCACTCGGTGCGCCGCGCGCTAGATCGTGCGCGTCTGCGCGTCGAGAACCAGCTCTATCGCGAGAAGCTCGAAGCGACCAATCGTGAGCTCCAGGCCAGCCTGCATCTGTTGCAGGAAGACCAGAATGCTGGCCGTCAGGTGCAGATGAACATGCTGCCCGTGACGCCCTGGCAGGCCGATGGCCTGAACTTCGCGCACCAGATCATTCCGTCGCTGTACCTCTCCGGTGACTTCGTCGATTACTTCCGTATCGACGAGCGCCGCATCGCGTTCTATCTGGCCGATGTTTCCGGCCATGGGGCGTCCTCGGCATTCGTCACCGTACTGCTCAAGTTCATGACCACGCGCCTGCTCTACGAGTGGCGGCGTGGCGGTACGCTGCCGCAGTTCAAGCCCTCGGATGTGCTTGGCCACATCAACCGCGGCCTGATCAACTGTAAGCTGGGCAAACACGTGACCATGCTCGGCGGCGTGATCGATGAGGAGAGCGGCATGCTCACCTACAGCATCGGCGGGCATTTGCCATTGCCGGTGCTGTTCGAGAATGGCCAGGCGCGTTACCTGGAGGGGCGCGGCCTGCCGGTCGGCCTTTTCGAAGAAGCCGAATACGGCGATCTGGTGATGCAGTTGCCTGAGTCTTTCAGCCTGACGTTGCTCTCCGACGGCATTCTCGACCTGTTGCCCGGCGACACGCTGAAAGAGAAGGAATTGGCGCTGCCACAACTGGTTAGCCAGGCTGGCGGTACGCTGGGCGGTTTGCGTCAAGTTCTCGGTCTGGCCAATCTGGGCGAGATGCCGGATGATATCGCCTTGCTGGTGTTGAGCAGGAACCTTGCATGAATCCTGGGATAAGCCCCGGTCGCATCCAATTCGCCGAGCAGGATGGAACCTTTGTCCTGAAGTTTGTCGGTGAAGTCCGTCTGACGCTGTGTTCAGCTCTGGATGCCACGATTGAAAAGATTTTCACCGCGTTGAATTTTTCGGCCATCGTCATCGACTTGACCGAAACGCGCAGTATCGACAGCACGACTCTCGGTTTGCTGGCGAAGTTGTCCATTCTGTCGCGGCAGAAGGTGGGCCTGTTGCCGACCGTTGTCACCACCCACGACGACATCACCCGTTTGCTGGAGTCCATGGGTTTCGATCAGGTGTTCAACATCGTCGATCGGCCGATTCCCTGCCCGGATTGTCTGGATGATCTGCCTTCGCAGGATCAGTCCGAAGAGGTGGTGAAGGCCAAGGTGCTGGAAGCGCACCGCATTCTGATGGGGCTTAACGATTCCAATCGCGAGGCCTTTCACGATTTGGTCAGCGCGCTCGAGCGGCACTGATCTCCTGCTTTCCTGTAGGTGCGCCGCGCACACCGATACCTGCAAAGACGGCCGCTGGTGCGCACGGCGCACCCTAGGTGTCGAACTCGCAATGAAAAGGGGCGTCAGCTTGACTGACGCCCCTTTGTCATTCAGGCCTTGGCGGCCAGCAGGGCTTCGAGTTTCTCCTGATCGCGGGCGAACAGGCGGATGCCTTCGGCCAGCTTCTCGGTGGCCATGGCGTCTTCGTTCAGCGCCCAGCGGAAGCCGCCTTCATCGAGGCTCTGGCGAGGTTCGCCGGTAGCACCAGGGGCGAGCTGGCGACTGAGTTGGCCATCGTCCTCAGCCAGTTTCTGCAGCAGGTCGGGGCTGATGGTCAGGCGGTCGCAACCGGCCAACGCTTCGATCTGACCAAGGTTGCGGAAGCTTGCCCCCATCACCACGGTGTCGTAGCCGTTGGCCTTGTAGTAGTTGTAGATGCGTTTGACCGACTGCACGCCAGGATCATCGTTGCCGACGAAATCACGGCCCTCGGCCTTCTTGTACCAATCGTAGATGCGCCCCACGAATGGCGAGATGAGGAATATGCCGGCATCGGCGCAGGCCTGTGCCTGGGCGAAGGCGAACAGCAGGGTCAGGTTGGTCTGCACGCCGGCTTTTTCCAGCTGCTCGGCCGCGCGGATGCCCTCCCAGGTCGAAGCTATCTTGATCAGTACGCGATCACGGCCAATACCCGCTTTTTCGTAAAGGCCGATCAGGCGCTCGGCGCGGCGCAGGGTCGCGTCGGTGTCGAACGACAGGCGCGCATCGACTTCGGTGGAAATGCGCCCCGGAATGACCTTGAGGATCTCCTGGCCGACGGCCACCGCGAAGTGATCGCATGCCAACCCCAGGTCTCCCTTGCCGGCACTCACTGCCTGATTCAACAGATCGGCATAGCGGGGTAGGGCCGCCGCCTTGAGCAGCAGCGAGGGGTTGGTGGTGGCATCCACCGGTTGCAGGCGGGCGATGGCGTCGAGGTCACCGGTGTCGGCGACTACGGTAGTGAACTGCTTGAGTTGTTCCAGCTTGGAGGTCATGACGAGGCCTTGTCGTTGCAGATGGCATGACCTTACCCGAGGCGCTGCAAGCGCTCAACGGTCGGGTCACTGACAAAATTTACCTTTTCGGGCTGCGCTTTTCGCTGGCTCGTTCGTCTTTAGTAATGACGGTACGTGAGAACGTACCGAAGTCGGTGGAGTCCGACTTTAGACGAGCTGCCAAGGAGCCCGAACATGTCGACCCAAACCCTGCTTTCTCGTTCAGTTTCCGCAGGCCTGGATACGCGCCAGTGTCGTGAGTGGCTGCAGGCCGCCGGGCTGCGCTTCAGCATGCCCAGGCTCAAGGTGGTGGAGGCGCTGTGCAGCGCCAATGACGAAGAGGGTATCTCCGCGCGCGAGCTGCATCGGCAACTGAGCGACGCCGGCGAACCGCTATCGCTGGTCAGCGTGCGCCAGGTGCTGCGCCGCATGGAGGAAAACGGTCTGGTGCAGACGACGGGGCGTAGCCGCTACCGCCTCAGCGCGCCGGATTAATGCCCGCGTAGCAGTTCTGCTGCCTGGTCGAGCAGCGCCAGCGGGTCTTGCACCTTGTGAATGTCCACCGACAGCAACTGGCGGAAGCGCCGCGCACCTGGGAAGCCTTGAGCCAGGCCCAGCACGTGACGGCTGACGTGATGCAGGGTGCCTCCCTCGCGCAGATGCTGCTCGACGTAGGGTTTGAGAGCGAGCAGGGCGTCCATGCGGGAAATGCCCGCGTCCGCGGCGCCGAACAGGCGGCTGTCCACCTGCGCCAGCAAATAGGGGTTGTGATAGGCCTCGCGGCCAAGCATCACGCCGTCGAAGGTCTGCAGGTGCTGCTCGCTTTCCTCGAGTGTCTTGATGCCGCCATTGAGGATGATCTCCAGGTCGGGGAAGTCCCGCTTGAGTTGGGCGGCGACCTCGTAGCGCAGCGGCGGAATCTCGCGGTTTTCCTTGGGCGACAGGCCTTCGAGGATGGCGATGCGCGCATGCACGGTGAAGCTGCGGCAGCCGGCCTCGCGCACCTGGCCGACGAAGTCGCACAGCTCGGCGTAGCTGTCACGGCCATTGATGCCGATGCGGTGCTTGACCGTCACCGGGATGCTCACGGCGTCCTGCATGGCCTTCACGCAGTCGGCCACCAGCGCCGGGTGGCCCATCAGGCAGGCGCCGATCATGTTGTTCTGCACCCGGTCGCTGGGGCAGCCGACGTTCAGGTTCACCTCGTCATAGCCGTGCTCTTCGGCCATCTTCGCGCAGGCCGCCAGGTCCTGCGGGTTACTGCCGCCCAACTGCAGGGCGATGGGGTGTTCGCACTCGCTGTAACGCAGGAAGCGCTCGCGGTCGCCATGGATCAGCGCGCCGGTGGTGACCATCTCGGTGTAGAGCAGGGCATGGCGCGACAGCTGACGGAGAAAGAACCGGCAATGACGATCCGTCCAGTCCATCATCGGGGCAACGGAAAAGCGGCGGGAGAGGGCTGGGCGTTTGGAATCCTGGGGCATGGGACGCTGTGACGGGCTGGAAAATGGCTGCGTATTCTAACAGCAAGCCCGCGTGGCCCGGGCTTTTGTTGCTGGCCGGTCAGCGGCTTTGCATCAGGCTGTCGGCCCGGTCTCGGTCTAAAGCAGCATTGCCGGACCGAGGGGCAAGAGGCAAGCTGGCGACAAGCTGCCCAGAGAACCGACGATGTCCAATCAAGCTCCCGTTACCCGGCGCCTGGCCAATGGTGCCGAACTGTGCGCGCAGCAACAGCCCTGGGCGCAGCAGGCAGGGGTGTGCCTGCGGGTGGCGGCGGGCAGTCACGATGAGCCGCCAGCCTATCCGGGCCTGGCGCACTTTCTCGAACACCTGCTGTTTCTCGGTAGCCGCAATTACCCGGTCGATCAGGGTTTGATGGCGTTCGTCCAGCGCCACGGTGGGCTGGTCAATGCCTCGACCCAGGCTCGGCACACCGATTTCGTCTGTGAATTGCCGGCCGAACTTCTGCAGCCAGCGCTGACGCGTCTGCTGGATATGCTCTGCCAGCCGTTGCTGGAGATCGACGCGCAGGTGCGCGAGCGCGAGGTGCTGCATGCCGAATACCAGGCGCGCAGCCAGGATGCCGACAGTCGCATCGATCATGCTCTGGGACAGGCGCTCGCTGCCGGGCATCGCTGCGGCGCGTTTCTGGCAGGTGATCGCAGCACACTCGTTGTGGAGTCCGCGGAATTTCAGCGGGCGCTGCGTGATCATCACCAGCGTCACTACCAGGCTCGGCATATGCACCTGACTCTGGTCGGCCCACAACCGGCCGAGCAGTTGCTGGATATTGCCGAGGCGCTACTTGGAGCGTTGCCGGCAGGCGAGGGCGACGCCTGTTCCGCTCCGCCGCTGGACCTGCTGCCGCTGCGAGCGCCGTGCCTGCACCTGCAACACAGTCGGCGTGGTGTGTACCTGGGCCTTGCCGTGCAACTCGACACCCCCCACCTGAATGCATCGTTGGATCTGTTGCTGGATACCTTGCACGACCCTGCGCCCGGCGGCCTGCTGGCGGGTTTGCGTGAGTTGCAGCTGTGCCGACAGTTGCAGGCGCGGGTGTTGTATCAGCACGCGGGAAAATGCCTGCTGCGCCTGGACTTTACCGGCGCCAGCGAGGAGCAGAGCGCCGCGTTGCGCGCTGCCGTGCAGCTTTGGGCCGCGCAGTTGCAGGGCGATGCAGCTTGGCCCCAGCGATTGCAACACCAGCAGCGGGCGGCAGCGCTCAGATTGTTCGGGCTCAGCCCGTTGGCGACGGCCAGGGCGCTGCAGTCGCCTGCTCAGGACGACAGCCACACCTTGCGTGACCTGAACGCACTGCTGGCTTGCCTGGCTCGCGGTGACGGGTTGATCGAATTGCAGTGCGGTGAACAGATGTGCCCACTGTGGCCGGCAATCGGACTGGATTTGCCATTGCAGACTCTGCCACCGGTGGCATCGCCAGCGCCAATTCCGAGCCACCCATGGCGGCTGCCTGGCAATGATCCGCTGCTGTGCGGCGCTGCCGTAGCATCAGCCGTTTTGCCATTGGCCGCGTTGCGACATCATCCGGGGCAGGTCGAGGGTGGGCCGGCCGCGCTTTACTGGCGTGGCCCCTTTTCAGGTGCGGGCGACTCGGCGGCGATCGAGGCTGGTTTGCTGGCACGCAGCGCCGACCTGCGCTGGCGTGGTGAGCGGTTGGGCATCACCTGCCAACTGAACGTGCAAGCCGCTGGCTGGAGCCTTTCGCTGCGCGGGCCGGCGTCGCTGTTGCCGGCCTTCAGCGCCTTGCTGGTGCCGCTGCTGTTGGCTGCGTTCAATCAACCGGCTGAGCCTGCTGCCCAGGGCATGTTGTTGCGGGTGCTGCTGCAGCGTTTGCTACAACTATGCGAGCTACCCAGAGCGTCGCGGCTGGAAGGGCTGAGTGTCGGTCTTGGCGCGAGCGAGCAGGCGCAGTTGGCTGAAATGTGCGTGGCCGTTGAGGCGCTTGCGGACCTGCCGTCAGCGCCATGTAGTGAAACCGGGATCGACTGGCATCAGGTCGCGCAGCCGGATACGGATGCCGCCTTGCTGTTGTTCTGCCCCTTGCCGGCTGGCGATGCCTGTACCGAGGCTGCCTGGCGTCTGCTTGGCCAGGTGCTGCAGGGGCGCTTCTACCAGCGCCTGCGTGGTGAGCTGCAGCTGGGATACGCGCTGTTCGCCGGTTTTCGCCAGGTTGAGGGCTGCCGGGGGCTGTTGTTTGCCCTGCAGTCACCCGTCTGCGGGGCGGCCGGGATCTTCGAGCATATCCGCGCTTTTCTGGGCGAGCAGCGGCAGTCGCTCGCCCAGCTGGACGACGAGACTGTGTCACGTTATCGCGATGCCTTGCTGCCGGCGCTGAGTCCGGCCAAGGCCAACCTGGCGCGTGCCGAGCAGCTGTGGCAGTTGCACCTGGCAGGCTTGCCCGAGGTGCACCTGCAACGGGTGCAGCAGGCGCTGACAGCCCTGACCCAAAACGATCTGCTCCAGGCTCATGAGCAGTTGCTAAGCGCCAGCGACTGGCGCGTATTGGCCAGCGGAGCGCCGTCGCTGGCCTAGGCTGCGTTCTTTTCAGCGCTCTTTGCGCGACTGCGCGCGAATTTCCAACGCCCTTTTTCTGCAGGAGCCCCGATCTGGTGCGAGGCTCTGGCTTTGCGGCGTTCTTTTGATTCGCCGCGGGGCGCGGCTCCTACAGGATGAGGCTGCGTCTGGGGCTATCGTAGGAGCCCCGACCCGGGGCGAAGCCTTGTGCAGCCGCGCCGCCGCCGTTCGTTGCGGTGCGCGACCCCTGCCGCTTAGTTACTGGCGCATGTCTACGCCCTAGGGTTGGCACGGTACTAATACCTTTCTCCCACTACCGGTAGCAGGTCGGTCGCGAGCCGGCGGAAGCGCGACGGTAGCGCCCAGCCAAAGCAGCAGCGAATCGCTGCCAAGGCAGCGTATGGCCCGCCGGACCCGCTTTCGATAATCGCCTCCGACACGACTGCCCTGGCGGTCGCCACTCAAGCGGAGAGCGTTATGCACAACAACAAGATCGCCATCACTCGACTTCTGCCCCTGACCCTGGCCACCGCCGTCGCTCTGGCGACCGCGCAGCAGGCCGCCGCCGAGATCGTCCTGTACGACAAGGGCGACACCACGTTCTCCACCGACGGCTATATCAACGCCTTCTACGTCAACAGCGACGTGGACCGCGACGGTGAGCAGTTCGACCGTCGCCAGTCGCGGGTGAAGATGGGCTTTCTGCCCAACTGGATCGGCTTCAACTTCGGCAAGCAGATCGACGGACTCAAGCTGACCGGCCGCTCGTCCTTCTGGGTCACCATCAACGACAGCGAAACCAACGGCACCGACACCGCCATCGACGTTCGTCAGTTCTATGGCACCGTTTCCAGCCCGGAATGGGGCGAGGTGCTGGTGGGCAAGGACTTCGGTTTGTTCTCGCGCTCCAATATCTTCCTCGACGAGCTGCTGGCCGGTTACGGCAACGTCTCCGACACCCTAGGCCTGGTGGACGGCAATGGCGTGTCCTTCGGCAACATCGGCACCGGTTACCCATACCCGTTCCCGACCTCGCAGATCACCTACCGCAACAACAACCTGGCTGAAGGCTTGCGCTTTGCGGTCGGTATCATGGACCCGGTGGACACCAACGACGACAGCGCCACCGGCAAGGCCTACCAGGAAAATCCGCGCTTCGAATCGGAAGTCAGTTACCAGTTCGATCTAGCAGCTCGTCGGACTTGACTTAATGAATGGACCGAGCGCGACAAAGACAAAGCGAATTGCCCACTATTTGCGCGTTTTTACCCTGTTGTTTCGCTTAATTTACTGAAATCGACCAGATTCCGCCTCATTTC